>CAVOJX010000010.1:0-304021 GCA_963696305.1 Bryobacterales bacterium | reverse complement strand
GGTGCAGCTACGTGCGAACTTGTCACCCACGATACTACCGGCAATGGCTGGACAACTGTCACGGTCAATCCCACTCAAACTTGGCAGCAATTCAACGTCCCATTCACAGTGCAACCTAACGGAAAGATGCGTATTGCAGTCATTCAAACGGCGGGCCAAGTTCAGACTTATTGGGACGAAGCGGCCATCTCGCATTAACGCTACGAGGTTGTATCGTCAGTCGGTTCGGGCTGCCGGAAGATCAAGTCTCGCTGAATCACAAAGCTGAAAACAAACATAACCGCTTCAGCCAGCAGTTTCGCGGGCATAACCTGCATGCCAACATAGTTCACCAGGGCGCGGATCCCAATGTAGCTTAAGCTTCCGGCCAGCAATGCTGCCAAGCAGTATTTGGGTAGCGCGATTTGGTTTCTGGCATTCGAATGAAACACGCTTCGCTTGTTGGCCCAGTAGTTAAACGTTCCTGAAACAATGCGGCAAACTGTCTGAGCCACCAGAATCTTTGCCGTAAAGTGCAAAGCGGCATAGAAGGTTACGTTGTCGATCAGCGCGCTACCTAGCGACACTGCCGCGAATCGCACAAAGACAAAGTAGATCCGCATCGAATCGCGTAGCGGATTGAAATGCGAAGATTTATTGTCGTCAATATAAATCGTGGATATCGGAACTTCGGTGATGCTTCGGTGCGTGTATTTGCACTCCACGAGCATGTCCAATTCGAAGTCGTAGCCTGTGGACTTAACCCTTAGCAGCGAGGTAAGGAACTCTCTAGGAATGCCGCGCAGCCCAGTCTGCGTGTCCGTCAGCTTCTGTCCGGTTACCGCCCGCATCACGCTGCGCGTAAGTGTATTGCCGAATCTGCTGCGCAACGGCACCTCGCCATCGAACTGTCGGGCGCCAATGACCAGCGCTCTCGATTTCTTTTGCAGCGCGATCGCTACCTTAACGATGTCTTCCGGGGTATGCTGGCCATCTGCATCGGCTGTAACAAAACCTGGACTGTTCGGGTACGCGCACGCAGCCTGATTCAGTCCTGTCTTTAACGCCGCTCCTTTGCCCAAGTTGACAAAGTGCCGAACCACCATGGTTCGGTCCATACAGCGAATCCGCTCGAATATATCTTCGAACGCCGTTCCGCTTCCATCATCCACAACAACCACACCTGCAATTCCAGGTTGGCCGCGCAGCTTTTCAACTAATTCCACCAGTACGCCAGAAGGTTTGTAGGCAGGTATAACAACCGCACACTCTGTAGCGCTTGCAGCTTGCGCAGAGACCTCTGGAGTCAATTTAGTCTTAGCGGTCATTCACCCATTTCAGTTGCTCTTAATATAGTATGAGATGCCTGATTCGGCGACGAATTTCATTACCTTTGACATCGAAGAGTGGTATCACGCCAACTATCCTGGCCTCGACGTGAGCGGCTTTAAAGACCGCCCCCCCGAATTTCGTAGTCTCATGCAGCGCCTCTTGGATTTGTGCAATTCCTCCGGCATCAAGGCAACATTCTTCGTTCTCGGCAGTATCGCCGAAACCTATCCAGACATAGTTCGCCAAATCTCGACGGCCGGACACGAAGTTGCCTCGCACGGCTACCGGCATCGCCTTGTGTCAGGCATGTCACCTGCTGAATTTCGCGAAGATCTTAACCGATCCTGCGGAATCCTCGAAGCCATTACCGGACGCAAAGTCCTTGGCTTTCGCGCACCTTCGTTCTCAGTCACTAAAGCCATTCAACCTTGGTATTACCAAACGCTGTCCGACGCCGGGCTTCGCTATTCATCGTCCGTGTTTGCCGGAAAAACATTTTTATACGGCATCGAAGACTTCCCGTATCGCATCCACGCGCCGATGAGCGGAATTTGGGAGTTTCCAATTCCCAGTCTCAAATTACTGCACTTTTATATGGGCGTTTACCTACGTCTTTTTCCGTCTTGGTTCGTCAATCGCTTGATTCGCCGCAGCAATGCGCATGGCGCGCCCATGATGCTTTATCTTCATCCCAGGGAAATCGACCCCGACCAGCCACGTCTGCCACTGTCAGCAGCAACCAAATTCATTCACTACTTTGGAATCAAGGGCTGCGAAACGAAGGTCAGATCCATCCTTGCCAGTAATGCTGGATCTTTCGAAACCCTCATTGGCTACCTGGAAACGATGCCGCAATCACAAGTTGTCAGTGTCGGCCCAAGTTAAGTGCCACGCTGAAGCGTCGCTAAAACGTTCTGGCGGTGGCGCTTTCGAAAGCCACTTCAAAATAAGCTGAAAAATCACTGGCGAACGAAAAAACCCATTTCGATAAAGCCGCAGCCGTGAAGCTTCCGGTTTCGGCAACATCACCACAACCGCCGCTGCATTCCTTGATCGCGCCTCTTTTTCAATCGCGTCTTGCAAGCTACTGATCGCACTCTTTGCTTCGTCGAGAACGAGAATGTCGACAATCGCCAGCGCATCAAATCCTTCCAGCTTATTCACTCGTGTGATAGCGATTCCGCTCAACTTTGAGGCAACGCGTAAAACAAAAATCTGGTATTCGCTTTTCGGTGCGCTCAACCGCCAGGATAAAAACTCACGCGTACGATTCAACGGGAACACATACTGAGTCATCCATTCGCGAATGAAGTCATCATATTCGGCGAGACCAAGCAACGACTGGAGGTCCGTCTTTAACACGTCCCTATCGTGCCGCCTCGAAAATCGTAGAACCTGGAGGTAGGTTTGTGAAATGGCCTTCGCCGGTAATGATAACCACGCCAATTTCCTTGCGGCCAGTGGAGCGTGTGGATTTAGCAACTTAAAAAACACCGGCAAATCGAACGCAATGTGCCAGCCGACTTTCAAATGACCAGGAATAACAGATTTTCGAATAGGAAATCCAAGAACAAAATCGATTCCAGCGTCTGCCATTTCCGATGTAGCAAACTTCCCTTGCTTGGTGAACATCCCGCGCCCGCGCATCGCGCTGTGCGTCATCACATCGCAAACTAGCCCGCCGACAAATTGGCCCTCGCGCCCGTAATGAAATGGCAAAGCTGCATAGTAGCCCACCATTTTGGTGTCTTCGAACGCGCCAAACTCAAAAACTTCCGATACCTTTCCTGGTGTACCGTATTTCCAGCGATAATGTGCCTCGGTTTGTAAGGGCGTTCCTGCTGTCTCCGGAAAGCAATCGGCAAACAAACTCAAATAATCGCTTGCACAACCGGCGGTATCAATCCGCCGCTGAACCAAACTCATCCGTAAAGCCCGCCATTCAAGTGATAAACCTGGCCACCGGAGTACCCGCCGCCATCTCCCAGCAGATATTGAATAAGATTACCCGCTTCCGCGCCAGTTCCAAATCGTTTGGCCGGAATGTGTCCCTTAATATCTTCTTGCTGCGACTCGGGAATTTGATGAATCAACCCAAAATCCATGTAGCCCAGCGCAACCGCTGACACAAAGATATTTTTCGGCGCTAGTTCCAGCGCCAAAGACTTTGTAAAGCCAAGCACGGCACTTTTCGCCGCGCAGTAATGCGACGCGCCCGCCGCCCCGATATATGCTACGACACTGGAAACATTAATGATTCGCCCACGCTCTTGGGCTCGCATTTTCCGGAATGAACTCGCGGCACGTCAAAAAAACGCTACGCACGTTCGCTGCCAGCACCCCTTCAAACTCAACCAAGCTCATTTTCCAAGACATCCGGTTCGATGAAGATCCCACCAGATTCACAAGTGCAAATGCGTCACCGAATCGCGAATGAACCTTATTCCGGAATTGAGCGACTTCCGGCTCGCTGGACAGATCCGCCTGAACCAAATGCATTGCCGGATCAAGATCAAAGCGCTTCAATAAATTTGAGATGTCAGTCGGGTGGCTTCTATAGTGACACGCCAGTTTTCGGCGTCCAGAATTCAACAGGAATTCCGTAACTGAAAGTCCGAGTCCGCCGCTCGCGCCTGCAATTACAACCAGTTCATCTGCTTTCATGCTAAATCCACTTATAGAGTGCCGAACCCCATGTCCATCCGCTGCCTACTGCCGCAAACAGGATCATGTCGTTTTTTTTTATGCTTCCCTGACTGTTCAATTCGTCCAGCAGCAAAGGCACAGTTGCACCCGCGGTATTGGCGTACTTCTGCAGATTCATTTTAATCAAGCCATCAGCTGCGCCCAATAATTCGCCCGTTTTCTTCAGCACCCGGATAGAAGGCTGGTGGGGAACAATCATAGCGACATCGTTAATCGTCATTTCATGCGCCGAAAGCAAGTCCAAAATCGCTTGCGGAAGCACAGTCGTTGCCGATTGATACACAGCCTTGGGGTCCATTGAAAATGTCGTCGACTCTTTGTGAACGGTAAATCCATCCATACCTCTTCCGTCTGCAAAAAGCAGACTGGAAAAGAATCCATCGCCATTAAGATTTCGGTCGATAATCACCGCACCTGCGCCATCACCGAAGAAAACGCAATTTCTATTTTTCCAATCCGTGATGCTCGAAAACCGGTCCGCTCCGATAACAAGGGCCCGTTTACAAGATCCGCTTTCCACGAATTTAGCGGCAATTGTCAGCGAATATAAAAAACCCGTACAAACTGCCGACACGTCAAACGCAGGGCACTGATTTGTTATTCCGAGCTTCGCTTGCACAATACAGGCCGTCGAAGGAGATTTGCGATCGGGCGTCGCAGTCGCAACAACTAAAAGTTCCAAGTCGTTCGCCGTCAAGCCGGCGTTTGCAAGTGCTCTACGTCCTGCTTCTGCCGCCAAATCAGATGTTAGTTCGCAATTGCCTGCAACTCGCCTCTCTTTTATTCCAAGGTTTTGCTCCACCCACTCGGACGAGGTGGGCAAGCCAGAAACGATTTCGGCGTTAGTAACTACTCGCGACGGTACATACGAACCTGTCGAAAGAATGCGAATGGATTTAAAGGTAAGGGCCTGCATGATTTAAGCGATCGCCTAGCATGCACGCGTTACTGCGGCCAAAATGACATAGACCTTTCAATAATACGCTACACGCATAAATCGGTCGAACAAGTCGCTCATGGGATACTTTGGTGAGATCGATATAGACAATGGGTCTTATTCAGCGCGTAATTCTTTGGACGGCAGCGAGTATACTACTTGTCCTAAGTGCATATGGTTTCATTACTAACCATCTCCTAAACCAAGAGATTTGGGCTGACCAAGGACTTACTCGCTTTATCTCCCTGGCGCTGACATTCGCCGTCGCCGGCGGCTTCTGTGGGCTATTCGAGAGAAACTATTTCCGGCCGCTATTCTGCGTTGCTGTCATCTTGACGGCTTGGTCATTGATTGGCGCCGGGGCGCTGTTCAGTTGCTTGCTCTGCTTTGTCGCTTTTCTTAGTCTTGGCGACCGGCTACTGCGTGAACAAGACAACCCCTTGATTGCAATTGCAACCGGAGCGTCGGCCGTTATCGCTGTTTTCGAGTTCGTCGTAAGGATCCAAATACACTACCCATTTGTGTATTTGGCTGCACTTTTCGCCATCATTGCATTTGATCTGAAAAGACTCGAACACTGGTTGGCAGTGTTTCGCGGCTGGATTCTACCCGCCGAGTCTACTTCGACTGTCGAACTTGGCCTCGAAGTTGGAATCTCCTTTTTTCTGTACTTTTACCTTCTCCTGGCGTGCAAGCCAGAGGTTGGCGCTGATGGCTTGGTTACGCACATGGCGGTACCGGCGAGAATAGCGCTCGTTCACAAATATGACCTTGATTTTAGGCAGTTTAGCTGGTCGCTGATTCCTCTGGGCGCTGACTGGCTCTTTACACTTGCCTACGGTATCGGTGGTGAGTTCGCCGCTCGCCTATTGAATCTCGGCTTACTCGGAGGCGTCTCGGCCTTGGTTTTCGCAATAGCGAAGCAGATCGGTGCAACTCGCGCACTTGCTTCGCTGCTATGCCTGTTGTGGCTGTCCACGCCGTTAGTTGACTTAGTAACTGGTTCGGTCTACTCGGAGAATCTTGTAGCGTTTTTATCTCTGTCCTGTCTCGCGTCGGTGAGCCAATATTTACTCAGTAATCGTACAGCGTACCTTTGGGCCACGGCCGCGATATGTGGAGCCCTCCTGGCGACTAAATTCAGTGCGATCACGCTCCTGATTCCGTTGATACCTTGTGCATTGATATTGGGATACCGATCTAAGATTCGTATCGAACCGAAGATTGCAGCAATGCTTGTCGGTGTGGTTCTGGTGATCGGAGCGCCAGCCTATTTAAGAGCGTGGATTGAGACTGGCAATCCATTCTTTCCGTTTGCCAATAATGTTTTCAAGTCTCCTTATTTCGTTCGCGACGCACTTGAGCATCGATTCCACAGCAGCGTTGATCCAGTAACTTTCTTTCGAATGACATACGAAGGTGGATACTTGGAATCCAACAAGGGCGCTTTGGGCTTTCAATACGTCTTCCTGATTCCCCTGTCTCTACTGGCGTTCAGGCGCAACTGGAAAGTCCCTGCGCTCTTGAATGTAATTGTAGGAACACTCTTCCTATTTTTCTCGATCGTGTTCATGGCTTATTCGAGATACCTGTACTCAGGCTTGCCGATGATCACCTGTGGCGCAGCAGCACTACTGTGCGACCTTCGCGTCTCAGACAGGAGGTTATACAAGGTATTTTGGCTCGCCTGCATAGTGTGCATAGGGCTGAACGCCTATTTCCTGCCCGCTTCCGGCTGGTATCAAAAAGACGGGTTCCTCAACCCTTTGATGCAGCGTCAAGAGGCGAGAGCTTACGTTACCGCAATTGCCCCAGAACGGGAAATCATAGCCTACTTAAACGACAAGGCGCCTGGCAGTCGGATTGCATTTCTAGGACCGCCATCAACTGCTGGCCTGGACGGAACCGCATTCATTGACAATTGGCACAATTTAGATTTCGCCAATGAGATTAATGGGAGCCCCGACGCGGAAACGCTGGCAAGCCGGATGCGAGCGCACCGAATCGCTTATTTCATTGGTCCGCCAGTTTCAGAAATGGGACCGAACCTACCGCAAGCGCTCAGAGATTTCGTCAAAACAAAACTCGAAGCCGAGTACACCGTTTCAGATTCAGTGCTTTATCACTGGAAGACAACTGAAGCCCAACAGTCAACGGAACTGGCGTCCGATAACTGGACGAGGCCTGGTACGGTGATGACTGCCAGCCCCAACCCTATTGTCGTGACCGATGGCAGTGGATTAGGAATTACCGCATTGAGCTGGAGCACGACAGCAACTACCGTGGAAATACACGTGAGCACACCAGATGGCCCGATAATGGCAATGGGCGCGTCAAAGGGCGAGGTACGCACCGAAAAGTGGGTGCGTAATGGAACCAAGTTCTATCTCCAAGATCACAGCGCAGCAGATCCGAAATCGCCCGCGGCGACACTGGCGGTTTTGGCGGTATCCGTTAAATAATCCTAAACGTGCTTGCCGATACTTTTGGGGGCTAGCGGTTCGTCAGACGTCAATTCCTCTAGCCGGAGCCGCAAATTATGATCTTGCCGCGCGAGCCAAGTCGCATCCGCCGTGTCCAGCACATTTTTCAGAATTTCATGGCAGCGTGCCCACGAATAATTGTTCTCAACGAAGCGATAGCCAGCCGTCTGCAGTGAATACCACAAGACTTGATTGAAATAGACGTGTTCGACAGCTTCGGCAAAATCACGATCTGCGTCGGCGATCATGGCATCTTTTCCGGACGTTAAACCAATACCCTCAGCGGCAATCGAGGTCATCACAGCTGGAGTGCCATGGCAAAGACTTTGAATCACCTTACCTTTGATTCCCGCGCCATAACGCAAGGGTGCCACAAAGACACGGGCCGTGTCGAAAGTAGGCGCTAAATCTTCCACAAAACCTACAACAATAATTCTTTCACTCGCTAGATTTAAAACTTCGCGCGGCGGAGACGATCCAACAATCACAAACCGCGCTTGTTGCGGTAGGCGCTGCACCAGAAGTGGCCAAACAAATTTAACGAAGTGCATAACCGCATCAATATTAGGCGTGTGCAAAAATCCGCCTAAAAACATCACGTCGAAACGTTTTTCAAACGGTACCGACGTGGGTTTGATGTCGTACACAGCGGCAAACTCGACAATGTTATCCACTGGCAATTGCTGCTTGATGATCTGCGTCTCAACATTGGTATGAACAATCGTGCAGTCCACTTTTGCCATTAATTCCAATTCAGCTGATTTCGTCATAGCGGCGGCGATTCTTTTTGAACGGTTCCCTGTAAGAAAGGCTTCGCGTTCTTCCCGCAAATAATGCAGATCGGCATTTTCGAAAATAATGCGTGCTGACGGCAAGCGTTTGCGAATTTCAGCATAAATATCTGCAACCACGTTCACGCGACAGCCAAACACGATATCGAAATTGTCTCGAAACTTCAGAACGTCTTCGATGTTACAAAAAAATGGACTATATAAGCACTCAATGCCAAGTCGCTGCAAGTCGTTGGTGTATTTACCCTTGTAGCCATAATCGTGCTGCGCAACGAAGGTAATTTGATAACCCAGTTCGTGGAACGCCCTTAGAACCTGGACTGTAAAGATAGAGCCGGCGTCACGATCCGGTCTCGGCGTCAACGCATCGATAAACAAAAGCCTTTCACGAGCCATCCGGTTTGCTTCCAGATCCGGCAAGCAACCGTTAGGGCGGTGTGTAGCCATCGAAGCGCCCCAGCGTTCCCTAATACGCCGCATGTTTGCCACTTGGTAAGCCTTACCGCCGGTGTTTAGGTCGCGGCCATGCGTTTTACCTTCGTAGTGAATTGCAATTGATAGAGGCTGGAACCATACTTCGTACCCAGCCGCGCGCAAGCGGAATGCCAAGTCTGAGTCTTCACAGTACGCCGGACGGTAGGCGACATCAAAACCGCCCATGCGATGCCACACTTCAGTCGGCAAAGCGATCGAAGCCCCAGAAACGTAATCTACTTGGCGAGCAAAACTATACTTTGGATGGCCGGGATCATGATTGCGGCCATAGTTCCACGCACTAGCATCGCGCCAAAAGATTCCGCCGGCCTCTTGTAATGTTCCATCCCCATTCAATAGCTTCGATCCAATCAATCCGGCCTTGGGAAAAATTTGAAAACTGTCAATGAGTTCATCTAACCAATTAGCTACTACACGCGTGTCACTGTTCAGGAAAACGAGAAAGCGTCCGCGGGCTGCCCTTCCACCCTCGTTGCAAGTTTCGATGAAACCACCGTTCTGTTCGCGCCGCTGATAATTTATCCACGGGATCGATCCCAAGTACCGGGTCTGCGACGCGTCGGGAGATGCGTCATCCATCACAATGATTTCAGCTGAATACTTACTATTGTGCAGGCTTAAAGAGTCCAGGCATCCAAGAGCAAAAGCCAATTGCCCATAGACAGGCACAACAATGGATACGTCAGGGGTTTGCCTTTCAATTTTGAGCACTGGTGACCGCGTTGAGAGCTCGGCGACGGCGTCTCTAGCAAACTTTCCGGCGGCATCTTCCGGGTTGAACGTAAATAGATAGCGACTGAAAAACGCAACACCAATACGGCGTTCAGCAGTCGCCGGTGTCTCTGGGACCAACGCGCGATCCACTTCAGCTCCGAGCTGCGGGCCTTGTCGAATGTCGTAGGTCAGAGGGTTAATCCCTGATTCGAAGGCCTTCGGATTCTCTGCTAGATATTTGGCCGCTGAGAATACTGGCGAGGGGTCAAGAAACTGCTGATGGCCAGCGACAACATAATGGAAAATCGGATCGATGCCAGAGAGACGCAGCGCCGGGTTGTTACCGAGGTAAAAGCTGGTGTCGAACCTGCCGCTGTTCTTGATTTCCTCCACAGCCGCAGCGACTTCTTTGCCCGCCAGTCCAGGGCCATGCGGCAATCGCCCCTCTTGGCTGCCCTCTTGAACGTAATGCAAAAGTGGATCTACCTTGGCATGTCGAATGTCGGGATTGACGTCAAGATAGTACGCCGGATCAAAATCGAGCGACGGGCGGCGACCTTCTGCTTTACCAAAATCGAGATAGTGTTGCAAAGGATCGCAACCGGCAAGCGTCACATCCAAGTTGGCTGCCCGATAGTAGTTGGCATCAAATAGACTCGAGTCTGAAATTACCTGGGCCCAAGACTTTGCCTGTCTTCGCTCTGCCAAACCATAACGAATAAAGTGCTCGAAAGGATCCAATCCCGACGTTCTGACGTCCGGGTAGGCCTGTAGATAGAACCTTGGGTCGAAGTCCTTCGATGGCCGCCGTCCCTCATGCTGGCCGAAGTTCAGATAATGCGTTAGCGGATCAACCCCGGCCTTTGCAACATCGGCATTTGTTGCAAGGTAGTAACTTTCGTCAAAAAGCCCGGAGGATCTTATCAGGTGCTCGGTAGGGCGATTGCCACGACGGGACGCCTTTCCACTTAATAGCCGCTTGATCCTTATCAATTGCTTATTTTCACCAAATCAAGTACGTTTTAGAATTGCGACCTAGCTTTGCATTCACCATAGTATACAGACCAGCGCTTTCGATGCGCATATGGGCTATACTCACGCTTCGACCTTTGTATGACGATTAGATCCCGCGCTCCCCTGCGAGTTGGGCTCGCTGGAGGTGGAACCGATGTTTCACCTTACTGCGACATTTTCGGTGGAAGCATCTTGAACGCAACGATCGATTACTATGCTTACGCAACATTAGAGAAGACAGATCACGGCATTGTCGAGTTCGCGTCTTCCGACCAGGATAAAGTGCTTCGTTACTCGTCACTGAACAAATTAAAGACCGACGGTCACTTAGACCTGCTGAAGTGCGTCCACAACTACGTTGTGAAGCAGTTCAACAACGACAAACCGCTGAGCGTGCGATTAAGCACCCAGGTAGATGTGCCAATGGGGTCAGGCCTTGGCGCTTCATCTACGTTAGTGGTCGCCATTCTGAAAGCCTATTGCGAATGGCTGAGCGTCCCATTGGACGATTATGAGTTAGCGGGAACGGCATTCCATATCGAGCGTGTGGAAGCCGGACTTAATGGCGGCAGACAAGATCAATACGCGGCAGCCTTCGGTGGGTTTAATTTCATGGAATTTGGCGGCGATGGGCGTGTCCTGGTAAACCCTCTGCGTATCAAAGACTGGATTGTCTCTGAGTTGGAATCATCCATGATTCTTTTTTACACCGGAAAATCGAGAATGTCGGCCGAGATTATCGACGAACAAATGCGCAACGTCGAGACGAACAATGAGGCTGCGATCGCCGCCATGCACCAACTCAAGGCCGACGCCATCCGAATGAAGGAATGCCTGCTTCGAGGCCGCTTCGCTGAACTCTACGAAGTGCTACGCACCAGTTGGGATGCCAAAAAGAATATGGCACACAATATCAGCACCGAACGCATCAATAATCTTTATGAGAAGGCTCTGGCATCGGGGGCTTATTGCGCCAAGATTTCAGGCGCCGGCGGCGGTGGATTTATGATGTTTTTGGTCGATCCCATGTTGAAGCAAAAAGTGACCTCAGCCATCCGATCCCTGTATGACGACGGCATGGTTTTCACGGCTCACTTCACATCGGCGGGCGTGCAAGCATGGCGCGTTCAATGAGGATTTCTTGGAAGCGATAATCCTCGCCGGCGGCTTTGGTACCAGATTGGGTAGCCGTCTAAAAGGCATTCCGAAGCCTATGGTTAGAATCGGCAATCAGCCGTTCCTGGAGATGTTGATCGAAAGGCTTAACAGTTCCGGCTGCAATAGAGTCATCCTTTCCGTCGGCCATCTGCACGAAGTAATTAGTAGTTACTTCGGCTCAAGTTATCGAGGGATGGCGATTGACTACTCCATCGAGCATGAGCCGCTGGGAACAGGCGGCGCCATACGGAAAGCGCTCGATCAGGCAGAAGAAGCAAACGTCTTGGGACTAAATGGTGACACCATCCTGGACGTTGATTATCGCGCGCTTCTGGCGGAACACATCGGATTCCAACAACAGATAACACTGTCTATAGTTGAGCAAGAGAATATTTCGCGCTATGGAGGCGTACTGACACAGGGAGACTGTGTGGTTGCTTTTACCGAAAAGGGAGGCAGCGGCCGGGGATGGATTAACGGCGGTGTATTTGCTATGAACGCCCGAATAAGTTGGCCAGTCGGTTTGCCTGACAGATTCTCGCTTGAAACCGACTTTCTGATGGCAAACTTGAGCAGCTTGAAGCCACGTGCATTCCGATGTTCCGGCTACTTTTTGGATATTGGCATTCCGGAGGATTTGGATCGCGCCCAACATGAGCTTGCGCACAAGTAAGTTGCAGTCAATCAAAGCCGTCTTATTGGACCGGGATGGCGTATTGAATCGTAAGGCGCCGGAAGGTAGCTACGTTGGAAGACCCGAAGACTTAGAATTGTTGCCCGGAGCGGCTGAAGCGGTTCGCCTATTGAATGAGCGAGGCATTTTGGCCATTGTAGTTTCGAACCAGCGCGGCATTGCTCTAGGCAGATTCAGTGAACAGGACTTGCGCAATACACATGCAGCATTGTCCGCTGAACTGAATAAAGACTCAGCGCACTTGGATGCAATTTACTACTGCCCTCACGATTACAACCAATGCAATTGCCGTAAGCCAAAGACCGGATTGCTTGAGCAGGCGCTGCGCGATTTTCCGCAAGCAACGAAAGACAATACGATTTTGATTGGAGATGCCGTGGCTGATATCGCGGCGGGAAAAGCGTTCGGCATTCCAACGATCTTGGTGGCCGGTAAAGAGGACTTTGCCACCATGCTGCCGCCACCCGACGATTATGCGGATTCATTGTTAAATGCGGTTCAGAAACTGCTATTCATTTGATCGCAGCTTTAACCGGATATGCCGTAACGAGGCAGCAAACCGCCAAAGCAGCGATTGCTCCAACTCCGCTCTTGCCATTCGTTCCCGCGCCAGAGCCTGTTCTGCAAACTGCCGGGCATCGCGTTCAGCAATGGCATGTTGTTCCGAGGCAAAAAACTGACTCCGCTCGTCCTTCCACAGCTTTTCCCGCTCCGCTGCTACGCGTTTCCAGCGTTCGGCTGCATCAGTTTCATTCGCAAGGTCCCGCGCCAGTTCTGCGCGTGCCTTCTCCTTCTCGCTCAACGCAATTTGCAAAGCGCTCAAACTCGCTAGCGCGGCAGAAGAAGTGTCCCGTTCGGCAAGCAACTCCATTTCGCGTCCAGCGTTTGTCACTGCTGTGTCTGCCACTTCACATAACCGCCGCTTTAGCTTCGCGTCAGCCCAATCCTCATATCGAATTTTGACTGGGTAGCCGGACACGAACGATTGAAATTCGGCTTCGCGATTTAAATATTCTGCGCATTCCTCAGCAGACATTGCTTCGCCTAACGCATTCATCACCGCTGTTGTCACGTCTAGTAAACCATCACTCATCGAAGAAGCAGCGGTCGCGGTTAAGCTGCTAAGGCAATATACAACAGACCGGAAGAGTACAAATTTAAGAGGAAGAGGCTGGAGCGAAGCCCATTCAATGTCAAAACGATCAAAGCCCCCGTCAGAGCGCATGACCAAATTCCGCGGACCGCAATCCAGAAAATCACCCGGCAGCGTCGCTTCGCCGCTCCCTGTCTTCGCGGCGTTATTCTGCAGAAATTCGTAATAGGGTCGCGCCCAGTCCACAACTTCTTGCAGCGTCCAACCCGGCCGAATCATAACTTGATTCAAACGAGTGGAATACACCTGACCTGGTTTAAAGCCGGATTCTTTCAAGATCCACTTGAATTTGGAATTCGCCGGAGGTGCATCGGCGGAAAGAGTTGTTCTCTTTGCCTGCCATCCGGCTACCGACCGATTGATCCAGGTCTGACGCTGAAATGCGTATTGCCTGTTGCTGGAATAAACAAAAGCGCCCTTCACGGGTTGCATCGGCGCGTCCGACGCAACAATTAGGAATGAGTTAGCCAGTTGCTTCACCATTCGATTGCGCACAATTATTGGCCACACGGCAGATTCGGAAAAAGGCCGCGAATACTCGCGCCCGGCGGAATACGCAGGTGCATATTGGCTCAAAAGGTCTGCCAATACGGGTCCATAACGAAGCGAATCTCGCGTTAGAATGACTTGCGGAAGCTTGTAATCCGGAAACGGAAAGTACTCTTGCAAGTTCTGCAATCCAGCCGTCTTCACAAAGGAAACCAATTCTTGTCTGCCCCAAGTGGCAGCCGTGGCCTTTGTATAGCGTTGCTCGACACCGAAGTAGGCTTGGCCGACGTGGTCTTCTGGGGCGGCGCAAAAATATTTGAGGCCCAGCTGATTTTCAATCGCGAGAATCAACCGGCCGCCGGGTCTTAAAAACCGACGGCAGCGAGAGAGAAAGGCGCCAGGATTGGAGCATTGACTGAACAAACGAAAGTACTCCAAAACACCTACAAGCAAAACAGCGTCGAACTTATGATCGAGTTGTAGGTTATCCAGGCGGTCGCAAACGACCGCCACATTATCTAAAGATCGGCAACGCGCAGCGGCAACCTTGGCGCGCCTAAAGCTGCCCTCAAGCGAGAGTAAGTTGCCACCTAACTCGCCAACATAACGACTAAGTGCACCGCAGCCAGCGCCTATCTCCAGTGTGTCTCCATCCAACAAATGCGACAAAGGCCGCAGTAAGTTGGCGCGCATGGGACTTAGATGATAGCGGCTTGGCCAATCCGTAATTGCGGCGGCTAATTCCGGTGCGCCACTTCGGACGTCGATTGAATTAGTGACTGTTTTAAATATCCGTTCCTCCGCCTCATCCCCATCGCTATAAGGGAACTCCGCCGCGCCTTGCTGAGGAAGCCAGACGGCGGTAGCGGCATCACGACTATATTCACTGCGTGAGATTGCTTCGGCTAGACTGGCTTTACCTTCAACGAGGTTTGAAGCAAAAGTCGAAGTTTGTGCTGGCAGTACTTTCGAAATAACAACCTTCGCTAATTACGTTCTACTTGAAGGACGAGATGAAGACGACAAGGATTACGCCCACGCAGTTATAGTGGACTCGCTCCAAAAAAAGTCGCTAGAGCTAAAACTGCGTATTCATTGCGCACACGACAATGTAACAATCTAACAACAATGTTTTCAGGTATAAGGAGGCGAAAGAAACCAGTAAAGCTTCCAGTCTTTTTACGGCTGGATGGCTGCCTTGTCGACACTTACTCCGCTTTTTTCGAGTAAGTTACCAACGGAGCGGTCCAGCGCCACTTTCGCCTTGATCCAAACGCTGCGCGCAGACACTTCCGTTGATCGCGCTTGAGCCAAATAACTCTCCTGTTGGATGACAAGGAAATTTGTGGAGGCGCCTACGGTAAGCTTGTCGCGCTCCGCATCTACTAACTGCTCTTGATATTTTCGTGCTTCTATGGCCGCAGCAAGCGCCGTACGTGCAGTCTGCAGTGCTATATATGAGTTCTCAACATCCTCTCTTACTTCGTTCTTCAACCGCTGCGTACGCGCTTCCGCCTGCTTAAGCTCGATGGCATCGCGAGCAGCGTCTGCTTGGGCGACACGGTTCGGTACCGGCACGCTGAACTGAATACCCGCCTGATAAACGCGGGAAGTTTTCAGACCAGCGATTCCCAAATCAGACGGCGTTCCAAGGAGGCCAGTGCCCGGAGTTCCCAGAACCGTAAATGGATACTCAGCCGCACCTTTCGTTTGGAAATTGCCAATTAAATCCAACTGTGCGCGCTCTGAACTTTTGTCGGCCTTCACCGAAATTTCGCTGGTTTGCACCTGAAGGTTGGCCTGAGCCAAATCTGGCCGTTGATTCAGCGCCGTATTTACCAAATCATCCACGTTGCCATAACCGTCATTGTCCGGAACGCGGATCTGGTCGGTTGGAAGGATTGGCAAATGCTGCAGAATGGGATCTCCAGATCCGAGACGCGACAACTGGGTTTTCAAGATCACTTCCTGCTGGCGCACCAAGCCTTCTGCCTGAATTACCGCCAAGTGGGAACTGGTGACTAACGATTGTGCGCGCGTCAGTTCGAGCGGAGCCAGTGTTCCTTGATCCACTTGCGACTGGTCGTCTTCCTGCAGTTTCTGGGCAGCCGCCAAAGTCTGCCGCTGAACTGCCGCATTTTCATTTAAGCTGACCAGATCATAGTAGAGCCGCGACACGCCATATACCGTGCTTATCAATTGTTGAAAGAACAACAGACGCGAAATCTTCTTGTTGATATCTGCAATGTGGATGTAGCGAAGATTGACATCGCGCCCGGACCCACGCAGCAAGGGCTGTGTGTAGGTGAATGACGCGTTGGGCTGGGAGAAAGGATCCCAATTGCTCTGCGAACCATACAGCACTTGCGGTGAGTTGTTCAACAAAACTTCAAGCTGGCCGCCATTGGAAAACCCCTTAACAAATGAATAGTTGGCTGCCAGATAATTCAAATACCCCGTACTCTGCGCGTTCCCGAAAGTGTTTGCACGTTCAAAAAATCCGGTTTGCCCGAATAAAGTTGGATCGAACAGTGGCACATTCGGTCCGGTCGCATATCCGGCCGGATTTAACGTGGACAAACTGCTGGGTGTCTCGGTTAGGATATTCAACGAAGTTAAATCATTGACTGTTGGAGAGGTTGCGGTAACGGACGATGCGGCACTATTGAGCAACGGAGAACCGGGGCCACCTACCCCCGTTGGACTTTCAGCCACCGAATAATCCAAACCGCGCACACTGCCCCCGCCCTTCGCGCGCAACGCGTCCGCGGCGGCGATAGAGAGTTGATAACGACCCACCTGTACATCCAAGTTATTCTCAATGGCGAGCGTTATCGCGTCGCTTAGTGAAAGGTGGATGGCGCCATCATGCACCAAGCTTTGCATCAAGTCGTCATGCGCGGCCGTTTGGCCAAAAGCAAACACGGCACAAGCCGCCAATAGAAAAGGCAGACGTGTCATTTTAAATCGGTTGCGGATTTCTGCTTGGCAGGCGGGAAAACGGGCTGTACTTCTGCGTTCTCCTGCACATCGTCGTTCACATTTCTAACCACTACTTCGCCCGCGCTGAGTCCCGATGTAATTTCGGTTGTTGCTCCAAAATCCCGTCCAATCTGCACCGGCTGAAAGTGAATCCGGTTATCAACGACCTTGGCTAGCATCGTTTTTGTGTTGCGCACAACGATGGATTCGCCCGGCACCAATAGCGGCGGGGCTAGGTTGGCTTCCACAAAGTGGATCACCGCATACATACCAGGAAGGATTTTGTCGGTTGGATTGCGAACTTGCACCTCTACCAACAGCGTGCGGCTGTTGGGATCAATAGACGAAGATGTTCGCGTCACATGACCTTCTATCTTTTGACTTGGCATGGCTTGGAAAGTGACGGACGCCGCCTGTCCGCGATGAACGGCTTCGGCATAAGCTTCGGGCACCGAGACTAACACCCGTAGCGGATCAAGTGTCGCCAGTTCAAAAATCTGTCCGCCTTGCGCGCCTCCGGTAGACGGCGTTACGGAAGAAGACGCAGAGCCCGAAGATCCTGACGATGAGGAATCCTGGCCAAGCGCAGGCGTGGATGGCCCGTATCCACTGCCCGCCGCCGATATTAGTGCCCCCACATCGACATTTCGCACCGTAATAACGCCGGTAAAAGGCGCGGTAATGCGCTCATATCCCTGCAACACGGTTAGCCTGTTTAGATTGTCTTTGTTGGATTGAACCGTATTCTCGGCGGCATGCACATTCGCCTCTGCCGACCGATAGTTGGCTTCCTGCGTGTCGCCGTCCTGGCGCGAAAAGACGCCCTTGCCAACCAGTACTTTATACCGATCCCAAGTGGCCTTCGCTAAAACCAGTTGGGCCTGCCACTGGTTGAGCGTAGCTTCGCTGGTAGCCACAGCCGAGCGCGCTTGCGCAACCTGTTGATCTAGATCAGGTGCGTCAACAACCGCCAACAGTTGTCCCTTCTGAACATGGTCGCCAATATCAACCAGACGCTTCGTCAGATAACCAGAGGAACGTGCATAAATGGCGGCTTGCTCATAGGCGAGCGTCGTGCCCGGAATGGACAGGTCACTTGCGGCAGGGGACGGTTCAATCTTCACCACTTGTACCTTCGGATGAGCGGTCACGCGTTCTTGCGCATCCTTGTCTATTTCGGCGCGTACTTTTTGCCGAGGAATAACACCAAAAAAAATGATGAGTGCGGCTACAACGATCACTAGCATGACGAACAGAAGCCAGTGGCGCGGCGAGTGGCTGTGTTCGCTTGGTTCTAGGGCGTTGGAATGGCTATGGTCTGTCACCGAGTTTTATATCCCTGTCTCTAATCTTCTTCAATGGTGGAGGCCCTGTATTCTTCGTCGATGCGACGATCGTAATTCACCGGTACTTTCTTACGCAACAGAGAGTACATGATAGGGACAATGAACAGAGTGCCGATAGTTGCAAACAACAAACCGCCAATAACCGCTCTGCCTAACGGAGCATTTTGTTCGCCGCCTTCTCCAAATGCCAATGCCATGGGCAGCATTCCGATGATCATCGCAAGCGCCGTCATGCATACCGGGCGCAGTCGGATATAACCCGCGGAAAGCGCGGCCTGCGTTTGATCCATTCCTTTCTCACGCTCGTCGTTCGCAAACACGACAAGCAGAATGGCGTTTGCCGTTGCGACGCCGATGGTCATGATGGAACCCATCAGCGAAGGCACGCTAAAGGTAGTGCGCGTCAGATACAGCATCCACAGAATGCCGGAGAATGCACCGGGCAACGCGGTAAGAATAATGAACGGATCAACCCAGCTTTGGAAATTCACAGCCATCAGCAAATACACAATGATGACCGCGAACCCGATACCCAAAATCAATCGCGTGAACGATTGCTCCATCGTTCTCACTTCACCGCGTAGGTCAAGCACGGTGCCGCCGGGAAGGTTCTTCGTTCCATTGATAATTTTGTGAAGCTCATCGGCGACACTACCCAAATCACGCTGGTCCACATCTGCAAAAATGTCGAACGTGGGCTGAATGTTGTAGTGAGAAATAACGATAGGCGAGACGTTACGCGTCACACTAACCAAATTCGACAACAGCTGCGAGTTGGTTCCGGCTTGATTCGTCACCGGGATGCGCTCCAGAGACGCCATGGAATCGAAACGATAGATTGGGCTCTGCACTACCACCTGATAGTTGACGCCCGTTACCGGATTCATCCACTGATTGGGATTGGTTTGCGAAGTGCCGGAAAGCGCGATAAGCATATTCCGCGCCACATCACCCTGTGTCAAGTCCCAACTGTGCGGCACGGCTGCGATCGGCATTAACATCCAGTGTTGGATAGACAACCTGTTGGTGGATGTGCGCGTCCACGATGCCCGGAATCGCCTGCACCTTGTCGTAGCAACTCTTGAGCGATCCGGTAATTTTCCGTGGTCTGCGTCCCACCACCTGTAAATCGATAGGCGCCGGCAAGACCGAAATCCAGAATCTGGTTCGTCATGTTGGCGGGCGTGAAGAAGAACGTCTCCTCGGGAAATCGGCCGCCAGTTCCTGTCGCAGCCGCCGCGTATATTCCAGTGTTTTCGTTCTGCCGGGTTTCAAAGATATCTGAATATCGCCGTCGGAGTTGCTGATGGTTGCGCTGTTGCCGAACGCCAGATTGAAGCCACCATTCGGCAGACCGATGTTGTCCAGAATCATCTCGATGCGATCCGGCGGAATGATATTGCGGATCTCCGCTCAATCTGGCCGAAAATGATTTCCGACTGTTCAATTCGGGTGCCGGACGGGAGGCAGCACGTGCAGACGCATTTGTCCTGAATCAACGTACGGAAAGAAATCGCGTCCGATAGCCAGGTAAACAAACTGCGAGCCGCCAACAAAACAGCAAAGAGCACCAGCACCAGCCGCGGTGATGCAGCGCTCCACTCAAGCCAGCCTCGATAATGGTCACGCAAGTTTTCAAACTGGCGTTTCAAAGCCTTCATGCACGTGCCAGATCCAGTTCTTGGCCTCCTCGGGCTCTGGATCGCCTTCCTGGTCGTCTGGTACAGCGGAACCTCCGCGCCCAGCAGATAGTGCATCATCGTGGGCACCAACGTTCGCGACAAGAAATAAGATGCCAACATCGCAAAGACCACCGCCTCTGCCAGCGGCGTGAACAGAAACTTAGCGGCGCCCGGTGAGCAACAGCACCGGAAGAAAAACAATACAGATGGATAGCGTGGACACCAGTGCAGGCGCGGCCACTTGGCTGGCGCTGTCGAGAATGGCGTGCACGAGCGACATCCCCATGTGCCGCCAGATTGCGGTGCGTGTTTTCGATTTCAACCGTCGCGTCGTCCACCAGTATTCCGACCGCCAGAGCCAGCCCGCCCAGAGTCATGACATTGATGGTTTCGCCCAGCGCGGCCATGATGCAGATGGAGGTCAGAATGGAAAGCGGAATGGAGATGCAGACGATCAGGGTGCTGCGCCAGCTTCCCAGAAAGAGCAGAATCATCAAACGCGGTAAGAACCGCTGCGATGCTGGCTTCACGCAACACCTCGTTGATGGACGCGCGCACGAAAATCGATTGATCGAACAGCGGAGTAATTTTCAGCGCCGGGGGAAGATCTGCCTTTACACGCGGCATGGCCTTTATGATGCTGTTCACGATGTCGAGCGTGGAAGCCTTGCCATTTTTCAAGACCGTCAGGAACGAGCTGCGATTTCCGTTCTGCCTGACAATATTGGTCTGCACCGCATATCCATCGCGCACTTGGGCAATGTCCCGCATATAGACAATGGCGCCATTGTTAGCGTGAACCGGCAGATCGTTCAGCGCATCGATGGTGGCGGGACTGCTATTAGTTCGGACAAGATATTCCGTGCCACCAATACGCGCGGTACCAGCGGGAAGAATAATGT
Organism: Bryobacterales bacterium; assembly: GCA_963696305.1. GTDB lineage: Bacteria > Acidobacteriota > Terriglobia > Bryobacterales > Bryobacteraceae > Bog-105. The sequence continues at coordinate 283,164 of CAVOJX010000010.1, read as the reverse complement.
TCTGGTTGCCTAAAGCGTTGCTGACGTCTTGCGCGGAAAGATGTTTGGAATACATCAGGCTGGGATCCATATCCACCTGATCTGACGGAATTTCCCACCCCAAGGCAGCGGAATGGAAGCACCTTGCACTGTGGCCAACCGCGTACGAATAAAGTTCAGCCCAAGGTCAAACAGCGTCTGTTCCGTCATGCCTTCGCCGGACAATCCCAATTGAAGTACCGGGACGCTGGTGGCATCGTACTTAATAACACTCGGCGGAAACGCGCCTGGCGGAAGACGCGCAAAATGGTCTGCGAAATCGCCGTCACCTGAGACAAAGCAAGGTCAACCGAAACATTAGGTTGAAAGTAAACGCGAATGATAGCGACACCGTCATACGATTCCGATTCGATGTGTTCAATGTCGTTAACAGTTGTCGTGAGCGACCGCTCCGAGATGGTGACCATGCGCTTTTCCATCTCGTCCGGACTTAAGCCGGCGTAGGTCCAGATGATGCTGACCACGGGAATATTGATGTACGGAAAAATATCCTTCGGAGTGACAAGCGAGGTAATTGATCCCAGTATGAGAACAAGAAGGGAGAATACTACAAACGTATAGGGGCGACGAAGAGCGAGATGAACTATCCACATTGTGGGGCGCGGAATGCTTAGGATAACGCAAACGATTGCGACATGCGCAAGCCCTATACTTTATTGCGAAGGAAGTCACTCGTGAAACTTCGAATCAATTTGGTGCTGTCGGCCACCATTGCGTTTTCCGCAGCAACCTTGTATGCAGATTCACTGGACGGCAATCATTTTTCTGAAATGCATTGGCGCATGATCGGGCCATATCGCGCCGGGCGAACAGTGGCCATCAGTGGCGTGCGCCAGCAACCGAATGTTTTCTATATGGCGCCGAACAACGGGGGCGTTTGGAAGACGACCGATTTTGGGCGCACATGGAATCCCATCTTTGACGGTCAGCCGACCCAATCCATCGGGTCGTTGGCGGTTGCCCCATCCGATCCCAATATCATTTATGTGGCCAGCGGGGAAGGGTTACAGCGCCCAGACCTGTCGGTTGGCGATGGCATCTACAAATCGACTGACGCGGGCAAGACTTGGATGCATTTGGGTTTGCGAGACGGCTTGCAGATTCCCTCGATTATTGTCGACCCGGAAAATCCAAATCGTATTTTTGTAGCGGTTTTGGGGCATCCCTACGGTCCAAATGAGGAGCGCGGCGTGTATCGTTCACTCGATGGCGGCCAAACATTTCAGAAGGTTTTGTACAAAGACCAAAACACTGGAGCAATGGAGGTGTTATTCGATCCGCACAATTCCAATGTCGTTTTTGCCGATCTTTGGGCAGCGCGCCAGGCACCTTGGGAAGTGGGTGCGTCGTTTCATGGAGTTGGCAGCGGCCTTTTTCGTTCTCAGGATGGAGGCGGCACTTGGCAGCCCATTACTGGTGGTTTGCCTACCGTCGCGCAAGGGCTTGGGCGCATAGGCTTCACCATTGCTCCAAGTGATTCGAAGCGAATGTACGCGACGGTTGAAGCGAAGGACGACTTCGGAGGTGTTTATCGTTCGGACGACGCGGGCGCAAATTGGCGCTTAGTCAACCATGAGGAACGCGTTTGGGGCCGCGGAGATGACTTCGCTTGGGTGCAAGTTGACCCTAAAAACTCTGACAAGGTTTATGTTGCGAATACCAGCACCTATCGCTCGGTGGATGGTGGTTCGACGTTCACCGCGATCAAGGGTGCGCCCGGCGGCGATGATTATCACTCCATTTGGATCAATCCGGATAATCCGGACATCATCTTGTTGGGCGTTGATCAGGGAGCGACGTTGTCCGTGAATGGCGGCGTTACTTGGAGTTCCTGGTACAACCAGCCCACGGCTCAGTTTTATCACGTCATTACCGATGATCGCTTCCCTTACTGGGTTTATGGGGGGCAACAGGAGAGCGGTTCGGCAGCGGTTGCCAGTCGTAGTGATGATGGATCGATTAGTTTCCGTGAATTTCATCCAGTGGGGGTGGAAGAGTATGGCTATGTTGCGCCTGACCCGTTGAATGCGAATCTGATTTATGGCGGCAAGGCTTCACGGTTTAACTGGGTGACGCACGATGTACAGGAAGTAGGGCCGCAAGTTCTTCGCGGCAAGTATCGATTCGTGCGCACCATGCCCTTGATCTTTTCGCCGGTGGATAAGCACGCGTTGTATCTGGGTTCGAACGTGCTATTTTGCACGCGCGACGGTGGCAACCATTGGAACGAAATTAGTCCCGACTTGACTCGCAAAACGTGGGAAATGCCTAACGTGATTGCCGCGTTCGAAGCGGACGATCCAGAGAAAGGCAAGCATCGCGGCGTAATTTATGCCATTTCTCCGTCTCCTCGCGAGGCGAATTTGATTTGGGTTGGCACGGACGACGGTCTGGTTCACGTCACGCACAATGGTGGGCAAACTTGGAAAGATGTAACGCCGAAAGATCTGACGCCGTGGAGCAAGGTTTCACAGATTGACGCTTCGCATTTTGACTCGAACGTTGCTTACGTGTCGGTGAACAGGTTCCGTTTGGATGACTTGCGGCCGTATGTTTATCGCACTCGCGATGGCGGAGCTAACTGGACGGAGATTATTAGCGGGTTGCCGGAACGTTGCGTAGTGAATGCAGTCCGCGAAGATCCGGAAAACAAGAATTTGCTTTTCGCCGCTACCGAAGTCGGCGTGTTTGTTTCATATGACGCTGGCGACCACTGGCAGAATCTGCAGATGAACCTGCCGTCAACTGCTGTGCGCGATTTAGTCATTCATGGCGACGACTTGGTGGTGGGAACGCACGGACGGTCGTTCTGGATTCTTGACGACATAACACCTCTGCGCCAAGCCGCGTTGTTGAGCGCTGGCGAAGTTCACTTGTACAAGCCACAGCAAGCGATTCGCTGGCGTTGGAACCGCAATACTGATACTCCGCTGCCGCCGGAAGAGCCTGTGGGCGAAAACCCTCCAGATGGAGCAGTCATAGACTATGAGTTGCCGGCGAATGCACAGGCCGTGACGCTGGAGATCTTTGATTCCGCCAATAAGTTGGTGCGACGTTACTCAAGCGCTGACAAACCGCCAGTTACAGACGAGGAATTGAATCGAGAACTGGACGTGCCGACATACTGGGTGCGTCCGTTCGCAGCACTCTCGGCAACACAAGGCTTTCATCGCTTCGTGTGGGATTTGCATTCGGCGCCCCCGCAAATGGCAGAGCATCAATATCCAATTTCGGCAATCTACCGTAACACTCCAAGAGAGCCGCTCGGCGTCTATGCGTTACCGGGAACGTACATGGTCCAACTCACTGTTGATAGCAAAGCGTATTCGCAGAAACTGGTTCTGAAGATCGATCCGCGCGTATCAACGTCCCCGGTGGGTTTGGCAAAGCAGTACTCGCTTTCGTCTAGCATGTATGCCGTGATGAATGAAGGATCTGAAACTGCAGAACAAGCGCGCGCAGTCCTAGCAAAGACAAAATCCGCTGATATGGAGGACCTGCTGCGGGGAAAAGGACATCCAAATCTGCGCTCGGTCGTAATGGGTGCCGAACAGGTTTATAACATCTTGCAGGGCTCGGACAATGCGCCGACTGAGCAGGCAGAAGCCGCCGCTATCGGAATTCAAAAGAACTTCAAAGTCCTACAACAAAAATGGGACAAGTTGAAACCGGCAAACACCGCCTATTTGAAAGTGCCTGGCAAAACATCAACAACGGATAAGGACAAAGACGACGCGGATGACGATGCAGACGCAGATCAGCCTTAGAAATATTTATTACTCATTTTGCGCAGAAACTCGAGCGATTCGGCCATCTCCTCCATGCCGTTCATGCCGTCTTCAATGCTGACCCAGCCTTGATAGTTGTGCTCGGCGAGAATTCTGAAAATAGTATCGTAATCGTTCAAACCTTTTCCTGTGACGCCATGACGCAGGTTCGGCGAATACCCGAGCGTGCCGTCCGATTGGCGTAGCGATTCAATGCTTGTGCCCTCAGCCAGATAACGGTCGCTTGCGTGCATGCTCACCACACGGTCAGCTACTTTGCCAAGCAGTTCGACAGGATCGTCGCCGGCAACCAGAGCGTTTGATGGATCGTACTGAACGCCGAAATTGGTACGGTCAACAACCGCATCAATGATGCTGACAAAGCGGTCGGCCTTTTGAGCGAATTCCGGGTAGCTCCAAAATCCGTCTTTGTAGTGATTCTCCATGCCCAGCACCACGTTGCACTCACGCGCGACCGGTAGCACTTGGTCGATGGCGTCCAGCACCCATTCCCTGCCCTCTTCCCACGAAACCTCCGGATATCGCTGACCGCTCAAAATTCGGCAGACAGTGCCAGGGCCACCCAGACGCCGCGCTACGCGAATCATGTGAGCCTGGCGGTCGATCTCGCGCTTTCGCCAATTTGGATCGGGCGTTGTGAAATCGGGCGAACAACAAAACATTGGCATGGCAAAACTGCCGCCGCGCAGCGCCTCGCCAATGCAATCGATGTAGCCGTTTTCGAAGCTGGTGAAAAAGCCTTCGTACATCTCCAAACCGTCGGCGTCCAGCTGTTTAGCTTGTTCAATCCATTCGAAAATCGACATTTTGCCCGAAGCAATTTGCTCCAGGTAGCATTTGGGAAACGCGGAAATATTCAGGGGCATTTTTTAAGGGACCAGGACGGCTTTCACGAATTCACCGCGTTCCATTTTTTCAAAACAAGTGTGCCATTCGGCCAATGGGGCGACACGGCTGATGACCGGATCTAAGTCAATTTGATTGGAAGCGATCATCGACAGAACTCGCTCCCAAATTGGCCAGTTGTGTGAAAAACTGCCGGCAAGAGTCACGTTTTTTTGTACCAGCGGATCCAGGCTAAACTGCATGGGTTGCGGTCCCCAACCAACTTTAATGATTTGTCCATTGGGTCGGACCGCCTGCAATGCCGTGCGCAAGGCTGCGGACGCGCCCGAGGCATCGATAGCGACATCAACGCCCAAACCATCTCCAAGAGAAAGTACGGTTTCTACAACATCGGCAGAAAGTGTGTGCGCCGCGCCTAATTTTTTTGCAACGGAAAAACGAAATTCATCCGATGGCAATCCGGCGACGATAATCTGCCCGGCGCCGCTCAGTTTCGCCATTAATGCGCACAGCAAACCAATTGGCCCGGGTCCCACCACCAAAACCGAATCTCCTGGCCGGATGCGGCCATTCACGCAGACGGCGTTGTATGCGACGCAACACGGTTCCGTCAACGCCGCTTCTTCAAAAGGCAAATTAACCGGAATCGCGTGCAGGCAGCGTTCGGGAACGCGCACATATTCAGTCATGGCACCATTCACGCCATAGCCGAAACCACGCCTGGAGGGGTCCAAATTGTATAAACCGGCGCGCGTCAAAGGCGAAAACTCGTCGATGACAGCGGCGGTTTCGCTGACTACTCGATCGCCTTCCTTAAAATGCGACACCTCAGCGCCGCACGCTGCAACGGTGCCTCCAAATTCGTGACCCAGAATGCATGGGTAATTGACGGGCCAACTGTGCGAGCCGCGCCATTGGTGCAGATCGCTGCCGCAGACACTGACAGCACCGACTTTTAATAAAACATCGCGTGAACCAATTTGCGGAATCTCCGTTTCGCGCAATTCAACAGAAAGTGGCGCGCTTGCATAATTCACAAGCGCAGGCATTTGCGAACTCATTTCTACATTCTTTCAAAAAACGTGGACGTGTTCACAGATAAGGCGCAGAGTTCCCTCCAAATCGCCTTGAGCGGAACGGAAAGCATGTGCGTCGATAGCTAATGGCGCACCAATCACAACTAGCGGCGCTCCATAACTGGGAGTATCGATGGCTTGCTGGACAGTTAAGCCGCCAACCGCTTGCACCGGAACGGAAACCGCCGCTACCACCTCGCGCAACTGATCCAACGGAGTGGGTGCGGGCAAACCGCGCTGGCGGCGCAATGTGCGCATGTCGTAGCCAATGTGATGAATGACAAAATCACAACCTAATGACTCCATTAATTGCGCGCCTTTTATCGGATCGGGCATGTTCATGTTGTCGCCCATCACTTTTGCGCCCAGATCGCGTCCCGCTTTGGCCACCAGCTCAATGGTTTCGGTGTGTGCTTGGCCCATCACCACCACCATATTTGCGCCCGCTTTAATCGCCATTTCAGCTTCCAGCCAGCCGCCGTCGGTAATTTTCAAATCGGCAACAATTGGCGTTTCGGGAAAACGCGCGCGCAGTTCGCGCACGCCGCGCATGCCTTCGGCAATGATCAACGGAGTACCCACTTCTAACCAGTCCACTCCGGCGCGAATCGCCAACTCAGCGGTTTTTAGCGCTTCGTTCAAATCAATCAAATCGAGTGAAATTTGTACAACCGGTGCATGACGCATAACCGAAAGCATACGATGGATAGCACGAAGTTATGTTGCTTAAGCATTTGTGTTTGTTTTTAATCGCCTCTAGCGCTTTTTCTGCGGCCACGCTTACTCCCATTAGCAAACCCGAGCCGGCAAAAACTCAACCGCTTGAAATCGTATCGCTTTGCGTGCCTACGCGGCCGTTTACTGTTGCTGGAGAACACGGTGCGATTTTTGGACGGCAAAATGGAAAATTTGAAGCTTGGGTTTGGCCGGTTAAGATTTTGAGTGATTTTCGCATCAGCGCCGAACTGGCAAATTATTCGGTGCCGATTGACGTCCATGCGCTGGCCGCGCAAATTAATGTCACGCCGGCGGAGACCATCATCACTTATTCGCACGCTGCTTTTACCATTCGGCAGCACATGTTTGCGGTGCGGCGAAATACGACGCCGATTATTAGCGTTGCGGCTTATTTTGAAATTGATTCCATTCGTCCGCTGAATCTGACGTTTTCGTTCACTCCGGAGATGTTGAAGAACTGGCCCGCCCCAAACTTCGGGCGTCCGAACAGCGAGTGGGTACAGAAGGGCGACGACGGCGCTTATATTTTGCACACGGATAATCAGGATTTTTCAGCAATAGTTGCGATGCCACGAACGCAGCCCGGCATTATGGTGCCGTATCAGGAACATCCGCAGACATATCCGACGCAATTCAAACTTTCGTTCGATCCAAAACGCGATGCTGGATTAGTTTTTCCGTTGGTGGTAGGAATGGCGGACAAGCGCGATGCGATTCAGCAGGCGGCGGCGCTGTTGTCGGCGGTGCCGACGGCCTATGCAGAAACGCAAACTTACTATGCTGAATTCTTTGATAAACGATTGACGGTTGAAACTCCAGACAAACGCATCAACGAAGCGTTGAAGTGGGCGGAGGTTTCGATTGATCAGGCGCAAGTGGCGCATGGCGACGAAACCGGACTTGTGGCCGGTTATTACGAATCAGCCGATTCCGCGCGTCCGGGGTATGCGTGGTTTTTTGGGCGCGACACGCTTTTCACAACGTATGCAATAAATTCATACGGCGATTTTGCGTTAACGCGACGAGCGCTGGATTTTCTGTTTAAGCGGCAGCGCGACGACGGCAAGATTATGCACGAGTTTTCGCAAGCGGCCGAGAGCATTGACTGGAAAAGTACGCCCTACTTTTACGCTTCGGCCGATTCAACGCCGTTGTTGATTATGGCGATGTGGGATTACGTACGCAACAGCGGCGATACCGAATATTTGAAGAACAACTGGCCTGCGGTTCGCAAGGCGTGGGAATTCATTCGCAAACATGAAGACGCGGACGGTATTTATTCCAATAGCGAAGGGACGGGCTGGGTGGAAAGCTGGCCGCCCGGCATGCCGAAAAAGGAAATCTATCTGGCTTGCGTGGATCAACAAGCGTCGGAAGCGATGTCGCGGTTGGCGCAGGCGATGGGCGAACCGGAAATGTCGAGCAACATTTACAAAAAATCCGGCGAAATTGCGCACCAGATTGAAGCGGAGTATTGGGATGCAGCCAATAGTTTTTACGCTTTTAGCCTGGATGACAAGAAGCAGGATACGACGGCAACGATTTATCCATCGGTGGCGTGGTGGGATGGAACGTTTCGTTTACAACGACCGGACAAAATGCTTTCGCGGTGGGCATCGGACGAGTTTTCGACCGACTGGGGTACGCGTGACATCAGCCCGCAAACTTCCTTTTACGATCCCATCAGTTATCACCAAGGAAGCATTTGGCCGCTATTCACCGGGTGGGTTTCGCTGGCGGAATATCGTGCACACCGACCGCTTTCCGGTTACGCGCATTTAATGCAAAACGTGAATCTGACCTGGGATCAAGATTTGGGTTCGGTGACGGAGTTGCTTTCGGGCGAATATCATCAACCGTTGGGACGAAGCAGTTCGCACCAATTATGGTCGTCCGCCATGGTTATTACGCCGTTGCTGCGCGGTTTGTTCGGATTGGAATGGAATGCGCAAGCGAAAACGCTGCGTGTTGGTTCAAACCTGCCGGCCGAATGGGAGCATGCTTCGCTTGCGAATGTTCCGATTGGCAATACTATGTACGAATTGGATTTTGAGAAAACGGGTGACCGCCTGCAAGTACGCGCCAAGTCGAAGGAAGCAACGGTATTGTGCCTGAGCGGCGGCGATGACGTAGCGGAAAGCAGTTGTAAAGCAAAGCCCTCCACGACGCACGTTATCACGCTGGCATTGCGCATGGCGGAATTAGGCGTTCCTGCAGAAGTTCCGGCGCAGGGCGCAAAAACAACAGCAGTAAAAGTAGTTTCGGAGCAGATTAGCGGAAACGCGGAAACGTTTGTGTTGGCGGGTCCGGCGAAATCCAGCATCACGTTGCCGGTTCGATTGCACCATTCGCGCATGGCGGTGAGCGGTGGTGTTTTGAACGGCCAATCATTGCGAGTGGATTTTCCGGAAGGCGCTGGATTTCAAGAAAGAACGGTTCGTTTCACATGGTGAAGTGGAAGCAGCAGTTGATCGTGTCGGGCATTTGCCTCGCACTCGGAGGCAGTGTGAGAGCGCAGAATGCGCCAGACATTCTTACCTATATAAAGCAGACTTGGAGCGTGTTGACTCGTTCGAACGCGAATTTGGCCAAAGCGGCTCCCGATCCAAAGTTTAAGGCCGGACCAGATGGACGCTGGCCGCTGTACATTCCGCGCAGCGAAGACGCGCAACTGGTGGAAGAAGGGTTGCGGCGCGAAATGCCCGCCGATGGTTTTAAGACAATCGCCATTCAAAGTTTGCCGGAAGACTTGGACAGCTTGAAATCGCAAGGCTTGCTGTACCTGCCGAAGCCGTATATTGTTCCGGGCGGACGCTTCAACGAGATGTATGGCTGGGACAGTTATTTTATTCAAGTTGGGCTGTTGAGAGACGGCGAAATTGATATGGCCAAGAACATGGCCGACAACTTCATCTACCAGGTGAAGAACTACGGCAAGATTCTGAATGCGAATCGTACGTATTATTTGGGCCGGTCGCAACCGCCGTTTTTGACGCAGATGGTTTGGGGCGTCTACGAGAAGACGCATGACAAGAAATGGCTGGCGGACGCGCTTCCCGCCATTTTGAAAACGCATGAGCTTTGGGCAACGGAACCACACATGATTCCGGAAACACAACTGGCTCGTTATTGGGATTTCGGAGAAGGTCCAGCGCCTGAAGTGCTTTCGGCCGAAAAGGACGCGCAAGGGAGAACGCATTACGACTTGGTAAAGGATTACTTTAAGACGCACGCCGTGACGGATTACGATTTGTCGCAGTATTACGACAAGCAGACCGATCAATTCACGCTGCTTTTTTACAAGGGCGACCGGTCGATGCGTGAATCCGGCTTTGACCCTTCGAATCGATTTGGACCATTCAATATCGACATCATTCACTACAACCCGGTGTGTCTGAACACGCTGTTGTACTTGATGGAGCAGCAGACGGCAAGCATTCTGGATGAGTTGGGAAGGAATGGCGAATCCGGAAAGTGGCGTGACATGGCGAAGGTGCGCGCGGCTCAGATCAACAAGCTGATGTGGGACGAGAAAGACGGGCTTTACTTCGATTACGATTTCGCCACAAAACAATTGCGGCGGTATCCGTTCCTGACGACCTTTTATCCACTATGGGCGGGCATTGCCAGTAAGGAGCAGGCCGCGCGCGTGGTGAAAAACCTGCCCTTGTTTGAACGCAAAGGCGGATTGCGCACCAGCACCTACCAAAGCGGAAATCAATGGGATTCGCCGTTCGGCTGGGCGCCGTTGGAAATGATTGCGGTAGATGGGCTGCGGCGTTATGGCTATGACCAGGACGCCGAACGAATCGCCATGGAGTGGCTGGGAACCATCGTTCGCTCGTATCTTCGGCAAGGCTTCATTGTTGAAAAGTACGACGTCGAAAGCGGCGGTTCCGACGTTGCTAATAAGATCCATTTCGGCTACAGCGCCAATCAGGTGGGTTTCGGATGGACGAATGCCGGGTTCACACATATGTACGACGAGTTGACAGCGCAGGATAAAGCCGCGCTGCTGCGGTAGATCCCAAAAAACGTAAGCGAGAATAGAGCGATGCCTCATGACAAAGCAAGCGGCGCAGAACCGGCCGGACCCTGTTGCATGGTTATTTTTGGAGCGGCCGGCGATTTAACAAAGCGCTTGGTAGTGCCATCTCTTTACAATTTGGCTGTGGCCAATTTACTGCCCAAGGAATTCGCGCTGGTGGGCGTGGACCTGACTGCGGAAGAAGTGGAAGCGTGGAAGAAGAACCTGACAGACATGCTGGGCCAGTTTGTCCAACATTCGGGTGACGGTGGAAGCGTGAACGCTGATGCCTGGAAGTCGATCACGGACAGACTCTTCTACGTGCAGGGCGATTTGACGAATGCCGCCTCCTATCAAACTTTGAAAGGCAAGCTGGCGGAGATAGACAGCAGCAATCAAACCGGCGGGAACTATTTGTTCTATCTGGCAATTGCCGACCGCTTCTTCGGTACAACGATTGAACAACTGGCACACGCCGGGTTGATGAATCAAGATGGCGGGCACTGGCGCCGCGTGGTGGTGGAAAAGCCATTCGGGCATGATCTGGCGTCGGCAAAGGCGTTGAATGCGCAGATTCTGAAAGTGATTGACGAGACGCAGATCTACCGCATAGACCACTTTCTGGGCAAAGAGACCGTTCAAAACATCATGATGTTCCGCTTTTCCAACGGCATGTTTGAGCCGATCTGGAATCGCGACCGCATTGACCATGTGCAGATTACCGTGGCCGAAACGGTGGGCGTAGAGAGGCGCGGCAAGTTCTATGAGAAGACCGGCGCGTTGCGCGATATGGTGCCGAACCACGTTTTTCAATTGGTTGCCATGACGGCAATGGAAGCTCCGAATTCGTTCAGCGCAGACGCAGTGCGGACAGAAAAGGCCAAGGCAATTGAAGCCATTCAAGTGGCAACCCCGGAGCAAGTGGCTTCGATTGCGGTGCGCGGCCAATATGGCGGTGGCTGGATTGACGACAAGCAAGTTCCGGAGTATCGCGAAGAAGCCGATGTGGCTGCCGATTCCATTGTCGAAACGTATGCGGCGATGAAGCTCAACATAGACAACTGGCGGTGGGCTGGAGTGCCGTTCTACATTCGTACGGGCAAGCGCATGCGTAAGAGGAAGACATCGATTTCCATTCGCTTTAAAGAACCGCCGTCGATTTTGTTACGTGATATGAGTCTGCGGCGGGCCGCGCCCAACTGGCTCCTGCTGCGCATTCAACCGGATGAAGGCATGGCGCTGGAATTCGGAGCTAAGGTTCCGGGACCAAACATGCAGATTGGCGATGTGCGTATGGACTTCAAGTACGAAGACTACTTCGGTACGGCGCCCGCGACGGGATACGAGACATTGATTTATGACGTCATGCTGGGTGACGCGACGCTGTTCCAACGGGCCGACAACATCGAATCGGGTTGGGCAGTTGTTCAGCCGGTTTTGGATTATTGGGGCAACAACAAGCACGCAGACTTTCCGAATTACCGATCGGGAAGCGAAGGCCCCGTGGCGGCGGACCAGCTAATGGAGCGGGATGGCCGGCAGTGGCGACATATCGTTTAGGCCGCCGATAGCGATATAGTGAAGGCGCTATGCAACCTTTCGGCGCGCTCTTCCTTTTCCTGATATTTCTCTTCGCCATCTGGATTCTACGTTGTCTGAACGTGATTCCGGAGTATCAACGCGCAGTGGTGTTTCGGCTGGGGCGTGTATTGAAGAAGGAAAAGGGACCAGGACTGGTACTGATTCTATGGCCGATTGACCGCATTGTCAGGGTCTCGCTGCGGGTAGTGACTTGGGAGATTCCGCCGCAGGACGTAATTACCCGAGACAACGTATCATTGAAGGTGAATGCAGTTGTGTACTTCCGGATTGTGGATGCGGTGAGGTCGGTTGTGGAAGTGGAGAGCGTACGCTTTGCGGTGGAGCAGGCGGCACAAACAGGTTTGCGATCAGTACTGGGTGAAGTGGAGTTGGATGAACTGCTTTCACAGCGCGACACCTTGAACGAAAAGCTGTGCGCGATTCTGGATGCGCATACCGAACCTTGGGGCGTGAAGGTTTCAAGCGTGCAAGTGAAGCAGGTGGACTTGCCACCGGATATGCAGCGAGCCATCGCCGCACAAGCGGAAGCGGAACGCGAACGGCGAGCCAAGGTGATTGCGGCTGAGGGTGAGTATCAAGCAGCGGCGAAACTTTCCGAGGCGGCTGCGGTTTTGAACAGGGAACCGGCGGCGATTACCTTGCGCTACTTGCAGACGTTGATTGAGATTGGAGTGGAGAAGAACACGACGATTGTGTTTCCGTTGCCAATGGATTTGCTGGGTGGGTTAGGTTTGAAGCTACCTGGGGCAGTCTCGGAGAGTGGCAAACAGTAGGCGTGCAGGTGAGTGGGAGCCGGGATCAGAACGGGCGTTACGGAACGAACAGGGAATGAACGGCGAAAGGTGGGTGCGGTTCGCAGGAGGAATGAGGATCGGGACGCTGATTGAGATCTGCCGGGTCGCCGTGGCGTGCCACGCTGCCCTACTTGAGGTGGTTTTTGAGTTGAGGGTTGGGGTGAGTCAGTGATTTTCGAGACGTGAACGGGTTTTTTATTGGGTCTGGGCGGAGTTGTCCCTTGAGTGGTGGGAATCTTCGAAAAAAATAACGCGTTAGAGTTCGTCTTCGGTGGGCGGTTTGAAGCCGAGGCTGATGGCTTGTTTCTTCATGTCCTCTAGATGCTCTTGCCAGGTTGGTTCTTTTTGGTTGTTCTTCTTTTTAAAAGCTTTGAGGCGTTCTTCGAGAAGGGCTAGTTTGGCGGCGCGGTCGAGTTCGGCTTGACGGGCTTTGCGGTGGTCTTCGACGGCTTTCTTGGCTTGATTGAATAAGTTGGCTTTGGCGGTTTGATAGCGCTGGAAGCGGCCGAAGGTGCGTTGTTGCTGCTCGGTCCATTGGCTGGCGTTGGGGTTGGCGTCGTAGAGATCGGCTTCGACTTCGGTGAGGGCGTTGGTGGCGCGTTGGTAGAGCCAGTCGGCTTTGATGAGTTTTTCGATGAGGTTCTTTTCGCCTTCGTCTTTGGGTTTGTAGGTGGTGAACCAAGTGGATTGGAGAGCTTTGTAGTCTTCTACAGACTCGTGTTCGAGGATGAGGGTGTCGGCGCAGCAGCCGTGTTTTGTGGCATTCCTTGCGGAGCGGTCACGACCTTCGAGCGTGGCGGGCGCGAGGGGTTCGGTTGGTTGTAGGGTTGGCGGCGTGAGTTCTGCCATGGCTCCTGGCATGAGTTCGCCGATCATGGAGATGGCGTCGCGGATGGCGTCCGGTAGCAGGGACGCGGATTGCGCGGTTTTGTTGCGCGAGTCTAGGTAGGCTTGTTTCCTCGCTAAGCGCTCGGCTTAGCGGCGTTCGGATCTTTTGGACATATATTTAGAGCTCCTTTTAGAGGTGAAATTGGGAGGTTTCCCCTGAGACTAAGTTGCGCTATCAAAGTACGATCCGGGTTGAGGTTGGAGATGATGTTTCGGGTGTAACGCATTGAGTGCGCGAGAGTTGGCCGACAGAAACATTGTTTTTAGAATCTGTGATTGATTGTTTCTGTTTATCTGCGTCCGATGACGCTAGGCGCCAGGGGGCGCAGACGGTGTGGCCGCGGGGCAATGACCTCAATCAGCCCCGACAACATTGCTGACAAATCGGTGAGTTCATTTTGCCGCTATCCAAAGCTCTGTCTGGATGGTCGCTGTGGGGCGGGTAGCGGGCGACAAACTCCGCGCGCATCTGAAAACGGTAACGAAACCCGACCCACTTTGGCGAGCATTCCTATCGCCCTCGGCCTAACCACATCCGCGCCGTGAGCAGGAATTACTCTGAGCGCATGGCGGACATTGGATCGATGCGGGCTGCGCGCAGAGCCGGGAGTGAGGCACCGAGGAGGGTCATCAGGAGTGACACGGCAACGGCGGTTGCGAGCACGGGCTGGTCCCAGGGTTTGACGCCGGCCAGCATGGATTCGAGGAAGCGACCGACTGCGAAGGACAATATGAGTCCAATGCCGATACCAATGGAAGCGAGAGTGAAGCCTTCGGCCAGAGTCATTCTTACGACGGATGCGGGCCGGGCCCCGAGCGCCATACGCACGCCGATTTCCTGTGTTCTGGTGGAGACGGCGAAGGAGAGCAGTGCGTGAATGCCGACGGCGGCCAGGACGATGGCAAGGGCACCGAAGACACCCAGAGCGGCCAGTTCAACGCGGCGGGAAGCTGTCTCCGCTTGGACGACATCGGACATGGTTTGGACGTCGGAGACGGGCTGGACGGGATCGGCCTGGTGGATGATGCGGCGCAGGGCGGGTATTATTGCGGCCGGATCGCCGGCGGTTCGCACGACCAGATCTTTCGGCGCGTACCAGGAACTGACGCCGTCGCCCTGCTGCCAAGCAACGTAGACTTGTGGTTCGGCAATGCGTTCAAGTCCGCGGTTGAGAACGTCGGCAACGACTCCCACGACGAGCCGGCTTTGATTGCCAATTTGGATGCGGCGTCCTAATGGACTTGCGCTGCTCCAATAGCGTTTAACAAAAGACTGGCTGACGATGGCGACATAGGGAGCATTGTGCAAATCGAATGGAGAGAAGTCGCGGCCGGAAATGAACGGCACATGGAGAGTGGCGAAAAAGCCGGGCGTGACGAAGCGCAGGCTGGCGGTTCGCTGATGGGCGAGATCTTCGGGGCGGCCCTCAATGGCGACTGGCCAAATGCCACCGCCAAACGCCATAGGCAGGAAGCTGGTGTAGGCGGCGCCTTTGACACCTGGGATGCGTTTGGTTTCGTCGAGCACGTGGCGATAAAAGGGTTCGCGAGTTTCCGGTTTTGCGTAACGGGGCATGGGCAGTTGGGTGCGAAGCGTCAAGACGTGATCGGCTTGAAAGCCCGGATTCACGGATTGCAACTGCCAGAGGGCGCGGGCGAGCAATCCGAAGCCGATGAGCAGCACCATGGAACAGGCAATTTCCAGGACGACGAGGCTGCCGCGCAACTGTTCCCGACGGTGGCCCATGCCGGATCTGCCGGCGGAATGGAGATCGGTGGCGGAGCCGGAGCCGCTGCGCAAGGCGGGAATGACACCGAAACCGATGCCGGTGAGAAAGGTAACGGCAAGCGCAAAGAAAACAACGGCGGGATCAAGGGTTGGCATTTCGGAGATTGGCAAGGCAACAGGAACCAGACGCACGAGCAAGGGCAGCGAGAGATGGGCAAGCAGCAAGCCAAAGAGACCGCCCGGGATGGCGAGCAACAGGCTTTCGGTAAGCACTTGGCGGACCAGGCGTTCACGCCCGGCGCCGAGCGCGAACCGGACCGCCAGTTCACGCCGACGCACCATGGCGCGGGCCAGCAGCAGGTTGGCCAGGTTCATGCAGGCGATGAGCAGCAAGCAGAGCGATGAGGCGAGCAACACGCGCAGCATGAGCCGGGCGCGGTTTGGCATTAAATCGCGAAAGGCGGCGACGGTAATCCCAACGTCCAAGAGTTCCTTTGGATAAGCATGGGCGAGACGGCTGGCGATGGTTCGCATTTCCGATTGAGCTTGTTCGGGGGAGACACCTTGTTTCAGGAGGCCGACGGGAAAGATATAGGTATCGCGACGGTCGGAGAAGGCGTCGGCAGGCCAGCGCATGGCGGTCCACAGACGCGCTTCGCGGTCGGGAAAATAGAAATCTTTTGGCATGACGCCGATGATGGTTTGGGGAAGATTATCGAGATTGATGGTTTTGCCGATGACGTTCGGATTGCCGCCGAAGCGGTCTTGCCAGAGGCCATAGCTCAAGACAACGGTTGCGGGCGAGGCCTCGCGGTCGTCGGCGGGGTGGAATGTGCGGCCGAGGGCGGCGTCGATGCCGAGGACGGAAAACACTTCGCCGGTGAGCGCGGCGCCTTCGATGCGGGCGGGTTCGGCCCCATCGCCGGAAACGTTGACGGAGAGGGCGCGAAATGCGCCCAGCTCTTCGAAGGAGTTGCTCCTGTTTTTCCAGTCGCGGTAGTTGGCGGGAGAGGTGTCCCAATAGCGGCCCATGCCGGCGAGGTCGTCCTCACGCATTTGGACGAGGCGGTCTTGGTGGGCATAGGGCAACGGGTGAAGGAAGACGTGGTTGACCATGGTGAATGCGGCGGTTGTGGCGCCTATGCCGAGAGCGGCAATGGCAGTAGCGGTGAGGGCAAAAGCGGGGCTCTTCGACAGCGTCCGAATGGACTGATGGAGATCTTGACGGAGGACGTCCCATTGGGCGGCAAGCGCGTTCCACAGCAGGTCGGGTATGACATCGATCCACAGCAGGACGGCGGACCAAGGCGCGGACGATTCTTTGCGGCGTCGATTCAGGACCGAGCGAACTTCGGCAGCGTAGTCGATGCGCCAGGAGGCTGGATAGAGGAGCAAGAGAGCGCGGATCAAGAGATTGGCCATATGATCACCCGGCGAAACCGCTGGCGCGCGCCATCTTTACCAAGTGGGCAAGGCGCGCTGTTTCGGCGCGGGCGACACGCTGGCCGAAGGACGCGATTCGGTAGTAGCGGCGGCGTTCGTCATCTTCTTCCGGGACGGGCCTGTCAGCAGTTTCGACTATTAGACCCTGTTCGAGCATGCGCTGCAGAGAGCGGTACAAAGTGGCGGCGCCGAGATTCAGGCGGCCGTTGGTGCGTTCTTTTACGTCTTGAATAATTGCGTAGCCGTGGCGATCGGAATCGGCGAGGGCGATTAGGATTTGGAAGACAGCCGGGGGAAGGGGCAGAAGAGATTCGGGATTGGGATCGTGGGGCATGGAACCATTATAGCCACCGTGAGTATAGTTGCAATGACTAGATTCTAAGTGGACCGACAGGGAGCTGTGAGGCTGCGGCGAGGATGGGGTAAAACGAGATCGTGTGCAATTATCCTTGGAGTCCGTCCCATGACCATCTTGGGATGGCGAGGCCAGTGGGCACATCAGCGGCAGAGTGGTGGTATCTGGCCATTGTTGTTGTGGTGGCCCAAGCGAAGTAGTCGTGGAGGACTTGCCGCAGCTGAGTGTTGCCTGCCAGGCCGAGATCGACGAGAGCTTGGTCGAAGCAGGCAATGGCGCGGCGGTCCATTTCGTCGTGAATCCCGTTGCCGCTGTGGAGTTTGACGACGCCCGTCTCGTCTCCATAGGAGGTGGAATACATGTTGGGACCTCCGAGAGCCTCGGCAAAGTAGGCGGCGAGCCGCTCGACGTGATCCGCATGGAAACCATGGCTGAATGCATGGCTGACCACTTCGTCAGACATTACACGGTGGTGCCAGGCTGCGGCAAGATTGCGCATACCTTCGATGCCGCCTGCCGCTTCAAATACACTTTGCATGGATCTATAATTACACTGCTTTGGGCAGCTACTCGCGCGCGCTATTGGTGTTCGTGCAAAGGTGCCGGGGTGCCGTCAGACCAGTTGGGCACTACGACAATATAGGTGGCCAGCGGTTCTGGGGCACCCTGAAATTGGGGATTCAAGTAGACCGGCGAGTGTTCGGCATTGGCGCCCCATTCCCTGCCGTCGGATCGATTGCCATAAAACATGAGGTGTGATTGCCAATGTCCTACGCCATCGCCCAAGAAGCTGCTTTTCGACAGCATGTAGGACATAGATCCGGCCTCGAGCGGCGGGAGCTCCTTGCGCGCCACCCAACACGGTTGCATCGCCCGAGATGGCGACTGGGGCGGCACTGCGGCGCCAGAGCTATCTCTGTGCCAGCGTCTGTTTCGAGATACTCGGCGAGCGGCGCCATTTGAGCATACTGAGTGCCAGCCGTTTGAGCGTTCAGCCGATGGCGTACGCCAAAGGCCACGATGATGAAGAGTACATACAGCAGCACAGTGATCGTTCTGTGGAGGTTAGCGGCTGGTTGCGGTCAGCGCCACGTCAAGTACATTCAATCACGAAACGGAGTGTTATGGCTGATCGAGAGCGTTAAGTTTTGGGACGGCTTTCCACTCTCCGATAACCCGCGTTTTCAGCCAGAACCAGATTGCACTAAGCAAACTTGTTCGCATATTCGTGAGCGATATAGTCGCAAGCGCGTACCGTAACGGCCATCATGGTCAAGCGTTGGATTTTGGCAGCCGCTGGAAACCCAGGCGGCTCCGTCAGTTACAAAAATATTCCTAACATCCCAGGTCTGGTTGTAGCGATTCAGCACGCTGTCTTCGAATCCACGCCCATGCGGGCGGTGCCGATTTCGTGGATGCAAGAGCCGGGCATTGCATTTTCCCCGCTGAGTTTCACATTTGTGGCGCCGGCCGCTTCAAGCATTTCCGCCGCCTGCTGTTTGCCATCGTTATAGATAGCCTTGTCGTTGTCGCCGTACGTGGCGCTGATTTTCAGTATGGGAATACCGTAGGCGTCTTGGCGGCCTTTGTCGATTTCTACAAAGTTGTCCATGCGCGCCAGGCATTCGCCCCACACTCCCAGAGATGCGTTCCAGCTGCGTTCGATGCACGCCGTCTTTGTAGGCTTTGCCGAATCCAGGAGCTGAAAAATCGAACTGCGGGGAACTGCCACCTTGGTAGCCGTATCCACGAATGAACGTAGCCGTGCGGCCTTGCGTCACCTTCTGATCCACGTTGCGAAAGCGCGGAACGTAAATGCCATTGGGCCGGCGCGGCATGCCGGCCCACGGTCGGCCTTCCGGAATAGGCAGTGTGCCCGAAGCTCCGCCGCCGCAGATGTTGTCCATTAAGTAGTGACCGAGCACGCCGCTGGAATTGCAGATGTTCGAATTGAGCAGCAGGCGTGTGGATTCCAGAGTTGAAGCGCAAAGCACGACGACTTTCCCAGTTACCGTCCGCTCCTCTTTTGTTTCGGAATCGATATAGCGGACACCTTTGGCACTTGCCGCCGTCGGCCATGACGATGTTCGCGGCGACGGCGTTGGTCAGTAGTGTGAGACGGCCTGTTTTGACGGCGTCAGGGATGGTTGTGGTGACGCTGTTGAAATAAGAAGAAGTTACGCAGCCGCGTTCGCAGGGACCGCAATAGTGGCAGGCTTGGCGGCCGTTTTGCGGCTTGGTTAGAACAGCCGCACGCCCGATGGTAACGACGCGATTCATTTTTTTCGCAGCCGCGTCGCGCATCACGATTTCACCGCAAGTCATGGGCATGGCCGGAAGAAAGATGCTATCGGGAAGCTGAATCAGGTTCTCGGCAGACCCACTGATGCCGACGTAGCGTTCCACTTCTTCGAAATACGGCACCATTTCTTCGTATGTGACGGGCCAATCGTCGCCGTAGCCGTCGTGAGAGGCAGCCTTAAAATCCAGCGGACCCATGCGATAACTTTGGCGGCCCCAACTCATGCTTCGACCGCCTAAGACTCGCTGCCTGATCCAACTAAAAGGCTTGTCGTCGGGCGTTGAATATGGATTTTCTTTGTCGTTCACGAACCATTGGTAATTGGTTTCGGTGCACGCGTAAGCACGTTCCCTGAATTGGCCGATCTTTCAGGATCTCTTGCTTGGGCCATGCCCAGGTAGGGCATCTCCCAGGGCTGTTTATGCTCCGTGAAATCGCTTGGCGTGATCTTCTTGCCGGCTTCCAGCAGCGCGACTTGCATGCCCGCTTCTGTCAGTTTCTTCGCCGCCCAGCCGCCGGTGGCTCCGGAGCCAACTACGATGGCATCAAATGTCGGCATGCGCTGCGCATTTCCCGCGAACTGTTGCATATATAGACCTCAGTCTTGGTCGCTTCGCTAGAGCTGGCCTTCGCTATGGACATTGTATGGCCGACGGCATGCGGGAGTTGGCTAATTCAACATCTGGCCCGGCCTTTGGGTGCGTTTCAGTAAGAGCGTTTTCGACGGTGGATGGTGCTGGGATGGCGGAAGAGACCAGACTGCTGCCGAAGCAGCCCCAGCTTTTCGCCTTGCCAAGTCTGCCCTTCCGGCTTGGCTAAGACTAGCTATGAGCTTATCGAAACGGTCAGGCGATTTCGCCAGAGATTTTCATCATTGCGTAACAGGACGCATGGTAGCCTACATGAGCGTTTTTAAGACTTGGCCGCCGGAAATCCGGGCTCGGCCTTAAGAAGAGGAATGCAGTATGAGACCTCTCTCGGCGTTGGTCGCCGCCTTGGCGCTACTGTCGGTGACGGCCGAGCGTTCGGCCGCACAGAACGTGATCGAAACTGGATCCACGTTAATCTATCCGGTGTTCCAGGCGTGGGTGAGCGCCCATACGAAGATCGAGCCCGCAGTACACATAACAACTGGTTCAACAGGTTCAGAGTCGGGCATCCGGCAGGCGATTGCAGGACAGGTGCAGATCGGCACGTCGGATGCGTACATGTCCGACACACAGATCAGCGCGCATCCAAACATACTCAACATACCGCTGGCTATTTCGGCGCAGTTAGTGGTGGCCAATTTGCCTGAGCTGGCGGGTTCCACGCTGAAGTTGAGCGGCCCTGTGCTGGCTGGGATTTATTCGGGTCAGATTCGAGAATGGGATGCGGCGCCCATCGCTGCGCTTAACGGCGGGATGCACTTGCCGCACCGCGCGATTGTGCCGATTCATCGCGCCGATGGGTCTGGCGATACCTTTGTCTTCACTCAGTTTTTGACGTTTTCGACTCCGGAGGTAAATGGTGTTGCTCCTGCGGGAAGTTGGGAAAACGCCGTCTATTACGGCACCACAGTGCATTGGCCTTCGGTCGCGGGCAGCCTGACGGCGATCAGCAATCAGGATATGGCGCAGAAGATTGCGGGCACACCGTATGCGATCGGGTATCTTGGCCAGGCCGACGCGATTAAGGTGGGCCTTAAGCCTGCAATGTTGCAAAACGAGGATGGAAATTTTGTGCTTCCGACTGGGGAAACGATTAGCGCGGCGGCCGCTACACTTACGCCCCGGACCCCGCCCGATGAGCGGCTAACGCTAGTGTTCGCTCCGGGAGCGAAGTCTTATCCGCTGATCAATTATGAATACGCGATTGTAGCGGAGAAGCAGCCGAACACGCAAGTAGCGACGGCTATCAGTAATTTTCTTAGCTGGTGTATCTCGCCGCAGGGCGGTAGCGCTGCAAATTTCCTTGATCCTGTACACTTCATCGCACTGCCGGCATCAATCCGTGCACGCAGTGAGGTACAAATTGCCAAGATTCAATAGCTGGACGGAGTATCTTGATGCCTAATAATGTCAATGCTGCAACCGCTGGGCCGCGCACTGTTCAGCACTATATTGATGAGCTGCCGATGTGGCCGGACGGCACGCGGCTTCTTTCTACCCCGATGACGGCAATGCAATGGCTGATCTGGCTGCTAGCGGCGGCCGGCAAGTTCTTCGAGGGATATGTGGTTTTTATGACCGGCGTGGCGCTGCCGCTGATTGCGCGCCAATTCGCCATCACTCCGGCCCAGAACGGCTTTATTAGTGCTGCCAGCCTGTGCGGCATTCTGATTGGCGCGGTCGGGCTTGGCAGCTTGTCGGATCAATTCGGACGCAAGTCGATGTTCATCGTGGAGATGATTATCTTCACCGCGTTCCTTGCGGCGGCTGTGTTCTGCACAAATTTCACCTCGCTGAGTGTTCTGTCTGTTCGGGCTTGGGATGGCGCTGGGTTGCGATTATCCGACGGCGCATATGATCATTTCCGAAAATATCCCGAGCACGAGCCGCGGAAAGCTGGTGTTGGGAGCATTTGCGTTCCAGGCAGTGGGCGCTTTGTGCGGCACTGTGGTTGGCTATGCGGTGCTGGTTCTCATGCCCGAACCTCGATGCTTGGCGCTGGATGTTTGCGACCGCGAGTCGTGCCCGCGCTTCTGGTCACCATTGGACGTTTCTTCATCACCGAAAGCGCGAACTGGCTGCACTCGCGCGGCGCTACCGATCGAGCCACCGATCGCGGCCAGACGGCTACTGCAGCGCACACCGCAATATCCGGAGAATATCGTATTGATGCCTCAGCAATCGGGCGCCGGGCGGGCATGCGCATGGCGGCGGTTCTTTCTTGTCATTGTTCAACGCACGCTATCGCCGCGCAACGATCCTGGCCTCAGTGCCCTGGTTCCTGCAGGACCTCAGCACGTATGGCATCGGCATCTTCACGCCCACGATCCTGGCCGCCGCGCTCGGCAAAGAAGCGGATCATGTGCCGCAGCCTGAGCGATCTCATTGCGAACGACATCCTGGCCGCGAGGGGATCGGCGATGATCACGATGCTGCTGATTGTCGGCATTGGCTTCGCAGTTGTGCTTGCCGACAAGTTGGGACGAATTCGGCTGCAAATTGTCGGCTTCATTGGCTGTGCTGTTGGGCTGCTTCTGGCTTCGCTCTCGGTCGATATCAGCGGCGGACTTAAAGTGCCAGCTGATCTTCACCGGCTTCATGCTGTTCAACTTCATGACGAATCTTGGCCCGAATGCGCAGACCTACCTTCTTGCCGGCGAGGTGTTCCCGACTGCGATCCGCGGCAAGGGTGCAGGGTTTGCGGCAGCCTTCGCCAAGATTGGTGCGGTTGCCACCGCGTTTCTGTTTCCCATCCTGCTGGACACGATCGGCACGCGGTTGGCTGCTTTATGGCCTGATCGTCGCTTCGTTGCTTGGTGCGGTTGTCACGTGGGTGTTCCGCATTGAGACCACGGGCGTCAATCTCGACCACATCGGCGAAGCGTCAGAAGAACCGGTGAAGTCCCGGACGGCAGTGGCGTGAAGCGAGGGATGAACCCGAGCTTACTTCACTCCGACGACGAACGTTCCTGGCCCCACCCCAGTCATGTTCTTCACATCCTTGAAACCCGCGTCTGTGAATGCGCGAATCACCTGATCGACTTCTTGTTGAGACGATGTCCAGACATTGAGTTGCAATTTTCCGCCTTTCGTCATCACGCTGTAAGCGGCGTTGGCAGACTGCGGCCAATTCACGGTGCCGAAGGGAAGTCGATTAGATACTACTTTCTGAACTGAGTCGAACCTGAATACTCCTCCCATATCTTCAAATCCCGCTGCAACATGGTTTGGTATGCCTCTAGTTGGACCACCGGTTCCGAGAACAATAGGATTGAGGTTCGTCATTCCGGCCGATCCTGATTCGAGGCCGCCACCTACGTTCACGACTCCATTGACCGGCGCGATTCGCTCCTCTGCGGCAGGCAGGGCTCGGATTCGGGCAGCTCGCGAAACGCCACCGGCTTTGAACGATGATGGTGAAGGCCTGGTTTGCGCCCGAGCCGTTATCAGGTCTAACAACAACCGGCTCAGCTTAATGCCAGCCTGGGCGCCCGGCAAGGTTTCCGTTATGTCCTTCACCATGAAAGTAATGTTAGGCGCCGAATTCTTGTCAAAGAATCGGGGCAGTATCTTGGCATTAGCGGGTGGCTTAAGTTTGTAGTAGACATAAATAGACGCGCCTCCCGTTGACTGAGACTGAGTCACCAACTCAGACCACGGAACATAGGCTGTCAGGTCGAGAGTGCTACCGTCTTCGTAGCGCAGGGTGAAAGAACCTCCAATGACGTCGAACTCTCCACCGACGAGCCCATTGTCCACATAATCGGAATCGGCTCGATAAGCGCCGGGCCCAACGTTTGGAAGGACGTCTATAAATGGGTCCGGGACATAGCTATCGGCGGTCTGGGCGGTTGTGATTTCCAGATCGACAGGGCTGCTGTAGCTTAGCTTGAACGGATCTGGACCATCGATGTCGAGAGTAAATCGAATCTTCTTCGGACCAACGCCTAGGATCGTCCACTGTTTTTTGATGAAATCAGTTGTGAGCTTATATTTTCCGGGTTGAAGATCGGTATAGGCGTCACCACCGCACAGATATCGTTTGCTCTCGAAGAGTGCGACTGATCCGGAGTCCATATTTGGCTCAAGCAGAATATGCATTCGAGTAACCATTGTTTGCTCCCGACTTTACAAAGTGAAGCTTCGGCTGAGAGCGTTACAGTGCGCAGCCGCGTGAATTTCAAAAAGTCCCGTGCCAACACGCATTGCAAGAATAACTTCTAGTATTCTTTAGGAAACGGTCCGGTTTCGTAATTGGCTTCGCAGTAACAATTAAAGGGGTTTCGGTTTAGGTTATGTGGATAGTTCGTATTGCGTTAGAACGACCCTATACCTTCATCGTGCTTGCCATTCTCATCCTGATTGGCGCGCCGGTTGCGATTCTGCGCATGCCGACGGACATTTTTCCGAACATCGACATTCCTGTAGTGGCATCGGATTGGACTTATATCGGCTTGAGTCCAACGCAGATGGAAGGACGTATCGTTTCGTCTTATGAACGGACGTTGAGCACAACGGTGAGCGACATCGACCATGTCGAATCGCAAACGATTTCGGGTTTTTCAATTATCAAGATTTTCTTTCACCCGAATGTGAATATCACGACCGCGATTGCGCAGGTGACGGCTATTTCGCAGACGGTGCTGCGGCAGATGCCTCCGGGAATCACGCCTCCGCTGGTGATGAACTATAGCGCTTCGACGGTACCGATTTTGCAGTTGTCGCTGTCGAGCCCGACGGCTTCAGAGCAGGAACTCGCGGACTTAGGAATGAACTTTCTGCGATCGCAACTGGCGACGGTTCCGGGCGCTGCGGTTCCGTGGCCCTATGGCGGCAAGACGCCGCAGGTGATGGTGGATTTGAATCCGGCACTGCTGGCGTCGAAAGGGTTGTCACCGCAGGACGTGATGAATGCGATCAACGAGGGGAATCTGATTCTGCCGGCGGGGACATCGAAGATTGGTCCATTTGAATACAACGTGGACATGAACGGCAGCCCCGACACGATTGCAGAACTCAACACCTTGCCGCTGCGGGCGACTCCGAATGGAGTGGTTTATTTGCGCGACGTAAGCAGCGTTCGTAACGGCTTTGCGCCGCAAACTAACATTGTGCGGCGGGACGGAAAGCGCTCCGCTTTGCTTGTGGTTTATAAGGCGGGCAACGCATCCACGCTGGACATTGTGGCTGGTGTGCGCCAGTTGATGGAAAGAATTAAGCCAACGCTGCCGGCGAACGTGACGGTGGAGCCACTGGCGGATCAATCGATTTTCGTGCGGGCGGCGATTAGCGGCGTGATTCGCGAGGCGGTGATTGCAGCGTGTTTGACGGCCATCATGATACTGCTGTTTTTAGGAAGCTGGCGAAGCACGTTGATCATCGCGGTTTCTATTCCACTGTCGGTGCTGACGTCGATTATCGTGCTGTGGATGATGAAGGAAACGATCAACATCATGACGCTGGGCGGGTTAGCGCTGGCGGTGGGCATTCTGGTGGACGATGCGACGGTGACGATTGAGAATATTGAGCGTTTTCTGGAACACGGCATGGCGCTGGAACCAGCTATTTTAGAGGGCGCGGCGCAGATTTCGGTTCCGGCGCTGGTATCGACGCTGTGCATCACGATCGTTTTCCTTCCCATGTTCTTTCTGGCGGGCGTGCCGAAGTTTTTGTTCGTTCCGCTGGCTGAGGCAGTGGTGTTCGCGATGCTTGCCTCGTACGTGCTGTCGCGAACGTTGGTGCCGACGCTGGCTAAGTATCTGTTGACGGATGAAGGGCGGCACGCCACAGAGGAGCAGAAGCGACATTCGTGGAATTTGCCGGCGGCGTTTCAACAGGCGTTCGCTAAAGGATTCTGGAAGCTGCGCAATGCCTATGCCAACCTTTTGACCGCAACGCTGCGACGGCGAGCGATCTTTCTTCCGGTCTTCTTGGGTGCTTGCTTGTGTTCGTTTTTCTTGCTGCCGTGGATGGGTCGCAACTTTTTTCCCGAGGTGGACACAGGGCAGTTGAAGCTGCACTTTCGCGCACCCACCGGCACGCGTATTGAGGAGACGGCGCGGCTGTCCGACTCGATTGAGAATTTCATGCGGCAGCAGATTCCGCCAAGCGAATTAGGCGGCATTCTGGACAACATTGGCGTGCCTGCTAGCACGATCAATATGACCTACAGTACGTCGGGCGTGATCGGCAGCGAAGATGCGGACATTTTGGTGAACCTAAAGGAAGGACACCGGCCAACTGCGGATTATGCGCGGACACTGCGGCGCAAGCTTCCGGAAGAGTTTCCAGGCGTCACGTTCTCATTCCTGCCGGCGGACATGGTGAGCCAGATTCTGAACTTTGGACTGCCCGCTCCACTGGATATTCAAGTGGTGGGACCTAACATCGAGGCGAACCGCAAGTTTGTGAACCAAATACTGCCGCAATTGCGGGGGATACCGGGAGCGGTGGATATCCGGGTTCAGCAGAGTTTCGATCATCCGAAGTTCCACGTTGACGTAGACCGTACCAAGGCTGCCGAGAGCGGATTCACACAGCGCGACATTGCCAACAGTTTGTTGGTCAGTTTGAGCGGAAGCATTCAAGTGAGTCCGAGTTACTGGCTGAATCCGAAGAATGGCGTGAGTTATAGCCTGGTGACACAGACGCCGCAATACCGCATCCAGACGATGCAGGATCTGGAGAAGATTCCGATTAGCGGTGGTGGATCAAGCCGACCTGAAATCTTAGCGGAAGTGGCTAACATTCAGCGCTCGCAGGAGATGGGCGTTGTAACGCACTGGAATGTGCAGCGAGTTATCGATATTTATGGCGCAGTGCAGGACCGTGACTTAGGCGCAGTAGGGCGGGACATACGGAATGTTGTGGAGAAGAATCGCAGCGCATTGCCGCGTGGATCGCAGATCGACATCCGCGGACAACTGACAACGATGGAGGAATCGTATCGCGGGTTACTGAGTGGACTTGTCTTCTCCATCGTGCTGGTGTATCTGCTGATCGTAGTGAATTTTCAATCTTGGCTTGATCCGTTTATCATCATCACGGCTTTACCCGCGGCACTGGCCGGCATTGTGCTTTTTCTGTTTTTGACACACACGACACTGAGTGTTCCGGCGCTGATGGGCGCCATCATGTGCATGGGCGTGGCGACGGCGAACAGCATCCTGGTGGTTTCTTTTGCGAAAGATCGTTACAAGGAGACAGGCGATTCCCTGCTCTCGGCTATTGAGGCGGGTTCCACACGATTTCGTCCGGTGCTGATGACTGCCCTGGCCATGATTATCGGCATGATTCCCATGGCAATGGGGTTTGGCGAAGGCGGCGAACAGAATGCTCCACTAGGCCGCGCGGTGATCGGCGGATTGTTGTTGGCGACGGTAGCTACGCTTTTTTTCGTGCCGGGCGTGTTTAGCGTCCTTCACCACAAGAAGGAAATGGAGGAGGCGAAGTGAAGAAGGGGTTGGCGGCGCTGATTGGATTGGTCTTGCTGGTTGCGCTCGGCATATCGATTACTCGCGGCTTGCAGCAGCGCGTGCGCGCCGAAGACACACTGGCGAGCGATACCAAGGATGCCGCGATTACAACCGTGGCGGTGATCCAACCGAAAGCGGGCGCGGCTACGGATGAGTGGGTACTGCCAGGGACAATCGAGGCGTTCGTCGATACGCCGGTTTATGCACGCGCCGATGGATACCTGAAGCACTGGTATGTGGATATCGGGACTTATGTGAAGACCGGGCAACTGCTTGCGGAGATTGAGACTCCGGAACTAGATGAGCAGTTATCGCAGGCGCAGGCGCAACTGGCTACCGCACGGGCCACTTACGATCTGGCGAATTCGACTTCAACGCGATGGCAAACGTTATTAAAAACGGAGTCGGTATCGGTCCAGGAAGCGGATGAGAAGATGGGTGACCTGGCGGAGAAAAAGGCTACGGTCGATGCAAGCGATGCCAACGTAAAACGCCTGCAAAAGATGCAGTCGTTCCAGAAAATATATGCTCCGTTCAGCGGTGTGATTACGGCGCGGAACACGGATACCGGGGCGTTGATTAATTCGGGCAGCAATGGTCCGGGACGTGAGTTAT
This sequence comes from Bryobacterales bacterium, assembly GCA_963696305.1. Classification (GTDB taxonomy): domain Bacteria; phylum Acidobacteriota; class Terriglobia; order Bryobacterales; family Bryobacteraceae; genus Bog-105. The sequence goes on along the minus strand of CAVOJX010000010.1, from coordinate 254,797 downwards.
ATCATCTAGCAGCGGTAAGCAAGATGCGCGTGTTTGTGCAAGTGCCGCAGGCTAATTCGCCTGCCGCCAAGGCGGGCGCGCATGTAGATCTCACGCTAGAGGAATATCCCGGACGAGTGTTTCGAGCTACTATCGCGCGCACGGCCAATGCGATTGATGTGAATTCCAGAACGTTGCGCATTGAGGTGGACGTGGATAACCCGGACGGTGCGCTGTTGCCGGGCGCGTATGTAGAAGTGCATTTGAAACTGCCGCAAACGGGGCATTCATTTACAATTCCGTTCAACGTGACGGTGTTCCGAGCGGAGGGGTTGGAGGTGGCTGAGGTGCGCGATGGGCATGTAGCTTTGTTGCCGGTTACGGTGGGCCACGATTATGGAAACTCGCTGGAAATTGTGGCTGGGCTTACCGGGAATGAGCAATTGATTGTGAATCCGCCTGATTCGATTGCTGCGGGACAGGCGGTGCGAGTTAAGAGGACGGCGCCGTGAGAGGGTGGGCGCCCCTGGAACGCTAGCAAATGCGGCGGATGTCCTGGTATTCCTTTTTGGGATAGACTGTAACGAATTCGTTCGCATTTGCAGAATAGAACTCGAGCGATGTTGGGGATTTCATGAAACTTCTCTTGACATGCATTCTGTTGGTTGAAAGTGCGGCCCGGGGATTCGGGCAAGCGCCCGCGAAGGTAGAGGTTGCGCCCGATACGCTGATCACGTTGCAGCGCGGCGCCTGCGAGGGGCGTTGCGCAGTGTACCGGCTGATCATCTTTGCCGATGGCACGGTGATTTATGAGGGCCGGTTTAACGTCAAAAAGACCGGCTTGGTAAAGAGCGGGATTTCGCCTGAGGTACTAAGTCAACTAATTGCGGACTTGGCGGCAGGCGGATTCTTTCAACTCGAGAATAAGTACGGCTTCGGAGATACGTCGCAATGCAAGTCGGTGACGGCAGGCGAGCCTACGGCAATTCTCTCGGTGGCGAACAAGGGCAGGGCAAAGACTGTGCTGCATGAGCATGGCTGTAGCGGCGAAGTTTCGGACAGGATTACCGAATTGGAAGACAAGGTAGACCGCGCCGTTGGCACCGTTCATTGGATCCGTTAGGGAGCGTTTCAGATGGCTTACAACAGAGTAGACGCAGTCAGTTTCGCCGATAAACATTGGAATATTCCGGCCGATGATGGACTGTTTTGGCGCAGCGATGTAGAAGTCATTATCGCCAAGGTTCGAGCGCACAATATTCTGAAGCTGCCGACGTGGAAGGCCGCGCCGGTAGCAGACGGATGGATGCCCTTCTTTGTGAGCGATGGAGCCGGGGGCGAAAAGGCGGTATTCCGACGTATTGTTGGCGGCACAACCGAGGAAATATTAATCAATCCATGGGCGGGCTTGGCGGATTGTGCGCATTTTCTGTCCCGGTGTTTGATGGCCGGGGGAGTGAATGTTCAACTAGTCTCCGTACCCAAGTTAGTCAAGGCTTTGCAGGCCAGGCACGACACGAAAACGCTTTGTGAGGAAGTAACGAAAGAAGCCGGCCAGCGCGTGATTGATAGTGGAATCTTCAAGCCTGGAGACATGATTGGATATTTCAACATAGATCCCAAAGGCGACTACAATGGGGCGCGAGAGTATGCGCATTCCGGAATGTATGCAGGCAAGATTGGCGGCAGCACGGACGGGGCCATCACGTGTCACACGATCTGCCGCTTCCCTGGCCGTTCGTGGGTGGAGGATAGCTGGTGGTTGAAACCACCGGGACATTACACTTACACGTTCATTCATTTCTCGGATGACGACCCGGCGCCCGATGCGGCGAAGGCGGGCGCACTGTCTGGTTGGTGGAAATTGGAGTACTCGGGTAAGACGGAGTTTTATCTGATGAACCGGGGCGGGACTGCTCAGTACACGAAGACCGCGCCCAAGAAGGGCCAGGCGAGCGTGCATACGTCGGAGGGATCTGCGTTCTGGTTCATGGCGACTACTGGCGAAGTTACCTTCATTTGGAAAAAGACGGGTACGGTGGAGGTTTGGACGCCGTCGGGTGCAGGTTATAAAAGCATGATCAATGGGACTGTGCCCGGAGTTTTGACGAAGCTGCCTTGAGGGTGATCGGGCTTTGAAAGCATACGGCATTGCCATGTAATTAAGTAGTGAGGCTGGCAACCGTCATAAGACCAATGACGAAAAAACAAAATCAGCCGGTTTATCGAAGCCTGCAAAGCGAGCTTCTAAGCGGAAATCAAAGCTCGCCGACGATCTGATTGAAGGATTCAAGCAGGCCATCGCACACAACAAGGGCGAGATCACATTACGAACCAGGCAGATCTATGTTCCGCGCGACATTGACGTGAGGGTAATTAGGGAAAAGATGGGCCTCTCGCAGTCGCAATTTGCCGATCGCTATTGTTTCAATCAGCGCACACTCCAGGATTGGGAACAAGGCCGACGGAAGCCAGACAGCGCTGTCAGGGCATACTTGACCGTTATCGGCCGCAATCCGATCGCGGTTCGGAACGCACTGACTCGCTGATTTTCAGCGGATTCATATATTAATTTGATCGGCGCAGCACCAATTCTCGAATTAGATCTCCTGCAGGATGGCATCGATTTCATCCACCGGCATCTGTCGGGTGGGGCGGTAAATTAGCATCCAGTCTCCGATTGATTCATACACCAAGGCCGGGTCAAATCTAAGCGGCCCGAAACCGTCTTTGAGTCCTCGAATTGCAACTACCGTCTGGACGCGGGTGTCTCTGGGGTTGCCGAACTCGCGTATCGTGCAATCGAACAGAAGCACGTCTCGGCTGCCGACCTTTCCCGAAATTGCGTTGGAGATTAGACCATCGCTGGTTACTTTCGCCTGGGTGATGGGAAAGCTGTTGGGCAGGTAAAGACCTAGGTATGAGAATCCTTTGCGTAGAGCGTACCGTTTGAGTTGGGTTTTGCGTTTCCAGTATCGGCGCAGAATCCACGTAAATGAACTCGCGAACAGAATCACCCAAAGAGAAAGCAATGCTATCCCCAGAGTGTCTGTTCCCTCCCCTGCCGGTTGAAGCAACACCATTGCTTTCCATTGTGGCGCGGCGCACCGCCTTAAACGTAAAAAATAGATTTGAACGCTTGCGCCCTGTTCCCAGTCTTAGTGTTTGAAGACTTGTGACATGGCTGGATTCGGAGAGAATAGCGCGGCGTGCAGTGTGGCCTTGAACATCGGAAGGCAAGAACGCGTCCAGGCCAGCGATGACGTTTTCGCGGATTTGGTTCAAAGGCAGGCTCGTTTCGTATTTCAGGTCGCCTTCTCGGTTTTGCGAAATACGCAGGACGCGGAAGATGTTGTGCAGGAGACTTTTCTGAAAGTCTATCGTTCCAATACCTGGAACGATGTCAAGGATGAGCGCGCATTTTTGGCGCGGGCGGCTTGGCGTTTGGCGGTGAGCCGGATCCAGCGCCGATCGCATGAGCGGTTGCCGGACAATGCGGTGGATTCTACTCCGAATGCGGAGCAGACGTTGTTGCAGGAAGATTCAGACGCTCGTGTGCATCGTTTGATGGATGCGCTTCCGTTAAAACTGCGGTTGCCATTGGCGCTTTCGACGGTGGATGAAATGACGTCGCCGGAAATTGCCAAAGTAATGGCGATAGCGGAAGGGACTGTGCGGACCCGGCTGATGCGCGCTCGGGAAATCTTGCGCCGGAAATTGATGGAAGGAGAAAAGCAGCGTGGATGACGAATTAGATCGGGCGCTGGCTTCTTATTCGGACGTTGAACCCCTGGCTGGATTAGAGCAGCGTGTATTGGATCGTGTGCGCGACGCGCCTGTACAGGTTCAGCGCAGGTATTGGAGTTGGGCGGCGCTGGCCGTGTGTGCGGCCGCGATGTGTGCATGGTTAGTGATTCCTGTTTCGCAGGTGCCGACGCCGTTACCACCGGGTCCAAAAATGATCAGCTCTGCGCGGGCTCCGATGGCGGCGGTGATTTCCAGCCCCCCGGTAAGGCGGGTGCGAGTGAAACGGCACGTCCACGACCAGCGCAGCCAGGAAGAGAAGCTTTTGGCGCGTTATGCCGCGAGTGATCCGGAGGGTCTGGAGAAAGCCATGACAACGCTTCGTGCCTCGGCGGAACGGAATCTGGATGTTCCGGAGATCACCACCGAACCGATTCAAATTGCAACTTTGCCTTAAAGAAAGAAGAGAAACATGAGAAAGCTATTTTCAGCCCTGCTGATGTGCTCCGCACTGTTGTTTGCGCAGGATCAGAGCACCACGATAGTGAATGCGAAGGAGCCAGGCAACACGCTAGATGTAGCCGTCAAAAATCAGGAGGCGCCCAAACCGCCGCCGAAGTTTTACAAATTGAACTTCGTGGTCAAAGATATGGAAGACGGCAAAGTGGTGACGTCGCGCGAGTATTTTGTAGACGTCTCAACCGACCAGGGTCCTCGCGCCCAAATCCGGGGAAAAAGCAACGTCACCGTGGGCATTCCCGGCAATACGCGCTCCGAAAATATCGGCACGGATATTGATTGCGCTCACGTGAGGCAATATGGAGATGACTTGGCGTTCGATCTGGTAGCGGACGTGACATCGCTGCTGGGGGAGAACGAGCAACACCCCATTACACGAGACAACCGATGGAGCGCCCAGGTTTTGATTCCACTAAAGAAGCCCACTGTCGTTGTGTCTTCTGACGACAACACCACCAAACGCGTCATGCAGATCGAGGTAACTGCGACCCCGTTGCGTTAGCCGTTTTGCTGTTTGAGTGAATCGACAATCTTAGCGGCCAGCGCTTTGTCGTCAACCGACAAGTGCCCGGCCTGAAATTGGGCCTTCAGTTCCGCAATCTTTGCCTCGCGCGCCGCATCGCTTTCCGACGGCATTGAGGCGGCGGAACTGGAGGCCAACGCGTTTATTCCCGCGCTACCCTGCGTTGCTGCGGCAATCGCCGCAAGATCTGCAGTTGCCCCCGCCTCAGATTTATCTGGTTTCATACTAGAGAACAGCTTATGGTCCTAATTGTAGAGCAACTTTAGGCCCTTTTTTCTCCCACCCCGCTTATTTCTATTCGGCTCAGCACCTTAAAATTTTCCTGCCGGGGCTCTGATGGGAAGGGCGGGAAATGACGAATGTGTTTTTAGAGGAAACATTCTCCGGCGTGGAAAGACGGCGGAGCGATTTTCAAAGTGCACAATGACTGCTCCTGAAACACAAACACCATCCGTGCCGAATGCTCCCCCTCCAACTAGAGAGCAATTGATTTTAGAGCACTTGCCGCAAGTAAAGTTGATTGCCCGCCGAATTCACGAACGCCTGCCTGTTTCTGTCAGCCTCGACGACCTTATTTCCACCGGAGTATTGGGTCTAATTGCGGCTATCGACCGCTACGATTCCACTCACGAAGTAAAACTCAAAACCTTTGCCGAATATAAAATTCGCGGCGCTATATTGGACAGCCTGCGCGGGTTGGATTGGGCGCCGCGTCAACAGCGTAAGCGTGCCAAACAAATTGAGGCTGCTATTGCCTGCTTAGAGCAGGAACATCAGCGCACTCCTACCGAGGATGAAATAGCGGCGTATTTGCATTTATCGCTGGCTGAATATCAGGAATGGCTCGGCGAAGCCAGAGGTTTGACCCTAGGCAGCCTGGAAAATGCGGGAACCGAAGACGAAGGCTGCGATCTGCTTCGTTACTTGGCTGATTCAGACGATCAATGGCCTTCGCAGATCGTAGAGCGGGCGGAACTGGAGCGGCTGCTGGCTACGGCGATCGAAAAGATGCCCGCGCTGGAGAAGACAGTGCTTAGCTTGTACTACTACGAAGAAATGACGCTGCGGGAAATTGCGCGCATCGTGGATTTGCACGAATCTCGGATTTCACAGTTGAAATCACAGGCAATCCTGCGCCTGCGCACATTTATGCAGAAGCGCTGGCCGCAACAGAAGTGTTAGCGACTGGTTAGAGAAACGCTTAGCGAAACCGGCTTGTGGTCACGAATGACGCCAATGGCAACCGGCTTCTGCGAGCTTTGATACTGCTCCAGCACCAATCCAACCTCCCGCGGGGAAGTAATGGACCGGCCACAAAGATCTGTCAGAATATCGCCCGCTCTAAGACCCGCATGTTGCGCGGGGGAATCGCCGGCAACTTCCCAAATCAGAATGCCCTGCTTCACGCCCAACGAGTGGGCTAGCTGATCACTCATGGACTCAGTTTCGATTCCCAGCACCAAATTACGCCACAATGTGGTGGTGAACGGCACGTCCATAAAGGGCATGTTCGTCATGATGTCGATATCACTGGAAAGGGTGGCAGGACGCTCCATAGTGGTGACGTCGAAGCTCTTTTTTGATCCGCTGCGCCAGCAAGTAACCGCGACACGGCGACCCGCCGGAGTTTCCGAGACCAAACGCGAAAGCTGTTTCACCCCCAGAACATGCTCACCGTTATAACTGAGAATGATATCGCCGGGACGAATACCACACTGGTAGGCTGGAGCACCTTCCATGACACCCAAAACTTCGACGCCACTTAGCTCGCCCAGTTTTAGAGATTTGGCGCGGTCGGCATCCACTTCGCGCAGGCTGAGGCCCAAATAGCTGCCGGATTGCGCCGCCAGTAGAACGGCGAAAAGCAGTCCGTAGCAGAGCCTAATAGGTCTCATGATTCAAAACCTGCTGAATACGCCAACGCATGTATTCGTCGGTGTTGGGCGATTGCGCCATCCGCGTCATGGTGTTCATAAACTGCGGCGATACCTTCAACTGTCCCTGCGAAGGGATTAGCACGTCCATGGCTTCGGCTCGAACACCGGCGTCTCGATCCTGCGCCAAGGCAAATTCCAATGTGGTGCGGGTAGGCGCATCCATGGGAAATTTGCTCAGCGATTCAATGGCTTTGGCGCGCACCGCCGCGTTCGGGTCGTTGCGAACCGTATTCAGGAGTGCGTTTTTGATTTCCAGTCCCTGCTGTCCGGCCAGCATTTCGACAGAATCCATGCGCACGGCCGGATCGACCGATCCGCGAGCGGCACCCATCAAGAGCGCGACCACGCTGGAATCGTCACGGTTGCCGGCGATCTCAGTAATCTGGATGCGCTGCACGATAATGCGTACTTTGTTGCCGCCTTCGGGCCGGATCTGTTGCACGCGCGTGACGGCAGGCTGCATCAAACCAGCGTCTAAAAAGGACGAACGGCCCGTCTGCCCCGCAGTTAACCGGTTGTACATGCGGCCTGCGCTAAAGCCGAACAGCACCAGGAAAGACGCCGTCGCCACGCGGTAGGACATGTCGGTAAACCGGACGTCCATCAGCGATTGGAACCACCCCAAAATGCGGTGCTTGGCATGCGCCGCGGTGGTGGGTTCGCTGGCAACATTTTTCAAAAGCTGCGCGCGGCAGGATGCCAGCCACTCGGGTTGAATATCAAACTGCTGCTTGTTAACGGCTGCGTGCCACTGCTTTTCGCGGTTCAAGGCCAATTGGCAAAAGTCGCACGTGGACAGATGTTGCTCAATGGCTTCTTCGGCTGAAAAATCGAGTTCACCGTACAGATAAAGAGAAAGGTCAGACTGAAGCTCAGCGCACGTCATACCAAATCCCCCAGCGCGGTCCGCATTTTTTGCGTGGCGCGAAACAGGCAGTTTTTTGCCGCCTCTTCCGTCACTCCCAGCGACTCCCCAATGGATTTCAGCCGCATTCCCTGAAAGTGCCTCATCTCAAACACTAACCGCTCCCGCGGCGATAATTTTTCTAAGTTTTCCTGCACCCGCGCGTTCACTTCCGCGCTCATTAACCGGCGCTGCGGATCTCCGTCGGCGCGAACGTCGGTTAAAAACTGGAAACGGTCCACTTCCTCGCCCACAGCGCCTGCCGCTGCCGGTTCTTCCCGCCGCACTTTGCGTTTGCGAATTTGATCCAAACAGAGATTAGAAACAATTCGGTACAGCCAAGTGGAGAACGCACAGTCAAAACGGAACTTGGGAAGGTTGCGGTATACGCGCAGAAAAGCTTCTTGATAGACGTCGCGGGCGTCTTCCTCCGAATGGAGCAAGTTGTAGGCCATGCGGAGAACATTTTGATCGTAGGTTCGCACCAACTGCTCAAACGCGACCGCATCGCCGCCTTGCGCAGCGCGAATAAGGTCCGTTTCGGTGGTTCGTTCCTGAACTGCCCGCACGGCTATATTGTCAAAAACCTGTGTTCCGATGTCCACGAGTGTTTAGACGTGGTTCCGTCCAATGTGTCGCGAAATCGACGAAAGAGTGCGTGTTTCCCGCCGACATTCGCCATGTCTTCGCCTGAGTCCGGGCCATCTATTGAATAGTAGCCCAACCTGGATGGGGCGACGTAAAATGACGTTCGGGTGAATGGGATGGAGCTATCGTTTGCAAATGCAACCAGCGCAGACGCTGCCACGCTTGCTGTGTTGCACCTGGCTGTGGCGGAAGACCTTACTCGCCGTTTTGGTACCGGACATTGGTCGTCGGCGCCTAGCGAGCGGGGCGTGCTGAACCATTTACGCAATCCAAAATTCTCTCGAATCCTGCTGGCACGGAATGGCTTGGGGAGTATCGCGGCAACTCTGCGCCTAGCCACTAAGAAGCCCTGGGCCATCAATACAGCCTATTTCACCGCAGCGAAACGTCCTTTGTATCTGACGGGAATGGCCGTGCATCCCGATTATCAACGCCAAGGTTTGGGCCAGCTCTTATTGCAGGAGGCCAAAACTCAGGCGCGCGACTGGCCCGCCGATGCCATTCGTTTGGACGCATACCAGGCGGAGGCGGGTGCCGGTGCTTTCTACGCGAAATGCGGTTTTCGCGAAGTGGCGCGGGTGACATACAAACAGAATCCACTGGTGTACTTCGAACTGCTTCTGTCACTTTGAGTGGCTGGTTCGACCGACGCGGCAAACCTAAAGTGCGCCATCGAACCCCTGTCGCGTACCGGGACCGTGGTTCGCAGGGCATGACCCGCATCGAAACTGACACGCAGTTGCCGTCCGTCTTGTAAGGACGAATTATTGGGCTGAACGCCGGCTGGGCAGCTACCGCGAGGCGGTAATCGTGCATGCCCAGCGCTAATTCGAAAGCCTGACTGCTGGTACTCGATCGCGCAAACTAAAATGCGCTCGCTATTCTAGAATTCATCATGAAACCTACCGTCCTAGCTTTGTTATTCCTCCTTCCCCTTGTCGCGCAGGAACGCGTAGATGAAGCCGCCGATGCCAAAATGCGCAGCGAAGAGCTGGAGCATTCACAGATCATGCATACGCTGCATATGCTGGCGGACCGATACGGGCCGCGCGTAACAGGCACGCCGAATCATGAGCAGGCTGCCAAATGGACTCTGACGGAAATGACGAACTGGGGCATGAGCAATGCTCATCTGGAAGCTTGGGAGTTTGGGCATCCTGGCTGGCTGAATGAATCCGCGTCGGGACATCTGACCGCTCCAGTGCACGAGAACATCAAGTTTGAAGTGCTGGCCTGGACCCCTTCCACGAACGGAACCGTGAACGGGTCGGCGATCCAATTGATTCCTCCGCAGGGGCCGACTGTCGAGACGCCGCCCGCGACACCAGCGCCAACCACAACAGCCAATACTCCGAACAGTGCGGGTCGGCCTCCCGGGACCGGGGCGCGGCTGGGACCATTAAAGACGGAACTCGACGCCTGGAGTGCGGAGAACCAGCCAAAAGTGCGGGGCAAGATGGTTCTGATTGGAAAAGCCGCAGTGGTTCCTGTGAACTTGAACCCGAGCCCAAAGCGCAGGCCGGATGACCAAGTAAAGGCCCAGTATGATCCCGAACATCCAACTGGCGGTTACAGACCGCCTACGCCGACCACGCCCGATCCTACGCGCTATACGCTGAACGAAGCCAACGCGAAGATTGACGCCATGCTGGTGGCCGGTGGTGCTTTAGTCCGCGTGAACGATGCGGCTCGGCCAGAGGGTGTGATCGTCGCGCAGCAGAATCATAGTTACGATACGGCTACCGCGGTGGCCACCGTCATTTTGCGCAACGATGATTTTGGGCGGATTGAGCGACTGTTGGCCGATGGGGATGACGTCAAGCTTGACTTCGAAATTAGCAATCAGGTTTACCCGGACGGCAAGACCAGCTATAACGCGATTGCGGAGATTCCAGGGACGGACAAAGCGGCGGAAGTGGTGATGCTGGGCGGCCACCTGGATTCGTGGCATGCGGCGACGGGCGCTACCGATAACGCAATTGGCTGCTCGATCATGATGGAAGCGGCAAGGCTGATTCAAGATTCGGGAGTAAAGCCGCGACGGACTATTCGGGTGGCTTTGTGGTCGGGTGAAGAAGAGGGCTTGTTGGGTTCGCTCGCCTATGTGAAGCAGCATTTCGGCACGGCGGAAGAGCCTAAACCGGAGTGGGCGAATTTAGATGCTTATTTCAATATCGACACCGGCACCGGTAGGATTCGGGGCGCAGGTGTGTTCGGGCCACCCGAAGCGGCGGCGGTTCTGCGTCCGGTCTTGGCGCAGTTTGCGGATTGGGGCGTGGCGGGCACGAACGCCACCGCAAGCAGAGCGGTAGGAGGCACCGATAGCACGTCATTCAACAATGCCGGCTTGACGGGAATTGGATTTTCGCAGGACCCGATTGAATACAACACACTGACGCATCACACGAATCTGGACACGTACGAGCGGATCATTCCCGAAGATGTGCAACATGCAGCAGCGGAGGTTGCGGCGGCGGTTTTGCATGTGGCGAACCGGGATGAGATGATGCCACGCTTTGCGAAGGACAAGATGCCTGCTCCCGTGAAGATTCCGCAGTTTTGAGGGTGATTCAAGCGCACTTAATGCCGGCTCGCTGAGGAGTCTGAACCGGACCGGGGGCTTCAGAGAGTCGGCTGCGCAGAATGGGACTGCTGGGATGAGAGGCTTTCCCCCCGCTGGCTTGCGGGAGACAGAACCCAAAGCACGGCCGCGACCAGAAGTAGCGCGGGTACATCGCCGGTGAGGTGGCCGAGTTCGTGTCCGTCGTAGATGGCCTGCGCCGCCATGATGCCTGCGTGGACTAGGCTCGACCATATCGTGAAAGAAATCAAGCTGCGGTTGCTATGAGGATCACGCGCCGCCGCGACGAGAAAAATGCCTAACACGGCATAGACGCCGCAAATCATTTGCAAATAGTATTGGCCGTGGCCGCCGTGCCACACCCAACCGGAGGGCCACACCATGCCTACCGGGTAGATCAGGCAGAAGATGACGCCGAAGGCAGTCAATGCGAATCGAAGCAGCTTATCTTTTTGCGTTGAGGTCATATCAAAACTCCAGGAAATTTGTCGTGGCGCCATTTGGAGCCGCCATTGAGAAGTATTTACCCGTTTAGTCACCTGTTGCTGGGGCGTTGGTGGGCGAACACCTGGGGATTACCTGGGAATTGGTCCGACGAGACCGCTCCGTTCTAGGTCTACCATGGGAAATACTTGTGCTCGGCGTCTTGCAGGATGACGCCAGCGGCAGACAGGACTGGAATGCGGTATCAGTTCGGCGATTTTGAACTCGCGACTGAAAGATATGAGCTGACAAGAAACGGCATCGCGCTGCACGCCGAGCCGCTAGTCTTCGATCTCATCCTCTTCCTGTTGCGCAATCCCGGCCGCGTAGCAAGCCGGGAAGAAATCGTGGATGGGGTCTGGCAAGGCCGGCTGGTTTCTGAGGCTGCCATTGATGGCTGCATCAAATCGGCGCGCCGAATCCTAGGAGATAGCGGTGATAGCCAGAGTTACATCCGAACGGTGAGAGGACGAGGATTCGAATTCGCAGCAACGGTTACGGCGCTGGACGAGTCCAATGTCAATCCTTTGCGCGAGCAGCCACAAGAGCACCCTGGGGAAGGAACTGGCACGAACGAGTCGCCAGCAGGCTATCCACTCGCCACCAATGTTTCCCTGTCTGGAACGGCACTGCGGCCGGTGCTGGCGGTTTTCCCTTTTGCAAATCAGAGCGCGGAAGCGGACGACTACTTTGCCGACGGGCTAACGGAAGACATTGTCACGAACCTCTCGCGATTTCGTGACCTGCGTGTGATCGCTGCCGGGTCAACGCTGCAGTTTAAAGGCCGCTCGATCAACGTGCCCGAATTCTGCCGGCAGATGCGAGCAGCATACGTTGTTAAAGGCAGCGTGCGCCGTGCCGCTGGCCGGGTCCGTATTACGGTCCAGCTCATTGATGGAGTCAGTTGCGTGCAGTTGTGGGGTGATCGCTACGACCGGGACATGGGCGACATCTTCGACTTGCAAGACGAGCTAACGCGTAGGATTGCGGCCACGCTCGGCGTAAAATTGCAGGACGTCTCCCTTGAGCGGGCGCTGGCCAAAGGACCGCTGGAACTCGACTCCTATGATTGCGTGTTGCGTGCGCGCAGGTATACTTCGGCTTTGAGCGCCGAGATGCATGCCGAGGCCCGCGATCTTCTCGAAAGGGCTGTAGAACTCGATCCGCTTTCCTCCGACGCGCATGCACTGCTCGCCAACGTTTATCTCGCCGAGCATCGTTTTGAGATGAACCCGCGGCCAGACCCCGTCGGCCGCGCACTGGCGCATGCTGTGCGCGCTACACAACTAGACCCACGGAACGCGTATGCACGATGTTGGTTGGCGATCGTACATTTCTTCCGCGGTGAGAATCAGAAGTTCGAGACGGAGTCACAGCTCGCTTTGAGACTAAACCCCAACGACCCCGAGACGCTCGCCGACATTGGCCATTATTTGGCGTTCATGGGTGAATTCGAACGGGGCGTCGAACTCTCGCGGCGCGCTCAGGAACTCAATCCGTTGCATCCCGCCTGGTACTACTTCAGCTTTGCGCGGCTCGACTACAGCCGCAAGGCGTATGACGGCACAATTAGGTGTATTGAGAAAATCGGATTACCCCACTTCTATTGGACACACTTGCTCGACGCAGCCGCTAAAGGTCAATTGGGCCGCCCAGATGCCGCCAAGGCACTGTCGAGGGTACTTGAGATCAAACCGAACTTTTCAGCACACCTCGAACTGCGAAAATGGAACACGTCCCCGGCCGATCTTGATCACATCGTGGAGGGCCTACGGAGGGCCGGATGGAACGGCTGATGGCCTTGGCTCCCCTGGAATCAGTCCCCGGAACGTGTCCTCGCCTATCGGGCAACATGGACGTGCCCCGGCTCTTCTACTGCTGCCGGAATCAACCTACTATTTCTTCTTAAAACACCACCTAGGTAGTCGGCCCATCAGCGCTCGCACCAACGCTATCGATCAGGACCAGCAGGAACGCCCATGTAACCGACAAGATAGCGGCGCTGCGCGCGACACAGATTCTCTCTAAATATTTGTCGTCGGTCTTGAATACAGCACTCTGACTTACCACACCAAATCTGGACACGTGTGAACGGATTATTCCGGAAGGCGTGCTACAGGCGGCGGCAGCGATTTTGCATGTGGCGAATCGAGATAAGATGATGCTGCGATTTGCGAAGGACACATCCACATGCGCTTCTTTGCTCATGCTGGGAAGCTGCGGCGAATGGCGAGTCCGATAACTTATGATGGGATTAGTCAGGCTGAAGTCATGGCGACCGTCACACAACCTCTCTCGCTCGAAGAGTTTCGTTCCCGGTATCGGCAACAGAAGCCATATTTTGAATACTGGTTCGGAGAGCCAATCCAGAAGACAATGCCAGACATGGTTGCACGCGGTGCTACAGGGGATCATCGTGCGAGGCTCTTCGGCGTGCCGGATATAAATCGGGCTCTGAAGTAGAATTGCGGATCGATCCGCAATGGGAACCGGTTCCGGACGTCATTGCCACGTTGAAGTCCATTAAAGATTATCCGACCGAGCCGGTCGAGATCGTGGTGGAGATACTGTCTCCCGATGATAAGTTAATTCACGTCATCAAGAAATGCCATCAGTACGAACGGATTGGCACGGAGCGAATATTCGTGCTGGATCCTGTCGACAAATTCGCTTGGCAGTGGAAGTCAGGAAGCCTGGAAGCGATTTCGCAATTGTCACTGCCTAACGGTGCTGCGGTGGACCTCGAAGAGATTTGGCGGCAGCTCGAAGAACAGGCGTAACGCCCGTATCGCGCGCCAACCGGAAACTGGAGTTGTAGCTCGCGCAATATAGCGGACGCTACTTAGGTAGTCGGCCCATCAGCGCACGCACCAACGCCACCGGATCGGCACCAACAGGAACGGCGGCGTAACCAACCAAATAGCGGCCGCTGCGCGCGATGCAGATTCGTCCCAAATACTTGTCGTCCGCCTGGAATGCATCGCCCAGAGATTGTGCCGCTTGCACCGGTGCGAAGCGAGTCTGCAGTTTGTCTAAAACCTGCTTGGCGGAACTGTCTGAATCCTCGGCCACGATAAAGGCCTTGGCGCTGCCGTATTGCGCCACGTAGCCGCGATGCAGCGCGCGAATTCCCAACACGCTCTCCGCAATCAAGCGCGGCGGACCGGAAGTCAGGCCGTCCGTCGGGAACCAGTTAATTGGTTGCGGCACTGACGCGGAGCCGGGAACTTGTGAGTCAAATGCAACGGCAGTGGAGCGCAACAGTTGCGAGTAGTCGCCCTCCATCTGAGCCGCGATTTCGATGAAATACTTACCCTTGGCAAATATCGCTTTGCGCGGCACAACTTGACCGCCTGCACCGATGTGTTCCGATGGCGAGTTCACGTCCCGATTGGCTGAGAACATACCGTAGGCAGACTCATCGTCCTTCATCTCTGAAATGTCAATCAGAACTTTGCGGTCGCCCTTCACGCAAGTGACGCCGTTCATCCTGACGAAACTATAGAGGAAATAACCTTCGGAGTTGCCGTCCATATACTCGAACAGCGCGTCGCCTTCATACAGGCGCGCCTTGCCCTCCTGGCTATAACCTAGCATGACGTCGCATGTGGGCACTCCCGGCGCGGCAATTAACGCTGGTGCGAAAGTGGCGATTCCAACTGCCATCGCCACTTTCGCAGCTAAGGTCACGCGTACATCTCCTGCGCCCGGGTCAAACGCTGTTGGACTCGAACGCCGAAGGGACAATCCACCGTGCAATCCGCGCAGTCGCTGCAGCGCACATTGCGGGCGCTCGCCGGCAGCAGCATGAATTGCTCGCGGCCTAAAGCAAACTCGCCGTAGTTCTCGCCGTACATCAGGAAGCGATTGAGAGCCGGAACGGGCAGACCATAACGGCACTGTCCAACGCACTCATTGCATAAGCGGCAAATCTCGGGAGATATGCGCTCCAAATGCGCCGCTAGCACTTTGTCGTCCGCGCCGCTGAAAGCCTGCGCCATGGCATGGAAATTTTCATCCAGTTGATCATTGTCCGTCATGCTGGGGATAGTGGTGTGAACGTTCGGATTCTTCAGCGTCCACTTGATAGCGGCCAGCATCGCGCCTTCGCGCTTCAGAATTTCGCGCGTCTTTTGGTTTCCTGGCGTAGTAGGGCCGCGCATACCGCCGGCCATGACCTTCATAGCAATAACGCCGAGCCCGTCGGCCGCAGCCGAATGGACAACTTCATCCAGCGTCGATCCCATGCTGAAGTTATAAGCGAGTAATGTCACGTCGAAATGCTTCTTGGCAAGCGCGGCGGGAACCACCTCTTTGTGATTGACATGGCAACTGAAACCGGCAAATCGAATCTTGCCAGCCTGCTTGGCCTGTTGTTGCGCCTCCAATAATTCGTCACTGAAATCGCTCGGCCTTTCAATGGCGTGCAAATGCCAAACGTCCACGTAATCAGTCTGCAGTTCGCGCAAGCTGGTATCAAGTTCGTTGAGCGCACCCTGCTTGGTGCGGTCGTGTGTTTTTGTAGCGATGAAGAGTTGTTTGCGGCGGCTTTTCAGAGCGGCGCCCACCATGCGTTCGCAGTTACCGTTTTGGTAACCGCGCGCGGTGTCGAAATAGTTTATGCCTAGGTCGGCGGCGCGCTCCAGGACCGAACCGTCGGAAGTGATCATGGCGCCGAAGCCAAGCGTGGTCACTTTCATTCCGGTTTTCCCAAGCGTGCGGTAGTCAAGTTTGGCGGGAGGTTCTGTCGCTGGATCGGCATTTAGCCTCTCCGGTAGCAGCTGAGTGGCGAGTAATGCGGGCGCCCCCAGTCCAGCGCCGAGGAAATTACGGCGAGATGGATGCTTATTCATACGAACTTTTACCTGCTCGTCCTATATGATATCCCTCAGGAGGCCCAGATGGATCTTCAACTGACTCGCCGTGAGCTCTTGCTCGCCAGTACAAGTACTATGTTGTTGGCTAGTGCGGCCAAGCGACTGGTTGCTCAGGCACCCGTCGCAATGCCAGACCCGCTGCTCGCCAAGAACGCTCGTTCCACCGTTGCATTGATTAAAGGTGACGAGCGCCGTAGAAACGCATACAACGCTTTGCTGGCGATCGATAAGCAATTGACGGCAGACATGAAGGACAAGAAATACGTTGTCATTAAACCGAACAACGTGTCCACCGTGAATCAACTGGCGGCAACTAACGTGGATACGCTGCGCGGCATTCTGGATTACTTGTCAGAACGATTCCACGGGCCTGTAGTCATTGCGGAAGCAAGCGCGGGCGAAACATTGGAAGGCTTCGAACATTTTCAATATGCGCGCTTGGTGAGCGAGTATCCACGCCAGCAAATCAAGCTTGTCGATTTGAACGAAGAAGCAAAATACGAGTTGGTTCCGGTCTTGGATGCCGACTTGCATCTCACCCCGGTACGGCTGGCCGCCCGCCTGCTAGATCCGGAAGCATTTGTCATTTGTGCAGCCATTTTGAAAACCCATAACACCGTTGTGGCCACCATGTCGGTGAAGAACATGGCGCTGGGCGCGCCGCTGCACCAAGCGCCGAGCGAAACGACCAAGTGGAACGACAAGCGCAAGTATCACGTCGGCGTGCGCCAAACGCACTACAACATGATGCTGACCGCGCAAAGGCTCCGTCCGTTTTGGGGCGCAACGCTGATTGACGGCTTCGAAGGCATGGAAGGCAACGGTCCAGCTTCCGGCACTCCGGTGGCGTCGCGCGTTGCGATTGCCTCCACCGATTTCGTGGCGGCCGACCGCGTGGGCGTGGACGTGATGGGCATCAATCCTACCTGGCTTGGCTACCTGTTGTATTGCTGGCAAGCCGGTGTCGGACAGTACGATTTGAACAAGATCGATATCGAAGGCGAAACCATCGCATCCGTGCGGCGCCAGTACAAACTTCACAACGACATCGAACGCGAATTGCAGTGGATGGGTCCGATGCTGGATCTGCCGCCGAAAGTCGGCTAAGGCCGGCTAAGCGCGAACCGCTTTGGCAGCGCCGGCGTCCCACTTCAGATACTCACGTTTGCGGTACGATTCAACCGCCATTTCACAGAGCACAACGCCGTACATGCCCAACATGCAGTCGCAATTCAACGGTGTACCTGTGCGGATGGCCGCTTGCAAATTGCGATGATGCAGCGTTAAATCTTCCGCGCCCTTCTTCAGATACGTCACGGGCTGCACTTCGTTCGCGGATTCCTTTTCCGGACTAATCTCAAAACCGGTTTTCGTGAAATACAGAGTCGCCTTGTGGCCGCGAATCATGTGGTCTACCGGAGCGTCGTTGGCCATGGATGAAACCAGTTGCATGGTTGGGCCGCCCGGGTAATCCGCCAGCACATCGAACGTGTCCGGTATTTCGGCCAGGCTATCCTTGAATTCAAACTTGCCGCCGGTTGCCACAACATATTCGGGATACGTTAAACCAATCGCCTTCAACAATCGTGTCGCCCGATGAATGAACAGATCGGTTGCTATGCCGCCCGAATAGTCCCAATAGCGACGCCAACGGAAATAACGCTCGGGATCCCAAGGCCGCTTCGGAGCCGGACCCAGCCACGCGTCCCAATCCAAATTCACACCGGGCTTTGCATCCGGATCAATTGGATAATCATTGCCCGCCCAGAAATCGCCTTGATAATCGCGCGAATAATCAATCTGCGCCAGCACAATCGTGCCCAATTCACCGGCCTTGATATGTTCATTTGCCACGGCATATGATTCGTCCGACATGCCTTGCACGCCCACTTGCAGTTTGCGCCCGGTGGAGCGCACCTTCGCCACCAATTTCTGCGATTGTTCAATGCCGTGGGTCATCGGCTTCTCAACATACACATGCTTGCCGGCGTCCAGCGCGTCCATCGCCATCTGAAAATGCCAGTGCTCCGGCGTGGCAATCAAAACATAATCAATGTCCTTGTTCTCTAATAGCTTGCGGTAATCGGGAACCTGCGCCCCGCCGGTCAACTGAGCGCCGGCGTTCATGCGCTTCTGATAAACATCGCAAACGCTGACGATCTCCAGGTTGTCGCCATCGCGCATCTTCACTAGCGTTTCCATGTGGCCGGTGGCCATTCCGCCCGCGCCAATCACTCCAATTCGCAATCTATCGTTGGCGCCTACAATCGATGCATAACTTTTCGCGCTCACGACCGCAGCGCCCAAAGCTCCAATGAACTGTCGTCGAGAAGTCATGTCGAAATTGTACGCTCTGCGACTATTGAAAGGTGGAGAAACCCAGCAGTTCGGAACGCCTGAAGACCCTTCTGCCTGAAGTCTGGCGGCTGATGAAGCCTCGCCGCAACCTGCTGTTTATTGGTGGCTTGTTAATGATTGTCAATCGCGTGTGTGGGCTCGCATTGCCGGTCAGCACGAAATATCTCATCAACAACGTCATGCACAGCGGTGAAATGAAACTGCTGCTGCCCATCGTGCTAACCGTGGTCATTTGCACCATCATCCAAGGCGTTACGTCGTTCTCGCTCAGCCAGTTGCTGTCCAAATCCGGCCAGCGGATGATCTACGAGATGCGAGTGCATATTCAGGAACACGTTGGCCGACTCCCCGTTGCTTATTACGATGCCAACAAGACCGGCACGCTGGTAGCACGCATCATGAGCGATGTGGAAGGCGTGCGCAACCTTATCGGAACCGGCTTGGTGGAACTAGTAGGCGGCCTGCTGACAGCCGTTATCTCCACAGTGCTTTTATTCCGCACCAGCGCCGTCATGACGTCGCTTGTATTGGTCATCGTGCTTGCCTTCGTAGGCGTGTTGCAGCGCGCGTTCAAAACGGTTCGGCCCATCTTTCGTGAACGCGGCAAAATCAATGCTGAAGTTACCGGCCGCTTAACCGAGACTCTGGGCGGTGTGCGCGTCATCAAGGGCTACCATGCTGAAGCTCGCGAAGCTACTGTCTTCCAAGCCGGTGCTGGCCGCCTGCTCGACAACGTTCTGAAATCCATCAGCACGATATCGCTGATGACTCTTGCTTCCACCGTTTTGATGGGCTTAGTCGGCGCACTCGTCATGTATTTGGGTGCACAACAAGTGGCCGCGCACAAGATGGATTCCGGCGGCTTTGTTATGTACACCGCGCTGCTGGCTTTTATGGTTGCGCCAGTCATTCAAATTGTGAACATCGGCACGCAGGTTTCCGAAGCATTCGCTGGCTTGGAACGCACGCGTCAAATTCTGCGCGAACGTCCCGAAGATGAAGATCCGCTCCGAACCGTCAAGCTTCCTGTTTTGCAAGGTCACGTCGAATTTCAGGATGTCTCCTTCTCCTACGAAGAGGGCAAACCCGTGCTCTTCGATGTTTCCTTCGATGCCCGTCCCGGCACATCCACCGCTCTGGTCGGTTCATCCGGCTCCGGCAAATCCACCATCATCGGGCTTATCAACGCGTTTCATGCGCCAAAGTCTGGACAGGTGCTGGTAGATGGTTTCGACCTTTCCACCGTTTCTCTGGCCAGCTATCGCATGCAACTGGGAGTCGTGCTGCAGGAATCGTTTCTGTTCGATGGAACCATTCGCGACAATGTCTCCTTCTCACGCCCTGGCGCGACCGAAGAGCAAATTCAAGAAGCCTGCCGCATCGCCAACGTCACCGAGTTTGTCAAAAACTTTCCCGATGGCTTCAACACGGTTGTGGGCGAACGTGGCGTGAAACTGAGCGGTGGCCAAAAACAACGAGTCTCCATCGCTCGCGCCATTCTGGCCGACCCACGCATTCTGATTCTGGACGAAGCCACTTCCAGTTTGGATTCCGAATCCGAAGCGCTCATTCAGGAAGGCCTCGCTTACCTGATGCAAGGCCGCACCACGTTTGTGATTGCCCACCGGTTGTCCACCATTCGGCGTTGCGATCAGATTTTAGTCGTAGAAGCCGGTCGCATCGTGGAGCGCGGCGACCACGCCCATCTCTTCGTCGCGCATGGACGGTATTTCGACCTCTACACAAAGCAGCATGGTTTGGAAGCGAATTTGTTTCTGGCTCCGGGTGAAGGGGACGTCTAGCTACTTCGAGGTTGAGCGACGCGGCTAAAGAACTAGTCCGCGATCAGATCGTACTTCCGCAAGACAGCAACCACAGCCTCAGGATTTGATTGCAAAGTAAGATGTGGCCCCTCGACTACTTCGACAGACGCATCTGGACACACCTTGACCACTGAATCTCGTGCGATCCTTCCCAGTAAGCAATCGTTCTTTGCATTGATTGCAACAACTCGGATGCGGCTATCGAGTCCTTCGCGGCAGTAGTCACTAGCAAGCGCATCTTTCGATCGCGCCGCCAGCACGCTCGGCCTAACGCTCATCACAGCGTTACGAACTGCCCGCACGGCACCTTTCGACGCCGACCGGTCCAACAAGAAAGTTTTGATGACCACGTCGGGCAACGGCAACCGAAAAATCAAACTTAACGGCAAGTTGGCGATTATGCGGCCCAGTTTGCCCAGCGGCCAATAGGCAAAGCTGGATACAAGGACAGCCGCAGTGATCTCAGCCGGGAAAGCGGCTGCAATCCTAAGCGCGATCGGACCAGAAAATGATTCGGCCACGATAATGCATGACTCATCCAGCGGCAACTGAGAAATCACAAGCTCTTCCAGTTCGGAATAGGAACGCGCGGTCAGGGCTGGATAGCGGACTACTCTCACTCTTGCGTTGCTCGGCAAGCATCGAACAAATTCCGTGAACAATGTTCCGCTCCCGTCCATGCCGGGGAGCAGAACCAGCACTGGACTCTGCACCCTCTTCATTTGCAGACAAGACAATTTCCGACAAGACTCACGGCGCCTCGCCGGGAACCCTAACCAACGCGCCGTTTGATCGAATCAACGAATAGCCAATTTTCTGGCCTCAAAAAAGGGCAGAGGCCGCCGCGACGAACACTCATTCACATGCCACCATAGTTGAAGAGCCGCCCAAGATAAGCATAGATCGGATCGACCCCATCAAAGCGAAGCGTTTCAAGAATGGTGCGGTTGCCAAGCCATGAATCAGGCGTGCGCACGATTTCGGGAATACGAGAGGCAATCACTCGACGACGAAATAGCTGTGCGAGGTCAAGCAGACGCTCCACACAAGCGCGCTTCTGGCGCGGCACACCTCGTGTCTCCCACTTGATAAGCGACTGGGCTCGCCGACCGAGGAGATCGGCCAGTTCTGACCTTGTTAACCCGAATACTTCCCGAATCTGCTGAAGCTCGTTGATTGGTCCTTTCACACCGAAGCGCTCACCAAATGCTGATCGCTGAAAGACAAATCCACAATCTCATGAAATCCAACACCCTTCAGCAAAGCCGCCACCGCTTGTGGATGAATTAAATACCGTACAGTCCCGCCAGCCGTCATCAACTTACTCGACAGCGCATCCAAAGCCGATTGCGTCAGCGCCCCCAAAGAACTCCGCTCCACCGCGTACTCCAAAACCAACCCACTGCCCTTCGGCAAACTCGCAATAAAACTCAAACTCGCAAGCATCGCGTCAATCGTTTTGTACCCGGCGCGCCATACAAAGAAACTCGGCTTCTGCTTATCAAACTCCGACGTTTCTAACGCCGCCGGCAACGTCTCCGTGGTAGTTTCATCCACCGCAAATACCTGCACACACTCTTCGTTAGTCAGTTCCTCTTTCGACGCTGCGGGCGAACCAATCAGCACACACTGCTTCACGCCACGCGCCAGCGCCGAGGCCAATTCCTTCTTTGTGAAATGCATCAAACTTGTCATGCCTGCACCTTGGCTTCCCCACTCCCGCTGTCCATCGGCCGGAATCCACATCTTCCTCTCATCCCCTCTTTGAACCTTTTACGCTCGTCGGGCGTCATTTGTTCCCATCTATCAAACATGCGCCGCCGCCACATGGGGCCGCCTCGTCCAAAGCCACGGAATCCGCCAAACAACAGCTTGCTCAAAATCAGCAGTCCCAACGCCTGCCAAAACGTGATCGCCTTCAGCGCGAAAATCGTCGGCATCAGTACGTTCCATAGACTCATTACCAGAAAACTAAATACACCCAAAGCCAGGGTCGCGATAACCGCGACTTTCAGTCCCATCAACAAACCGTGCCGTCTCATTTTTCTGCCTCAACCTTTCCAAATTCTTCATGAATCGCCTGCAGGCGCCGCCTCAATTGCAACACCGCATAGCGTTTTCGGGAAAGCAATGTATTGACGCTTACTCCCGTAGCCTCACTCAACTCTTTAAAGCTTGTGCCTTCAATTTCATGCGCCACAAAGACGTCGCGCTGTTCTTCCGGTAAATCTTCTAGCGCCGCATCCAACTCTTCCAGCAACACGCTACGTGCATAAGTTGCATCCGGCCCGGCGTCGGGCGAAGGCAGCAGATCTTCCCACGTCGGCGCGTCGCCATCTTCGTTCGCGCCCATTCCATCGTTCCCCAATACCGGCCGTTTCCTGCGAAACAAATCAGTAATGCGATTGCGCGCCACGCGAAACAACCATGCGCCCACCTGCTCCACCGGCTTCATCAACCGGTATGCGTCAATGAATTCGTAGAAAACGTCCTGAAAGATATCCTCAGCGTCACTTACATCGGAAACGCGCCTGCGAATAAACTGCCGAAGCCGCGACTGCTCTTGCGCAATCGTCTCCGCCAGCCGCTGGTTGTCGTCCCTAATCAGCGCTTCTTCCATCTCTCTATTCAGGTAGACGATTTCATCGTCGAAATATTGTAATTTGCTCGCAAAAACTTTTTTTACCAAGCGCGAACCCGTTCACCGTTCTCTGCCCTCTTAGTCGGTGAAGGAGTTAAAAAACAATGCTTTTCGTGAAAAATGTCCCCAATTGGGAACGAATACTAAGAATCCTCATGGGTATCGCCGCTCTGGTGATGGCTTACAGAAGTTGGGGCACCTCAACGCTTGGCCTCATCGTCGCTGCAGCCGCAGCTATGATCGCAGTTTCCGGGCTGGTTGGCTATTGCCCCATGTGTGCGATGGTGGGACGTAAGCTTGATAAAGCATCCTGATGCC
Source organism: Bryobacterales bacterium (assembly GCA_963696305.1). Taxonomy (GTDB): domain Bacteria; phylum Acidobacteriota; class Terriglobia; order Bryobacterales; family Bryobacteraceae; genus Bog-105. Next base: position 231,462 of record CAVOJX010000010.1, on the reverse strand, counting down.
GGTTGAATTGGATCGCGAACTGTTGATTTGCGCGGCACAAACAGGCGACCCCGTCGCCTTGAACCGGCTGTTGGAAGTCTGCCAGCCGGATGCCCGCCGCTACGCCTACAAGTATTGTCAAACGAACGACATTGACGATGCTGTGCAAGAGGCGCTTCTGGCAGTGTCGCGCAAACTCAACAGTTTGAAAGTGGCCGCCGCATTTTCATCCTGGCTCTTCATCACCATCAAACGCGAATGTCAGCGACTGCAACATGTGATGTCGCGCCTGGGTTCGCTGGATGATTCGCATGCGCGACAATGAATCGGTATCCAGAGCGACCTCAGCGTCCGCATGGATATCGCCTCCGCTCTGGAATCCATACCGGCACACTATCTGGAAGTGATTCTGCTGCGCGATTTCGAAGAGCTCACCATCACTGAAATCTCCGAACGTCTGCATGAAGCCCCCGGCGCAATCAAGAGCCGTCTGCATCGCGCCCGCGAATTGGTTCGCGAATATCTGGCCACCGGACGCGTGCGCTAACCCTTGCTTATCCGGATTGCCCCGTTTGTGGTTCTGGTGCGAATCGACGGACCGCCGGAGCCCAGATTGAACGAGATGCTCTTCCCTTCTAACTGCACGGGAAAATCCACATGCATGCCGCCGTTGACTGTTGACGCTTCCACTTGCGCCGAATAACCATCCGGCACATGCATATTGATGCCGCCATTCTCCGTCTCGGCACGTAGTCCAGTCCCGCGCCATGACGCGCCTTTGAGATCGATGGTGAGCCCACCGTTCTGCGTGGAACCCTCCACATCGCCTCCAACGTCAATCAAACTCACGCCGCCGTTTTGCGTATGAAAGCGAATGGCACCGTTCAACGATTCAATCGTGATGCCGCCGTTCACGCAATGCATTTGCAAGTTCGATTGATTCGGCATCCAAATTTCGTAAGAGACACTCCAATGCCGCGAGTCAGACTCCGCTGGCCCTTGCGGCTCCAGATCGCCCACGCCACGCACCATTTGCACCGCCTTCAATACCGTGTTGGCTTCGTCTTCGCTAGGCGCGCTGGCATGAATGCAAGCCTTCACTAACACGTCCGAGTTGTTCCAACCATGAATGTGAATGCCGCCGTTCGTGCCCGGGTTAATGGTGGTTTGTGAAGCGGCCGCCAAGTGTTGCTCGCGGCTTTCGGCGACGGTTGGCTGGTTATTCCAATTCATATGCTCGGCCGAGCAATCGTTAGCGGCAAACAATGCTTGACCTGCCATCAGGCAGAACATAGCAGCGGGAAACAAGAAACGCATGGGAACTCCTCTTGGGTCACTCATGCACGCGTACAGCCAGAAATGGCGGCAGGTTTTTCGCCGATCATGCGCGAGAATTGTCGCGTTTTTGGGATTGAAGCGTTCGCCGAAGGACATTTTCGAGGTCGAAATCCCGGCGCTACAATGGCGTGATGTCGCGTCTCCCACTGCTGCTTGTTGTTGCTGCCGGCCTACTGGAAGCGCAAGATATCTCGCGCCAGCAAGCCCGTTCCCTGGTCATCAGTCAGTTCGGCATCGTCGCCACCAGTCAAACGCCTGCGGCACAAGCCGGAGCAGCTGTGCTTGATCGCGGCGGCAGCGCCGTAGATGCAGCCATCGCGGCGAACGCGGTTTTAGGCGTCGTCGAACCCATGATGAACGGTATTGGCGGAGATTTGTTCGCTATCGTTTATGACGCCAAATCCGGAAAACTGTACGGCCTGAATTCCAGTGGTTGGAGTCCCGCCGCCGCCACGGTGGAAACTTATCGCCCCCACGCAGTAGATGGAAGAATCGCGTCCGACACCGCTTTCGCCATCACCGTTCCCGGAGCCGTCGCCGGGTGGGACGCGCTCCACAAACGCTTTGGCAAATTGCCGCTGCATGATGTCTTAGCACCCGCCATTTACTACGCCCGCAACGGTGTCCCCGTCACCGAGTTCGATTCCGCCGTTTGGAAAAGCGCAGTCGAAACGCTTCACAATCAATCCGGATTCATGGATACCTATGCGCCCAATGGCCATGCCCCGGCCACCGGCGAGCTATTTCGTAGTGAGTTACTAGCCAAATCTCTGGAAGCCATCGCGCAAGAGGGTCGAAATGGTTTCTATCGCGGCGCCACCGCCGAACGACTTCTGAAATTTGTGAACTCGTTGGGCAATCCCATGACCGCGCAAGATCTGGACGAGTTTCAACCCGAATGGGTAGACCCCATCTCCACCACCTATCACGACTGGCGCGTTTGGGAACTTCCTCCCAACGGCCAAGGCATTGCCGCGTTATCCATGTTGAACATCATGGAGCAATTCCCGCTGGCAAGTTACGGTCAAAACAGCGCCCGCGCCCTTCACACCATGATCGAGGCCAAGAAACTTGCGTATGCGGATCTCCTTAAATATATCGGCGATCCGCGCTTCAGCCAGATTCCGACCGAGCAACTTCTATCCAAGAAACTGGCGCGTCAGCGAGCCGATCTCATTCAGCCGGATAAGGCACACTGCAGCGTTCTGCCCTCTGACTTGACCACTACTCTGAACGCCATGGGCCACGACACCACGTATCTCAGCGTCGTCGATAAAGACGGCAACATGGTGTCGTTGATTCAAAGCAATTACAGCGCATTCGGCACCGGATTGGTCGCACCCGGCACCGGCTTCGCATTGCAGAACCGCGGCGCACTGTTCACCCTGAATCCCGGCGAACCCAACACGCTACAGCCGCACAAGCGCCCACTCCATACCATCATTCCCGGCTTTATGGAGAAAGGCGAAACCAGAATCGCATTCGGCATTATGGGCGGCTTCAATCAAGCGCAGGCGCACGCGCAATTCGTGTCAAACATAGTCGATTTTGGAATGAACATCCAAGCCGCGCTCGAAGCCACTCGCTTCACCAAGAAAACCTTCGATGGCTGCGACGTATCCATGGAAGCAGCCTTGCCAGAAAGCGTGCTGACTGATTTAACGGCCAAAGGCCACAAGCTGGACATGCACGGGCGCTTCTCACAAGACATGGGCCGAGGCAACGCCGTGATGCGAGACGAACACGGAATCTTCTACGGAGCCTCCGATCCGCGCGGCGACGGCGAAGCCATTCCTCAATCTCCTCCGTATTTCTAATAAGTCGATAACGTCTTGATACGCTACCCCAATGCGACCCCAACCTCTGATCTCCGTGACCGACGTAGAAGCCAGCAGCCGCTGGTATCAGCGCGTTCTCGGCTGTCGCAGCAACCATGGCGGCAAAGAGTACGAACAGTTGGTCTATAAAGGCCAACTCGTCCTGCAACTCCATAACTTCGAGGTGGAACACGAACACGGACGCATCGGCAACCGCAACGACAAACCATACGGCAACGGTGTCTTGTTGTGGTTCGAAGTGGACGATTTCGACGCCATTATGCAACGCGCCATCGACATGAACGTTGAAATTGTCCTACCTCGACATAGAAATCCCCAAGACGGTAACGGCGGACCTAATCATTGGGAGTGTTGGATGCGAGATCCCGACGGCTACACAGTGGTAGTCGCCAGCCCCTACGGAACCGCCGACGGATCTTGGCACCCGGACAGCAACCCATTCGGAGAGTGAGCGAGCTAACTAACTAACTTGCGTTCCCGCCGTCGCTTTGCCCAACCCGGCTTATCACTTTGCTGTGCGCGCCCAATCGCCAGCGCATCCGCCTCTACATCCCGAGTAATCACCGAACCCGCCGCCACATAACTGCCCGCTTCCAACTTCAGCGGCGCGATCAATGTGGAATTGCTGCCCACAAACACACCCTCGCCAATATGCGTCTGGTGCTTGTGCTTGCCATCGTAATTGCAAGTAATGGTGCCCGCACCCACGTTCACGCCTGCGCCAATCGTCGCATCGCCAAGATACGCCAAATGATTCGCCTTCGAACCAGCGCCCAGATGCGTCTTCTTCAACTCCACAAAATTGCCAATGTGTGAACCTTCCGCCGCATCCGCATGCATCCGCATACGCGCAAACGGACCCACACACGCGTTGTTCCCAATCCGCGATAGTTCCGCCACCACATACGGCAGAATGTTCACGCCATCGCCCACTTCGCAATCGCGCAAGATAGATCCCGCGCCAATCCGGCAGCCTTCGCCAATCTTGGTTTTGCCGCGCAACTGCACATTCGCTTCCAGCACCGTATCCGCGCCCACTTCCACATCCACATCCACCGCAACGCTGGCCGGGTTCTCAATCGTCACTCCCGCAAGCATTAATTGCTGCGCCTTACGCTCACGCAAAATCCGATCCGCAATTGAAAGCTCCACCTTGGTGTTAATTCCCAGAAGCTCAGTCTCATCCTCCACCAGCAGCGGCGCCACCGGATGCCCATGCCGCGTCAGAATCTCCACCATATCGGTCAAATAATATTCTTTGGCCGCATTGTTCGGGGTAACTTCGCCAATGTGCTGCCAAAACAATTTCGCATCGAAGCAATACAAACCCGGGTTCACTTCCTGAATCTTCTTCTGCTCCGCCGTGGTTGATTTCTCTTCCACAATCGCCGCCACTAAACCATCCGCATCGCGCACAATGCGCCCATAACCAGTAGGCTCCGCCAGCTTAGTCGTAATGATTTTCCCGCCGGTCGCGCGCTGGTTTTCCATTGCCACCAGCTTCTGCAGCGTACTGGCTTTCAACAACGGACCATCGCCATTCAAAATCAAAAGCTGCCCGGAATCCTGTTCAGCTTGCGCACGCGCACACAACACCGCATGCCCAGTCCCCTTCTGTTCCGTTTGTTCCGCAAAACGAATGCCATGCGCATGCACGCTTTCTCGCACGCGTTCGGCCTGGTGCCCCACCACCGCGACAATATGTTCCGGCTTCGCCACCTGCAACGCGGCGCGAATAATGTGGTTCAGCAACGTGTCGCCACCAGCCTCATGCAGCACCTTCGCCTTCTTCGATTTCATGCGCGTTCCCAAGCCCGCGGCCAGGATCACGACAGTCACATTAGTTTTCATTTCTTTGTTGTCTTGGACGTTTGCGCCGCCAGCGCCGCCTTGCGCACCTGATACGCTCGCGACCGGCTGGCCAAATCCACTACCACCGACGCCAATGCAGTTGAATCATGCCGAACCTTGCCCATGGCTAACGCAGGACTGGAAACCAAATCGGCAGTCACCACTTTGACCCCCATCTTGTTCACCGTCTCCAAATCGTTCTCCACCGGCTTCACCTGCTCGCGCGCGTATCTGCGTTTCGCGCCGGATGAAATCTTCGCCGTATTCACCACCACCGTGTCAATCAGCGTTCGCTTGGCATGATCCTGCAGCGCTTTTAAATGCGCCGACGCCGAAAAATTGATGGTCTCACCGGGCTGCCACATCAAATTAACGAAGTAGACTTTCATCGCCGAAGATCTCTCCACCGCCTCCGGCAGCCCGGTTACCAACAGGTTCGGCACCAAGCTCGTGTAAAGCGACCCAGGCCCGAAAGTAATCAAATCCGCCTGCATAATCGCTTCAATCGTCTCTTCCATCGGCAGACATTTCGCCGGCCGCAGCAGAATTCGTCGAATGGGACTTCGGCTCCTACTGATGTTCGTCTCGCCTCGCACGAAGCTTCCGTCCATCAATTCGGCTTCTAAGGTCACGTTGCTGCGTGTGGATGGATAGATGCGCCCGCGAATTGACAGAATCTCGGACGATAGCTTCACCGCCTCCGCGAAATCCCCGGTGATGTGGTTCATCGCCGCCAAAAACAAATTGCCGAAGCTGTGCCCTTTCAAGCCACGCCCGCTCGCAAAACGATACTCGAACAATTGCGATAGCAGCGGCTCATCACCCGAAAGCGCAGTCATACAGTTGCGAATATCGCCGGGAGGAAGAATATCGAAATCGCGTCGTAAGCGTCCCGAACTGCCGCCGTCATCGGTAACGGTAACCACCGCGGTAATGTCCACCACCGGCTTGCCGGGTGTCGAGGGAACCACAAAAGAACTGTTCGAATCGGCGCGCGCGAAACGCTTCAATCCGCTCAACAATGTGGATAGACCAGTCCCCCCGCCGATAGAAACAATCCGAAGGGGAGACCTCAGCAAGCTGTCATCGGGAGTGCGCGTGGCGCCAGGCATACAGTTGCTCGGAGCGATTCCGTGAGTGTTCTCAGCTTAAGACGTGACGTTGCTTTCAGCGCCGCTTCTTATGCTTATCCTCTGGCTCTTCTTCTTCGTAAACTGGAACCGATTCCAAGTCTTCAGATTCGAAAACCTGTCCACACTGGAGGCAACGTACGTAATCAACGCCGTCCCGTCGATAGACAAATTCGGTTCGCTCGTGCTGACAACCCTGCATAGCGAAATATCACCTTATTCTAGACTGCATGGCGGAACTGTCAAGTATTTGCAATTGTTTTCCGTAATCGCCGCCAATTTAGACTAGATATCCATAATCTCCCATTACGTACAATTCTGTTTGAGGGTTCAGCGTAACTCGCCGATTGCAACTTCCAACGCCCATCTGTTTTGAACCGCACCCGGCCACGCTGTCAGAAAACCTGTCCGCCATCCCGGCATCCCATGGAATATATGCCCTGGCCACGCCCGGCAACCCGCCACATATTAGCTGGTCCGTCAATCTCAAGCGTAGGCTGAACAGGCTACTCCTCTCATCCTATACTGCCTCATCGGAAAAAATGAGTCCATTTGCGGAAAAATTGGCGAGCGTCAGCTATTGGATAGTCTCCTCAAAGCTTGAAAATTCGCTGGTTTTGTACGAATTGACCCGTTCCGCCTACCCGGATAGCTATTTAAGGCGTCTGCATTTGCGCCTTCCCTGGTTCATCTACCTCGCCGAAGGCGGCGGTTTTGCGCGTTTGGAAGTATCCACTCGTCTGGTCAAGCAAAGCGTCCGCTACGGTCCGTTTCGCACTCGCGACGATGCCGCGCTTTATGAAGAACAGGTTTTGGCGCTTCATCAATTGCGCCGCTGCACCGATTTGCTAACGCCGTCGCCCGATCATCCCGGCTGCATCTATGGCGAAATGAACCAGTGCCTTCGCCCCTGCCAGTGCGCCGTCTCGCCGGATGAATATGCGCACGAAGCCGCCCGCGTGACAGACTTCCTGAACACTGCCGGCAAACACGCCCTGCACTCCTTGGCCGCCGCGCGCGATCATGCCGCCGCCAATCTGGATTTCGAACAAGCCGCACTCGCGCACAAGCGCATGGAAAAAGTGCAGGCCACCAACGCCCTGCGCGACCCGATTATCGCACCAGCGCAGGATTTCAACGGCATCGCCGCCACCCGCTCGCGCGAAGCGGATTCCGTAAAGCTTTGGATCATGCGCGCCGGATATTGGCAGAATCCGATGCATCTCTACCTGCCGCTGAACCAGGAAGCCGGAGCGCGTTCGTTAGACACCATGCTGCGCGAGCAGTTGCAAAACGTGCTGGCAACGCCACCCGAGCAAACCGGCAATCGATCAGAACATATCGCGCTGTTTTCCCGCTGGTATTACTCATCCTGGCGCGATGGTCAGTGGTTTCCATTTAACGCCAACCAGCACATCAACTACCGTCGCCTTGTCAGATCGGTATCCGAACTGCTGAAACCGAATGTTGCAAAAACGTGAACGTGATAATTTGTTTGTGACATGGCTGAACAAGAAGAGATAGACGAACACGTACACCACGCAAAAGAACCGTTCGACAAAGTAGTCGCCGGTACCATGGCCATCATCGCCGCACTCTTGGCCATCGTCTCAGTGCTGGGTCAGCACTTCAACACGGAAATGCTCTTGAAACAGCAGCAAAGTTCCGACGAATGGGCCTTCTATCAAGCCAAGAACATTCGCCGCTATTCCGCCCAAGTGGGGCAAGATGTTCTGACGCAGCTAAAAGCCCCGCCCGAAGCGATTAGCAAGTACGTCAAAGACGGCGAAAAGTACGACGAGCAAATGAAAGACCTGAACGACAAAGCTAAAGACTTCGAAAAAGAGCGCGATTCAGCCGAATCGAAATCCAAACGATTCCATTTCGGCGAAGTGTTTTTGGAAGTGGCTATCGTGCTTTCGTCACTCGCGATTCTCACTAAAGTGAAACCGATGTTCTGGGGCGGCGCGGCTTTGGCGGTTGTCGGTATTGCGCTAGCGGCCACCGCGTATGTGATGTGAGTATTGGCCCGGCGATGAACTCCTGGGACCTGACTCCGAACAAGCATGATCTCATGGAGGAGATCCATAGCGGGCGCGAGCAATATTCCGCTCAGTTCAGCTTCGATCTCAAACGTATCTTTGCGGACCTGCATGATCGCGAAAAACACAATCCCGCCCCCCGTGCCAGTTTGCAGCCATTGAAACCAAAGCTGGAAAACCCCGAACAGCGCAAGCCGCCACACACCTGAAACTTTCGGACAATTTGCAAATCTAAGTGGCTATGGCAAACGAAAAGAAAGTCGCTCTAATCACCGGCGCCAATAAAGGCCTGGGATATGAGATGGCCCAGCAATTAGCGCAGGCCGGAGTTACCGTGGTATTGGCCGCCCGCGATCAGGCAAAAGGTGAATCCGCCGCCGAGAAATTAAAGAGCAAGGGCTTAGACGTCCAATTCTTGAAACTGGACGTGACAAACAAAGAAGACCGCACCAAGGCGGCTGCGTTCCTAGAGAAAAACTTCGGCAAACTGGACATTCTCATCAACAACGCCGGAATAAATGCCGACGGCTTAGCAGGAACCGGCGCCAGTGCGACAACGGAAAAGTCGTTGCAGGACACTTTTGAAACTAATTTCTTCGCGCCCATCGCATTGACGCAGGCATTGCTGCCACTCCTGAAAAAGAGCCCCGCTGCAAGAATCGTAAACATGTCGAGCATTCTGGGCTCACAGGCATTGCATGCCGATCCCAAAAGCCCCATATACGACTTCAAATCTCTCTCTTACGATGCTTCGAAAGCTGCACTGAATTCCTTCACAATCCACCTTGCTCACGAGCTGAAACACACAAGAATAAAAGTCAACTCAGCACATCCAGGATGGGTGAAAACCGACATGGGAACCGACGCAGCGCCCATGGAGATTCCAGAAGGCGGCAAAACCGGCGTGGCGCTTGCACTACTAGACGAAAGCGGACCCACTGGCGGCTTCTTTCACCTGGGAAAACCGTTACCTTGGTAAGCTCTGGCCGGTAGCTCGCGAGCTAGCTCGGCTGCAATTCGCCAAGAGCCAGCTCCAATCTTGCATAATTAGCTAGGTGGCCTTCCGCATAACTTGAGCGCGCCACTGAATTCGATGAAGCCGCTCCGTACCGCTTTGTGTTCGCTCTTGTACTCCGCCATCTTATGCGGCCAAGATCCGTCACAGGTTTCATCATTGCAATTTGCTGCGCTCTTTGAAACTTCGGTTATGGACGTTCCCTACCATGCAACGGTCGCCTTCATTAACGAGGACAAGCTGGCGCTAAGTCTGTGCCCAGAGTCGAAGGTTCCAGTCGAGTGCACCCTCTTTCTCTTGAACCGGAGTGGCAATGAACTCGTAGCCAGCGCAAGCCAAAACCTTCCGTATCTATATCAAGCGTTCATCGACGATGCAAACGGCGAACGGATACTGCTTGGGTCTGAACTGTCCCCGGCTTCCACGCGCTTATACGCGTCCGATTTGCGCAGTTTCACCAGTGTTCCGTTTTCCCCACTCCCCTGGTTGGTAGCTGAAAACGTGGTGGTCGAGAGCAAAGCAAACGCATGGACAGTCCACAGGCTGGATCCACCATTCAGCTCGGTTGCGAGTGGTCCCGGTAGTGCGCTGGCGCTGTCTGACAGCATAATCTCCTTTAGGAACGCAGACACCGTCATTACCCAAGACTTTCAAGGGCGCCGACTGGGCTCCTTCAGTGTAAAACCAAAAAACAAGTGCGCTCTTTCGCTGAACATTGCGGAAGACGATCGCCTGCTCTTGGATGAATGCGGCCGGAGGACTTTCGTGGATTACAGCGGCCACCTGCTTTTGCCGCTTAAGGATTCTGCTACCGACCCCTGGAGCAGTAGATGGAATGCCGATCGAAGCCGCCTTCTCATCGGCCATGCTTTCCGTCGAGTATCTCCGCGGAGAGACCTGACCGAGGTGACGGTAGCACTCGCCACTCTCGGTGCAGGGGTTGCGGATCAGATTGACAACGAGGAGAGCGTCAAAGTGATCGACACCAAGAGTGGGAATACCTGTTTTATATTCCAAAGCAAAACGCTCTTGGGCCGCGTGGGCGAGAGCCACGCCGATATATCGCCCTCGGGCGATTTAGTCGTCGTCGCAGGACCATCGCAACTCAGACTTTACCGCCTGCCTAAGAATTGCAACCGCAAATCATCGATATTGCCCGTAATCGAAAACGCTCACTAGCTCGGGCTGCTGGCGTACCTGCCAGGCGAGCGTAGAGTTCACGAATGAGAAGGCGGCGCTTTCGAATTACTCAAAACCACTCTTGCCTTCGACTGCATAACAACAAGCGAATTGCCAATGCGCAAATAGCTTTCGAACTCCGGTCCTTCCTACGACGTCAATGTTCCAGCCTGTGCCGATCTGCGGGTTCCTGCAAGCGAGACCGATCGTTCTCGTCCAAATGAAAACGAAGCAGATCACGTGCAGCATCCGGGGTAAGAGCCTCCGGCTACGATTCCATGAGGCGCGCCCAAATAGCCGCATCACCTGTTGGGTGATTTGTGAACAATGATCTTTCGTCGCGTCATAAACGGAGGGACCTAACGACTCGTATTCCAACCTCAAAATGGTCAGTCTCAGTCGGCATCGAAACCGGCGGCGTAGCATGTGAATTCAGTCACCGATGCTACGTTGAACGATACAGACGCGATGGAATTGTTGACTCTTTACCGACCCGTTGGACCAGAGGAATTGGCCCTGATCGAAGCATCAGGCTGGCAGCAATTTCCGCCCCGCTTGCCCGATCAGCCGATCTTTTATCCCGTGACCAACGAAGACTACGCGGCACAAATTGCTCGCGATTGGAATGTTCGCCACAGTGGGTCGGGATTCGTTACCCGTTTTCAGATTCGCGCGGAGTTTGTCGCCCGCTACCCAATCCAGAGAGTCGGCGCAACTATTCATACGGAGCTTTGGATACCGGCAAATGAACTCACCGAGTTTAACGACAATATTATCGGGCTGATTGAAGTCATTGCCGAATTTCGCCGGTGACATCTGTCCGCTTGAACTGCTGTTTGCGTCAGACATTGCCAGCAAGCAATATTCGCACCGATCAAAAGCACGTGACAGAACCAGTTTGCGAACCGCGTCAGGCCAAGTCACTGTCGCGCTGCAAGAATCTGACGAGCGCGCGCTTTGGCCATGCGAAGTATGTGTTTCTAATTCGGTGAAATGCTCCAACTCTGATTCCTGTTCGGAAGTCAGCTTGTCTTGCTTTGACAATTCGAGCAGCTCAAGCGCCTCCGCTGCGCGGCCGCCGAGGGCTGGAAGTCAACTACAGTTTCTGGAGTCGTTCCAGAGGCAAAGAGATCCACGATTTCCAGGTAAGCCGAATTACTCGCCATAGTTCGCTACCCTATGATCCAACAAGATAAATCCGCTATCACACCCTTTCGAACGCGGGCCGCGCGTCATCGGACGCAGATACCCAAAATAATCAGTCACAGGCCTTGAAAAGATTCTTCCCGCCCACTAACCCAAATCGCCTCAACAACCTACATCCAAAACATCACCCTTCACCTCAACCAGGATTGCACTTCGATAAGGCACCTTAGTCTCAGTGGAAGCTTCCCATTTTCCACCTCTGCAAAGGAGTTATAAGTTTATGTCCAAACGATCCGAACGCCGCGAAGCCGAACGCTTAGCGAGGAAACAAGCCTACTTAGACTCGCGCAACCAAACCGCGCAATCCGCGTCCCTGCTACCGGACGCCATCCGCGACGCCATCTCCATGATCGGCGAACTCATGCCAGGAGCCATGGCAGAACTCACGCCGCCAACCCTACAACCAACCGAACCCCTCGCGCCCGCCACGCTCGAAGGTCGTGACCGCTCCGCAAGGAATGCCACAAAACACGGCTGCTGCGCCGACACCCTCATCCTCGAACACGAGTCTGTAGAAGACTACAAAGCTCTCCAATCCACTTGGTTCACCACCTACAAACCCAAAGACGAAGGCGAAAAAAACCTCATCGAAAAACTAATCAAAGCCGACTGGCTCTACCAACGCGCCACCAACGCCCTCACCGAAGTCGAAGCCGATCTCTACGACGCCAACCCCAACGCCAGCCAATGGACCGAGCAGCAACAACGCACCTTCGGCCGCTTCCAGCGCTATCAAACCGCCAAGGCCAACTTATTCAACCAAGCCAAGAAAGCCGTGGAAGACCATCGCAAAGCCCGCCAAGCCGAACTCGACCGAGCCGCCAAACTAGCCCTTCTCGAAGAACGCCTGAAAGCATTCAAAAAGAAGAACAACCAAAAAGAACCAACCTGGCAAGAGCATCTAGACGACATGAAAAAACAAGCCATCTCGTTAGGCTTCAAACCACCCACCGAAGACGAACTCTAACTCGTCCCGCCAATCCAACCCGTTCCCACCAACACCACAACTCCGTCCCAAACCCAACAAAAACCCCGTTCACAGCTCCAAAATCACCCACTCAATCATCAATTCCCATCGCCGACCCCCGTCACCTGCCCCTGCTCCCTCATCTCGGTCTCCATAGCAACGGCCATCTCCCAGATCCCACCGTCCACCTTCGTCATCCATTCGCCATTCGTTTCGAAATCCACTCGTTCTGAGCCCTGTGCCCTGTCACCTGGCCCCTGCGTTCCTGTTCGTTTCGTAACGGCTGTTGCCCGACCGCTTACAATAATTGACTAACATGCAAAACATGCGTCCAACCGTCGCCCTACTCCTTGCCTCCACGCTCATCACCCACGCCGCTGACGCCCCGTCCACCACGTTAAGAGGTTATTCCACCCAATCCTCAGCCACCGAACTCGATTGGGAAACCAAATTCAAAGCCCTCCCACAGCCCGATAACATTCGCGAAAACATGCGCCGCCTCTCCGCGCGCCCGCACCACGTCGGCTCGCCCTATGACAAAGACAACGCCGAATGGCTCGCTCGCCCAGTTGAAGTCCTGCGGCCTCGACGCGCAGATCGAAACCTTCGACACGTCTTTTCCCCACCCCAAACGAACGCTCGCTTGAATTGGTTGAGCCAGTCAAGTACAAAGCCAAGCTTGGAAGAACCCGCCATCGCCATCGATCCCACTTCGAATCAGAAGTCCGAGCAGCTTCCCACCTACAACGCCTATTCAATCGATGGCGATGTGACCGCCCCCCTCGTCTACGTCAACTACGGCAGTCCGGACGATTATGAAGAACTCGACCGCATGGGCGTCTCCGTCAAAGGCGCCATCGTGATTGCCCGCTACGGCGAAGACTTGGCGCGGCATCAAACCCAAAGTCGCCGCCGAACATGGCGCAGTCGGCTGCATTATCTATTCCGACCCTCACGAAGACGGATACTTCCATGGCGATGATTACCCCAAAGGCCCCATGCGTCCGCCGAATTCGGCGCGCAGCGCGGCAGCGTCATGGACATGCCCATCTATCCCGGCGACCCCGCCACTCCCGGCATTGGCGCAGTCCCCGGCGCAAAGAAGCTGCCGCTCAGCGAAATCAAGACGCTGACCAAAATCCCCGTCATGCCCATCTCCTACGACGACGCCGAGCCATTTCTGAAGCACCTGAACGGCGCAGTGGTGCCGGCAGCCTGGCGCGGTTCGCTGCCGCATCACCTACCACGTCGGCCCGGGCCCCGCGCAAAGCGCATCTCCATCTCAAGTTCAACTGGGATCGCAAGCCGCTGTACGACGTCATCGCCAAAATCCCCGGCGCGAAGTATCCCGATGAGTGGGTCATTCGCGGCAACCATCACGATGCTTGGGTCAATGGCGCCGAAGATCCGCTCTCCGGCACCAGTCCCGAACTGGAAGAAGCCCGCGCGCTCGGCGAGCTGCTCAAGCAAGGCTGGAAGCCTGACCGCACTATCATCTATTGCTTCTGGGACGGCGAAGAACCCGGCCTGCTCGGCTCCACTGAATGGGCCGAAACACATGATGATGAACTGCGCCAGCACGCCGTCGCCTATATCAACTCCGATGGCAACGGGCGCGGCTACTTCCATGCTGGAGGCTCCCATTCGCTCGAAAACTTCGTCAACAGCGTATCGCAAAAGACATCAACGATCCCGAAACCAAAATGACCGCTTGGAAGCGCGCGCGCCTCGTCTGCGCATTGATCGCGGCACGCCGCAAGACGCGAACGGAACGTGCAGTTCGCGGCCCGATCTGCGCATCGCGGCACTCGGCTCCGGTTCCGATTACACTGTCTTTCACCGACCACTTCGGCGTCGCCAGCCTCGACCTCGGCTTCGGAGGCGAAGACGCCGGCGGCGGTCAATATCACTCCATCTACGACGATTTCTATTGGTACACGCATTTCGCAGGACACCGACTTCGCCTATGGGCGCGCTCTGGCGCAAACCGCCGGCACCATGATGATGCGCCTCGCCGACGCCGAAATCCTGCCCTTCAAGTTCACCAACTTCGCCGACACCATCCACACCTACATCACCGAAATCAAGGAACTCGATACCACCCAGCGCGCGCAAATCAAGGAACGCAATACCCGAAATCGAAGAAGGCGTCTTCACTGCTGCTGCCGACCCCAAAAAACCGACGTGCCACCCACCAAAAACCAGTTCCGCCGTATCTGAACTTCGCGCCGCTGGATAATGCTGCCGACGAACTCACGCGCGCCTCCGAAGCGTATGAGAAAGCCTTCTCTGCAGCCGGCATAAAACCATCTCCCGAACTGAATGCCAAGCTCATTAAGACGGAGCGACTACTAACCAATCCCGACGGTCTTCCCAATCGTCCCTGGTTCCAAAACCTGATCTACGCACCGGGCTTCTACACCGGCTATGGCGTCAAAACTATTCCCGGCGTCCGCGAAGCCATCGAACAAAAACGCTGGACGGAAGCCGAACAACAAGTCCAAATCGTCTCAAAAGCTCTGCAAAACGAAGCAGACCTGCTCGACGAAGCCACAAAGGATTTGACAGTAAAATGAAGTTCGCCTGTTTCCTAATCTCTGCCGTTGCGCTGTCCGCACAAACCCTGCGGCCACCGGCAGTTCCGCTCATTACGCACGATCCATATTTCTCCATATGGTCTATGAGCGACAAACTCACCGACACAAACACCAAACACTGGACCGGCACTGAACAACCCATCGCCGGGCTCATCCGCATCGACGGGGCGAACTTCCGTTTTATGGGAGCGCGCCCTCGCCGCGTCCCCGCCCTGCCCCAACAATCGGTTTCGGTAACTCCCACTCATACCGTCTATACGTTCGCCAATAAAGAAATCCAACTCACCGTGACGTTCCTAACTCCGGCGTTGCCTCACGATTTGGACATTCTTTCCCGACCGGTCACCTATTTAACTTTCAACGTCACCTCCGCCGATCACGCAGCGCACAAAGTCTCCATCCTCATTGATTGCGATCCGGTTCTCGCTGTCAACGACGAATCGCAGCAAGTCATTTGGACTCGCGAACAAGCAACGCCGTCCCTGCACGTTCTCAGCGTCGGGTCAAAAGATCAAAACCTCCTCAATCGTTCCGGCGATAACGTTCGTCGCGATTGGGGCTATTTCCATCTCGCCACCACCACCGGTTCCACTTCCACATCGAAAAACACCATCAGCAGCTTTCTCGAATCCGGCCCCGTTCCAGCCGCTGACGATCTCGAAATGCCTGCGCCCGCCCGCGACGCTGCTCACTTGGCTGTCGTCCTAAACGCCGATGTCGATTCGTCTGCCGCCCAATCCCGTCACATTTTGTTCTCCTACACAGAACCCTTTTCCATCGACTACTTAAACGAACGGCTGAAGCCCTACTGGCGTCACAATGGCGTCGAAACGCAAACCATGCTCGAAGACGCCGAAACCCAATATCAGGAACTGGAAACCAAATCTCAGAAATTCGATCACGATCTCATAAACGACCTCACGCAGCACTTCGGTGCAGACTACGCCCAGCTCGCCACGCTCGCCTATCGACAAACTCTGGCCGCCCACGGCCTTGCCGTCGGTCTCCATGGCGAACCACTTATGTTTCCAAAAGAGAACTTCTCAAACGGCTGCATCTCCACTGTCGATGTCATCTATCCTTCCGGCCCGTTCTTCCTTTTCTTCAATCCCATTCTTCTGGAAGCGCAACTCGAACCCGTGCTTCGCTACGCCTCTCTCCCCCGCTGGAAATGGCCTTTCGCTCCGCACGATCTCGGAACCTATCCGCTGGCCGACGGCCAAGTGTATGGCGGCGGCGAACGAACCGAAGAAGATCAAATGCCGGTTGAAGAAAGCGGCAACCTGCTCATCTTGATCGCTGCACTTGAACGCGAACTCGGCAATTATCATTTGGCGGAAACCTATTGGCCGGAACTTACGAAATGGGCCGACTATCTTCGCTCCAAAGGTCTCGATCCGGAAAATCAGCTCAGTACCGACGATTTTGCTGGCCACCTCGCCCACAATGCCAACCTGTCCATCAAAGCCATCGAAGGTCTCGCCGCTTATGCTCAACTGGCCAAAGGTCTTGGCAAAGCCTCTATTGCGTCCGATTTTTCAAGTACCGCGAAAGACATGGCCGCCAAATGGCAGCAGATGGCGCGCGAAGGCGATCACTATAAGCTCGCTTTCGATAAACCCGGCACCTGGAGCCAAAAATACAATCTCGTTTGGGATAAGATGCTCGGCTTCGATCTCTTTCCGCCTGAAATCCGCAAAACTGAAATCGATTACTATCTGACGCATCTCAACACCTACGGTCTCCCGCTGGACAATCGCGCCGATTACACCAAACTTGATTGGGAAATCTGGACCGCCACCCTCACCGATTCTCCGACTCAATTCCAGTCCCTCGTCGAACCCATATATAGATGGTTAAACGAAACCCCATCGCGCGTTCCCCTGACAGACTGGTATGACACTAAGAACGGCAAGCAAGTCGGTTTTCAGGCCCGATCCGTCGTCGGAGGCGTTTTCATGAAAGCTCTCGCAAACGAAACTTTGGCAAAACAATGGCGCAGCGCTCCGCAATAACACTCTTACTCATTGGTTCCGTCTGTTTCGCCCAACAATCGCCGCCCACTCACCGCGATATTCACGGGTTTCTAGGCTTAGGAACTCCGCCCGATGAAGCCGCTGCAAAACTAGGCGATCCGCTCTATCAACAAAACTGCTCCGCTTGTCACGGACCCA
The DNA here is from genome assembly GCA_963696305.1 of Bryobacterales bacterium. Taxonomy (GTDB): domain Bacteria; phylum Acidobacteriota; class Terriglobia; order Bryobacterales; family Bryobacteraceae; genus Bog-105. The sequence goes on along the minus strand of CAVOJX010000010.1, from coordinate 214,146 downwards.
CCGCACGCGGCGCGCAAGCTCCCAATTTGGTGCGCTCACCGCTGGTTTTGCACGATGAAAAAGGCGAAGCCATCGGCGACGTTGTCAAAAAGGGGCGCGCACAAGCCGGAATGCCCGCTTTCCCGAATTTGACCAACGACCAGATCTACCAGATTGCCGAATACATCCATATGCAAGTGGAACTGGTCGCCAACCGCGGACTCTACGCCGACAAATACAGTAACTTACGCAATCAAGTCACGGGTGATGCAGCGAAAGGTCAGCAATATTTTGCCCAGCACTGCGCCAATTGTCATTCCGTAACTGGAGATCTCGCTGGAATCGGAAAACGCTATCCCGAGCCTTCTGTACTGATGACAAAAATCGCGTGGCCCACTCTTTCCGGTCCCCGCCAAGCAACCGTAACAACCAAATCGGGTGAAACAATCACAGGGAAGCTAGACGAATTCAACGATTTCGACGTCGCTATTACCGATTCCGAAGGCAATCATCATAGCTGGTCACGTGACGAAGTAAAAATTAACATTCCCGACAAGTTGTTAGGACATAAGGCTTTACTTCGTCAGTACACAGATGCTGATCTACACGATGTTACTGCGTATCTGATAAAACTGTCGTCAGAGCGATGATCATGGTTCGCATTCTTTTCTTACTTACCGTCTTACTAACTTCCGCTGCGGCACAAACGACAACCTGGCCCACTTACAACGGAGATTACACCGGACGTCGCTTCAGCGAACTGAATCAGATCAACGCAAAAAACATCAAGAATCTAAAAATCGATTGGATGTTTCGCATCACAGGCATACCGCCACAGCGCGGCGTCGGCGGACCGACCATAAAATCCACACCGCTGATGGTCAATGGTGTTCTTTATTTCACCATCCCAGATCACGTTTTTGCCATCAGCGCGCGCACGGGCGAAAAAATTTGGCAATTCGATTTTGAAGATCACGGCGGCCATTTAACTGGTCAGCGCGGCGTCGGCATGTACGGCAACTGGCTCTATTTTTTAACGCCCGACGGCTGGTTCATTTCTTTAAACGCAAAAGACGGAAAAGAACGCTGGCGAAAAAAAGTTGCTGACGAAAAATCGCAATATTTCACCACTATGGCCGCCGTCATTATCCGAAACCACGTCATCATCGGCGTTGGTGGTGACGCTATGGATGTACGCGGCTATCTGGAATCGCGCGATCCTGAAACCGGCGAAATGCAGTGGCGCTGGTGGAGCGAGCCGCTAAAAATGGGCGATCCAGGTTCCGAAACTTGGCCCAATCAGGAAGCAATGAATCACGGCGGCGGCATGACTTGGCTGCCCGGCACTTATGATCCAGAGCTGAATTTAATTTATTGGGGAACCGGCAATGCCAACCCAGTCTTCGCGGGACAAGGCCGCCAGGGTGCAAATCTCTACACGGCGTCTATTGTTGCGCTGAATCCGGACACCGGAAAACTGGTTTGGTATTTTCAGGCGTCTCCGCACGATACCCACGATTGGGACAACGTCGAAACGCCGGTTATTTTCGATGCCGTCATCGACGGAAAACCGCGCAAACTGCTCGCGCAAGCCGCACGCTGCGGTTGGTTCTTCGTTCTTGACCGGGAAACCGGAAAATATTTAGTTTCCAAACCATTTTCTGGAACTGGAAACTGGGCCAAAGGGATTGACCAGCGCGGCCAGCCCATTCCCGACCCTGCCAAGGAACCCAAGGTTGATGGCTCCATGACTGACATACCCACTTATGGAGCTACTAACTGGGAACCACCAAGTTATGACCCGCAAACCGAATTGTTCTATGTGAATGCCACCGAAGGTTACGGCATAGCTTATCTCTACGACACGTCGGCTAAGCCGGAAGGCTACGGCGGTGGAGGTGCTGGGGGCACCTTCGATGCCAAGTCCTCCCTGATTGCTCTCGACATCCGGACCGGCAACGCTCGATGGAAGCACTCGCTGGATGGCTACGGCATGAGCGGCGGCATTCTAACCACCGCCGGCGGCTTGCTGTTCACGGGCGATGCTACCCAACTGGCCGCTTTCGATCCAGCCAGCGGAGACATCCTCTGGCATCAGCGTTTGCTGCTACCGGTAAGCAACGGCCCATCTAGTTGGATGCTCGACGGTCGTCAGTACATCGTCGTGGCCGCAGGCGACATCCTGTACGCCCTCACTACATATTGAGATTCTGCCGCGCCCACTCGATACAAGCCAGGTTGTATTTGTCTTCCAGCTTTACTTGTTCGTCCAGGCTAAGTCCGCTGATCGTCGGCAATGGTGCCTTCGGCGGATTCTTCCGCACCATCTCTAGCACCCTCGCCAAGTCCTGCCCGGGAATCTCCGTTTCCCTGTCGGAGAAAGTCTTCCAGTAATGAGCGGTAAAGACCGGTATCTGCAATGGATCGCGCGTAATCATCTCCAGGCAGAACAGCATGTTCGGATCTTTGCGCCGCAACTGCGTCACGCGTTCCCTCAGATCGATCACGCCCTGCCCAAAAGGCACCTCAGACAACAGAAACCCATCTGGATAGTCCTGCAAGCCCATGTCTTTGATATGCGAGAAAATCGCATACGGCACAAGCGCGTCAAACGTCTCGTCCGGCACTTCGCATAGCGACAAGTTGTTGCCCATATCCAGGCAAACGCCGACCCACTCGCTACTCACACGCTTCATCCAAGCCGCTTGCTCCACAGCGCGCCAGCCCTTGTGGTTCTCAATCGCCAACCGCATCCGGTTGCGTTGCAACACAGGTTCAGCTAATTCAACCGACTTCTGGCATTGCGCGAAGTTCGCCTTGAAAGCGTCCAGCGTGTCGAATTGTTCATAACGCCGTGCCGTCATCGCCGCATGCAGCGCCATGACACCGGCTTCTTTGGCGCCTTTCACCGCGGCTTCGAACTGCGCGACATCGCTTTCCGTCTTAGGCAGCGGGATGTTTACAATGACGTGCATGCCATAACCGTCCACCTTGCGCCGCATGTCTTGAATCGCCTCAGGCGTCGGTTTAAATAAACCAGATTCAGCACCAACAAGACCTAACTGGTGGCAATGTTCCACCACGTCGAAGATCTCATTCTTCTGCTTTGCCGCGCGGGTGCGAATGCTGAAGGCTGTTGGCGTACCTCCCATCAATGCTTTATCCGGGGTTCTAGCGAACAATGTAGCCGCAGTACCAGCAAGCAACCATTCACGTCGCGAAATCATATATAATCTCCCCAATGTCTACACGACTCAAGCACTTCATAGCACCGCTATTTTTACTAGCCAGCTTCACTACATCTCTTCACGCTGCAAGCTTCAGCACCATCTACTCATTCGGCGACAGTCTCTCTGACGCCGGTAACGACTATATCGCGAGTGGCGGTACGATCCCGGCATCTCCGCCTTACTCCAACGGTCGATTTACCAATGGCAATGTTTGGGTGCAAGATCTATCGGCGAGTTTAGGCCTCGGTGCCGTTACTCCTAGTCTTGCCGGCGGCAACGATTATGCCTACGGCGGAGCACAAACCGGAACTCTCGGCACATTCTACACGGCTGAAGCAGGCGATTTGATCGGCGGCCCGGACAGCCAAATCTCCCAGTTTCAAACCGCCCATCCTACTGCAGACCCCAACGCTCTCTACACGATATGGATCGGCGCGAACGATTTGGATGCGATTTTGAAAGGTGGCGGCACCACCACTAACGTTGCCCAAGCAGTCGGCAATGTCGATGCCGCTATTGCCGCTTTGACCACCGAAGGCGCCAAGGACTTTCTTATTCTCACCGTTCCTGATCTCGGCAAGACACCGGCCGTAACTGTGTTCGGACCGGCTGCGGTAGCGGCGGCCTCCGGACTTTCGGCTCTCTATGACACTGAATTGTTCGGCAGCCTCAGTGCATTCAGCACGGACAGTATTTCTGTCTTGGACACCTATTCTCTGCTCGATGAAATCGTCGCTAATCCTTCTGCGGCCGGACTTACGGACGTCACCGATCCCTGTTTGAACACAGTGACACAGAGCGTTTGCAGCACTCCAAACTCATACCTCTTCTGGGATGAACTTCACCCAACGGCAGCCGGACACGCGATTGTTGCCGATGCTGCCCTCAATGTGCTAACTCCGGAACCCGCCACATATGGCCTGATCGCCCTCGGTTTGGGCGGAATCTGTTTCCTCCGACGCCGAAAAGTTTAAACTTGTATCGGTGTTTGAATTTCTCTTCAAATATCCGGCGACGGTTTTTTCGAAGGGAAAACTCGTGCTGTTGGGGCCTTGGCCTGCATGGCTTTTGCTTGCAGCCATTGCCCTGACCGCAGCGTTCTTAGGCTGGCTTTTCTGGCGACGATCCTTCACCAGCACACGAGGACGCATTCTTTGGCTTCTGCAATCTCTCACGCTCGCCATTCTGCTGTTGCTCCTCTGGCAACCGGCCATTAGCATTACTTCCCTACGCCCGCAGCAAAATATTGTTGCCGTGCTTGTTGATGACAGCGCCAGCATGAACCTCGCCGATGATGGCGCGCCGCGCGAACAACAAGTAATTGAACTTTTACAATCCAAGCTACTGCCAAAGCTCAACGCCAAGTACCAAGTTCGGCTCTACCGCCTGAACTCCGCCATTTCGCGCGTCGCCGACCTGTCGAAACTGAAAGCGGACGGCGCGGCGACACAAATTGCAGGCGGATTGCATCAACTTGCCGAAGAGACCGCCACGCTGCCCATCGGATCTGTCGTGCTGCTTTCTGATGGCTCCGACAATGCAGGCGGAATCGATCTCGCCACATTGAATGAATTGCGCGCGCGCCGTCTGCCGGTGAACACAGTTGGCTTCGGTAAGGAACAGATCAGCCACGATATTGAGGTGGAAGACTTCGTTGTACCCAGGAAAGTTCTCGCGAATGCGCGCGTCTCTGCAGATATTCATATTCGCCAGCACGATTTCACGGGCCAGCACGCCCATCTCACGATCACTGCCGACGGGCAATTGGTAGCTTCACGCGACATCACTCTGGCCGATACTCCGGAACAGATTGAAAACATCGAGTTCGCCGCTGGCCGGTCGGGCGTGCGCCGCTTGCAGGCTCACATCGATGCCCTTCCCGGCGAAACGAATGTTAAAAACAACGTGCAAACGAAGCTTCTGGCAATCGACGGGACGAAACGCCGCATCCTTTACATCGAGGGCGAACCTCGCTGGGAATATAAGTTCTTGCGCCGTGCCGTGGAAGATGACCCGGCCGTGGAAATCGTTTCTATGCTGCGGACAACACAGAATAAAATTTATCGCCAGGGCATCGCCAATCCCGCCGAACTCGCCGACGGTTTTCCAGGCAAACCGGAAGACTTGTTCGAATACCAGGCTTTAATTATCGGCAGTATTGAATCCGGCTATTTCTCGCCAGGACAGCAAAACGCTATTCGCGATTTCGTCGATCGGCGCGGCGGAGGACTTCTTCTTTTAGGCGGACGATACGCTTTGGCTGACGGCGATTACAACGCCGCCCCGTTCTCGCAATTGCTGCCAGTTATTCTGCCCAACCACAAGAACACATTTCATCGCGATTTGGGTGTCGCCGAGCTAACAGACGCGGGCAAAAAAAGCCTGATCTGCCGGATTGAGGATTCACCCGAAGACAGCGTCAACCACTGGAATGTCTTGCCTTATTTAGCTGATTATCAGGACGCCGGTACTCCGAAACCCGGCGCGCTGGAATTGGCAAAGCTGGATTTTGCTGGAAAACAATATCCGCTGCTGGTAACGGAAAACTATGGCCGCGGACGAACAGCCTTATTCGCAACTGGTGGAAGTTGGCGTTGGAAAATGCAGCAACCAACTGCTGACACAAGCCAGCAAACCTTCTGGCGGCAATTGATTCGCTGGGTTGCCGGTGAAACGCCTTCCCCGGTGGTTGCGTCGGTATCTGAATCCCGCATACGCGCCGAAGTGAGAAACAAAAGCTACAATCCGATTAGCGACGCTACAGTCGAAGCCGATCTTGTCACGCCTTCAGGCGCGATGCGCACCGTGCCGTTGCATCCGGATCCCTCGTCACAAGGTATTTATACGGCGGAGTTGGGTGCAGATCAGCCGGGTTCATATGTCGCAGAAGTCAAAGCCAAAGATTTGGGCAGCGACGTTGTTACCTACTTGCGTGAAGATGGCGTGGCCGAAAACTTTCACCAGGAACAAAACCGCGATCTTTTGCAAAACCTGGCTGAAGCCACCGGAGGCCGTTATTACAACAAAAGTAATGCCGCGAAATTACCCGACGAGATTTCTTTCTCCGACAGCGGCATCACCATGCACGAAAACATGGATTTGTGGAACATGCCGATCGTGTTCTTGCTCCTTCTCATGCTGCGCGCCTCCGAATGGCTTTTGCGGCGTCGTTGGGGGCTGGTGTGAAATTTCTCCTGCTCGTTCTGCTGGCAGTTACAAGAATTCAGGCCGCCACTTACTTCGTGACCGTTGCTGGCTTGGGCGGCGATCCGGATTACGAAGTTCGCTTTGCAAATTGGTCCAAGGATTTAGATCATCAGTTGAAATTAAATGGAAGTGACGCGCACGTGGAAACTCTTTCCGGCCCCGACGCCACGCGCCAACATTTGCACGAGTTGTTAACACGTTTAGGTGGCCGGATCACTTCCGATGACGCATTCGCCCTGTTTTTAATTGGTCACGGCACTTTTGATGGTTCCGACTACAAATTCAACGTTCCCGGACCCGATATCACGGCCATCGATTTGCGCGACTGGTTGAGCCAGATCCGAGCAACACGACAATTAGTCGTGAACATGACCAGTTGCAGCGGTGCTTCTCTGGCTGTTCTAGCCGCCAAACACCGCATTATCGTCACGGCAACGAAATCCGGCAACGAAAAAAACGCACCAATTTTTCCGCGCTATTTCGTCGATGCCTTTCACGATCCCGCCGCCGATACGGATAAAGACGGAACGATCAGCTTGGAAGAAGCTTACCGCTACACCCAGCAAAAGGTTTCCGCGTATTTCGTCACAGAGAAGTTAATTGCTTCCGAGCATTCTCAAATCAACGACGCCGGCAACGGAACATTTCCGTTGTTGCGTCCACCGAATCAGGAACCAGCCGCGCCTGCCGCACTGATTAAACGCAAAGATGAGTTGGAAGCAAAGATTGATCGCTTGAAATACAACAAATCCTCCATGGCCGAAGCGGATTACAAGCAGCAATTAGCAGCCTTATTGTTGGATCTGGCGCGCACGCAAGCGGAGATCGACAAATGATGTTAGCTCTTCTCTTTTTCGCTGCGTCGTTAGAACAGGCTCAAAATCTGGTGAGCCAGCACCAATATCAGCAAGCGAATGAAGAGTTTCGTCAACTGGACAAAGAACACCCCAATTCCGCGGAAATCAAAACTGCGTGGGGAAATCTTTTTCTGTCGCTCGAAAAAACATCCGACGCCTCCGATTTGTTTCGAGAAGCAATGAAAGTCGACCCAAACTACGCTCCGGCATATTTAGGGCTGTCGCGAACGCTATCCGAGGAATTCGATCCCGATTCCGAGAAACTGGCTCAGCAGGCGTTAGAAAAAGATCCGAAATATTTTCAAGCGCATGAATTCATTTCTTATCTTGCGCTGGAAGACGACGACCGCTCGCGCGCGACGGAAGAAGCGCAGAAGGCGCTGGCAATCTCGGCGCAGGCGCAAGAGGCCAAAGCGGTTTTAGCCTCGATTGACAGCCTCGACGGAGTGGAACATTCCAAATGGATGGAAAGTGTCGCCCAATCCTATTCGATTCTCGGCCATTTCATGGAAATCAATTATCGCTACAAAGAAGCGATTGTTGCTTATCGAAAAGCAATTGACTTAGATCCCGGTCTGGCGCAAGCCCGCTCGCGGTTGGGCGTGAATCTGATGCGAACCGGGCAAACCGATGAAGCACAGAAGCAACTAGCACGCTGCTATTACGAACATTTTCAAAGCGTTGAAACACGAAATTCGCTGAAGTTTCTAGATACCGTCAATCAGTACGACCATTTCGCCGATGCTTCGACAGAATTGGTGATCCGAAAAGACGAATCGGCTTTGCTTCGACCGTACATCGAAGCGGAGATAAAGCAGGCGATGAAAACTTATTCGGAGAAATATGGCGTCGTACCGCAGGGCCGCATTCGCGTCGAAGTTTATCCGAATCATGACGATTTTGTAGTGCGCACCATCGGCCTTCCTGGACAAGGCGGGTTACTGGGAGTGACCTTTGGGACGGTTGTGGCGATTGACAGTCCTTCGGCACGGCCTCCGGGAGACTTTAGTTGGGCAGACACACTATGGCATGAGCTTTGCCACGTTTATGTAATTGCAGCGAGCCATGACTTGGTGCCGCGCTGGTTTTCTGAAGGCTTGGCGGTTCATGAAGAGGCGGTCCAATCGCCGCTTTGGGGGCACCGGCTGACGCCCGAGATCGCAGCGGTAATCAAAGCGAAGAAACTTCTGCCAGTTCTGAAGTTGGATGGCGGCTTCGTGCGCCCGCAATATCCTGATCAGGTAATTGTCTCGTATTATCAGGCCGGGAAGATTTGCGACTATATCAGCCAGCGGTGGGGCAACCGCGTGATTCTGGACATGCTGCGGTCGTATTCAAATTACAAAACAACAAAACAAACGATTGAAGATAATTTGCACGAATCGCCTGAAACTTTTGATAAAGATTTTGCCGATTGGTTGAACAAAAACATGGGCGACGTTCAAAAGGACAACGGCACTGACATCAAGCAGTTGAAATTGCGAGCCAAGCTAGAAGAGCCCGATTCGGCTTTACGAAGCTTGGAGGAAACACACCAGACTCACCCAAAGGATGGGGAGACACACCAAAATCTGGACGCGGCCATTCGCACACTGGAAGAGGTCAACGATATCTACCTGGAAGACCAAGAGGTGCATCAACGCCTGGGCGAATTACTTTTAGCAGCATCGAGGCCCGAGGAAGCGGTCAGGGAATATCGGGCGGTCATCGCTTTGAAACCCAGCGACGTTGCGGCATCCCATTTCGATTTAGCGCGCGCATTGAAAGCCGCGCATCAAACTTCTGAGGCCAAGGATGAGGTTTTGCTAGCCCTGGAAGCGGCTCCTAATTACAAACCCGCGCAGCGATTGCTGCTCCAATTGAGTCAGTAAACACAATGTCAGCTCCCACAGCCGTAGAAACCAAAGCACAGGTCCAGCGTTTTACCGAAGTTCATTCGGCGATCAAGAATGAGATTCGCAAAGTGATTGTTGGCCAGGATCAAGTGATTGAAAATCTGTTGATATCGCTTTTTGTCGGAGGTCATTGCCTTTTGACTGGCCTACCCGGTACAGCAAAAACGCTGCTGGTGCGTACGCTGGCGCAGTGTCTGGGGCTGAAGTTCAACCGAATTCAATTCACTCCGGATTTGATGCCCTCCGATATTACGGGAACGGACATTATTGAAGAGGACTCAACCGGGCACCGCGCGTGGACCTTCGTTCCAGGTCCGATCTTTTCAAATGTTTTACTGGCGGATGAAATCAATCGCACGCCTCCGAAGACGCAATCGGCGCTGCTGGAGGCGATGCAAGAGTTTTCGTGTACAGTGCGCGGAAACCATTACAAGATTGAGCCGCCGTTCTTAGTTTTGGCGACGCAGAACCCAATTGAATTGGAAGGTACGTACCCACTTCCAGAGGCGCAATTGGATCGGTTCTTGTTCAACACCGTCTTGGATTATCTGTCGGCAGACGACGAGTTGAAAGTGATCGACCTGACCACGGCGAACAACCATGTGCAACTGGAAACAGTGACCAATGCCAGCGAGATTATGGGCTTTCAATCGCTGGTTCGCATGACACCGGTTTCAGAAACCGTGGCCCGGTACACGGTTGACTTGGTGCGCGCGACAAGGCCGGTAGCGGGTGATGACGCACCTGACTTTGTGAAAAAATACGTGAATTTCGGAGCGAGCGTTCGAGCAGCTCAATTTTTGATTCTGGCGGCCAAAACGCGGGCTTTGATTCACGGACGTTTCCATGTCATTTCCGACGATATTCGGGCGCTGGCTCCGGCAGTTCTACGGCATCGAGTACTGCTGAACTTCCATGCTGAATCGGATCGCGTTACGCCGGACGAAATCGTGCGCCGCTTATTGGAAGCGAAAACTGCCCCGCGAGCCTAGAACATGCCTAGCCTTGCGACAAATCGATTTGTCGATCCGGCAGTCTTGGCTGGCATTTCCGGCCTGGATCTGGTGGCGCGCACAGTGGTGGAAGGGTTTGTAGCCGGATTGCACCGTTCGCCGGATTTCGGATTTAGTCAGGAGTTTGCGGAGTATCGCGCGTACACCCCGGGCGACGATTTGCGGCATGTGGATTGGAATGTGTTCGCGCGAACCGAAAAGATGTATTTGAAGCGCTACCTGGGTGAGACCAATACCGAGGTCGTGGTCATCTTGGATTGCAGCGCGAGTATGAATTTCAGCAGTTCCACAGTGAGCAAGTTCATGTATGCCAAGTTTCTGGCGTCTGCATTGATTTACCTGGCGCACCTGCAAAGGGACAGCGCCGGAATGATTGCGTTCGACGAAGAAGTGAGCAGCATGGTTCGACCTTCGGGAAGACAGGGCCAACTGATGCGGTTGCTGCACGCGATTGACAGCGCTCAGACCGGCAAGCAAACGAACTATTCGGATCCGATTTTCCAATTGCAACAGTTTCAAAAGCGGCGTGGGATTACAGTACTGATTTCAGACTTGCTGGCAAAGCCGGATGTCATTATTCGCGCGGCCGCGCCTCTGCGCTATCGCGGAAATGAAGTGATTTTGTTCCACTTGTTGGACCAACAGGAATTAGAACCTAGCTTTGGTGAGCCGGTTCAATTGCTGGACATGGAAACGGAGGAATCGCTGGAGGTTTCACCGGAATTTGCGCGCACAAAGTATCGAGCCAACATTCGATTACACATTGAACAACTCCGCACGGAAGCGCAAAGAGAGGGCTTGGATTATTTCCTGATAGCGACGAACCAACCGTTGGACGCGGCGCTGCGTGAGTATTTGGGCATGCGGCAGCGGAGAGTTTAGTGGGGCTTTTCTCACCCTGGTTTCTAGCTGGGTTAGCGGCCCTGGCGCTTCCCTTGTGGCTGCACCTGCTGCGGCAATTCAAGCGCACGCCACAACCATTCAGCTCATTGATGTTCTTTGAGCGCAGCATCCAACAATCGAGCAAGCACAGAAGGCTGCGATATTTGGCGCTACTTGCGCTGCGGCTGTTACTGCTAGCTCTGCTGGCGTTGTTGTTTGCTAACCCGTTCGTTAACCGAGCTTCGTCCGGCGTGGCCGCGAAAAGGCTGACTGTAGTCGCAGTTGATCATTCGTTCAGCATGCGATATCAAAACCGGTTAGCGGCGGCAAAGACACAAGCCGCGGACTTCATCCAGCAGTTACCCGGAAGCGAGAGGGTGCAGGTGTTCTTGCTAGATTCGCATCTTGCGCCACTGACTCAGGCTGGTAACGATAAGACGGCAGCCACGGAAGCAGTTCAAGCCATAGAAGTGGGCGACGATATTAGTTCCTACGGGGAATTTGCGCGTGCACTGCGCGTTCTAGAGCAATCGACCGGACTTACTCTGAATGTGCATTTGTTCACTGATGCGCAACAAACATCGATGCCGGCAGCATTTTCGGATCTGCTGCTGGGTCCGCGTACGCGATTGCAGATTCATCCCGTTGGCTCCGGTATTGCGTCGAACTGGGCTGTACAAAGTGTGAATGTACCAAGCCATGTCTATAGTGGCGACGGTGTTCGATTAACGGTGAGTGTTGCCGGCTGGCAAACGAAGGAAGCTCAGCGTAACATCATCGTAGCGTTGGACGGCAAACCAGTGATGTTGAAACAAGTGACCGTGCCGTCTTCCGGGCAGGTTCAAGTGGAATTCGATGGCCTGCAGATTCCGTTTGGGTCGCATCGCGGAGAGGTGCGGATGGAGCCGCACGACGAGTTGCCGAATGACGATTCGTTTGGATTTGCCATTGAACACGATGACCCACGCAAAGCTCTATTCTTAACGAATCCAGGCCGAGGAAGCGAGAGTTTCTTCTACAAAGCGGCATTGGAGGCCTCATCTGCAACGGGATTGAAAGTTCAACAAAGCGCATTTGCCGAAGCCCTGCGGCTGGACTTGAGCCAGTTTGCACTGGTTGTGCTGAGCAATCCGGGCGATTTGGACAAGCCGGTTGGTCAAGCCTTGGAAGACTACGTTGCGAAGGGTGGATCGATGCTGATTGGCGTCGGTGAAATGACAAGCAGCTTGGGATTGGTGCCTATCGCCGGCAATAAAGTAGTTGCGACCAACCATGCGCAAGGTGCGATGAATAAGGTGGATCCGGTGTTCAGTGCGGACTGCTTCGATCGGGTTCAGTTCTTGAATACTCCAAAGATCGAGTTAAGAGCCGGTGACCGGGTGATGGCAAATCTGGCGGACGGATCGCCGCTTCTGGTGGAGGTTATGAAAGGCGAGGGAAAAGTGCTGCTGTTCGCTTCCACGTTTGACAACCTGACGAGCGATTTTCCCACGCACTCCGGTTTTGTACCATTTGTCGCCAGCAGTGGCACATACCTAACGGGTGGCGCGGCAAGTTCGTCCAGCATCGTGGTTGGAAATGCCATCGCTCTGCGCCAATCAAAGAGCCAGACGTCGGCAGCGGATGTAATTGGCCCGGATGAGAAGCACGCGTTCCCGTTGAGTGCGGCAACCAGCGTGATGAGCTTTGCCCCGCTTGCTGAAGGCTTCTATGATGTGCAGCAGGCAAATGGGAAACGATTGCTTTTGGCGGCGCATGCGGATAGGCGCGAATCAAACCTGGAAAAGGTTTCTGGCGAAACCTTGATTTTGTGGAGCAATACTAATAGTGAAGGATCGGCGTCTTCCCCTGCGCCAGCAGAAAGCACGACGGTCCAAGTAAGTCTTTGGCGTTTTGTTCTGATTTTTGTTTTGATTGCAGCGGTGCTGGAATCAATCTTCGCGGCTCGTTATTTGAAGTGAGGGAAGGCAGAAGTTATGACAGCCCTGCAGCAACTGGACGCATACATACAGCAGGTTGACCGACGCTTAAAGACTTTTGGCGCCGCGCGTGGAAGCGCGATTGGCGTTGGCTCGGCGTTAATCTTGACCGTCGTCTTATCTTGGCTTGGCAACCGCATGCGCTTTGCCGAAGGCGTGGTGTGGCCACTGCGGCTTTGCCTCTTCGGCGGTATTGCGTGCGCGTTCGTGTTTGGCTTGATAAGGCCGTTGCTGAAGTTGAACCGCCGCAACACTGTGCGAGTAGCTGAAAGTCGCGTTAGCGAATTTGGCGAGCGGTTGGTTACGCTGAGCGAGCGACGAGACGAGACGAATCCTTTTCACGAGTTGATTGCAGAGGATGCGGTGCGCGTGGCGCAGATGCATCCAGCCAATGATTATGTTCCGGCGGCAGGATTAGTGGGAGCGATTGCCGCTGCGATTGCTATGGCCATTTGCCTGATTTGGCTTATTACGGCTGCGCCTGGCTATTTGGGATATGGCGCTTCATTGTTATGGACGAATTCCGGCCGAACGACAATGCCCCTTTATGACATTGCGGTGCAGCCCGGCAATGCTACAGTTCGAAGGCGCGCGGACCAGGCGATCTCGGCTGAATTGCGCGGATTTTCGGCAGCGAATGTAACTTTGCACGCCAAGTATCACGATGCTTCGAAATGGGAGCAGATTCCGATGCAGGCGCAGAATTCGTCGAACGCTTACCAGATTCTGTTCAGCGGCGTGTCCGATTCGTTGGAGTATTTTGTGGAAGCCGGCGGATCGCAATCGAAGCATTTCACTCTCACTGTGAAAGATTTGCCGGTTGTGAAGCGGCTGCGCGTGGTTGTGCATGCGCCCAAAGCGCTTGGGATTCCCGACGATGTGGAAGACCCTGGCGGAGATATTCGCGCGGTGGAGGGCAGCAGTGCAGAGGTGAGCGTTCTTACCGACAAGCCGTTGGACAAAGGGATGCTGATGTTGGAAGACGGATCACGGATTCCATTAGCGATGAGTACGGATAACTGGCTGACTGCGTCGATACCGATTAAGTCTGACGGTGCCTATCATGTTGCGGCTTTGGATAAACAAGATGTGGTGCGGTTGAGCGATAACTACATTTTGGAAGCAAGGAAGGACGAGGCTCCAATGGTGAAGATTATGAAGCCGGGTCGCGATACCGGCGTGAGTCCCATTGAAGAGATGCCAATTGCCGTTTCCTCTTCGGACGATTTTGGCTTGCACGGAGTTGATTTGCATTTTTCGGTTAACGGAGGGCCGGAGCAGGTGAAGTCACTAGCCGCAAACAACAACGCGAAGAATGTGGATGGCAAGACTGTCCTGGAATTGGAGAAGTTCAAGCTAGCGCCAGGCGATTTGGTGACATATTACGCGACTGCCAAAGATGCCACACATCTTTCCAGAAGCGACATTGCATTCGCCAAAGTAGAACCGTTTGATTTGAAGTTTCAGCAGGCGCAATCGGCCGGGGGCAACGGTGATGGCGCGGGCGAGCAGAACGATAAGATATCCGAGCGTCAGAAGCAGATTATTGCCGCGACTTGGAATCAGTTGAAAGATCCGGCCAAGGATAATGCAGCACTAGCACAGAATGCGCATTTCCTGTCTGAGTTAGAGGGGAAGCTTGGCGAGCAAGCGAAATCTCTTCCCGAGCGGATGGGAAACCGTGACGTGGGAGAAGGTTCGGAGCAGTTCAAGGAATTTGCAAAATCGATGGAGCAGGCGTCGGGCCAGATGTCTGAGGCTGTTACGCAGTTGCAATCCGGCAAATGGAATTCGGCGCTGGCTCCTGAGCAGAAGGGATTGCAGGCGCTCTTGCACGCAGAATCGTTATTCAGAGATATACAAGTTTCTATGAATCGTGGTTCGAGTGGGGGGTCCGGTGGGAGCGCGAGTGGACAGGAAAGCGAACTAGCGCGCCTGTTCGATTTGGAATTGGACATGGCGAAGAACCAGTACGAAAACGCGCAATCTGGATCTTCAAAGGGACAAGGCGATTCGCAGAAGGAACAAAATGCAGAACTGGAGCGGCTAAAGGAGTTGGCGCGGCGGCAACAACAGCTAGCGGAACAAAACCATTCGCAGCAGCAACAGTTTCAGCAACGCTGGGAAGAAGAACAATTGCGGCGCGAGGCAGAGCAACTTCGTGAACAGCTAAAGCAGGAACAGCAACAACAAGGATCCGGGGCGCAGAGCGCCAGTGCTCAGAGTGTTGCTTTGCAGAAGGCAATGGATGGCATTTCAAAGGCGGAAAACGATATGCGGAACGCCGCTTCGAATGGTGATCCCGGGGCGCAACAAAGAGCGGCCAACCAGTTGTCGCAGGCACAGAACGCTCTGCAGGATATGGCGCGTCAGCAGGCGAACAATGATGTGAATAATTTGGCGAAAGAAGCGCGTGATTTGGCGTCGAAGCAAGAAGATTTGGCTCGGCAAATAAAAAAGCAATATGGGGCGGAAGGGATCAATATGGCGAGGTCGGATGAAAACGGAAATCCGGTAATGCCCGAGATGAATGGGCCTGACTTTGCCGGTGGATTTCGACGCCGTCAGCAGTTAGCACCTGCTCCAAACGCGCCGGCGACAAACGAGGAAAAGAAGCTGGCTGAGGAAAACGACAAGCTAGCAGAGCAAATTCAGAAGTTGCAGGACAAGATGCACGATACGGCGCAAGCGATTGCCCCGCAACAGCCCGGGACTGCGAAGAAACTGCAGAAGGCGCTTTCCGATGCTGAGCAGGAAGAGATTGCGGTTCGGATGCGCAAGGGTTCCGATTGGATGCGGCAAGGGGCGGGATCAAAAACCTGGCCGATTGAGGACAGCATTAGCGCTGCTACCCAGCAGTTAAGCAAGCAAACGGAAGAGGCGCGAAGGGAGAGCGAGAAACCACAAACTCCGGCCGACGGAAAGCAAGGCGATGGAACGTTGAATGAAACGTTAGCCGAAGTGCAAGCGATGCGTGAACAGCTTCAACAGGGACAAGCAGGAAATCAAGGCGGCGGTTTACCTCAACAGGGCGGTGGTTTGGCTGAACAACTTTCACAAATGCGCGCTCGGCTAGGCCGCGGCGACCGGCAAGTGTACAGCGCTTTTAGCGATGCGGTAGGAGCATTGCAGCGGCTAAATGCGCAACCGGGGCTGTTGGACGCAAGAGTCGGCAACGCGAATCAAACCCTGGAACGGCTGGAAATGGAATTGACTCGCCGAATAGCGCAGAAGGCAGGAGCGAGAACAATCGCACCGGAGAATGTTCCAGAAGCTTATCGTGAAGCAGTAGCTAGTTACTATCGTTCTTTAAGTAAGTAAGTATGAAATGGCGACCGACAGCGTGGTTAGTAAGTGGTTCGATGGTTTTTATTGGCTGTCTGTATGCGACAGTTCAACGTCAAACCCCTCTCCCGTTCAGACAATACGAAGGTGTTGAGTATAGTGTGGGCGAGATTCCGCTGCCGGCTGACGCGAATGTAAAGAGCGAATGGACCTTCGCACGGTTGATGTTTCCAGGCGGAGAAAATGACGGCTATTGCCGCAGCGGTCGATTTTGCGGAGATTGGAGATTGGGGGCAACGCTGTGGACGCAGGATTTTCCGCGCGCGGACCGGCATTTTGCGCTGGCTGTCAGGCGGCTATCGCGCATTGATGCACATTCGGTGGAACAATGCGTGAACCCTGAGGCGGGAGACGATATTTACAACTATCCGTGGATCTATGCCGTGCAGGTTGGCGAGTGGGGAATTACCGATGCGCAAGCCGCAAAACTACGAGATTACTTACTTCGGGGCGGCTTTTTCATGGCGGATGACCTACATGGTACCTATGAGTGGAACGTTTTTCAAGAGAGCATGAAGCGGGTGTTTCCAGAGCGTCCGATAGTGGACATTGCCGATTCCGACGCTATTTTTCACACCGCGTTTGATTTGGATGACCGCTATCAGGTTGTAGGGCACGACCATTTGTGGCAGGGGCACAAGCTGGATGGGTATGTTGCTCATTGGAGAGGGATTTTCGACGACAAAGGCCGAATTATGGTGGCAATTTCGGCCAATTCGGACCTTGGCGATTCCTGGGAATGGGCGGACGACCCCAGTTATCCTGAGAAATATTCTGCGCTTGGAATGCGTCTAGGAATCAATTACATCATCTACGCGATGACCCATTAGCAAAAATGGACGCCTGGAGAGTATGTATGCTTGATAGAGATGACTAAACTACAATTAATCGAGTCGGTTGCTTCCGCAACTGGGCAAACAAAAGCAGAAGTAGAAAGAACCGTCGAGGCAGTGTTGGATAGACTGACAAACGCCTTAGTCAGCGGCGATAAGGTTGATCTGCGCGGCTTGGGTATTTTTGAATCGAAGCAGACCAAGGCTCGCATGGGACGCAACCCAAGCACTGGCGAATCGATTGAGATTCCGGCAAGCCGGAAAGCAAGTTTTCGCCCTGGAAAAGAATTGAAAGAACGTCTGAACGGTAAGGCGGCGGTTCCAGCTCAACCCTAAGGACTTTAGAGCTATTCTTCTGGTCCGGTTGGCACCAAATCACAGGGAATTGCTGATTTCTGATGTTGTTCTGATATCTATTTCCCTGTGACATCCCACCTTATCCGCTATCGTGTCGTAGCCTTCACGGTTACGCTGGCCGCAGTTACTTACCTTGACCGAGTATGCATCGGGATAGTTGCGCCCAGCATCGCGCATGATCTGCGGCTTTCCAACCTTCAAATGAGTTATGTGTTCAGCGCATTCACGCTGGCATATGCGATTTTTGAAATTCCGACAGCTTGGTGGGCGGATATCGCAGGCAGCCGGCGCGTTCTGACCCGCATTGTATTGTGGTGGTCTGCCTTCACCATGGCAACGGCTGCGGCGTTTAGCTATCCCACACTGCTGCTGATTCGATTCTTGTTCGGTGTTGGCGAGGCCGGAGCTTGGCCCAATGCGGCGCGCGTGTTCACACGTTGGATTCCGGCTGGGGAGCGGGGCCGAGTACAAGGGCTTTTCTTTGCAGGCGCGCACCTTTCCGGCGGCTTGACGCCAATGCTGGTGGTTTACTTGACGACGTTCTTGCAATGGCGCAGCGTATTTCTTTTGTTCGGTTGCGTAGGCGTGTTTTGGGCGATTGGGTGGTCTTGGTGGTTTCGCGATGAGCCTAGGGACCACAAATCGGTCACCATCGAGGAGCGCGATTTCATTGAAGCCACGCGCGATCTACCCGCCGGGCACGCCGGATCGTGGCAGAGCGTCTTTGGTACGCGAAGCTTGTTGCCGTTGTGCACCCAATACTTTGCCAATACTTACGGATTCTATTTCTTCATCACATGGCTGCCCAGTTATCTGGCGAAGGCTCATGGTATGCGGCATTCCGAACTCGCGCTGTTTTCCGGATTGCCGCTGGTTTTGAGCGCGGGCGCTTCGCTAGCTGGAGGAGCAATATCGGATTTTCTATCGCGACGATTCGGTTTTCGCATTGGCCGTTGTAGTGTTGGTTCAGCAGGTTATGCCGTTGCGGCGATGATTATGTTTGCCGGCAGCCTTGTGGCGAATGGAAGACTGGCGGGATTGTTGATCGCCTTGGGCGGAGCAGCATCTATGCTGACTTTGGGCGCGGCATGGGCAACGGCGATTGAGCTTGGCGGCAGAAATTCGGCGTTGTTGAGCGCGGTGATGAACACTTCGGGACAGGTGGGCGGCGTGCTTAGCC
The DNA here is from genome assembly GCA_963696305.1 of Bryobacterales bacterium. Taxonomy (GTDB): domain Bacteria; phylum Acidobacteriota; class Terriglobia; order Bryobacterales; family Bryobacteraceae; genus Bog-105. The sequence goes on along the minus strand of CAVOJX010000010.1, from coordinate 195,389 downwards.
CGATTGTGCTGGCATTGATCGTGGACCATCTGGGAAACTGGAATGCACCACTGCAGATTCTGGCTGGGTTATACGTCATGGCGGCAATCAGCTGGTTGCTGATTAATCCACATCGCGAATGACATATGCTGTGTTTGATGAAAATGCAGCAATCCGTCGCGTACTGGTGTTTGGCGGACACCGAATGGGCATGGAATACCGACCAGATTTGCCAAGCCGCAGTTGAGTTAGGTTTCGCCGGTGTGGAATTAGCACCGCCCGAGACATTCCCGACCTTAGCGAAGTACAAATTGCAGAGCGCTCTGTCGATGAATGGTATGCCCGGCGCGCCCTTTGTGAAGGGATTGAATAACCTGGCGTATCACGAAGAAATCATCAGCAGGACGAAGGGAATGATTGACGTTGTTTCGGAATACGGTTTTCCGAATGTCATCGCCTTTACCGGATACAAATGGAAGAATGCGGAGGATCCGACTAGCGGTGAGATTTTGCTGGATGAGTGCGCGGCGAATTGCATTACCGGGTTGTCAGTGCTTGGTGAGTATGCAGCAAAGAAGCGCGTCACAATTTGCCTGGAGCATCTGAATAGCCGGGTCAATTCACATCCGATGAAGGGACACCCGGGCTATCAAGGCGATGACGTGGAGTTTTGCGCCGACTTGATTCGGAAAGTGAATTTACCAAGTGTGAAGTTATTGTTTGATTGCTATCACGTGCAAGTTATGCACGGAGACGTGATTCACAGGTTGCGGCAGCACAAGGACGTGATTGGCCATGTTCATACCGCGGGGTGTCCGGGCCGCAATGAATTTGACGACCGGCAAGAGTTGAACTACACAGGTATTGCCAATGCCATACGAGAGATTGGTTATGCAGGATATGTGGGACATGAGTTCATTCCGACAGGCGATCCGATGGAGGGTTTGAAGACCGCAGTGCGGATATTCAGTAACTAGTTCGCAGAACTTACGATACGAATTATTTGCGCTCCGTATTTCTTAACGGTAGCCGCGCCGACGCCAGTAATAGCGAGTAAGTCCTCATCAGTGGCGGGTCTATCTTCGGCCATGGAGTGCAGCGCCTGATCGGTCAGCACTCGAAAGGCTGGAATGCCTCGCTTCTTTGCTTCCTGCAAGCGCCAGGCACGAAGCGCTTCGGCAATTTTTGTTTCAGCGGCAGACAGGCCTTTCGCTGCCTCTTTCTGCTTTTTAGTCTTGGCTTCTTTCTTGGCGCGTTTCTTGCGAATGCCTACTGAAGCAACTTCTTCTTTCATCAGGAATTCGGCGTCGTTCGCAGCATGGGCTGCCAAGCCGGCGTTGGTTAACGATGCCAAACGGTACGGGATCGGTTTGCCATCCTTTTCAAACACTCTGTCTTCAAATGAGACGAGTCCGGCGCGGGCAAGCGCGGCAAGGAGTTCCTCGAAATCGCGGCGTTTGACGTCTCCGTGCGGAAAAAGTTCGCTATGCAGTTTGCCTGTGGACTTTGCACCATCGTCAGCCAGGATGTTCATCACTTTGACTGCAGTAGAGTGTTCACGGGCCGAAGGTTCACGGAATTGCTGCGCGATGCAGTCCTCCGGTGAACAGGCGTCGCAGATGCCGCAGTCTTCCTGGCAACCGGCAAGGTCTCCAAAGTGCCGAACTACAGTGCGCATGCGACATTGCGGACTTTGGGCGAAGCGAATCATTTGCTCAATCTGCGCAGCCTTGCTTTCACCTTGCGCGGCGTATAAGGGACGCCATTTCGAGTTGCCAAGCCAGACATTATCGGCATAATCCACCATTGCGCCGCCGTGGCTCCACAGCTTGTCCAGGGCTTTGTCGAAGACTTCGGCTCCCATTTTTAGGCGCTCACGAATTACTTCTTTTTCAACCGGATCGTTAGTCAGTTTTTTGAAAATCTCTTCCAGTACTTTGACGTCGGGATAGTCGCGTTCAAAAAAGAAGTCGTGGGTGAAGCGGTCGGCGTACGACTGCATTAGAATGGCGCGGCTGGGCTTGCCATCACGGCCAGCGCGACCAATCTCCTGATAGTAGCCTTCCAAACTACCAGGCAACGCGGTGTGCATGACGGTACGAACATCCGGTTTATCAATACCCATGCCGAATGCGATGGTGGCAACAAGAACATTGGTCTTGCCTTCCAGAAATTCCTCCTGGACACGTGAGCGGCGCTTGGAATCCAGGCCCGCGTGGTAAGCGCCGACCTTTTGCTGATAGGAGATTTCGGAAGCCAGCGCTTCGCATTGCTTGCGGGTTGGAACGTAAATGATGGCGGGCGTTCGGCCTTCTTCGGCGATAAGGCGAAGGACCAATTGCGTGCGTTCCGACGGCGGAACTTCCACTACTTCGATGGCGATATTGTCACGGCGGAAACCGTGAATGAAGCGCGATGGATTGGCGAGACCGAGTTGCTGAGCAATGTCGTGCTGAACCTGAACGGTTGCGGTGGCGGTAAGTGCAATGACGGGCGCAGGGCGCAGGGCAGGAAGATATTGGCCCAACATGCGATAGTCGGGCCGAAAATCGTGACCCCATTGCGAGATGCAATGAGCTTCATCGATGGCCACTAAGTTGGGCTTATGCTTGGCCAGCATTTCGGGAAATCCGGTGATACGAAAGCGTTCGGGCGCAACGAACAGAAATTGTAATTTGCCGTTGAGGTAATCGGCGCATACTTGTCTGGACTCCTGGCGATTCAATCCAGAATGAATGCATTCCACGGCAAAGCCGCGCTCTTTCAACTTGTTGACTTGATCTTCCATCAGAGCGATGAGCGGACTGACCACAAGAGTGGTTCCGCCACGACCTATTCCTGGCAGTTGATAGCAAAGAGACTTCCCTGCCCCGGTTGCCATGACGAGCAAGACATCATTCGAATCCATGACGGCCTGGCAAACTTCGCGCTGGTTGGGACGAAATTGGGAGAAGCCGAAACCGGTGTGTAGCAGTTCTTCCAACGACGCTCCGGGTTTGGGAATTTGCGCGGGCGCCAGAGTGGGTCGCGGCACGGTTGTGGTGGGCGCACTTCGAACCGGTGATGCACCACCTTTTACCTTTCCAACAACCTCTGTGACATAGCGCTCGATACCTTGCATGAACGGAGAAAGCGAGGCGCTGCCTTCCTGAATCTTTCGCAGATATTGCTCCCACTGGCCGGTCATAACAGGGCTTTTGACTTCCGGGTGGACCACCTCAATCAGGTGGATGCCTTTGTCGGTTGCTTCCAGCATTTTGCCGTCGCGAATGATGTAGCCGCGCGTCAACAGAACTTCGATGGTGGCGGCGCGCGTGGCCGGCGTTCCCAAACCAGTTTCCTTCATGGCATCGGAAAGTTCTTTTTCATCCAGCGTCTTGCCAGCAGTTTCCATGGCAGTTAGCAGGGTGGCTTCGGTGAAGCGCTTAGGGGGACGAGTTTTCTTCTTCGCGGACTTCGCGTCCACGACTTCCTGCTCCTGATTGACGGCGAGTTCAGCCGGAAGAACATTAGCTGCCTCTTCGTCGGACTTAGCGTTTTTCTTGCGCTCGGGAGCCAGATCCAGCACTTTCCAACCCATTTGCGTAACCGCGGTGCCGGTGGTTTCATAGCGGTCTTGCATTTCGCCGTTGACGATAACGGTTGTCACGCGCGTCACCGCGACTAAGTAGTCGTCATGCCAGGCGCTTAACAAGCGACGACAAATCAGATCGTAAACTTTGCGCTCATCTTCTGACAGCGACACTTTTGCAGGGTCGACGTGGGTGGGAATAATTGCGTGGTGATCACTGACTTTGGTGTCGTCGATGAAGCGTCGACCGAGCGGACGGGTGCCAGTGCCTGGAGCAAGATGCTTCGAGTACTGGCCTTTGATGGTGTTGACGATATTGGGGAGCGTTGCGGCGACATCTTGCGACAGAAAACGGCTGTCGGTACGCGGATAGCTAATCAGTTTGTGCCGTTCATACAAGGCTTGCGCGACGTCCAAAGTCTTCTGCGCACTGAAGCTAAATAAACGATTAGTGTGACGTTGGAGCTCGGTTAGGTCGTACAAGGCGGGCGGCAGTGTGCGCTGCGTCTCGCGGTCAATGGATTCGATATGGGCTTTACCGGAACGTGCTCGCTCGATAATCGTTTTCGCTTCTACTCCATCAAACGGAAGGCGACGATTTTGTTCGGCAGTTGCTTTGTCGTCGCTCTTAGCGCGGAACCAGACACCCACATACTTTTGGTCTTTGGGAAGCAGCACCGGATGAAAGGTGACCATTACTTCTATGTATTCTTCGGGTACGAAGCTGCGAATGGCCAGTTCGCGTTCCACGACCATCGCCAAGGTTGGAGTTTGCACGCGACCGACGGAAATTTCTTCGTTCAAGGCCAATGAATAAGCGCGCGAAAGGTTCATGCCCACCAACCAGTCGGCTCTGCTTCGACCCGTCGCGGCGTCGGCGAGAGGATCGAAATCGGTACCCGGCTTCAGGCTGGCGAAACCTTTGCGAATGGCGTCAGGGGTGAGAGAGGAAATCCAAAGGCGGTCGAACGATTTTTTGCATTCGGCGGCTTCGTAGATGTAGCGAAAGATGAGCTCGCCCTCGCGTCCGGCGTCTGTTGCACAGATGATGTGCTGGACCTTGGGGGAAAGAAGAACTTTTTTGACGATTTCAAATTGACTTTTGGTTTTCTCGCCCACGACGAGCGGCCAGTTATCGGGAAGCATGGGGAGCAAATCGCGATGCCATCGCTTCCATTCAGGCCGAATTTCGTGGGGTTGAGCCAGAGCGACCAGGTGTCCGATGGCCCAAGTGACAACATAGCCGGAGCCTTGCAGAAAACCATCTCCGGATTTGGTTGCGCCCAGAGCACGGGCGATATCACGGGCTACGGACGGTTTCTCGGCAATAACCGCAATAAGGCCCGCGTTAGCAACTGGCTGTGCCTCCACGTTTAACAGTCTAGCGGGAGGCATGGTCAAAAACCGCCTTCAGCTTCGAAACATAAACGCTTTATTTCGTTTTATCGCCACCACAGGATTTTCGAACAATCAATTCGCAATTCAGCAGAACATCTCGCGCGGCCATTCCCGGTTTCTCAATTCGTTCCAACATTGTCCAAACCGCAGCCGCGCCAATATCGTGGCAGGGCTGGCGCAGCGTTGTCAAAGGCACATGCAGAAAACTGGAATATTTGGCGTCGTCAATACCGACGATTTTCATCTGGCCGGGAATCTCAACATTCATTTGATTCAAACGCATCATCAGGCGTCCAGCTGTTTTGTCATTGGCGCAAACAAAGGCATCTGGTGTGTATTTTTCAATTATCTGTTCCAAATCTGAGACATCGCTAACGACGCACATTTCCGGCAGATTCCGTTTGCGTACTGCGTCGCAATAACCTTCCATCCGAATCAGCACTGTATTGGCGCTCCTGGGCCAGGAGAGGAACACAATCTTTTTTGCTCCTTGATCGGCCAAATGGTCGGTCATGATGTGTCCCGCGCGCCGATTGTCGATGCCAACCAAGTCGCAGTTGCTGCGTTTGGGGAACCGGAAAACGTCGCGATCCAACAAAACCACGGGAATGTGAGCGCGCTCGAAACTATCCAGAATTTTTTCGTTTACTTCATCCTGGTTCTCGGTGAATTCCAGCGGCGCGAAGAAGACACCTGCAACGTCTTTGCTGATGTAGTATTCGGCCAGTTGGATTGCTTGCTGTTCGTGAGATTCAACATCGCGGGTAGCTGCGCCCCAAAGCAATTCGTCGTGGGTAGCCCGGCTGGCGCGCGCCATTCCCTGGCAGATTGGTTCGAAGATTTCAGTATTGCCTAATTCCGGGATGAGCAAGCCGAAGGTTCGCCCGCGCAGATTCGGAGCATCCTTTACATAGGTGCCTGATCCGGCACGCCGTTCCACAATTCCGTCGCGTTCAAGTTCTCGCAAGGCACGCGCGACCGTCAAACGCGAGGCTCCGCTGGAGCGGCTTAGCTGTGTTTCACTGGGTATTCGCTCGCCTTCCGAATACTTGCCAGCAGCAATGGCATCTCTGAGTTGCTGGACAATCTTTCGGTACTTATTGGGCCTCTCGGAGCCGTTTTCGCCACTGGCGGGACTCTGGCCATTGGTATCGTTATCTGACTTTCGGGGTGGCATCTATCTCGCTACTTGGCTAAGGTGGTCTTTGACAGTCTGAAAGTGATTTCCAGGCACTTCGGACTAACCTACTAGTTAGGCTAACCTATCCGGGGTACATTTAGCATCTCTGAAAGGGCGAGAAATATGTGGGAATGCCGAAATTTCGCCAGACTTCAACGACAGTTTAAATGTCAATGAACAAGGCGTAGGCGCCTGGCAATTAGAATTGCAAAACAAACAGCCACCGCCATGAAACCCAGACTGGCAGGTTCTGGCGTTTCAGCCCGTAGCTGAATAATCATGTCGTTGTAATCGAAGTCGCTCGTCGCGGCGGGCGTGTCTTCAAGTCCCATGTAATAAACTCCGTTGCCAGAACCGAAAACTGAAAAGTGTTGAGTAGATCCATCGCTAACGCCGGTTCCGGTGGCGTAATTAAGGGCAGCGTTCGTGAACCAATACCAAGTGGCCTTATACGAAGTGTTAGGGCTTTGTACGTTCAGGAGGTAAAAGCCGTATTTTCCCGTTGGATCAAAGACGGCAGTGGAGCCGATTGGTTCTGTGGAAGTGAAGAGCTGCGTCATAGAACCGATACTTCCATTCGGGTTTATGGAATACCAACCAAAGTAGTCCGTGCCGGAGGGTGGAATGCCGTTTTGGTTGCTGAACGTGCCCAAAAGAGTTACCTGCTGAGCCGACCCAGAGTTTACAAAGGAAATATTAGAGGCGGCATTGTTGCCATTGCCATAGTAGGAAAGATTTCCCGGAGGATTTGAAATGGCACAATTGCCAATCCCTGTCAGACACCAGCCGATATTGTAGTCTGCACCATCGCCAGAGGCACCATTCCAATAAGGACCGGTTGGGGAGCCCGTGGTTGCTGTATTTAAAACAGAGGAATTCCAGATTTGCCAACTGCCATTGCCGGAAACGGTGTCTGCATGAACAGTGAGGGATGTAAACACAAATAACGAGGTGATAAGTGCCGAATAATGATTTTTCAAAAGGTACCCTCTAAACAAAGATTTGCAATGACAGATTGCGATCTGTGACTTAGCCCAAAAGGATAAGGAGTGGCTTGTTCACCCCTCATGATACAGCGCAGAGGTAGACGATTGAGGAACTGGAAGAAGAACGGAGTACTACGCCCACAGTAATATACAGAAACTTATTCGCCTATTACTTTTATTAAAATTCGCTTGGGTCTTCGACCGTCGAACTCACCGTAAAAGATTTGTTCCCATGGCCCAAAATCCAGGCGTCCTTTTGTGATAGCAACAACCACTTCCCGTCCCATAATTTGTCGCTTCATGTGAGCGTCGGCATTGTCCTCACCGGTTCGATTATGGAGATACTGGTCAGTAGGTGCATGTGGCGCGAGTGATTCGAGCCATTTTTCATAATCGGCATGCAGGCCGGATTCGTCGTCGTTGATAAAAACTGACGCCGTTATATGCATCGCGTTTACAAGAAGAAGCCCTTCGTTGATCTGACTATCGCGAAGGGCTTCTTGGACTTGTTTGGTGATGTTGATGAACGCGCGGCGCTGTGGGACGTTATAAGTCAGTTCCTTGCGATAGGTTTTCATACCTATCTAGACTGCTGCGGCTTCCCCTTTATCGGGTGTTCCTTCGACTTTTTGTTCGACGGCCTGTGCCGTACTCGTATGGAGAATGGAAGTTATGTGCTGAAGCAGTTCGGGGGCGTAATGCTCGAGTTCTTTTAGGTGATCAGCGTTTAGCTTTTCCAGCAATTCCTCACCTAACGGAGTTAGCTCCACTAAAACCTGTCGGCGATCCTGCTCTGAAGGCTTACGAACAGCTGCGCCGCGGTCGACAAGACGATTAATCAATTCAACAGTACTGTGATGCCGCAGGCAAAGTCGATTCGCCAAGGCACTGACAGTTGGTGTCGTGTTGGCAGGCAAGCCTTTTATTGTCAGCATCAGTTGGTGCTGTTGAGGCTCAATCGAATTTGTCCGAGCCACTTGTTCGCTGAATTGAAGATATTGGCGAATGCGGTATCGAAGTTCGGCAAGCTGACGATAGCTGGCAAGCGAAAAGCTCGTCTGAATTGTATCGGTTTGGGTATTTTCTTCAATCACTGACTAAATACTAACGCCGTATCACGATTGTCGGAATAGGACACACATTTACAAGGCTTTAGCCCGTTTTACTTAGGCAGTTACGTGAGTTTGATTTTTGCGAAAAAGTAGTAGAAAATGGTTCAGGCGAATAAAAGACGAAATGAGTGGAAATAAAGCGGCTCACTCCCAGTGGGTCAAGGCCTCTGAGCTGCACATCGGTAGTGATGACGCAAAGCATGCCCCACTTCAAGTAAGTTGTCTTAATTCATTGTTTCCAAATGGATTAGAGCGCGGATCGGTCATAGAAATAAGTGGACCACGTTCTTCCGGAAAAACATCAGTATCTCATTATATTTTATCTGCATCTATAAGATCTGAAGAGATTTGTGCGTACATTGATCTCAACAATGAATTTTCGCCTTCGTCAATTACACAGCAAGGAGCGAGTATCGATTTTCTTTCGTGGATTAGATGTAATGGTAATACTGACCATGCAATGCGGGCGACAGACCTGATTTTGCATTCTGGCGGTTTTGGTTTAGTAGTCCTGGATCTTACAGGTGCATCATTTCAAACTATTAATCGCATTCCGCTCTCATATTGGTTTCGTTTTCAACGCGCCATTGATGATACGCCAACGATTTTGTTGATTTGCGGCGAATATCCGCAAGCTCGTTCCTGTTCCCGGCAATCGGTTGAGGTAGTTGGGAAAGCATTCCACTGGAAGGGTAAACACTCTTCGTTTTCGATAATTCAGGCAATTGAGACAACTGCTCGCCCCACTAAATCCAGGGTAACAAGCATTCGCCCTATCTCCTTGTATATCCCAGCAGCTTATTCACAAGGCGGAGTTTGATCCTTCTATGTATGCCAGCCTTCATACAAATGATGCCAGTCTGATTCATTCGTTATTGGAAATAGCCCATCGATTTTCCCCGGGAATAGAATATTCCACAGCCGCTCAAGCTGTTACTTTTTGTATTACACAGCTACGCAAGTTGTTAGGATCGCCACACCAGATTGCTTCTGAAATTTGCCGCGCTGGTAACGAATCGAAGGTGCAAGCAAACCTAGCAATAGCCTCCAATCCAGACACGGCTATTCTTCTATCCCGACATTATTCAGGCGTAACCTTGGTAACGCCAGGGGAAGAACGGTTTCATTTAGCAGCCATTCCATTGGTTGAAGTTTTTACATATGATCCAGTAAAGCTGGCACCGTCAATGCTGGAAATGCTTTTGCGCTGGGGCGTGAAAACATGCGAGGATCTGGCTTCCCTGCCCGAAAAAGGTGTACTTGAGCGTCTTGGCCCGATGGGCGTTTATCTTCGAAACTTGGCGTACGGTCGTATACAACGCCCATTGCGGATTCAAACGGATCTTAGCAATTTTGAATTAAAGGTAGACCTGGAGCATTCCCTTCACCTATTAGAACCATTGTTATTCTTGCTTAGCAGAGCAATTGGCGAACTTTGCGCACTTTTGCGTTCGCAATCACAAGCGGCTCGCGAACTTCGTTTGCAATTGCATTTAGAAACTCAACTGGAAACAGAAACAAAGATTCATACCTGCCGTCTTGAATTCCCTGTTCCGATCCAAGATCCTAGGACCATATTGAAGCTTGTTCAATTACATCTGGAGAGGCATTCACCCCATGCTCCAGTGTTAGCTTTTCAATTGCAATTGGAACCCGTAGCGCCCAAGCGTGTACAAAAGGACATGTTCCTTCCTCCTGCACCTGTACCTGAAAAACTGCATGTCACATTGGCACGCATCGCCAACATGGTTGGTGTAGCCAATGTAGGTACGCCAATGCTATTAGATACGCATAGGCCTGATGCATTTGTGAACAATCTTTTGCCTGGTCAATCGAAAGAACCCGCTTCTCTGAACTTTGGCAAGAGCAAATCCAATCACGAAATGTTTCATTTAGCCATGCGGATATTTCGGCCAGCATTACCTGCACAGGTTCGGCTGACAGATTTCGCTCCAGTGAATGTCGCTGCCCAAGGAGTAAAAGGTGAGGTTATGCGCTATGCCGGTCCATGGAAAACAATTGGCGAGTGGTGGGGGAATAGCGCCTGGAGCCGTGAGGAATGGGACGTCGCATTGAACGACGGAGCGGTGTATCGCATTTATCAGGAATCCAACAGCAACGATTGGTTTGTGCATGGAGTTTATGATTGAACACTTTATATTTCGTGTTATCTTGAAAATGCATTCGTCACCAGCGGCGCGGGAGTAATTCAGCGGTAGAATGCCAGCTTCCCAAGCTGGACGTCGCGGGTTCGATCCCCGTCTCCCGCTCCATGTTTTCAATAAGTTAGAAGCTCTTGAAAGTCTCAACATTACTGCGATTACTGCGATAAGCTCTCCGATCACCTCGCGGAGCCGGTTGGAGGGTGGTTCCAAGCACCCTCCAACCAAACTTCAAAACCTCTCACATTGCCTCTTTTTTCAAAAAGCCTCAAGCCTGAGTACTTCTTGCGCCACTATTGAATAGTGGCTGTTTCCAACCTTCGAACCGCAGCAAGCTTCTGTTGAAAACTCGCCACCGCGTATTCATTCTCGTTCACATTCACAGTGTTGCCCATCTGCGCTGACCGGGTATGGGCGTCCACTCCCGCTTCTTTCGACCGCGTGGCGAAAGTTCTTCGCATTACTTGGAAAGTCGCCCAGCCAAGTCCAATCGGCTCTAATTTCGGCAGCATGTACCGCCGCCACACATTATCCCGTGAGATAGGTTTGCCGTTCTCAGATGGGAAGAGCCAATCGTCACCTTGTAAAAGTTTCGGCTGCTGAATCCACTCTTGGAGCAACTGCTTGGTTGCCACTGACAGAGCGACCTGCCGGGAGGATCGCTTGCTCTTTGGGTCCCCCATCTTGCCTCGGTAAAGGCGTCTTCTGACCCATACACTATCGCCATCAACATCGCCCAATTGAAGAGCCAGAATCTCACCAGGCCGCATCCCTTCCCAAGTCGCCAATCTGAATATGACGTGTTCTCTAATGTCCAAAGCGCTGGCCATTTCATCCAACTGATCGCGAGCCAACACTTTGCGCTCACGCCCCGGTCGACAGTGCTTCGGTGTATACAGCGATTCGGCCGGATTCCTATCTGCCACACCTTCACTAACTGCCAGCTTGAAAATTGACCGCAACCGGAATCGCAGATGATCGAAGATACTCTTACCGCATAGCTTCGCCGTTGAGTCAAGCAACTGCTGCATGGCTTCTCGCTCAATCTTGCGCATCAGTTTCTTGCCCAAGACTGAAACCAAATGACAGCGTATCTGGTACGTCTCGCCGTCCTTGGTCGAGTCCTTCCACTGCTGTTCAAAAACCGGAAGGTAAACCAGTTCAACAAACGACTCGAAGGTCTGATCCGTCTTCTCACGCTTTTCCGCTCCTTCGTTGACAGGCCTAAGAATCGATTGAAGCATTGATTCTGCGGCTACTCTGCTCATCTCGGAGCACAGCCCAAGCTTCTTTGGATTTCGGCAATCCCTCCTCTCTCCACTGGGCATACCAGCGCATCTTTCCTCTACGCTTCTGAGCCTTTAGGCTCCCGCGCTGAAATCGCTTACGACGCATTCTTTTTTCTCTTTCCTGCGTCCGCGGCGACAATTCCTGACTTGGGAAAGATGTTAACACTGCGTTTTCTGCGAGTCCATCCAAGTTTCAAGCCACTCGCTTTTCACAACCTTGCGCCGCCCCATGGCGATGTGAGTGAGCGGCGGAAGCCCACGGATCTCGCCGTTTAGAAGTTTTGCTGCATGGGCCTTTGAACAACGGAGTCGCTTGGCCACTTCGTTCAGGGTGAGAATCTTTTTTGATTCGTCGTCTTTCATCACCTACTCCCTCACTAGACAAGAAGCACGCGAAACGGCAAATTCCGCAACGACATGAAAAAAACTTTGCAAGGAAAATTACGCGCGCGCAACGGGACTTTAGGGGCGCTCTCTATTATTACTCCTGTATGTCATGTAGAAGACTCCAGTAGCAGGCGGCGCGTTGTCTGTGGAAATGTGGAAAATAGCGGCGACAAAAACAACGACTGCACAGGAAGAAAAAAGAAACCGCTTTCAGCGGAAATCAATCGAAGACAGAAATGAATTCCTTGAAACTAGGTGCTCTCTTTGGCCTTTTTTCAATCGTGCTCATTGCAGCTCCTAACGAAAATGCAGTAGCAGCTTTACAAAAGGCCGACCATCTTGCTGATCTTTACAACTGGGCAGATGCAGGTCCATTTTTTCTCATAGCTGACAAAGGGTTGCCGCCAGGGTCGCCACAACAGATTCACGCACATTTGGGTTACTTGCGAGCCACCATGGAAAGTCGCTCGCTGCCCGAATTTTCGAATCATCTCGCCGACATGCTCAAGTCACCGGCAATTGCTTCCAATCCGCGCTTGCGAATGTGGTGCCTTGGAATCAAGGGCGACGCTGATGGCGAGACGGATACCGGTTCCGCGCGTGCCGATTGGGAAGAGGCTCATAAAGTTGCTGAAAAACTGAACGACAAGAAGTGGGAATCGCGGTCGCTGGCAGAGGCCGGCTTCGAAGCTTATCTGCAAGGCGACATCGCAGTCGGCCGACGAAGCGTTGCCGCCGGCTTGGGCGCTGCGCACAAGACCGGCGACGCCGGAGCGGAGGTGCGTTATTCTGCCATCGGCGCTGGCATTGAGTGGAACGGTTCATACAAGGAGGCAATGGATTATTTCGCAAAAGCGCACTCGCTTGCCCAACAGAACCTCGATATCGGGTTTCCCTTCCTTACCGTTGAAGCTGAGGTTGAAACCTTAATCCATCAGCACAAATATTCAGAGGCCCAACAGTTGTCGAAGACGGCTGAGTCGAACGCCACCCAGCATGACAAGCGAATCAAGCTTACCCAGTTCATGCTCTTCGATGCCGACATCGCGCTGGGAGAGAACCAGCCCGACAGAGCGATTGCGATTTTGCAAAAAGCAATATCGCTGGCTCAGGGGAACCAGACCCGAATGCTGGGCGACGCCGAAACGAAGCTGGCTCACATCTACCGTGATCAGCACAAACTGGCAATGGCGGAACATTACGCGGCGGCGGCATTCGTGCACACCCATCTGACCAAGGATCTCTTCACGGCGCCGGCACGTTTGGAATTTGCAGCTCAGCTTCAATGGGACCTTGGCCACCGCGCTGAGGCCAGACGCAGCATTATGCGCGCATTGGAAATTTCCGAAGGGTTGCTCTCACAAACCAGCAGCGGTAAAGTTCGCGAAGGACTGCTGACCGAAATGAGTTCAGCCTACGAAACGGCTTTCAAGTTTGCGGCTGAAAGCGGCGACGTCAATGGAGCCTTTTCCGTAATTGAGAGAGTTCGTGGACGTATCACCGCCGAGACGCTGGTGCAACCTCTTCATCCTTCAGCCATCCCCACAAACATCGCTTTGGAAGACAAGATCCGAAATCTTAAGGTTCAGCTCATCAAAGCAGGTTCCGATCAGGAGCGAGGTCGTCTGATTGACGCCCTGTTTTACGCTCAACAGCAAGAGTTTGTGGAGGATAAGCCGGCTCCCGTTTATGGCTCCAGGATTGAGTCGGTTTCGCTCAAAAAAGTCACTGCGAACTTAGACCAGGATGAAGCCTTGCTTGAATACGTTTTGCCGCAGAACGGTAGCGCCTACTGCCTGGTTCTGTCAGCGAAGAGCGCGAGTATCATCCAGCTTCGCTCGGCCTCGGAAATCGCCACTTTGGCGCAAACAGTTGCCGAAGACATTAAGACTCGGAAGCCCTGGCGAAAAGACTCACAGGCCCTTTATGCCGCGATTATGGCACCAATTCCAAATGTCAGCGAGTACAAACATCTGATTGTTGTTCCTGACGGCGATTTGCACTTGGTTCCATTCGAAACGCTGGAGTCGGGCTCTGGAAAACTAGTCGCTGAGACTGCGGCGACGGCTTACTCGCCGTCCGCAGTCAGTTATTACCTGCTGAAGAATCGGTCCAATGCCCAGACCGAGATGACTTTTCTGGGCGTTGGCGGTGCAATATACAATCCGGCCGGCGCGAAGCCTTTCACAATTGCTAAGGATACGCCGAGGGGCGCGGACGTAGGTGTCGATCTGGCAAAACTGCCCAACCTGCCCAGTTCGGGCAAGGAAGTTGAAGCCGCCGTGAAGGCCCTTAACGCAACAAAGGAAACCGTCACGCTGCAGGTCGGGCCGAATGCGACCGAATTTGCATTCACACACGCTCCTTTGGCCAACTATGAAATTGTTCACTTGGCCATCCACGCGGTGGCCGACAAGGATGATCCAAGCCGCGCCGCGCTGATATTTCCGGCTGACCCGCAGCACCCAACCGACCGCCTTTTGGAGCCCAGCGACATCGCCTCACTTCGCTTCGGCGCTCGCGTAGTTGTTCTTTCGGCTTGCAATACAGCGGTGGGCAGACTTCAGGGCCAAGTTGGTGTCGCTAACCTGGCGCGCGCATTTCTGCAAGCTGGTGCCGACAGTGTTGTTTCGACGCTCTGGCCCGTTGACGATTTGCAAAGTCTGTTCTTGATGAAAGCTTTCTATGCACATCTTGCTGCCGGCATGCCAGCCGCCGATGCGCTGGCGTCCGCCAAACGCGATATGTTGCATGAATCAGGCACCAACACATCGCCGCTGTCATGGGCGGGCTTCGTTCTCTTGGGCAATGGAGACGCCAGCCTTCATAGTTCGCGATTGGCGTCGATTCAGACCGGGAGGGTGCAATGAGTAGCGCAGACAATTCGTTCGAGCAGGTCCGCTTGAAGACGGCTGAACTAATTCGAACCAAGTTATTTCACCCGCACAAGGACAATAAGGAACTGAATAGCCTGGGCGAGGAATTCGCCGATCTTTGGCCATCATGGTTGAAGGATGGCGATATTGAGCCAGCTGTGAATTCGTGGCTGAAGAAGTTGAATCTCAGCCATACAGGTTTCTGGCGCGGTGCGGGATCAGGTATCCCGCCATACTTCGCTCTTAACGCCGTTCTAGAGCGGCTCGAGAGCGGTCGGTTCGTGTTTTGGGATGTACTTCCAGGCGGACTTGCGGACAGGTCGGGCATCAAACCTGCCGACATTCTGGTGGCGGTCGATGGGAGTCCGATTGGGGAGAACGAACCTCGCTTCCGTCTGGGGAAGTCGTATAACTTTACGGTCTTGCGAGACGGCGCAGAGAAGAGTTTTGCTGTCGAGCTTCCAGGCGTTGGTCCCAAGGATCGGCCGCCGATGGCGCAGGCCTCGCCGCTCACTTTCTGGACAAAGGGCCGTATCGGAGTGCTGAAGGTGACATCATTCCCAGGTGCGGTCGGTTTCGACCTGTTGCGCGGCGTGCAGAGTGCCATGGCTTCTTTTACCGAATCAAAATGCGACCGGCTCATCATGGATTTACGTTCCAATTGCGGTGGCGGCCTATCATCCGTGCGTCTAATGAGTTTGATGGTGCCTGATCGCCGGCTGATTGGTTACAGTCTGACTAGGCTGGGTCGGGATCGGGGAAAGCCTGTCGCGCAGCTCCCCGCAATTCATAGCTTGCCAAAGAGCAAGCTCGGGCTGCTGCCACTCGCGTTTCGATTTAAGGTTGTGAATCGCGACCGATCATTCCGACTTTTCACCGAAGGGCTTGGTGTGCAGCCGTTTCACGGACGCATTGCGTTGCTGGTTAATGAACACACCCGGAGTGCAGCCGAGATGATTGCTGCGTTTGCTCGGAATGAGGGCACGGCACAGGTGATTGGCAGTAGAACGCCGGGCGAGGTTTTGGGTGCTGCGAATTTTCAAGTTGGGGCGGATTATCGGCTAAGGCTGCCGGTGACAGCTTGGTACACGGCTTCGGATGAATTGATCGAGGGTGAAGGTATTCAGCCGCAAGCTGAACAGGCAGACAGCTTTGAGAGTTTACGACTGGCGCGGGACATCCCGATGGAAGCGGCGGTGCGATCGCTTTCATAGGATGAGCAAAAGTTTTGCCCGGGCACCCTCTCACAGCTAGGGCGGATAGCGGGTAAGTCGACGCCGGGGCAGTCAATCGCAGATCTGCGCGTTTCCCGGCCATCCATGATAAGTTTTTGTCAAGGAAAAAAGACTTCCCCTAGCGCGCTCGGGAGAGCGCGCAGATAGAGAGATTCAGCAGTTCATCGGGTGCGCTTTGTGCCTCCACGGCAAGGTTCCTGCGATCCGCAGAACCATACATCCATTTGCTGCCTCTGGCAACGGCTGAGCCGCGCTTTGCAGAAGATTGAGTTTGTGTTCTCTGCCAGTCCCGAAACAAGTGAGAGGGAGCCTGGGAGCGGTGCTCCGTCGCCCAGCCGCATAATTGCAGGATCTGGCAGACTGCGCGTCCGAGTGATCTGTTTCTTTTTCTCTGTAGGCCGCGGTCTTATGCCGCCGAGCTACTCTGGTTGGGTTTCGTCACAAACGTCCGTTCACCACGATCGACTGCCAGCAAGTAGGCCGTAAGCTTACGTGCGACGGCCAGCGTAGCCCGATTGTGGTCACCCTTCTGTGTCTCCTTTTCGTAGAGCAGGGCCAAATCTTGATTTAGGCGCGGAGCTAGATGTGCGGCCTCCACTAGTACCGTTTGCAGATGCCGGTTGCGTTGTTTGGAAATAGGAGTTCGCTTTGCCGTACCGGCTGAGCTTTTCTCTGCTCCACATAATCCGCAGTAGCTGATGACTTCCTTGATAGAAGGGAACCTCTTTACTTCTCCGAGTTCCAAAACCCAAGTCAACGCTGTGATCGGTCCCACAGCTGGAATGCTCATCAACCGCTTTACTCTTTCGTTCAATAGCGGATCTCGTTTGAGAGACCGCAACAGCGCAGCGTCGGTCCGTCGCAGGCGCACTATGTTTTCCCGGCTTAGCCGCAACAACGGCCGTAGTGATTCATTGATATCAGGGCTTGTGGCTAGTAACTCATGGAAGTAGCCACGCTGATGAAGCTTCTCCTTGTTGTAGCTGACGCCGGCTTCCATCAACATTTGCGCAATCTTGTTCTTACATTGCACTGTCTGACGAACCAGCAGATTGCGGTATCGTAATGTTCGCCTCCGCTCTCGAATCTCGCTCGAGGCCATATAAGCCTCTGGAAGGAAATCGCACCGCAAACAATCGGCCAGCTTGGCGGCATCCAGGCGATCGTTCTTTTTCTTGGCCGCTGCGATCGCACGCAGCATTAGTGGATGTCCGACCTTCACTGCTGCGGCTCGCGGCAGCAAATGATCGTACACCCATCCTGTGAACATCGTCGCTTCCATGGCAGCCGTCCAGGGCTGTGCCAATGTGTCCATCCAACGGTCTAGCTTCTCTCGTGTGGCTGGAATCGTGCCTTCACCCCAGACCGTCCCATCCTGCTCTTTTATGCAATAACTAATTGTCTTCTTGTGAATGTCCAAGCCGATGTAATACATACTGTCGCTTGAGAACCTCCTTGTCTTGTCTGTATCAGCACCCTGGCTGACTTCAACTTTGTACTCTAAGCTGACTCAACTTATTCATTCAAACAAGTGCAAGTGGATATCATCACGTCGCATAAAGCTTCCCTTTGTGAGACGTTTCAGTGCTCGGCTTCACGGCTCGGCGACAACGCTTCGAGAATCCGGCAGTCCGCGATAATTCCGTTGCCCTGACAGCAGTTGTTTAAACGTCGCAGCTCCTTCGCGAGGCGCTTTAGGTCGGAAATTTTCTGCTCGATCTCGATTAGATGCTGGGCCGTGATGCGGTCCACATCTGCGCACTCCTCATCTTTATGAGAAGACAGGCGCAGAAGATCGCGAATTTGATTGAGTCTAAATCCCAAATCCCGGCAACGGCGAATAAACCGCAAGCGGCGCATATGTTCGTTGCTATAGGTCCGGTAGTTTCCTGCCGTTCGGGATGGCACCGGCAACAGCCCGATTTGCTCGTAATACCGGACCGTCACAACCTTGGTTCCTGTCCCCTTCGCCAAGTCTCCAATGCTAATCCGCTCTTCTCCATTCATCGCTTGACCCTATAGCGACTATAGCCCTTATGCTATAGGGGACGATATGAGCGCGAATTGCTGTAGCCACACGCATGAAGATAAAGTGCCCGATAGCCGCTATCGCCGCGTGCTGTGGGCCGTGCTTGCTATTAACGGCGCTATGTTTCTCATTGAAATCATCGCCGGTGTAGTGGCGGGTTCCGCATCGTTGCAGGCGGATGCACTCGACTTTTTAGCGGACGCCGCCAATTACCTAATTAGTCTGTTCGTCGTCGGTATGGCACTTCGCTACCGGGCCAGCGCTGCGCTGGCCAAAGGCGTGACGATGGCACTGTTTGGCTTGTGGGTGCTGAGCGCGGCCTTCTGGCATGCCGTGTCTGGAACTGTACCGGAAGCGGCGACAATGGGCGCGGTCGGTATCGTAGCGCTCCCGGCAAATGCGTCATCTTTCGCTTTGTTGTGGGCTTACAGGGGCGGAGACAGCAATATGCGTTCCGTGTGGCTGTGCTCGCGCAACGATGTCATCGGAAATTCTGCCGTGCTGCTGGCGGCCTTGGGCGTATTTGATTCAGGTAAAGGCTGGCCTGACATTTTCGTTGCCCTCCTGATGGCTTGTTTCGCGCTACAAGGGGCGTGGCTCGTCATTCGCCTTGCGCTGGCGGAACTGCAGCTAAGGCACGGTCCGCATGTTCCGGCTTAATCCGTTTGCACCTCAAAATGTTGGAGTTTGGACACGAGCACACGAATGAACGCAATAAAATCTCTGTTGTTCACATCACTGTTCTTCTGCCCAAGATACGTCACCGCCCAGTCGGTCGATAAGGAGCCTGAGCCTGCGGCAATCGTCGAGCTTGGCGGAGCCGCCGGGCGGGATCTCAAAGGTGGTGGCTCAAGCTTCGGCGGGGACCTCGCGGTTGAGTTTACGCCGATAGAGAAGTGGCTAGAGATTGAAGCAGGCACTACGCCGCTCTTCCGTCGTCACTCGACAGAATGGGATACGGACCTTCTGTTCAAAAAGCCCTGGACCCTCTCAGAAAAAGTGGAATTTATGTTCGGCGCTGGTCCGGAGTGGATACATACGAGGGCGTATGGCGTGACAACGAACTCGATCGCCGGCGAAGTGGTGCTGGACTTTATGTTCTGGCCCTCCTCGAAGCATCGCTTTGGCTGGTTCCTCGAACCGGGCTACGATTACAGCTTCGCGCGAGGGCATGAGCGCTCGATTGGGATAAGCGGTGGCCTGCTGATCGCTATCCCACGAGGGCGCTAAAACCGCAGGTCTATCGATGCATTGTCCCGGATCTCGGCGCAATCCCACTGCGCGGCTGTCAGCGCCGATTCGGAGGATAGATGAGCTTTTCCCGCCATTAGCGGCGCTTCGTTCACCGTCCAGTCGACGTGTTGTCGGCTGTGGCGAGATTAGCGGGCTAGACGGAGATTCGCCTTGGTCGCAATGCTTGTTTCATAACCGGTCCTTTGTGGGGCCAGACCTTCCGATTAAATGTCACAGCATTTCACGCACCGATGAAGTACTAGTCAACCCACCCGCTAAACCGTTCACTTTTAGTGATATGCTCTAACTCGGCTTATTGCCAGATCGGAGACTCGATGAATCGTCGCTCGTTTGTTTTGAGAACAGCCGCATTCGCTTCTTATGGGGGGCTGGCTCAGGCTTTCTCAGGAAGATCCAAGGGTTCGGTCCTTGAGGTACACGCCAGCTACACCGGCTCTGGAACCGTGGATGACGCGCACCGATTCTACGTGGCTGTTTGGGACACGCCGGACTTCGTAAAGGACGGGAGTTTTAAGCCGATTGCCACGGCGCGCGTGATGTCGAAATCTGACACACTGACGTTTGAAGATATCCAGAAAACTCCAATCTTCATCAGCATGGCTTACGATGCCACCGGCAAATGGACTAAGCCGTCGTCGGACGTGCCCTCAGGCACATCGCTCGGAATGTATAGCAAAGAGCCAGGTGTTCCCGCGCCGATCGCTATTGAGGCTGGAAAGACAACAAAAGTCTCGGTTGAGCTAGACGACTCTTACCAAAAACCTTAACAATGGAACAAATCGCCCTGGCCAAACTGAAAGACGGAGACCCTGAAGAGTTCTACTTGATCACGGTGGACATGGACAAAGCCGTCGTTACAAAGATCGAAACCGGGTTAGACGAGAAGCGAGTAAGCGAGCACTTGGCAAAGCTGCAGCTTCCTGAAAGCGAAGTTGATAACCGCCTTGCTGCCGCTCGGAAGAAACCAGTTTAAGTTGCTGAAGCCGGATTCAGCTAGCTGAGGGTCTGACCCGAAATTGAACCCTTTCGGAATGGCAGTATTTGGCGCTCGGGCACTTCCCTGCCCGTCAACAGGAATTCACGCGGCTGTATAGTCGGCGTTGCTGAGATTGGCAGTATTGCCCGAACGCCGCTGCCACAAACGACCGTAGCGCGTTAACCGGCAAAGTGAGATGAAGGCGTGGATTGTTGATGGTTGTTATCGCACCTCTCCCGCTCTTAGCTTCAACTAAGAAACGCTCAGTGGCTGGACTCCCGCAAGAATGTCGACATTCGATGATGCTGCTGCATAGCGGAGCGGCTGAATTTCGCATGGCGACCACAGAGGCGTTAAAGTCAGGTGAGGCGAATCTGCCACGGTTACGTTTAGCGAAACCGGAGCAGCGGGGGCACCGTCTCCATCACGGATTCTTGCTCTTCAATTCGCTAATCAGCTCCGCTACCTTTGAGCCCGGCGTGACTGGTTCGATCATAATGATGTGACGAGTATTAAGGACACTTCGATTCGGCGCATGCCATTCGTTGCCGCGCCGTATAAGAATGCTTTTGGTTTGCTTGGTCTGCGTGTCTACTTGGCTTTGTATGTAATACACTTCCGTCATGACAGTCAATTCATCGTCCGTCTGTATGATTTTCCCAAAGTACACCTGACCGTTATCTAGGAGCACCCCTTGATAAGTGGTGTCAAGTTTCAGTGCATGCGAGCCGCGAAGCCACCACTGCAAGAGTAAAGCGCACGTCGAAACGAAGAGTATAACTCCAACTAATCCAAACCTCTTCAAATAGCCCTTCCTCGGTACGGTCGATCGTTCAGTCTCATCCTCAGGCCGACAAGCGAGAGCAAGGCGAGGGTGCTTGCTGCAAGTCCTATTGACCCCGGCTCCGGCGTTGAACTTGCTCCATTGTTTTCCGCTATCAACGTAAATTGCCCGTTGGCGAAGGTGTCCGTGTACTGGAAGCCCGATTGTAAACCTTCGATATCGAAGGTCGCACCGCTGAAACTCGCTCCGGGCGCATTTATGAGGTCAAATGACTCGCCTATTGTCGGAGCGAAGCCGTTAATGAAGTCAATATCGATGGTCCCTTCGAACAATCCGAGCCCTGAGAGATCCAGTTGACTAAGCAGATTGGATGTCGTCCCGCTAACGTCGAGGGACAACACTCCACCTGGGTCAACGTAAAGTTCCCGGACACGTTTACAACAGCTGGATCAATGACCAGGCCTCCGTTACCTCCGACGATAATGGATCCAGCGGTCAATTGGCCGCCGTTCCTGATCGTAAGGAGGCCGGTACCACTGGTGCCGATGGTAAGGGAACCGGAATTGGTCCAGGTTCCAGCATCAACTAGTACTGTGCCAGCCGATCCAGAAAACACTCCCACTGTGGCACTTACATCGGTCACGGCTGCGCCGTTTTGAATAGTTAGTGTCCCTTGTCCACTCTCAGCTACAGAAAGTGCGCCGCCAATGTTCCATCGTGATCCCGGTCCGGTGACGGTCGCCGTGCCGGTTCCCCCGCTGTTGGAGCCAATAGAAAAACCAGTGCTGTTGACTACGCCGCCATTCTGAATAGTCAAGGTTCCGTTGCCAGATGCCCCTATGTAGGAAATAGCTGAGCTATTCCACTGCGATCCAGACCCCGTCACGGTCGCCGTTCCGGTTCCCCCGCTGTTGGAGCCAATAGAAAAAACAGTGCTGTTGACTACACCGCCATTCTGGATAGTCAAGGTTCCGTTGCCAGATGCCCCTATGTAGGAAATAGCTGAGCTATTCCATTGCGATCCAGACCCGGTTACGGTCGCCGTTCCGGTTCCCCCGGTGTTGGTGCCGATGGAAAAACCAGTGCTGTTGACTACACCGCCATTCTGGATGGTCAAGGTTCCGTTGCCAGATGCCCCTATGTAGGAAATAGCTGAACTATTCCATTGCGATCCGACTCCCGTTACCGTCGCAGTACCGGTTGTCCCAGTGTCTGCGCCTATAGATCCGCCGATGCCGGTCACCACTCCGCCGTTTTGAATAGTCAACGTTCCAAGGCCGGATCCGGCACCGACGTACAGAAAAGCGGAGTTGTTGAATTGTGAGGCACTGCCGGCGATGGTGAGTGTGCCCACGCCACCCGGGTCGCCGCCAATATAGCCCGTCCCGGTTGTTGTAACAATGCCACCATTCTGGATAACGAGTGCTCCTCGTCCGAACGCTCCTATCCAGAAGTTGCCGCTATTGTTCCACTGCGATCCGGCTCCCGTTACCGTCGCCGTTCCGGTTCCCCCGGTGTTGGCGCCGATGGAAAAACCAGTGCTGTTGACTACACCGCCATTCTGGATAGTCAAGGTTCCGTTGCCAGATGCCCCTATGTAGGAAATAGCTGAGCTATTCCACTGCGACCCCTGGCCGTCGACGGTCGCCCTCCCGACTGAGCCTACGTTAGCGCCTACAGAGCCGCCCGCGCTGCCTACCACGGCACCGCTTTGAATTGTCAATGTCCCCGCGCCGCTGGAGCCAATCGTCAAGACGCCCGAATCGTTCCACTGTGAACCGGGATTGGATAAGGTTGCCTGGCCCGAAGAGCCGCTCAACGCGCCGATCAAAGCGTTATTGCTTGTGACACGGCCACCGTTCTGGACGGTGAGCACGCCCTGCCCTTGACGCCCGACCAAGAGTTCGACAGACCCCGAGACGTTCAATTGCGAACCCGCCCCAGTCACTGTCGTTGCGCCACTCGCGCCAGATACCACCCCGAGCCATGCAGAGCCGGTATTCACAATGCTCGAAATACTGAGCGTTCCTGAACCGGGCGCTGACGTCCCAACGTTTACTCCTCCCGTCGTCAGGGTTCCCCCAGTTACTTGAAGATTCCCTGAGGCACCGACGCCCAGTGAGACGGCGGCGACAGTGGTTGACTGGTTGAGGGTTACTGTTCCGTCTACTGCCCCTATCGGTTGGCCGTAGAGGGTTCCGATATTCACAGTATCAGTAGGGCCAGGGTAACAGAATTCACAGTCCCAATTCGTCGTCGGGGCCTGGATCGGTACGGGATTACCTGGCAAGGTGCCGAGCCAGGGACCAAACCAATTGCCATTGCCTCCGTCCCAAAGAACCTGGCCGGAGACAGAGCCGGGGGAGAAGATCAACAGCGCCGCACCGAGCAGAAGAAGCGTCGAACGGGCCATCCTGGATCTCCTACTGACAGGGAGTTGAGATGGTTCCAAATCAGGAGCGCTTTCAGCCTTGAGCGCTTTTTGAGCACGCGAGATGTAAAGATGAGGCAACGAACTTGGCGCGTTTCGCATGACACTTCCCTTTTGATCTTCCATAGCGCACTTGCCGCGCTAGACAGCGTCTTCCCACCGACGCCCACTAAACTTGTTTTTCTGGGTACAATAGAGGTCCAGATTAGGGGCAGGCGGTGCGGCTTAGCAAATGAAACCGGCTGAAAATGGCTGAAAAACCCGATGGATGTTATTGAAAACCAAGAGAGCGTCTATTTCGGTCCGTTCCAACTAAGCAAAGTAAAACGCACACTCTGGCGCGGGACGATGAGGGTGCCTCTGACTCCGACCGAGTTCGAAGTCCTGCTCGCCCTTGTGGAAAGCCAAGGTCAACCGCTTGCTCCGGAAGCAATCATCGAGAAAGCTTGGCATGGCCTGAATGATGACCTTAACAATGCTCACCAAGTCATTCGCCGCCTGCGAAAAAAACTCGCTCCAGACGGAAACGGCCACGAGCTCATTCCATGCACAAAAGCCGGTTACGTTTTGACTACACTGGTCATCGCACGACCACATTCAGAGTCAAATGAGGACGTTGTTCAGGTAGCCACCAATCTCGCGCCGTCCGGCACCGCCCAGCCCAGCTTAGCCGAACCAGAAAGACAAGCAAAGTTGGTGCCGCGAAGACTGCTTCCGATTTTAATAGCAGCGATTTTTGTCGCGGTTATTGCTTTTCTTGCCGAGCAAACGGTTCGCCGAAGCAAATTGGTTCTGCCGACTACTCAGATCACGCGCGACGGCCGCCCGAAGGTGGGGCCGCTATTATTCGACGGAAAGCGACTCTGGTTTCGGGAAGCAATACATGGCAAATGGCAGGTTGTAAATGTCGTGAGCGGCGGAGGCGAAACAAAACCTCTGGATGTACCTTTCAAGCAGGTCAGGCTTCTGGCCAGCTCCAACTCCTCGTTATTGCTGGCATCCCAGGATGACAGCGAAGAAAAATTCTGGCTATGGTCCCTCGCTGGGGCACCGGCGCAGTTGCTTTCACCTGAAGTTGCGGAGTCTGCCTGGTCTCCTGATCACCAATTCCAGGCGGTCGGAAGAAAACGCCTTTTAAATATTTTTCGGGGCACGAGCATACAGAAGTTTGATATGCCGGTCAGCAGCTACATCTCGTCGAGTCTAAGTTGGTCTCCCGACAGCAGACGGTTAGCTTTCGAGCTAGCAAATGACCGAACGACTCTTCATACAATGATGCTCTTCAGCCCATTTTCGGGCTTTCCGAGGCCAATTGATCCCACCCAAGGTGCAGGACCTGACCAACTTCAGGGCTCATGGACGAAGGATAGTCAGCATTACATCTTCTCCGCTGGCTCTACCGATTTGCATGACCTCTGGGCGGTCCGGAATTCCAACTGGTTAGGCACATCTGGGCCAGTTCGCTTGACGAACGGCCCAATCGACTGGCTTTGGCCAACGATGGGGGATGAAAACGAGATCTACGCGTTAGGTGAATCAACACGTGGCGAATTGGTAAGTCCTATCTCGAAAAACCATGATTGGCAACCGTATCTCGACGGAATCTCAGCGTATGAATTGGAGTTCTCGCACGACCAAAAATGGGTGGCTTACGTGCAGTATCCGGAACACCGTCTGCGAGTCGCGCGTACCGATGGTTCGGCGAGTATTCAATTGGCGTGGCCCGATTTTGAGGTGCACCAGCCGCACTGGTCGCCGGACGGAACTCGCATCGCTTTGATGGGAAAGCACGGCGAGAATTGGCGCGCCCTGATGGTTGAGGTCGCGACCGGTCGAGGAAAAGAGATTTTGCCGGATGGTGACGATCAAGGAGTTCCAACGTGGTGTTCTAATGACGAGTTAGTTTTTGGCGATTTTCCAACTGGCGACCCTCGGCAGGTGATGAGGCTTCATCGCATCAGGATAGAGCAAAAGAGTGCTTCAGTCCTGCCTTCTTCGGAACACCTGTGGACTGCACGTTGTTCACCCGATGGAAAGTATGTTGCGGCGCTTCGTCAGGACTCAAAGGCTGTACTCGTGTCTGACTGGGGATCGAGAAATTGGAGACAGATATTGTCTGGAGAACTTTACGATGACCTGACGTGGTCGATGGACTCGAAGCACTTGTTTCTCTTTCGAGCACAGACTCGCGATTTGGTTAAGGTCGATATTTTCACGGGGAGCGTTGAAAAGTTAATCGATGTTCAAGGCTTCCCATTCGCACGTGAACAGTGGTTCGGTATTGCGCCGGACGGTTCGCCGCTTGCGTTGCGAGCCGCGAACGCTCAAGAGATTTATGCGATTCGTTGGCAGCCGGATTAATCGGCATAAAGAAACTCTAAAACAACGAACTGACTTGAGCGTCTGGTCGGTACGGGCGCTACTTCGGAGAAAGCCAATGTTTCAGACCGATAACGCGGATCTGGAACGGAAAGCTCTCCTGGGCTTAGTAATCCACATGAGCGGGAAGTCGGCGTTGCTGACCTTGACGGTCTCAACTGATCGTCGATTCAGTCCGTTTGTGGCAGCTCATTTTCCGGCGCCTCCAGGGGGGATTGTCGAGCGGTGCGATTCCCCTGCTTTCAGTGATGCCAACTCCCTCAAGGGATTGGAGTTCTCTTGTCGAGGTGGCGCGGCCCAGATCTAGTCTCTTCTCGCCGCACGAGACGAGAGGGTATCATCCTAAACAGGATTATCTATGCGAGCTGATATCGTTCCTGGCGCGACATTTCCAGATTATGAATTGACTGATCATGCTACGGTCAGACGAGAACTTTCCGATTTGCAAGGATCCGACCCAATGATTGTCGTGCTCAGCCGCGGAGGATTTTGCCCAAAGGACCGCAGGCAGGCTGAAGGGCTTTTGCAGTTGCATAGGGAAATGGAAGTGGGCTACTGCCGCCTTGTCACGATCAGCACCGACAGCGTTAGTGCCCCGAACGAGTATCGCTTAGGCGTTGGAGCGCACTGGCCATTTCTGTCCGATGCAGGCCGCACAATCCAAAAGGATCTGGATATCGCCGAATATACAGACCCCACTCATAATCCAATGATTCCGCATACAATTGTGCTGGAGCCCGGCTTAATTGTGTTCAAGATCTACAACGGGTATTGGTTTTTCGGACGGCCCACAGTGGAAGAACTTCGACAGGATTTGCGTGCGGTCATGCAGAAGACCCGCCCTGACTGGGATATCACGAAGCCCGAACTGAGAGCTGCATGGGAGCGGGGCGACAAGCATCGTTTTTATCCCTACGGCAAGACTTTCGCCAAAGTCTTTGAAGAACAGAAGTGAACAGCGCAGATGATTGAACATACCTTGCAGGCGGCGGCGTTTCCCGTTCTCTCGGACGATCAGATTGCGGAACTGGCGGCCTGTGCTCCGATTGTGTCGAGAGTTTGCGCGGACGACGAAGTGTTGATCGCCGTACGCGATCGCGGCGCAAAGTTCTACATCGTCAAAGCAGGCAGGATCGAAATTCTGGATTATTCCGGGGATGTCCCCAGAACGATTACTTTTCATGGCAAGGGGGAGTTTACCGGCGACATTTCGCACCTGACGGGAACGCCTGCCATTTTCAGCGCCATCGCCCGGGATCACTGCGAGGTGCTGGAGGTGTCCGGCGACGCGCTTCGACACGTTCTGAACCAAAGTCCCGCACTGAGTGACATTATCCTGCAAGCCTTCATAGCGCGGCGGCAATTGTTGCGTGAATCACCTAATTTCACTGGCTTGCGAGTAATCGGCTCACGCTATTCCCCTGATACTTTTCGAGTTCGCGATTTCCTAGCGCGTAACCGCGTGCTTTTCACATGGGTGGACATCGAGAGCGACCCGGCCGTGGACCAACTACTGAAGGAGTTTGCTGTCACGGAAAGCGAAACTCCGGTCGTAGTCTGCGCTCACCTGCTAATGTTGCGTAACCCAACGAATCAGAAATTGGCGGATGAAATCGGTATTCACGCCTCGTTAGAACGAACGGTATACGATCTTGTCGTGGTGGGAGCCGGTCCGGCAGGTCTGGCGGCCGCTGTGTATGGTGCCTCGGAAGGACTTGCCACAGCGGTCCTGGATTGCATTTCGCCTGGTGGTCAGGCAGGCAGCAGTATGCGAATCGAGAACTACCTCGGTTTCCCCACAGGTTTGACCGGCGCCGAACTGACGGACCGCGCGACGCTGCAGGCCAATAAGTTCGGCGCACACTTGTCTATCCCCTCCGAAGCTGCCAAGCTTTCTTTTGAGAATGGCTATGCGGTTTTGGATGCCGGGAGCGGAGAACCCATCACGGCTAAATGTTTGCTGATTGCCACTGGGGCTCATTATCGTCGTCTGGATGTGGAAGGGTTTGAACGCTTCGAGGGGACCGGAGTCTATTATGCGGCGAGCCCCGCTGAAGCATTGCTTTGCCGCGGTTGTATCGCAGTGGTGGTAGGCGGTGGCAACTCGGCCGGACAAGCTGCCGTGTATCTTGCCGGCCACGCCAGCACGGTGATCTTACTCATTCGCGGCGGCGATCTTAACAAGAATATGTCTAGCTATCTGGTGCGCCGAATTGAGCAGACAGCTAACATCGAATTGCTTTGCAACAGCACAATCCAGCGAATGGAAGGCTCCCGCCACCTGGAAGCAATTGAGATTGTGAATCACATCACAGGGCAGCAACGTACAGTGCAAACGACCACTGTATTCAGTTTCATTGGAGCGATTCCGCTAACGGACTGGCTTCCGGCTGAGATCGAAAGAGACGCAAAAGGATTCGTACTGACAGGAGCGGCTGTCGCCCATTCACCCACTTGGCCATTAGCCCGGACACCCTTTCTGTTGGAAACGAGCCGGCCAGGAGTCTTTGCCGCCGGAGATGTTCGAGCTGGATCGGCGAAGAGGGTTGCTGCCGCCGTTGGCGAAGGAGCCATGTCAGTCCAGTTCATGCATGAATATCTGAAAGAAAGGTAATCACTATGCCGACTTGCACTCATTTGAATGAAATACGAGATATGAAACCCCATTCGAAAGGCTGCGAGGAATGCCTGAAGATCGGAGATACCTGGGTCCATCTCAGATTGTGCACGGAATGCGGCCACGTTGGCTGCTGCGACTCTTCTAAAAACAAGCATGCGACGAAGCACTATCATCAGACTCATCACCCCATCGTCAAATCGCTGGAGCGCGGCGAAAACTGGGGCTGGTGCTACGTCGATGAAGTGATGATCGATTTTGATTGAGCAGCCACATGCGAACGTGCCCGTTTTCCGCATACCGCGTGAGTTGCTAATGGGCCGCCAAACACCTCCATGTTTTGCCTTTGGCTAATTCACCCCTTGCCCGCAAATCCTGCAGAATTGCTCATCCCAATCACATAAGTGTCCGACGGGGCAATGCACGGCCGCAGGTTGGGAGTAGTTCAGAGCTAAATCCTCCTCTTGCCTTCGGCTCTCCTCTATCGCGTCGGATTCGGGCCGCCGGTCCTCTTCCGTTCGTTCTCTGGCAGCGAAGACTCTGATTCGAAAAAAATGGCGCAACTCCTTGAATCTGAATCACCAGTCTCCTGTTGAACGCGTGCGTGATTTTCCGTCGGCAGCCAACTCATCATTGAGACCGTAGTCGGCTCGGAGAATTCGCCCCGCGCAACGTCACTACGGATCTTCGAAATACCATCCGCAAGCGCCTCAATCTCAGTCACCATAGACTGCAAGAGTCCCTTTGAATGATTCCCGCCTCTGAGCAGGATTTCGAGGTGATATTCAAGTTGGTGAGCGCGCTTGAGTACATCCGGCCCGACACCCAGGTACAGCGTCTGCAGAAGAGGTTGGAGGCAACCGACGGAGAACAACTGAGGCCTTGAGGTCGCGATCTGCTGCTTAACAGCCAAAAGATTTCCTGAATGCGTTTGGCAAGTGAATTCAAGATACCGAAATCATCCTGAAAGCTCAGTCAGGAGCGCACCTAGCTTTTTCAGGTTGTCTCGATTGGTCTCCCGCATAGAACTGCGATGCGCTCTATCTAGGAAATCTGAACCGGGGTTGTCGCTCCGGAGCGGGTCTTTCTCAAAAAGTTCTATGACGCGTTTGATATCGGCTTTGAAGGCCCTAACCAATGCGGGACGAAGCCCATATGTGAGAAACCAATAACCCTTCAAATCACTTGGGACGTGTTCAGTACCCTGTGAAACGATTATGGTTCCTCGGCGCAGAGAATGGCGGACCCCCAACTCGTAAAAAACATTAGCATTCCGATCAGTTATGTCAACGATGACGACATCGGCTTCGATTAGTTGTTCCACGATGCTGGTTATGAGGTTACCGGTAGACACTTCCGCACGAGAAGTTGTATCCACATTCATTCAGAGCAGGCTGAAACACTTCGGTGTAGATCTCGGACCAGCTGTTCTCCGATTTAGTGGGCGAGAACGGCATGATCACAAAGCCGGATTTCGTCGATGGCATTAGCGGATTTTACCAGCTCTCTGACGTCGCTTGGCTTTGCGCACATGCGTTAAATCGCGGCGACTCGCGGCCAGAGCCGCAATTTGCCAGCAAGAGTCACTTCTCGACCGGCTTTTCCAGCGAGCAGTAGCAGCTTTGCGTGTGATAGGGGTACGGGCATCGGCTGAAAGGTTTCCTGCGACTCCCGTTACGAGCTCCGTTCACCGGTTCCAGGAGATTCTTCTCACGACAGAGAATGGGCCTCGAATTGAATCCTGATTGGTAGCGCAGAATCGGCTTGCGTCTACGCAATCAGAATCCAACTTGATGAACGCGCGCCGCCGATCGGAGTGGCGTATCGTTTGCGAATACTCGTGTGTCACGGCGAAGTGGTGAGTAATTTGTTGGCTGAACACCGAGGATTTGTTCTGCATTGCGCGCTATTCTCTGTCGGACGGCTAGTATGGGTGCGACTATGCCGAGTGAGGTGCGAATTTCACCAGCCTCGTACGAGGATTTGCCGGAAGTTGCTCGGCTCCACGTCGCGGCGTGGAAGCAGGCTTATGTTGGCCAGGTGCCGCAAGCGCATTTGGACAGCCTCAACGCCGCCGACCGGCTACGGCGATGGCGGGAGCAATTCTCAAATCATAAAGTTTCGGGATTACTTGTCGCGAACGTGAATAATGAGATGGCCGGATTTGTCTGTTTCGGCCCGGCCCGAGATGAAGAGAGAGCGGAATGGGCAGAGATCTATGCGATTTACGTGATCGCGCCTTACTGGGGAATGGCTTCGGTTATCAGCTGTATAAGCGTGCGTGTGCTGACATAAAGAGCAACGGTTTTCGAAACGCTTACCTCTGGGTTCTGGACACAAATAGCCGAGCAATCGCGGCCTATGAAGGCTGGGGCGGAGCCTTCTGTTAGTGGCAACATAAAATGACCGCAATTTTGGGAGTTTTGCGGTCAGAAAGAGCGGTAATTTCGTTGTCGGCGCACACGCCCGCAGAGACGCCTGTAGGCGGCGCGAAGGGCGCGAGTGCCGGTATCGGGTTAGCTGCAGAGTGGAGTTAAGGCGTAGCCGACCCTCCGGCGCCGTCAGCAGGAGGAGGAGCAATGGAACATCGAGCGTGCTTGGTGTCGAGGCGGACCGATTCGATCACGAGGTAAAGTTTATCGGCGCTGTTGACCTTGCCCGCGATGCAATAAGCCACATCGGGCTGCATACGCTGGGCTTTGCTGAAGTCATAGAGCCGGTAAACGCGCTGCGTGTCGCAATCCCGCAACAAGAACAACGCGTGCGAAGGATGTTCCGTCCGTGAGAGCAGGAACAGATGATTGGCGCTGAAGTTGAACATGTGGACGGAGACGCAAGGAGCGGAGATCGCGAGGACCTCCGCCCATTGGCAGCGCCGTTGAGGGGTTACCCGGCGAACTCCTCCGTTACGGGATATCACCACAGCGCGGCGCTTGCACGTTGCCAGAAGGTGGTGGTTACTCTTCCGGCGAACCGGATTTGCTGGCTTTGCGCAGGCTGTCGCCGCCCAGCAAGAAGATCTCGGAGTTTTCGACCAGGCGATCCGCAATCGCGGTAGCGATGGTGGTGTTGAACAGGATGTTGCCCCAGTCGGAGAACGCTGTGTTCGTCGTAATAATGGTCGATCTCTTGTGGCTATGCCGCGTGGAGATGACTTGATAGAAAAGATTCGACGTCTGCTGGTCGAGAGAAAGATATCCTAATTCGTCACAAATTAACAGAGTTGGCTCGGTATAGGTCTTGAGCTTACGAACCAGCGAGTGATCCACCTGCGAAGCAGCCAGTTGATTCAACATGTCCATCGCGGTGGTGAACAATACGCGCTGATTCGCTTGACAAGCTTTCCAAGCGATCACCTTGGCGAGAAACGTCTTGCCCACGCCAGGATTCCCGATGAGAACGAGATTGGTACCTTGGCGCAGAAAAGTCAGATCGAGTAAGCGCAGGATGCGGTTCTTCGCTTGCACCCGGCTTTTGTGATGGTGGAAGTGAAACGCGTCGATGCTGGGCTGGGATTGTAAACGTGAACACTTGAAGCGGCGATCAATGGCGCGGCTATGGCGAGCTTCGAGTTCCATATCGGCCAGCCATTCAATGGTGGCGGTCACACTCATGTTTTTAGCGGCGGCCTCAGCGATGGTCTGTTCCAGTTGACGGCTCATCGCCGCCAGATTCAGTTCTTGTAGTTTCTGTTCGAGGGGAGTCATCATCGTATTCCTTTCCGGATTCAAGAATGAAGGCGTCATAAGCCAGCAGGGAGATGGGATCGGTGACTAAATCGCGCAACTGTGGATCACGGAGTGGCACCGGCGGTTGCGGCCGGCGCGGTGCTTGTTGCTGACGCACGATGTTGGCGACATACTCGGCACCAAAGGCGTGAGCCGCGGAGGCCTTCTCGATAGCACTGGCAACACCCTCCGGCCCGTACTGACGAATCAGTTCGAGCAACTCAGCGATCTGGCGGGCCAACGAGCGATCGCTATCGGCCATGTCGCGCAGATAGGCTTCCACCAGCGCGCGCGAACATAGGCCGTCGAGTGAATCGAGCAATCGCTGCTGTGCTTGGGAACGCCGTGCCGCGGGCCGTTCTTCCGCCAGCACTTTTTCAAACCGCTCCGCGCCGAACGTTTGTCCGCGCCGCCACGAACGTGGATAACTCACCACCTCTTCAACACGTTGGTAGATCGTGACCGAACTGGAGTCTGCTTTCACGGTGAGCGCTGGCCGACGTAGCGGTGCGGCACGCAATATTTATTGCAGTCGAACTGCAGCCGCAGATCTTTGTGTACCAGCGCCTCGACTGAATCGCGATGATCGTAGGGGATGATCGGCAAAGCCCGCAGAGCTTCGGGCTGGAAACGTTCTATCGGCCGTTCGCGCGTCTCTCGATGCAAGCGTTGATTGGCAACCTCGACGAGCCACTGACGCACTTGCCGGTTCACATCATGCAGATCGGTGAACTCCCGCAAGGGCCAGAAGCTTTGGCGGAGGTAACTGATGGCACGTTCCACTTTGCCTTTCTCCCACCCGCTTGCTGGATTGCAAGCTCGCGGGTAGAAGGTGTAATCACGCGCGAAAGCGAGAAAGCGCGGCAGAAAACGGACCAGCCGGCCGTCATGTTCGGCCACCGCAGTGGCCAGGTTGTCGTAGACGATTTCACGTGCTACGCCGCCCAACGCATGAAAGGCGTGCACATGGCAGCGGACGAACGTTTCGAAATTCTGACTATGAGTGAACTCAACATAGAGCATGCGGCTATGCGCATCGACCAAGGCGAACGCGTATAACTTGCGAATGTCACCCGAGTAACTCAGTACATCAAAGTGTGCCCAGTCCACTTCGAAGCGCTCGCCGGCGAGCGACTCCATGCGGACAAAGGCCCGTTGAACCGAGAGATGCGGGCGAACGTTTCGGATGTATCTACGCGTCAAACTGTCGCCACCGCGGTAGCCAAGCGGGATCAGTCGCTGATGGATGAGAGCAGCGGTAACTTGCGGGTCTTTCTCCAACCAGCCCGCAATGTTGGCTTTGAAGGGATCGAGCTTGCTATGCCGTTGGCGTTTGGTCACCCCTTGTGCGGGCGCGTCAAGATACTTCTTGATGGTCTTCCAGCCCATGTTGAGATGGCGCTCGATCTTGCGGATCGGCCAGTGTTCCGACCAGTACAGCCGGTGCAAATCGTTGATCTGTTCGCTCGTCAGCATGCGCTGGTTCTGTTATCCGGCAGATGCCGCCGAAACACCAGCACGTTGTTGTTTGCAAGACTCCCGCCCTGGCCCTTTGCGGGACGGAAGTGGTTCAATCACCCACACTTGCGCGGAAACTGAGTTGTTGTTTGCAAGGTCCTCAGCTCGGGCATTCAAAAGCCAAATGCTTGCAGCCGAATGCTTTAAGTCCAAAGCTGAGTTGTTGTTTGCAAGATGGAGCAGGTGCTGTTTTCGATCTCGGCTCTTCTGTTGTTCCCGGTTGCGCGCTACGGAATCAGGGTTTTTCTCGCGATACCGTTTCCAATACCCGTGGTTTTCGGCACGCCATTTGCGCGAGCTGTCCAGACAGACCTGGCGATATTCGCCGTCAGCTGCCAGCTTTTGTTGGCGGGATTCGCTACGCCGCTTCTTCTGACACTCCGTCTGACTGCAAACGCTCTGCTGCGGCTGATACTTCGATGGTTGAAAGGTCTTCTCACAGTAGCGGCAGTGCCGTTCGCTCATACGGGGCGTTATCGCACTGCCTGCCGGCTGATGATTTAGAAACTGCTATAGAGTTCCTACCGCGTCCCCGCCAATGGGCTGCTCACCGCGTCTACATCATTCCCAAAATTGCGGGTGTTTTATGTTCCCACTCACAGCCTTCGAGGGTGGCCGCCAAAAAGACCA
This sequence comes from Bryobacterales bacterium, assembly GCA_963696305.1. Taxonomy (GTDB): domain Bacteria; phylum Acidobacteriota; class Terriglobia; order Bryobacterales; family Bryobacteraceae; genus Bog-105. The sequence goes on along the minus strand of CAVOJX010000010.1, from coordinate 160,868 downwards.
CGAAGTTGGTGGCCAGCCGGTTAAGGAAGTTTCTATTGCCTTTGTTCTGGAGTGACAAGCGGTTGAATCCGTTCGAGCGTCACCGCACCTAGCAGCACATTTGGATTTGACCGATTTCGGAAAGATCGCCCTAACGGCGTAGTGTAGAGTTTGACCGGCGTCCTAAGAACAGGATGAATTAACTGATCAGCTCAGGATGATCTTTCGAGCTTCTCCCTCTGGATCATTTGCCATTCGACAATCGTTATCCCAGATCATGGTCTGATTCGTTTCGGGATCGGTCGGCTCCCAACGAAGACCCGGGATACTGGGCTTGCCGGTTCGCAGCGAAAGCCGCCCACGACGAGGCCATCTTCTTCGCAAGCGCTCGGCGCCTCAGGTGTGTCGCCGGTGCCTTGTTCGCAGCGCTTGGTGTTGTCGAAGCAGAATTGCAGTTCGGCCGTATGCCACGCGCCGGGCACGCCGTCGAGAATGGGCGTCTGCCAGTGTGAAGTAATACGCGTAGGCGGGCGCGGCATGGAGGTCGTGCTTCAGTCCGGCCATCTTCACAACGTTGTTGCGCATCGACAGCCCATTAAGCCCCGGCCTGCCGGAACAGATATAGGAAAGCGTCTGTATCTTGCTTGTCCGGATACGCCTTCTTCAAGGCGGCGACGATGGCGGTGGCCTTCTCTTCGCCATACGCTTTGGCCAGATTCGCGTGCCACTCCTGCTTCGGTGGGATCGCGAGGACATCTGATTGCCCTCTTCGCTAACCGAACCGATCAGCATCGGCACATTCTTCGATACTTCCGGAGCGGCGTCGAAGAACGACCGCATGTTGATCACCTTGCCATCAACGCATGGCGACCAGCCGACGCGAGGCTTTCCGGGCAGCTCCCGGTCCCATCATGGCGGCCCGGGCGGATTGATCTTGGCCGCAGCCGCATTGCCGGCGGCAATCAGCTTGGACCATTCCATCTTCTGCAGCGACTGAATGTCGTTGGAGGCAAGTCCGAGGTCTTTCATGACTACGCGGGCGAGTTCCTTCTGCTGCTCCCGGGTGGGGATGTTGCCGCCGCCTCCCGATTGCGCCGCGGCGCGATGGAACAGACCCGATGCGGACGGCATGCCCATCAGAGTCGTGACCTTCGATCCGCCGCCGGACTGGCCGTAGATCATGACGCGATCCGGATCGCCGCCGAAGTTCTCGATATTCTCATGGACCCATTGCAGCGCCGCGACCAGGTCCGTCATGCCCACATTGACAGAGTCTTCATAGGCCGACCCGCCGATCTCGGAGACATCGAAGAACCCCAGAATGTTCAGGCGGTGATTGACCGAGACCTGCACGACATCGTGATGCCGCGCCATCTGGGCGCCATCATGCGAGGGCAGCTCATACGAAGAACCAAAGCTGAATCCGCCGCCGTGGATGTAGAACATCACAGGACGCTTGCCGGTCAGGCTGGGAGTCCAGATGTTCAGCTTGAGCATGTCCTCGCTTTGCCATCCGTCATCCCAGTCGAAAAGAAAGGTCTGCTCGATGCTGGTCCAGGGATGCAAGGTTTGCGGGCAGTTGGCGCCATAGACCAGAGCTGGATACTCGTCAGTCCAGGGCGCGGGCGGCTTGGCAGGAAGCCAGCGGTTTTCTCCGGCCGGTTGTCTGGCCATACGGCACGCCTTTGAACGTGAAGACCCCGTCAGCCAGAAAGCCGCGCACCTTGCCGTATTGCGTTTTCGCGACTGCGGACCGCGGGGTGGAGCAGTTTCCGGATTCCTGGTGAGCTCCGGTTTTTATGCTGTCAGAGGCGAAAGCGAATGGTTCGGCGGCGCCGCCGACGCTGGCAGTTGCCGCTAGGAGCAGCGCACTTCGGCGGCTGAGAATCGTGGGATTAAGCGATTTAGGCATGAAGTTCCTGTCTGTATCTGATGCTGGTTGGTGTGGCGCGCTGTCGCAGCGCGGTTGCTGAATACTGTATCGCAGCCGTGGCCGAACTGAGAATACGAAGAGTTAGAACGACAGCCGTATCAACAGAGCGCCGTAGCTTGTCACGCCCACTGGAAGTTAAGTACTGCAAGCGCCGTACACATCATGTGTAACGGCGCAGGGTAGAGTAATGCTCTGAAGGATTGTCAGGAGAACAGAATATTGAGCGGATCGACCTCGTAGCCTTCGTCCTCCGCTGCCTTGACCGCAGCCTCACGGATCTTCTCCTCATCCGCACCCTTGGATTCATGGCAAGTTCGAATGATGACCTCATCTCCAATTTGAACTCGAATGAGCCATCTGTTTGCATACTCATCATGGGACACTTCGACTCGATCGGCCTTCATCATCTGTTTAGAATGACAAATCGCCATTCCGACGCCCCAAGTCGAGCAGAAAACAAATTCAGAAGGCGATTGCGTTTGGCAAGTGAATTTGGGTTCTCCCGCAGGTTCCGTGCAGTCCAATGCCGCGAATCGCCCTAAGACATAAGTGCTCGTAAATGTTTTATTTATCTTCGGGCAAATGGCCTCTCCCCCGAGCCGTCATCAAGACTTTCTGCCTCCGCAAGGGTGCTTGCGGCTGAAATCGGTTCAGTCCCTGGAAGAACTCGTTTGTGTTCGTGCAACTGCAATCTGCAACTCCGTCTGCTGCCCGTCGTGCCAGCTGCCGTCGCGGTCTGTTCACAGTCGATACTGGCGCGTATTGCGCGATCTTCCATCGAACGGGAAAGCCGTCGGACTTCACATAGAGGTGCGACGATTCCGCTGCCGGGATCCAAATTGCAATCGTAAGACATATGTTGAACCACTGCCAGCTGTGGCGGTGAAACACGGCCAGCAGACGTCACGATTCTCTGAGACCATCCGGTTGATTGGATACCGTTCGGAACTGCGTGGGCGGCTCTGACAGGCATCGCATTTCTTCTTGCCGGTATTACAATTTGCCTGAGGAGACTCGATGTCCTGGCCGCCAGACTTCTGGGGCTGATGCTCCTTGTCTTTGAGTTTCTTGTGGAATACCTACGGTGTTTGTAAGATTGCGAGCGAGGAGACATGGGGAGCAGCCGTGCACAACCTGGCTCTGATCGGGGCATTATGGATCTTCACTGAGTTCGTAGTAAGCCGCTCTTTGCACGGTCGCTCGATGAATTGATGCAGCAATGCGACCTGCAGACCCCGATGAACGATGGAACCTGCGTATGGCTTGACACTCCCCCTGTAGGCCGCGAAGTGCTTTGACAGGGCAGCTCGGCGATATGTATCACGTCGATTTGAACCCCATCAAGGGCAGAGAGCAGGCAGGCCTGCGTTTCGTGCTTGTTGTCTCGCCAAAGACTTTAGTCTGATGGGAACTCCGCTTGTCTGTCCGATCACGCAAGGCGGAAATTTTGCCCGTGAAGCAGGATTTGCCGTTTCCTTAAGCGGCGCGGGAACACAGACGCAGGGTGTTCTTTTCAATCAGCCCCGCGTTATCGATCAACGGGCTAGTCCAGGGCGGGCGTTTCATCGAAAAGACACCCGGCTTCATCATCGAAGATGTTCTGGCAAAGCTGGCAACGTTGAATAACGCCAAAAAGAAAGATACGATTCGTATTCATGCCGAGCTCGGCATGCAGGAATCGTTCTTACGGTTGTTAGTTAGGGAGGAGCGAGAATCGTAAGCCCGGATAGCGCCGGGATAAGGTGTCATGGACTAGTGAACTTCCCCCGACGCCTTGCGCAGAGTAATCGCGATCGATTCCGCCGACGGCATCTCAAGCGTTCTCCAAACCAGTTCTGCCCGGGGATTGATGATATGCACTCTCGTCCCATGATTGCTCACAGGCCGGGCACCATCTCCAAAAAAGGCCCGTATAACCGTCAAATCTTCCATCCGAGGCGCAACCGCTGCCCAGCCCGCCCGCGCATGCGCCCGTTTGAGCCAGGCATGCAAAGCGGCTGGTGTGTCCACCGCCGGATCAATACTAAGTGACAGTAGCTGGATGGATCTCCGCGCCTGATCGGGAATCAGCTCTTGCACCTGCGCAAATGTCGCCGCCTGGATGGGGCACGTTGTTGTGCATTCGGTGAACACGAGTTGCAGCGCCGTCACATGTTCCTTGAGCAGTGACACCAAGGCCGCCGTCTGTCCGTCATCGCACGTGACTGGAATATCCGGCACCGGACGCGCAGGGCTCACGCGGCTATCATGGTCACTCGGCACTCTCTGCCCCGCAGCCTCGCTGCTCAGCGTGACAGCCCCAACGAGACCGGATAACACTTTTCGCCGAGTCCACCCAGTGTCTCTAGCTCGACTACTCATGCCTGTCCTCCACAACAAACCGCCACAGCGCTGTGCATTCTTCATCGCTCAGCCTGTACCGCGGCATTTGCTGGTCGATCATAATTCTCGCCGGATCGACTCCCTTGCGCAGTACTGTGCAGAAAGATTCAGCGTTGTAGCGCGAGGGGGGCCCACCCCGCCGCGATCTCGGCACCAACAAAAAAGCTGGAGTCAACCGCGGAGCGGTCGAGCGCGGTACCGCCGCTCCCTTGCTTGTCGCGTGGCAATTTGAACAGCGAACCACTTCTGTCGGCAGATCCGTCAAATGCGTTGCCATCCGGCCATGCAACGCCGCTTTTCCATCGAACAAATTGGGTCCCAGCAAAAATTCCTCCGCCCCTCCCAAACCAAGCGCAAGCAAGCCGATCCAAAACGCCCAACCGCCCATCTCGGATCCGGGCTAATTCACCAGCACCACAGTCGAAACGCTGGGCACTCCGCTCGCATTCAACGCGAACAACATGTAATAACCCGGCAGCAACACGCCCGGATCGGAGGGAACGGCCAAGCTGTACGTCGTACCTGAAACGCTGGATATTGTAAGCGGCACGCGCCGCTGATCGTTATTCACAGTATGCGTGATCGCCGACATCCGCAAGAGCGCAAACGCCGAAACCGCGGAATTCGTCGTCACCGAAAAACTGTGACCAAGCATAACGGTGCTCGGAGCCGATTGAATTACCGGCCTTGTCGCGGCCGATCCATTCGAATTCAGCAGATACGGCGGCGTCAAAATTTCCGCCGTTAAGTGATTTTCCGCGCACCCGGCCCCGCATTGCCCACCACCCCCCACGAAAACTCGCCCGTCAGACAAAAGAATGGCCGTGCTGTGGTACGTGCGCGGCGTCTGCATCGGATTCAGCAGGCTGAACGTCTCCGAGTTATGGTTCCACAACTCAGGCCTAAGGACCGCTGCCGTATCAGTAAACGGATTCGGAATTGTTTGTCCGCCGACCACTACCACGTCCCCGCTCGGTAGAATCACGCTGCTCGAAAACGCCCGCGGATAAGTCATCCCCGTGATTTGTTGGACTCCAACCGCGCTGCTCGGCCCGTTCGAAATGTTGATCACATAGGCCGAGTTCGTCGCATATGTAATACTGCTGCCGTCTTGTTGATACGCCGGCGCGCCACCAACCTTCAAAATCTTCCCTATGTCATACAGAACCGCGTTGCCATTGATGCTGTACTGGTCGTTGCCCCGGTTGCCCGCGGACGTGATCGACCCCGCGCCGCTCGTCGAAATCCAGTTCATCTGCGAGCTTGGGCCGGCTTGAAAAACCATTCCATTGCTTTGCGCAAACAGCCACATGTGATTGTCACCGCGATAAATGCCTTGCGGGTCCGGCCCCACCGCGCCGTCGTCCGGCGTATTCGACAAAATCGACCACGTGCCGCTCGTGCCGCTCCACGCCTCTCCGTTGCGGTATTCCTGACCACCACTCCAAGATCCGCCCATCGTATAGACTCCGCCGGTCGAAAGTAACGTGTCTGCTTCATACCCGCGGGGCAAATTCATATTTCCGCTGGCGCTCCAGGTTCCTGAAGAAATGTTGTAGATCGTCGTTCTCGGACTGCTCGACCCGCCATTCACCAGAATATTTCCATTCGGCAGCAGTGCAATCCCCGGACAGAACATGTCCGCGCCAGGGTTAGTCTCCAATGCCTCAGAAGCCGTCTCGGAGGTAGGATTGAAAATCCCGTAATAGGTCTTACTCGTGGCGCCGCCGATATCCCCTTCATAGCTATACTCCTGGTAAGCCGACCACATCAACAAATTACCGTTCGGCAAGTTAGCCACCGCGATCGGAGTTACCGGCAGGCTAATGACCGGTGTCCAGGTCGATGGCAGAGTGGCAGGCGCAATACCCGACACATCCAAATAAAACTGGTCGTTCAGTTGTGTCGCCCCTTGGCACGCCCATTGGATCACTGTAGCTCCGGCGTTCGAGCTGTCGCCATCTATATTGACGCATAACCCGCTATTTCGTGAAACGAGATGGTAGTTAGTCGTGTCAGCTCCGTCGGCAACCACCAGACTCCATTGGTCATTGGTCTGCGTCGCGCTCTGACACGGCCATTGGACAATCGCCGCGGCTTGACTTTTCGAAGCGCCATAAACATTCAGGCACAATCCACTGCTGTTCGAAACGATGTGGTAATAGGATCCAACCGCCACTAAAGACCACTCCTCGATCGCAGCCCCCGCGCAGGTATTCTGTACGATCGCCGCTCCGGAACTCGTTGAACCATTACTGGGTTCGAGGCACTGTCCGCTGTTGACCGCGATAATCTCAGTCGACCCGCTTTGAGCCTTCAGAGTTAGCGGCTGGGCCAAAAACCAAGCAATGCCAAAAACCAGCACTAACTGCACCACACGCATCTCGTTCTTTCCTCCACAGAAGCAAAGCGAGTATACCAGCCGGAATTGGCCTGTACAAGTACTCCTGGTCCCGTGTCGGGCCAAAGTGAAAAGTTCCTAATTGGCCAAAGTAGAAAGTTCCTCTTGACAGGCGTAAGCCAGAAGGATGGAACGACTCGAAATGAGCCAAGAAGAACGCGAGAAGCTGGAATGGCTGAAGCGAGCACGGGACAAGGTGATTAGCCAGCGGGAAGCGGCCGAGAAGATCGGCGTCAGTGATCGCTGGATAAGAAAACTGCTGCGGCGAATCAGGAAGGGGACCGGGTCGTCGTACATGGATTGCGGGGACGAGTTTCGAACCGCAAGATCGACAGCAAAGTACAGGCGCAGGTATTGAGGATCCTCAAGCAAGCAGACTGGCATGATTTCGGGCCTACCTTCGCTGCCGAGCAGTTAGCGAAGCGCTATGAAATTACGGTGAGTCACGAGACCTTGCGGCAGTGGATGATGGAGGCCGGCTTATGGAAAGGGCGGTCGCGCAGTGTGGAAGAGGTGCACTGCTGGCGTCCGCGGCGCAGTGCCTTTGGTGAGTTGGTGCAATGGGACACAAGTGAGCACGACTGGCTGGAAGGGCGCAGCGACGTACGCTACTTGGTGCGTTTGATCGACGATGCAACCAGTTGGAGTTGGGGCCGATTTGTAGAACAGGATGCCACGCCACAAAACATGGCGGTGCTTTGGGAGTATTTGCAAAAGAATGGCCGCATGGTGGACGTTTACACCGACCGTGATTCGATGTTCACGACACCGCTGCGAGCCAAGGAAAGCAAACAGGAACGCGTGCACGCCGATCGCTTAACGCAGATTGGACGCAGTCTGCGGGAGTTGGGAATCGGCTGGATCGCAGCCTATTCGCCACAAGCCAAAGGCCGCATTGAGCGCAGCTTTTTGACAGCGCAGGATCGCTTGGTGAAACAGCTGCGACTAGCCAAGATTTCGACACTCAAAGAGGCCAATGCATTCTTGGAAAACGAATATTGGCCGGAGTGGAACGAGCGCTTCGCCAAGCCAGTTGCGGAGTTCCCGAATCAACATCGCAGCTTGGGCAAGGAACAAGATTTGGCATCTATCCTCAGCCACGTTGAGCAGCGAGTGATTGGCAACGACTATACGTTTTGGTTTGCCAATCAGCGTTATCAGATTGCGCGCCAGGAAGTTCAAGCGGGCATGCGTCGCCAAACACTCCGTGTCGAGTTGCGTCTCAATGGTGAGTTGTGGGCTCGTTATCAAGGGCGCCACCTAACGATTAGCGAATGCCGGGAACCGCCCACTCCGCCAGCGCCGAAGGTCAGCAAGCCCGTGCGCAAGGATCACAATGCCGGTGGCAGGAGTGATTGGATGCGGGGCTTTTTCGATCGTCCGAGCACTCCGCTATGGAAGATTGTCAACGACGCAAAGCTCCATTAAGAGCGTCGGGCTGGCGCCCGCCGGTCTTCGCGCTTGATTAAACCCAAAGCCTCCGCTCCGAAGTTTCACCATAAGCAAAACGCGTCCCTAACAGGAAAGCCCTCCGCGTGATTTCCGATCACTCTGGAGGGCTTGCGCCGATTGCTTCCGGAGCCAACTCCATCGCCTCGGCTTTGGGCTGCTTCATCGGGCGCGACCCCAATGACGCTGTGCGAACATACCATGGGGTCTTCAATTCAACCCTCAGATTAGGAACTTTCTACTTTGCGGGAATTAGGAACTTTCTATTTTGCTCTGACATTGCAAAGAGGAATGGCCAGAATTTCTCCAGGCGTAGGCCGCCAAATTCGGCCAAACGAAAAACAAGCCGTTCGCGCAGAACGAGGAGGATGTCTGCCGTCGACATGCACAGCTTCGCGCTGGGTTCCTTGCACGACGGAGTTAACAACCCAGCCGCCGTCGATTTGACACGACTGTTCTCTATCCAATGATTGGATCAATATATTTATGGTCCTGCTAGAGCAAGCCCACAAGAACGGCAGCGCCGAGCTTGTGATCCTTGCCCAAGTGGAAACTCGGTGGCGAAGCTTGCCAGACCTGCATGGTGGCTGGGCAATGACAAAGGCAGTGCAGCCGCTTTATCTATTAATGTCGATGCTCCAACAATGAAGTCATTAGACTAAGTGTTAGTGCGGCCCGAACATCCTCGATGTCCATAGCAGGCCAAGCTGGGAAACGAGTGAAGGTCGGTCGGGTCGATCGCCTGGCCTGGGACTTTTCATTTGTCTGTAGAGAAACTAATCTCCCGTGCTCCCGGACCATGCGAGGATGATCACCTGCAAGAACGACAGGCAGCCCTGCCATAGGGTGAACCCAGAACCAGTTCTGTCAGGGCATGGGCCAAGCCTTCTACTCGTAACGAAGATTATTCAATTCCGGCGTGACACTTTACCTGCCTTCGCCAACATTGAAGGAGTAGTTGGCTTCTAGGAGTACTCGAGCAGCATGTACGGCTTCATACAGACGCTTAGCGCGTACTGTGAATACGCGAAAATTGTCGCCTGCCATTGTTTCAAAATCGGCTATTTCGCCGCCAACGCCTATGGCGCAAGCTCCGGCGCGAATATATTCAGCGCAATTATCCAGGCCAACGCCTCCGGAGGCAATGAAACTTGTGGCTGGGTACTGTCCGAGAAGCGCTTTTAGATAACGAATACCGCCTGTTGAAAAACATGGAAACAGTTTAACGGCGTCGGCGCCAGCAGCGTGGGCGTCCTGCACTTCAGTTGGGGTCATGGCCCCAGCGAATATCGCCAAGCCAAGATCTCTGGCCGCTTTCACCGCGTCCAGATTGAAGCCCGGTGTGACGATAAACTGCGCGCCGACGCTCGCAGCACTCCGCACGTCGTCGCCGTTCAGTACGCTTCCCGCGCCAACTATTACTTCGTGGGAGCAGGCGGCGCTTACGGCACTGAGGACTTGTAACGCATTTGGCGGAGCAAGTGAAATCTCTGCAACCGCAATGCCGCCGAGGCGAATAGCCTCAACCGCTTGAACGGCATCATCGGCATCCGACGTGCGAATGGCTGGTATGATGCCGGCTAACTTAATCTGGTCAAATGTTTGTTCACGACTCATACTAGTCAGTTTTCCTCATAGAACTCCGCTTCGGCTTTCGGCAAAGAGTCTGTGTCTCGCGCGAACCATGTATAGAGCGCCGGAAGGAGGAAAATACTCAGCAGCAACTCGCCGATGAGCCCGCCAACTATCACCATCGCGAAGGGTCGCTGCGAGTCCGATCCAATACCGTGCGACATGGCAGCCGGCAGAAGACCAAGCGTGGCTACCAGCATCGTCATCATAATGGGACGCAGCCTTAACACTGCTCCCTCTACTGCCGCATCTTCCGGGGTGTGGCCACGCGCGCGCAACTGATTAATGTATTCCACCATGATCACGCCCGTCTGTACAGAAACTCCGAAAAGGGCTAGGAAGCCAACGCCCGATGAGACACTAAAGTTCGTGCCGGTTAGGTACAAGGCGATAATACCGCCCACCGGGGCCACCATCACATTCGTAAGAATTAATAATGACCATTTCAGCGAAGTGAACATTGTATATAGAATGATGAAAATCAGCAGGACAGTTAGGGGAACAATGATCGCCAAGCGGGCTTGTGCTCGCTGCTGGCTTTCGTATTCACCTTCCCAATCCAGCTTGTAGCCGCGCGGCATTTTCACTTGCGCATTGACTTTTTTGATGGCCTCTTCGACAGCACCACCAAGATCGCGGCCGCGGACACTGTACTTAATGGCGATGTAGCGAGAGTTGCCTTCCCTATAAATTTCGGACCCGCCGTCGGTGACGCTAATATTACAGAGCTGTCCCAGAGAAACTCGTTCTCCGGAGGCGGAGAGCAAGCGAATTTGCTGGATTGTGTCTTTTGAGTTACGGTAGTTAGGCAGATAGCGGAGTACCAAGTCGTAGCGCGCTTCGCCTTTGAGCACCTGGGTTAGCGCATTTCCTCCAACGGCGGTTTGAACCGCGTCTTGAATGTCGGCAACATTCACCTGGTAGCGCGCAGCCGCTTTACGATCGACGACAATGTTGAGATTGGGCTGGCCCAAAACGCGGAACACGCCCAAGTCGGCAATGCCGGGAACCTTTCGCATAACCGCGGTTATTTCATCCGCTTTTTGCTCCAGAACTTTCAGGTCGTCGCCATAGATCTTTGTCGCGAGTTCGCCCTTCACACCGCTAACCGCTTCCTCCATGTTGTCCGATATCGGCTGCGAGAAATTCCACAAAGCTCCAGGGATTTTTTCAAGTTCGCTGTTCATCGAAGCTATGAGAGCTTCCTTGTCTTCGTGAAAAGCCGGCCGCCACTCCTCTTTAGGCTTTAAATCCACAAAGTACTCGGTGTTGAAGAAACCCGTCGTATCAGTGCCGTCGTCCGGGCGGCCTACCTGGCTGGTTGTCTGCCTGACTTCAGGAAATTGGCATAAGATAACGCGCACCTCATCGGACAGGCGGATACCCTCAGTTGGTCCGGTGCTCGGGGCTAACGTTCCACGAACCCAAAGCGCGCCCTCATCCAGGTGGGGCAAGAATTCAGATCCAATTGTGCTGGCAAGTACGAAAGCTCCAGCGATACAGCAAACCGCAAAACCTGCTGTTAGCCAGCGCATGTGAATGGCCCACCGCACGGCATGTCGGTAATGGTTGGTAAGCCACACCAAAACTGGGTTGCGCCACTCCTTTGTACCCTTGGGAAATAGGATGCTGGCTAGAACGGGCGCGATGACCATCGAAAAAATGAGAGCGCCGAGCAGCGCGAACGCCACCGTCCAAGCCATTGGCTTGAACAAGCGTCCTTCGACACGCTGCAAGGTGAAGATGGGAATGTACGCCGTTATGATAATGCCGATGGCATAGAACACGGGCCGCTGCACTTCATGCGCTGCGTCAAAGATTTTCTGTTTTGGCGTCTTATTATGCGGGTCCGCGTGACTCAGGTGCCTGACAATGTTCTCCACCATGACCACCGCGCCGTCCACAACCATGCCGAAATCGAGCGCGCCCAACGAAAGCAGGTTAGCTGGTATGCCTTTGATCTTTAAACATGTGGATGCGAACAGCAAAGCGAATGGAATTGTGAGGGCAACAATGAACGCTCCGCGTACGTTTCCCAAGAAGAGAAACAGAATGAACACAACCAGACAAATACCAATCGTCAGATTTTCCAGAACCGTGTGCGTCGTCAGGTGAACCAAGTCGCTGCGGTCAATCAGCGGAAGCACCTTAACGCCGGGCGGCAGAATGTGGTCGTTCAGTTCCTTCACCTTTGCGTGAATACCTTGCAGCGCCGTATCCGCGTCGGCACCCTTCCGCAACAGGACAATGCCGGAAATCACGTCATCGTTGTCAATGATCTTGCCGTCTTCTTTACGAATGGCGTGCGCGAACTGTCCCAAGCGGATTTTCGGCCCTTGCGCAACCACGGCAATATCTTTTACCCGCAGCGGAGTTCCGCTCTTCGTCATGATCACGGTTTGCTCAATGTCTTTCACGTGATCAACCAAACCAACCTCGTTCACGTTAATCTGCTGAAGACCGACTTCTATAAAGCTGCCTCCGCCATTGGTGTTGTTGTTAGTCAGTTGCTGTTCAATTTGACCGATACTCAGGCCGTAGGCAATAAGCTTGTTCGGATCCAACCGAACCTGGTATTCGCGAGTTGGGCCGCCAAAGCTGGCAACATCAACAACATTTGGCACAGCCTTGAAGTTTTTTTCGATTGTCCAGTCTTCAATCGATTTCAATTCCATCGGATCGTACTGCGGATTCGTGCTGTGCAGAGTGAAAAAATAGATCTGGCCAACCGGACTCCAGTCAGTTCCCATCTGCGGCTGAACGCCAGTTGGAAGAGTGACTTGCGCCAAGCGCTCCAAAGTACGTTCGCGATTCCAGTCGTTCTCAGATTCGTCGTCAAACACGAGCTTGATATCGGAAAGTCCAAACAGTGAGAATGACCGCAAGTGAACCAAGTGCGGGATACCATTCATTTGGATTTCCAGCGGCACTGTTACCTGCTGCTCAATCTGTTCGGCAGAAATGCCAGGCCATTGCGTAATAATTTCGACGTAGTTGTCAGCCACGTCGGGGTAAGCTTCGACGGGAAGCTGATGGAATGAGATGCCTCCCCACACAAATAGCAGTATGGCGACGGCAATAACTATGAGTCGATTATTTAAGGCGGCATCGACAATCGATCGAATCATTACTGCTCCACCGTGTTTTGAAGCACGAGCGCATTGCTCACTATTTTGGCGCCCGGCTCAACCCCTGAAATAATTTCCTGCATGTTACCCGCCAGCATGTTGCCGGCTTTCACTTCAATGCGTTTGAAGATTCCCGATCCGTTCGGTGAGTAGACCCAGTCACGGTCGTGCAGGTGGAGAACAGCCGCGGCCGGAACCGAAGCGTGCGTTTCCTTTTGCTGGCCATGGAAGGTGGCGGTTGCAAACATACCCAGCCGCATCGTTGACTTATTCGGCAACTCAAGTCTCACTTTGGCCGTGTGGAGAGTGGGGTCCATAATTGGCGCGATGTTGCCTACCTTGGCCGCAAGCACATCGTTGGGATAGGCGTTCAGATGTACATCAGTCACTTCGCCTACATGCACCTGCGGCAAATCGTTCTCGTACACATCGCAAATAATCCAGACGCGAGACATGTCCGAGATGGTAAATGGGCTTGGAGTTGCCAGCGCTTGAACACCGGCCTGGTTGGTGATCTGCTGGTCGGTGATGATGCCGGAGATGGGCGCGGCAAAAGAAACAATGGCGGAAGGATTTTTCGGATCAACGCCGAGCAACCCCAGTTGTTCCTTGGCAGCGTTCAACTGAACGATATTGTCGTCCTCGGCATTCTGGGCGATTTCCACCGCGCTTTTGGGGGTTGCGCCATGATCGAACAGGATGTTGGCCCGCTCCAACTGGATCTTTGTCAGTTGCTCGTTCTTTTCAGCCTGGAGGTAATTGGAGTAGGCGCCCGAAATGTCCGTACTGCGGACCTTGAACAGGGTTTGGCCCTTGGTCACCTGGTCGCCCAACCGGGCATCGATTTCGACGACCCGGCCTGTAGCCAGCGAAGGCACCGGCACCTGTCTTGACACATCAGGGCTTACAACACCGGTTACGTTTATCTCGGATGAGGCAACATAGGCGCTGGCCGTGGCAATCGGGAACTGGTCCGGATGGTCTACTTTGAAGTTGCTTGAATCCATGTCAGGCTCAACAGTCGCCGGGTGAGGCCCCGTATCTGCGGCTACGGCCGCGTCCGTCTTCTTGCTGCAGCCGACAAAGAGAAAACTCGTTGCCAAGCACAACAGCGCCGAAACAACTAAAACAAATCTCCGGTTTTTCATTGAAGCACCTCGCGTCCTACAGCTAGATTGAGCTGGCTCGCCGCTGTCAAGTACGAGCCAATCAGATTCACATAATTCAATTGCGTATCTCGGTATTGCTTTTGAGCGTCCAGAAAATCGAGCAACGAGGATCCCCCTTGCTGAAATGCGAACGTCACAATGTCGCGAACCTCAAGCGACTGGGGAAGGTATTCCTCTTTGTAAGGCTTGAGCAAATCGATGGTGCTGGCAACAGTTGCGTGCGCGGTATCCACATCGCTAAGCACCTGAGCCTCGGCGGCCATGCGTGCCTTGTCGGCTCGATCAATATCTAATCTCGTTCGCAGCTTTTCGCCCTGGTTCTTGTCAAATATGCGCAGCGGAAAGTCAACGCTAAAGCCGATGTAACTGGGTAATGGCGGATTGCGCCCAATATCAAATCCCCACGTCGGGTCGGATGTTCCGTTTGCGATCGCAAGCTTGGCGTTTGACTTTGCCTGATCTACGGTCTCCACGGCGGCTCTCAAATCGGGTCGCTCCGACATCGCAACCTGGCGAAAGTCTTCCAGCGGTTTTAGCTGCGCTTCAAACTCATATGGGCCGACAACGTCGAACTTTTCAATCGGGGTGCGGTCATTCAGCAATTGCAGCAGCGCAATTTTCGCGGTGCGTAAGTTCACTTGCGAAGTTATGAAGTCCGATTGATATTGCGCGCGCTGCAACGTAATACGGTTCAAGTCGACCTTGGCGAGATCGCCAGCCTTGAAGCGTTCGCGGTTAATATCGATTTCCTTGTCCCAATAATCAAGGTTCTGTTTTGCGATTTCAAAGAAGGCCTTCGCCTGCAGTGCCTGCACGAAAGCGTTTCTCAGCGTGAACAACAAATTCCGTTCCAGATCTGCATGCGTGGATGCGGCTATCTTGGTGGCTTTCTGGGCGCTTTCCAGACGCAAGTCGCGTTTGTGCTGGCGTTCGTACAGGTAACTGATGGAACCCGCTTCCAGCACTCCGGCCAGCGGACGATAAGGCGTGTTCGGCGTACGAAAAACCGTAAACTGATCGAGCCCGAACGACAAATCAGGATTGGGCCGGAGAAACGCCGTGATCTCTTGTGCACGCGCTTCATCAATATTCACCTGATCTGAAAGCAAGGTCGGATTCGTCTGTTTGAACTTATCCCTAAGCTGCTCCCAATTCAGAATCATTTGGGCTTGCGCCTGAGCTGCCACGCCATACAAGAACATGAGCCACACAAGTGCCCTGAGTATGCGAAGGTTAGGTTGACTGGTCGAGACTGTTTCTTTAATCTTTGTCATGTGATTCAGTGCTGCGAGTTAGTTGATCTCGCTGCCGCAGCTAAATATTTGGATATGAGACGGCCTTTAAGAGACCCGGTAGGGCTCTTCGTCCTTCGCAATAACGCCAGTTATTTTGATCCGGAGTGAGGGGGAGTTAGGCGGGTACGCTTGCTAACAAATGTAAGGCGGGAGTCCACGGAAACGGGGGGGACACCTGCAATTATTGTAGTGTGCCAGATAGCTATGTATCAATCATTCCGCATCAAAAGTAGTGCCTGTTCGTAACTATCTTTTAGCCATATCTTTCGGCTAAAGCGATCTAACCACAAAAATTTTCAGGAGAAGTTAGGACAAGACATACGACTGCGTAAAGAAGCCGTAAAGACTAAAGTTCTAGTTTCCCTTGAAACAACATCTCCGACGGGTTGAAGTGCTGAGAAAGAAAGAGGCGGCCGACTAAAGCCGTGAATAAAAGTTCGGAATCTTCGGTGGTATAGCGCGACGCACGGGGAAAGAAGTAGACAATTGTGGCAATGGAGCTTCCATCTTGTCGCACCACCACGCGCGACGGTCGCAAGTCTTTCTTGCCGGTCTGTTTCAAGTATGCGTTTTGCTTCAACGTGATCGCCAGCAGCTTAGTGTCCATGTGATAAATGGCGCCCTTCAAAGGCACTTCATAGACCGCAACCGCGTAATCCTCACCATCCACATCGGGAGCATCTTCGTCCTTCATTTTTATCTCGGCCGCGCGCACCGGCATAGCGCTTTCCCAGCGGGCCAAAATTGCGAGAGGGATGTGGTTAGCCTGAAGACTGATTTTGTCGGCCTCACGGTCTTTGGTCCCGATACCGGTTAAATCAGAAAGGCCAAGTCCAGCGCTTCTGCCCCCGCCTTCCGCTTCCAGATCGCCACTTTGCCGCCTTGCGTCCGCGCTCAGCCCGGGCAGCAATACCGGCTTGATAGTCTTCGCCCATGGCGAATCTTTCAGCAATTCCGTCGCGTCGTCATTTGTCCACTGAGTAATCGCCTTCGCCCAGCTTGGAGTTTGATCGGCCGCATTCACCAAAACGGTACTCACCGCTATAGCAATAAAAATGTTTTTCATCGGAACCACGTTAATAGATACCACGAAATACAAAATCGGAGGGAGCTCGCGCTCCCTCCGTCCTTTCCAACGATTTAGGATTACAGCTTGACCATTAGAGCAAAGATCCAGCGCCGTTCCTGTTTAACCAGATCTGGTGACCAACCCGGAACAATTGCTGCCGGGTCACCGGTATTGCCGCCCGGAGGTGTCATACCGCCCGCACCGGCAAAGTAGGGAACGTTAGATCCGCGCTGTGTAAATTCAGCGCGCCAAGTGACGAACTGAGTCGGCATATAATCGAAGGTTACTTGGAAATCGTAGGCCTTGAACAACTGGCCCGGATTTTGCGTGAAATATGGCGAGCCGGTAAGAGCGTTGGCTCCGTTAATCGGCGGCAACAGCACCAGATAACGGCCCGGATTATTGACCCATCCGCCACCTACCGTTGCGCCGAATTTGTCTCCGTCAAAGAACCAGCGATGATAAGCCATCCCGCCTACGAAGTTCTGAGCGGGCGCTGCTGGGCTTCCGTGCGTACAAACAACCTTGGGTCCTGGTGTTGAACCGATCTGTACCACTTGTCCGCCGCCGCTTTCGCAGCCAATGTCAAAAGTCAGTGAGAAAGCCATGCGATGCATCAGCTTGCGTGGGTTTTGCCAGTATTTCCATTCCATGCTGTCATCTTCGTGAGATCGCGTACGGTGTGTATAGAGCGTATCTTCGCCAGCCGTGTAAGTGTTGAATACGAAATCGAGATTTTCGGTCGGTCTCCAGAGAATCTGGCCGCCAACACCTTCTCGACCGTTGAATTTCGCGTAAGACTGCCAGCCGTTGATCAACCAAGGCTCGATTTTAAGCTTGTTCGTCGGGAACCATTGCATACGGAAACCGGTGAAGAACCAAGGTGTGTTCGATGACACATAGGAAGGTTGATACGACCAGTTGTCAAAACTGTAGTAACTGAACAAGCCGATGAAGGACATGAAGACGCCGGCTTGCAGGTTGATACCGTGCTGGACGTTCATGTGATAACCTGCATAGCCTTCGGAGAAGTAACGATAGGCATCTGCCAAATCCCATTGCCCAACACCGAGACTGGCGTCGTTGCGGGGCACGGCGGTGGCATCCGAGCCTAGCTGCGTCATGAATCTTGCCTGTACGCCTTCCCAGTGGAAGTCCCCTCCTAAGTTCATGTTTTGCAGAACGAATTCACCCGTTCGCGTGCCCTCGGTGGTTCCGCCTAATGTGTGGTCGATCGGATGATTGTAATCGTAAATGTAGTTGGTGTCCCAGCGCATCTCTCCCGTAAAGTACTTGCCGTCAAACACGGAGTCATGATTGCGGGGATTCGCGTTCATCCATGTAAAGTCTCCAAAAGCGAATGGAGTCTGGTTATCTACCGGTGTTGCAGCTGGGGCAGCCGGTGGCGTCTCTGCGGCGGCAGCCGCTGGGGCAACCGGCGCCGCAGGTGTTGCAGTAGCCGCTGCGGCAGCGGCTTTCTGCTGATCTTTTTGCTGTTGTTCTAATTGCTCAATTCGCGCCTTTAGAGCCTCCAGTTCCTTCGTGACGTCGGAGGAATCTGCTGTCTGAGCAACAGCAGTCTGCGCCGCCAAACTCACCCCCAACAGGAGGCCAATGCAAATAGCAAGACCTTTCCTGTGCACACGGATTCTCATGTATAGTTCTCCTTTTGAATCAAGACTTTCCTCGAAACGCAATGAATCTGACTCAGCGTTTCCCTAAGGTTCAACCTGGCGCCAACGTGGCAAGTTCCACCAAGGCTCACATAGCCTGACGAAACCGGTTGCACCGGAGCATCGCATCAGTCATAGCGCGACCATCCACCGCAACTAATTGTTTTGCAGAGTACTGCGTAGTGCGTTGGCTAAGTATGCCGTGCAGTACAAGTCGAAATCAATATAGGGATATTAGAAATCACCCAAAATGTTTTTGATGGATGCCATTGGCAAAAACTTATGACCATCGCAGTTTGTCACATCGTAATTCTTTATGAATTACTTATGTCAATAACGCAATTTCAAGCATTTAACTCATCACGATGGGGGAGATCTTCATAGAAACTGATAAGGATCATATGAAGTCTTAACGCTTTTTATCACATATCTGTTGGCAAGAGATTCCTGTTGCTACTTACTTCCTTATGCCTTCTTTATATCAGGCACGGTAAGATTCCTGGCTTGACGGAATCTGCGGGACACATACTGATTGTTGATGATGAAAGCTCCATTCGGCAGGTTCTTAGGACCACTCTGAGTGCATTTGGATTTAGCTCGGAGGAAGTGAGCGATGGCAGAGAGGCACTGCGCTTCCTACACCGGTCGAAATTTGATGTAGTGCTTCTCGACCTGAATATTCCGATCATGGATGGTTTCGATACCTGCGCCGAGATGCGCCGCATCGCGCCAGGACTCTCGATTCTGGTCCTCAGCGTACGGGACTCCCAAGACGACAAAGTCAGGGCGTTAGAATCTGGTGCCGACGACTATATAACCAAACCATTCCACATTAGCGAGTTAGTAGCTCGGCTCCGCAGCGCGATTCGCCGCACCCGACTTTCTGGTAACAACGCTCCAGGAATAATATCCATCGGAGATATTGACCTGGACTCGACAAGACGAATCGTACGCAAGGCTGGCCAAGTAATTCATTTGACACCCAAGGAGTTTGATCTATTGCATCACCTCATTGCGCATGCCGGTCTGCCAATTACCCACGCGCGGCTCTTGCAAGCTGTTTGGGGTGCAGAACACGGGAACGAACTCGAGTATCTGCGAACGTTCATTCGACAACTACGAGTGAAACTCGAAGACAATCCGGCGAAGCCTACCTACTTAATCACAGAGGCCTATATAGGCTATAGGTTCCGCGGACCACAGGAAAGGCAGTCAGACGAGCTGATTAAGACGGGAGTTGATTTAGGCTGAGATGCTCGGGCCACCTAGATCCAATTCAAGGACATCTTACAGGTATTTTGCGAAAACACATGAGGGTTTTATAAGTAACTCGCACTTAAAGAAACAATCACTTAGCAAGAGAATCGATTCAAATCTTAGCTATTCCTTATGCAAACAATAGCCGTTAGACTCATTGCTCTTTTTGATAACAACAGCAAAGAAAGAGGGAGAACGACTTAAAAATGCTGGTATTTAGGGCATTTGTCGGTAAGCAATGCAGATCGTTTTCCCTATCCGATTGGAACCATTTGCATGAAGACTTTTTAACTTATCACTTATGCGCCCCTTAGATGGCGATCCGTACACTGAACTGAAACTAAATTCACCCTGCAAGTAGCGTCGAGATACTACGTCGAGTCTCGAACGACATTAGGCCATGTGCGCCGAGCACGATTTCCTTAGGTCAAAGAACAATGACTCGTTGGCACTACGCCGTAATTACATTTCTACTCTTCGCTGGCGCACGACCCTCGACTGCCGCCGAAGTCAGCGATTCCAGCCTGCACGGCATAACAAAGCGGCCCGACGGCACCATTCTCGCCGAAGTGAAAGTGGTTGTGCGCAACTCCGCCGACAACGTCGATTCAACCACGCTGAGCCATTCTGATGGTTCCTTTTGGCTGGATGGTCTGAAGGCCGGATCTTATGTCGTCAGCGCTGCGAAAGATGGCTTTACCGCGGTCTCCGATGTCAAAATCGATCTGCTTGCCGGGCAGAGTGCTGCAGTCGAAGTCTTGCTGGCATCTGCAGGTGCCAAGTCGGTACCGGCGAAGCAAGCCGGATTCTTGAAACGTTTTGCGCAAGCATACTTGGACGATTGGCACCCGCCAGTTTCAGCCGACAGTGCTCCGGCCCCTGCATACAGAGGCGATCCTGCTCCGGAAGACGACCCGCCATATCCATTTACAGTTTGGCCTATGGGAGGCACCGTAGCAATCGGCCAACCCAATGCCTCGCCTTACCCGCTTACCGCGGCTTTGCTGAGCGGCCCGAACGGAGACTTCTGGAAGAACAGCGGGATTCAACTCTACGGATGGATCAACGTCGGTATGAACATAAGCAGTTCAAAAACTGGCCCATACGCCAACGCACCTATGGCCTACAACCAGGTAGCCAACTCCGTCCAGCTTGATCAAGCGACTTTTTATATTGAGCGAGATCCCGACACAGTGCAGACCGATCACTTCGATTGGGGCTTCCGTTTTACAAATCTCTATGGCATGGACTACAGATTCACAACCCAGGAAGGAATCCTTAGCCATCAACTGCTGCACACAAACCCAAACGGCTCAATAGGCGACAAATACGGTTACGATCCCGTGATGGCTTACGTAGATCTTTACTTCCCGCACGTTTTCGATGGATTGGACGTTCGCATAGGCAGATATATATCATTGCCCGATATCGAAGCTCAGCTAGCGCCGAACAATTACACGTACACACACTCTCTTGTATACACGTATGACTGCTATACGCAGGACGGGATAAACGGCACGTTCAAAATAGATGACCATTGGACGCTCCAAGCGGGGTTCTCCGGATCCTGCGACACCGCATTGTGGACAAAACACAAAAAAGCAACGGGGAACTTCTGCGGATCTTATTTCTGGAGGAAATCCGCCGATGAAATATATGTATGCGCTAACTCAGTCAATAACTCGGATTATTCGTATAACAATCTTGCTGCTTACTACTTAACCTGGTATCACAAGATCAACAGCAAGTGGCACACGGACTTTGAGAGCTGGTATCAGTATGAGAAACACACGCCAAACATATTCAATCCCGCGGCGCAATCGTTGCTCATCATCAACGCTAATGGAGCGTATTGCAACACCCCTACTGAACTGACCTGCTATGCACCGGAATGGTCGGTTCTGAATTACCTTAACCGGCAACTAGGTAAAAAGGACTTCATCAGTCTCCGCGACGAGTACTTCGACGATATTAAGGGTCAGCGAACAGGCTACAAGACTAGATATTACGAGGGTGGCATCTCGTGGAATCATTGGATTGGCAGCACTATTGTGTTTAGGCCCGAAATCAGATTTGAACACGCATTTGATATGCGCGCCTATGATACCGGTACGAGGCAATCGCAGGTTATGTTCGCGGGAGACGTTATCTACTTTTTTTAAGCTGGTAGGTCCCAATCATGACTCTTAGTGAGCTTCAGCATGAATTTCCTGGTTTGTTCGAACCACCAGGGTGTGAAACAGCGTCGGCGGCTGAACAGTATGCCGATAGGGTAGCTTCGCGCGCCGGCCTCATAATGCGCGCAGCCGCCTGGACATCAGGCGGAGACAGTCGCAGAATCGATTATATGGACCCTGCCGAGAAGCTTCGGCTGCAAGTGGAAATCTGTTTGGATGAAGACAGGGGAAGCACGCCTTTTTATCTCTTTCGCTGCAGCGGAGAACGGGTAGACGCACAACTAACCATGCGCAGTCCGCGCAATGCACGAGCCAAACCGTTATCGTTTCAACGCGAAGCGCAAACTATGATGTCGCAACTGCGCTCTTTAGAAGTTCAGCCAGACGGACGAATCAAGGGCCGTCTAAAAAAATGGGACGCCTATAAAGGCGCCGGTGTCATCGAATGCCTTCCCGGCGCATTCGTAAGTTTGTCGTCCAGTGAACTTCCCGTTGGACTTAGAGTCGCCCAAAGCGACTGGCTATCCTTCACAGTTACCAAGTCGGCGGATCGACAGAAAGCCATTAACGTGCGGAAATGCTCTCCTCGCTAAGAGGGTCCAAGAGCCAATCGGCAATCGCTACCGCTGCGGGCTTCGCCGGTGTCAGCTTAACCACGTTTCTGGCTTATCGCTTCGGTCTTAACCTTGCATCCACCGTCCTCCTGCATCTTCTGATTGCCGTCGTCGTGGCGTTCAGTGCCGGATTTTGGCAGGCAACGATGATTTCCATATTTGCCAACTTAAGCGTTAACTATTTCATAATCCCCCCTACGTTTTCATTCCGCATAGCTGACACACAAAACTGGGTTGCGCTGATCGTGTTTGAGTTCACCGTGCTCGTGGTCAGCCGCTTATCGAATGCTTCGCAAGTGCAGGCAAAGAAGGCGGCAGGCAAGCAACAAGAAATTGAACGCCTGTATGAATTCTCGAGGGAGCTTCTCTTGCTTGATCGGTGCAAGACGCCTGAACCGCAAATCGCAAATCTGATCGAGCGCTTGTTCAGCGCGAGCGCCGTAGGCCTCTTAGACTTACTGACCGGCGAAACATTTTTGGCTGGAGCACCCGATTCCCAGATCGCTAAGCTGGTCGCTCAACCTTGTGCGGCCATTCAGCCAACGCTCACGGCAACCGGCGCCATTTGGGTAAAGACCTTGCGCTCTTCGAAAACCCCGAGGGTACGCCTGGCGGCGCGCGGTCAGATCATCTCGCGAATGACTTTCGACGCACTCGCCTCATTGACCCTGATTGCATTGGAACGCTCATGGTCCTTCGAAAATGAAAGCCGGGCCGAGGCCGAGCGTCAGGCCGAGCGACTTCGCTCCGCCGTTCTGGATGCGCTAGCTCATGAATACAAGACACCGCTAACAATCATCCGCACGGCTAGTAGCGGTTTTCTAGCGCTACATAGCGGCAATGACATAGAAGAAAAGCTCATCTCACAGATTGATTTGGAAGCAAGGAAACTCGATAATCTGACCTCGCGTTTGTTGCAAACCTCGCGGCTGGATAGTATCGACGTCAAGGTGCGGAAGGAAAACGTAGATGCCAGCGCCATTGTTCGCGACGTTTTACTGAATCTTCGAGACCAGTTACATAGTCACAACGTGCGCACTCATGGATTGGACACTCAAGCCGAGGTATATGCCGACCCTGAGTTGGTTGCCATGGCGCTGTCACAAATTGTGGACAATGCGACCAAGTATTCAGATCCAGGAAGCACCATCACAGTGACAGTAGTAGAGGTTGGAACAAAAACATCTATCTCTGTTCACAGCGTTGGCCCGCAGATTCCGTCTGATCAGATGGAACGGATTTTCGACAGGTTCTACCGAAGCCCGCATTTTGAGGAACGCGCCGGCGGCACGGGACTTGGTCTGTCGGTAACGAGGCGAATTATGGAGGCGCACGGAGGAGAGGTAGGCGTAATTAATGAACAGGACGGAAATACGTTTTCCCTAACATTTTCACGCGCGCCTCAAAAGTTGTGTATAGGACTTGAAAAAGTGAAATCCGCATGGTAAGTCAGACTAACGTGAGTGCCCGCGAATCACCTGCGATTTTGAAAGCTCGTTCACATCTAACTCGCCATCATGATTGACGTCTAGCAGGTCAAACTCAGCCTCCATAAAGCTTAAAAACTCCTGTTTCGACACCTTGCCACTCTTATCTTTGTCCATTAACAAGAGCAATCGCTTAGCCTCTTTTTCGCCCAGCATTAGCTTTTTCTCCTCCGCTGGCGGTTTCTGCTGATTGGCTTGTGCAGTCATCTTCTTCTCGATGACCGAACCTATCGTTAGCAAGCTAATAAGCACCAAAACGCCGGAAGCAAGCTTTGCCGGAAAAGCACTTAATCTATTCATGGTGAACGGTTCCCCCCAATTGGCTCTTTTCTAACTAATTCGTGGACAACTCAACCGGATAGCTCTTTCCAATCCAGTCGGTTCGGAGATTCGTATTCATCTGCACCACCTTGATATGGAGATAGCCCATTTCCTTCAGAGCGCGGTAAGCGGGCCGAATATTGGGACAACGAACGAACGGACAGCACCCGCAATATATAACGATTTCCGCATCACGCGGTATTTTCTTTACGGCCTCAGTGAGCAGATCAAGACCCCTTTGCTTGTTGGCTGGTCCGCCCAGTACCGCTCTAGGGATGTGAGTGCTCTTATATGAACTCGCTGATCCGACATAGACAATATGCCGGGCGGGATCGAAGGTTTTCAACTGCGCAGCAAGCACACTGGGCAACAGCAGTTCGGATTCGGCCCACGGATCGTATCGCGCGTTATCCGACATAGCCGCCGCAGTTAGGCACAGAAGGAGAACACACAGACAGATCTTCGGTTTCACATAACCATGGTAGCTTGTCTTCGATGCTACTTGTGTCGTATTTTGAAACGAATTGAATAACCTGCTCCGGCGATATGCTCCACCGCCGCCGAAGACAATCCCCAGCCCGCATGAAAATCTAGTTGCTGCTCTGACGTCAATTTGTATGAAGTTCCCATATGTAGCAAGTGTTGTGGGCCGCCCAAGTCAGCGAACGTTCCAACATATTCAAGGAAAGCGTCGCAACGCTTGGTAAGCTGGCGGTCGAAAAGAAAAGCAACCTGTCCTGCGGCAACCCTCTTGCCTGCTTGCGTCGGAATGAAGAACGAAAACATTCCAGCCGCCGTCCAATTCGCCGACAGGCTTCTCGACCACGGGAGCTGGAATTGCGGATCGTAACCGTGGCTCGATAAACGCCGCGCACCAGCTGGAATACTCAAAGACACTACAAGTGAAAAGTCGAATCCGTGAGCCGGTCCCAGTTGCTGCTTTACTCCGAGCAACAAATCTCCAAAGCCAGACGCATATCCGGCCCCAGCTTTAAGGTTTTCGTAGTAGTCGGGCGGAGTGATGCGAAACTCCGTCTTGTCAGAGATACCGATGCGCGCAATGGTTTCCGGAAAATCAAAGCTCGCTTGGTTGGGCGTTCCTGTTTCCAGAAATCCATTTTCGAGCACCACGTCGCCTGCCGGGACAACTGTACTAGCGTCAGTGAAAGCGGGTCGATCTGTTGTGATTGCAGGAGGCGGGGAGGGTGCGCTTTGTGCCGGCGCCAACAACCGAACAATAAAAAGCAGCACAAAGGTCCGTAATAGCGCCAATCAGAAACCTAGTTCTTGGTTGATGTGTCCATCAGCGCTGACGAAACAGCTCCGGGCGGTGATTTCTGCGCGCTCTTGGCCGATACCACTGTCGGAGAGACCTTCGTCGGCTTGATCCCCATCCCAACCAGGAGTTCGTCATACTTGGCCGCGTGCCGTTCGTACTCATCCGCCCTATTTACGTAATCCTTATAGGTCCTACTATCCACCTCCGCGCGTGTAACCGTTTTAGTGGCCATGGGATACTTTGCTGACCGCTGCGAAGTCTCGTTCAGCGCCTGTTGCGCCTTGTTTCGATAAAGCAGTTCCTCGTAGTGAAAGTAGCTTGCCAATTTCTGATAATCGTCCGCTGTAGCGGCGGTGTCCATGAGCTTTTTTAGTTGCTTATGGCTATATTGAGGAGTCGTTTCTTGGGCTGAAGCCACGGAAAAAGTCAGGGAAATCACGGCAATAATCCAAAACCATTGTGTTGTTCTTCGGCCCACTCAGATTCTCCTCTAACCGAGGAGTATCGAGGTTTTTTAATGAGGAAGGCATAAGGTTTCGGGATCTTCTTTGGGCTCAATTATAAGGGCCACGTAAGGAACTTCGGATGCCGAGCGCTGTTTTTGCCCAGTACCCTTCGCGCTATTGCAGATGATCGACTGTTAGCGCGGCGACCTCGTGCCGCCCAAGGCCACATGCCACGAGAATGGATAGCAAGGCGCGGTTACGTTTGCGTCGAAGTCGAGTGGTGTCCGGTGCTGCCAAAGAGACTTGGCTCGCTTGTTGTAAACCGGTTGCCCGGGCCTAACGCCGAGCTTTTTAACGCCTTTGACGCGCCGTATTCCCGCAGCCAGATCGGCGCTGAAGACCACAATCTGCTGGCTTCGTATGCGAGGCGAGGCACGGCACCAAGGCAAAGGCTGATTGTTCCAGGCGCAAGCTGTCGCGACTCAAGTGCATTCGGTATCCGCCACCACAGTCTTGCTGAACGATATCCACGGCTGGGAGCGGTGCCACGAATTCATCGATCGCGTGGCGATAGCCACGTTGGGCATCGGGCACGAATGGCTGTTAATGGCGGCGTTTTTCGCGACTTCAAGATCGGACAGTCGTAGAATCGACTTCGCATTACGGTTCCCTTCACGGTGGTCTTTCTTGTTAATGACCGTGGCCTCCCAGCCACGGATCAATCATCTAACCCTATAGAGTCCGAATCGCGTCGTCACTCTCCCCCCAGCGGCTCAACTCGGGAGATGGCGACGAGTCGTCACCAAGCCTGCTTGATCGATGTGTCAGGGGAGCTATGTGCCAAGCTCGGGTTTTGCTTGGCACATAGCTGCGGTCTTTTCTCCGAGAGGCGTCGCCCAAGCGTCTTGCTGCGATTCATTGTCCGCGCTACACCGGGATCGGTTGCGGGACGTACCATCGCGCCTGGCACCACCTGCTGGGTAGTCCCTCTTGACATGCGTGTCGCCCGCCGGATATTCTCAAGAAGTGAGGCGCAGTAGTTTTGAGACGTCTCGGTTACTGCCAAGGTGTAATTCCTTCCGAGCCTGAAACAATCTTCTGCGCACGCTGGATCGTTCTTCCAGCACTATGATGTAGCTCCGAAGTCGCCGGAGCCTTTCTGATGCCATCGCGCCTGCGCACTTCTCTGCCCGCGCGCCCGCTTCTCCTCGCTGCTCATCGTAGCCCAGTACTTCCGCGAGACTTGGCCCATCGTTCGCCGAAACACCTCCGATTGCCCTGGGCTCCTGATAGCCTTGGTGAGCGATGATGTTTGAATCTGATGTTCTCTCGTAGCAAGGCATCCATGCCTCGGCTCAGCGCGTCATACCAGGAAAGTCCGCACTGCTTTGCGATGCGGTTGAGCTTCTTGTAAAACGATTCCGGCGTGCAGCCAGACCGGGATGTTCAGGCCCATGTCACAGCTTCGCCCAGGCCCATCAGCACCTTCCGTTTCCGATTTGTCGCTGCTGACCGTTCTCTGATCTTGCACCTATTGCTCCTCTTTATCTAACTACCTGGTGGCCGCACAACGCAATCAACTGATTCGATTCAATCCCCGCTTCTTGGCCGCCCAATCGATTCCCTCGGAAACCGGATGGGCGTCTGAATGAATCGTACATCACCATCGGCTTCGGATGCTGCTTGCGGTGCCGCTCGAATGAACTTCTCCCTTGTCTGTCTTTCATCTCTATCGTTCGTGCTGGATCCTTGGCGATGGCATAAGATATGGAGGCGATATCGCCAGCATCTCCGAAAGGATGAGTGGCGAGAAGTGTAAACTCGCTGATTGCCTTTTGATCCGACGGTCGGCATTCTAGAACGGAAAGACCCTTCGCTGCTGCGTTGCGAAAGGCCTTTCGTCGAATGATAGGATTTGGGTGCGCCGAAGATCTCCGGACGCAGTTTCGTGAAGGTGCGCGCGGTCCCCTGCTCATCCTCATCGACCAGTAGTACATCGTTCCCCCGAAGAGCCGGCCAGATCGCGAGGTTGATCGCGAGTGTTGTCTTGCCCACTGCCCCCTTCAGATTCCCCACCGCGAGGATTAGCGCTTGGTTCACGCCTCCACCGCCAGACGACAGCGTTGCCCTGGTGCACATGTAACGTCCGTCGCTTCCCTGCCCGCCTGACAATATCTGTTCGACACATGCGGAAGGCGGACACTCGTGGCTGCTCTGAAACTGGCCAGCATGATCGCCAAAAGGGGCGAGGGGAGGGGCGTGGAACGCTGGCGTAGGTTTAGGCATGGATAGATCCCCGCTGGGAGGCATGAAACATTTCCTGCTTTCCCGTGTCGCTCTCGGTTTGCGCGGCCTTTATCGCATGCACCCGGTTGACTGAAAGACTGCCGCCTTCGGGACTGATTTGCTCCGGGCAGTCCGGCCAAGGAACCCGGATCGAATCGAGCCACTGTTCGAGCTTTTCGCGAAAACGCCTGGGTCTTGCATACTCGACCGAACCGATTTGCGTTGCCAAACCAAACGGCCTTTGGAACGGAATCCCCTCCGGACCTTTCGCGACGAATCAGCGATACAACAACCACATAAAGAGATCCAGGACGGCTGGCACTCCAGGCTAACACTTTCACGGCTTCCAGATCAGCCGGAATTGGATGGGAGGTGATCTCGCGATAATTAGTCGTCGCTGAGAACAATTACGTTCTCAAACTGATCCGAGAGCGGGCATTGATCTCGATCTCGGCTGTACCAGATCTGCGCTTCGCGGAAGAAACTAAAGCGGGAGCGTTGGATGACTTTGGCTTTACCGCTGAAGGCATCAAGGCCAAAGAAGATGGTGGCTCCGAAGATGCGCTCGAAGGCGGCAATCAGCCTGCGATATTCCTTGCCACCTTTGTGCATACCAAACGTTTTCAGCATCTCGGCCACGGTGTGAAATCGAATCGTCTGGCTTTGCTGCCGAACCGCGCGTCGCCAAGTGATCGGGACGATCCGATCTTGCCCGAATGGCAACCCATAGTGGGGATGCCCTATAATCTGCGGAACAAGACTCCCTTTGCGGCGCTCATATAGCGTCTCGCCTTTCGCGGGTTTCCGCACTGGTAATCCACACATGACAAAGGGCCGGGAACTGAAACCAATGTTCTGCTTCCCTTCTTCGCGCCTCCAGCGTACGCGGCAACTGCCTTCGGCCTGGTTAAGCTTCTGATGCGAAGTCAGCATCCCCGGCAGCGTTCGTTTCAAGATGGAGCCGGCGGATTCCAAACCGCCTGATGACTTCCCGCCCTCATCCGACACAGGACCGGCGTTCGTGTTTTGCAACCTTCACCTCGCGTCCGCGCCGAACGAATTCGACGCTGGTTGGGCGAAGGAACCCAACGGTCTGCGCTTAGATTTTGGGAGCCAACGAACCAGCCGGCAAAATTAGTTCATTAAGCTGGCTTTTCGAACAAACCTTGAGACGCATGAGACATAAGAGATCGGGATGCGTGTCTTATTTACAAACGACATACACTTTCCCAAGCTGAACGTCGCGGGTTCGATCCCCGTCTCCGGCTCCAGGAAATCAATAACTGCGAAATCACCCTAGTCTATCCTCACCGTCATGGCCGCTGAGGTACGAGAGTCGGTGATTTCGCACATTTGTGAAGGCGAGATTTGATTTTGAGGAACTGCTAGTGGGGCAGACTAGCGCTCCCTTACCTCTCGAATGGCTGCGCATTTACTGCGCTTCCCATATGCAGGGTGAAGGTTGCTCCGTCGGTAATATCGGAATGCTGAATCAGATAGGTGCGGTAAACCTTGTGGTTACGCTCGACCGATTCGATGTATAGGTTTCGATCGGAATTGTTCGGTGCTTCGATCGTAAAGTCTTTACCGTTTGGTTGGTGAATCAGGATGCGTGAGAACAAGGGGCTGCCCAAGGCATATTCGGGTTTTCCGGGGCAAACCGGATAAAAACCCATTGCGCTCAATGCGTACCAAGCCGACATTTGGCCTGAATCGTCGTTTCCTGGCAAACCTTTAGGTCCGGTTAGATATTGCGCATTCATAACCTCGCGAACGTGCGACTGCGATTTGTTCGCTGCTTGAGCGTAATCGTAGAGATAGGCGATATGATGGCTGGGTTCGTTGCCATGGTCGTAAAGATGGCGGGCAAACAGCTCATCGAGTTTGGCGACGAAGCGTTCGCGTCCACCTAGAACCTGGATCAGTCCTTCGACATTCTGCGGTACAAAAAAAGTGTATTGAAACGGTAGTCCCTCGGTAATGTATGGCTGCTCTTTATCGGGCGCGAAGGGCGTCACCCAGGTTCCGTCCGCATGGCGGCCACGAGCAAAGCCGCTCTCCGGATCTATAACGTTTCGCCAATACTCTGACCGATCGCGGAACATCGCTGCGTCGTTAACATGGTTCAGGCTGCTGGCGAACAAGCCCAAAACGTAGTCGTCATAGGCGTACTCGAGAGTTCGCGAAACCTGCTCGCGCTTGTGCGGCGCATCCAGCACTTCATCTTCGAGCGGAATGTAGCGATAGCGCAGGTACGAATCGAGCGCCCGTCTGCCCTCCCCATTCTGATAAACAGGCTTTGGAGGGACGACGGTTGCGTTCTGATAAGCCAGCCGGTAGGCTTCGGTTACATCAAAATTCCTTAACCCCTTCGCGTACGCGTCTGCGATGACAGCGGTGGCATGATCTCCAACCATTTCAGACGTGTAACTGTTCCAAGCAGGGAAGATGGGCAAAAAACCGCCTTGCCGGCCTTTTTCAATGAGGGACGCGACCATTTGTTCCTCGCGTTGGGGGTCGAGGATAGTCAACAGAGGATGGAGCGCGCGATAGGTGTCCCAAAGCGAATAGTCATCGTAGTAGATCTGTGAGGCACCAGCCTGCTGAAGTTTCCCCTGGTTGGCAAATCCGTTGTAAGTTCCATCCGCATCGCTTGCGATACGCGGCTGCAGCAAGGAATGATAGAGCGCTGTGTAAAAGGTAATCTGTTGTTGCTCGGTTCCGCCGGAAACTTCGATGCGATTCAGCAGTTGTTCCCAGGTTCGTTTAGTTTCCGCCCGGACGGCATCGAACGAATGCGTGTCAAGTTCGCGGTCCAAATTTTTTTCGGCTTCTTCGAGGCTGGTAAAAGAAGTCCCGATTTTGACAACTACGTTGCTGGTTCCGCCGGCAAAGCTGACGAATCCACCCATACGCGCACAGTTGTCTTTTTGCTCCTTTTGTCCGGTGTGCAGTTGGTCTTCGCACCAAGTGCCGAATTGTTTGAAAGCGTGGTCGAAACGGGCAAGGAAGAAGCCGTTGAATCCGGCTGTTTCGCCTGCTTTCAGATACTGCCGGTAGACCGGGTTGTAGCCGGCAATTTCATTTTTGTCGGGAATGATGCGAATCAAACCTTGGCTGTGTTTTACGTACGGCTCGAAGATAATGTTGGCCTTTTGGCGCGCGGGGAAACGTACGCGCATCAACCCTGCTCGCTCGGTGCCGGTGAGTTCAACCTGCACCTTGTAGCGGTCTAGCTGAACTTTGTAATACGCGGGATTGGCGATTTCAGTTTTATGTTGAAATTCGGAGGCGCGGCCCTCGCGCGCAGTCACAATTTCTCCGGTGGTCGGCATGAGCGTGAGACTGCCGTATTCAGCGACGCAACTGCCGCTGATCCAATGGGTGCCGCGGAAGCCGGTGATTTTTTTGTCTTCGTAGTAATAGGGCGCTATGCATTTGTCTTCGGTGGCGCGGGTTTCCGGCGTCCAACCAGTCATTGCAAACGGCATTCCGGCTACAGGTATCGTTTGGCCTTCGTTGGCGGTACCGATGATCGGGTCAACTCGTTCAAAGGGACTGGATGCAAGCGCCGTCATGGCGCAGAGGACGAAAGAGATGACCAAATATTCGTGCAGCCTCATGCCTGGTTCATCCCTGGAGATGGCACAGACAAAGGCCCGGGCATGCCGGAACGCATGAGCTGCCGGTAGACAAAGAACACAATCAAAGCCATCGAAGTAAGCGCGAAGCCAAACCAGAAAGCGTTCAGGTAACTATCGGTCCATTTAATTATGTAGCCGGAAATGAAAATAACGGTGCCGGTGCAGAAGTTGCGAATCAAGGCGACAGTCGATGTATAGGAGCCTGTGTCGGCTTTATCCATGGTTTTCCAGAGAATGGTATCGCCAGCGACTTGCAGAGGTGTGAGAGAAGAGAACAAGATCATCAACACGATTAAGCCGTTTGCGTTGGTTACATGGAGTGAAAAAAGCATTAACGTCAACATGATGGACCAATGGATGCAAAGCGCGACATAACTTCCGAGTTTGTCGATCAGCCAACCGGCGGGATAGGAAATAACGATTTGCAGCAGCAAGCCCCAGGAAATGGCTGCTCCCGTGTCGCCAATAGTGAGCGACAATTTTGCCTTGGCATAGAACCAGACCCAGGTCTTAAAGATCATGTAAAACGAATTCAGCAGTGCGACGGCAATCATCAGCACCAGGATGCGTTTGTCGCGCAGAGCAACTTTGATGGGAGCTAGCGGGTTAAATTTTTCCCCGGCAGGATGATAAAAGGGCGGTTCTTTGATGAAATAGAGCGCGATCAGGGTGGCTATCGCCATGGCAATCGCCGAGACAATGAAGACCGCAGTCTGATTTACGTCTGCCATTCGTGCGCCGAGACGAGCCGACAGAAATCCACCGCCGCTGATTACAATGAACACAATTCCCGATACGCGAGCAAGCGCTTCTTTGGGCACGCAATCGATACTCAACAGCGGATAAGTGGACGCTTTCATGTCGTTGAAGAAGTAATAAAAGACCATCAACGAAATGAGTAACCAGGGCGCGCTGAAGAACGGGAAGAGAACGATGGCGGTAACAACGAACGGCAGCGCGAGCAGCACATAGGGCGTTCGCCGGCCCAGCTTACTTGTGCAGTGATCGCTTTTCCAGGAGAAATACATTACCAGGAAGCTGACTGCCCACAGATTGGCGGAAGTTATCAAGCCGACGCTGGATTCGCTGACGCCCACCGCTTTCAACCGAAGGTTCATCATCGGCTCGATGATGGTCATGGTGACAGCGGTGCCGAAATGGCCTACAGTGATCCAGCAAATATTTCGCCACATCAACGAGCGGTCGGCAAAATAATTTGCCAAGTCGCTGGTGAATGCGGCGCTTGCCGGGCTGGCGTCATCGGTAGTGGGCGGCGACGTCGGATCGGGATTCATTGTGATGTGGTTTGCACGCCAGTTCTAAAAGTGTCGGAGGTTTCCTGCAAGCGAACCGGGCGTCGTTCAGTCGCCGATATTTCGGCGGCGAAGCATAATCGCATGGTCTCAAGCGAATCGCGCGCGCTGGTCATGGGCGGTTTGCCATCGGCCACCCTGGCGACGATATCCAGGGCCTGGCCATGGGTGTTGTGAAAATATTCAAAGTCCTGTTTTGGATCCCAGGTTTCGGAATGCACCCATTTGCTGGTTTGTCCGTAATCGCTGTCGCCAAATTCCCAACGTTTGATGGTGCGCTGAAAGACGTCGGTTTCCGCGGCTCCCTTTGTGCCATAGATCATGTATCGAAGGGCATGGCCATCACCGGCCTGTTGCGAGACCGCATTTTGTAATGGGTCGCCCTGAAACGTTGCAGCGGGAGCCATCATGAAGCTGAGTTGACTGACTGCGCCGTTCCGAAACCGATAGGAGCAGTGGTAATTATCGTGAACCTCATAATATGGGATGACATTCGGGGCGGTGACGGAGTAAATCTCTTCCACTTCCGCGCCAATCCACCAGCGCGGTAGATCCACATAGTGGCTGAGCTTTTCGCCGAACATACCGCCGCTGGTTTCTGTTTTTGCACGCCAGACGCGGTCGCGGCCCCAGGCACCGGTGCAATAGAAGCAGTGTGTGTTTAACACTTGGCCCAAAAGCCGATCATCGATCCAGGTTTTGACAGTTGTATAAACAATGGAGTAGCGCAGCTCAAACCCGATCTGAAGAAAGCCCTTGGTTTTTTCAGCCGCTTCCACCATCGCGGTTGCATCGGCTAACGTGGTCGCCATGGGCTTCTCACACATGACGGCTTTGCCAGCAGAGAGCGAGGCAACGGTGAGATCTTTGTGCGCGCCATTAGAAGCGGTAATGAACACGAGCCGAATTTCAGGATCAGCCAAAACATTTTGCAGCGTTGGGGCGCATTTGACTGCGTAAGTTCGTTGCAATGTGTGCATCCGTTCGGTATCGAGGTCAAACACCGTTATGCCGCTAACGCGCGAGCTGTCCTGTAAGTGACGAACGACGCTTTCGCCCATCTCGCCGGCCCCTAGAATGGCAACTTCGATTTTCTTCTGACCGCTCATGTCTGGTTTAGTTCGCTCCTATAAGGGCTGTGCGTGCGCCATGCATCTTCTCCGGCCAGTTGCCAGGCGCCGATGCCGAACCCGCTTTTGGCGAGTGGGGCGTGCTTGCCAGACGCGAATACGGTACCGGTTCCTTTTTTCACGTCGTAATCGATATCGACCGGACTCGCAAACGAAATCGTCTTGGTGCCTTGCTTCAAGGTTGTGGCACCTAGAGCAGCAATCTGCGCAGGATCGGGATTCCACAGCAGGCACTCGCAATCGCTCTCAACTCCGAGTGCTTGCAGCGAACCATAACCCATCAAAACACCGCCGCCGGCCGGCAACACAATATGGCCGTCCTTCCGCTGCACCTGATCGCGGCGCGGAGAGAGCGCCAGTAAGAACGACCCTTCAGTAACTCGTCCTTCTCGCTCCAATCGCCAACGCCGGTATCTCGGGAAGTGACCTTCGCTGATATCTTCTTTCCCGGTGCCGTTCAATCCGTAGATATAGCCCGGTACCCAGGTTGGCTCTTCCTGCACGACTTTCGAAGATCCACTAGAACTCAAAATGCGGACGAAGATTTCACCCTTTTCTTCATCCTTCATTCCGTCATTGCCGTACTTGATGCCGGCAATCAGCTTTGCCTGGCCACCGGTCATGCGATAAGAATCGTTGCCTAAATCGGTTATCGAACCCGAGCAGTGCAAGTGCGTGGCAAAGCGAATTGGTTTCGCGCCTTGGAATGCATCGGAAAGCAGAGTAATTCCGTAGCGGCGGTCGAAGATAAAGATTCGGTCGGCGCGCTGGATCTGCAAAGCTGGGTCCAGCGAGTAAGTCACGACGACATGAACATAAAGGAAGCGATCGCCGATAAAGCAGCGCCGAATGATCGCGCAGTCATCGGGCGGGACTTCGCCATTCAAATACTGGCCGTTAGTAATGGCTCCGCCGTCTTCAAAACACATGGCATTGGTTAACGCGCTGTTCAGGCCATAGGTGCCGATGTTGATGTTACAAAGCACTGGAGTACCGTCGATGGTGACATCAATAGCGCCGAGCGACGGAGGAAACTCGCGATTATGCGGCATGAGGCTGAAGATCGCTCGTCTGCCGGCTTTTGCTCCTCCGCTGAGAGAAACGGCCATTACATTTTCGCCGCGCGCGGCAACAATTACGTCACCCACATCACGCGCATACAACGGCCTGTTCGGATAAGGCGCGGGCGGCACATCTGAATCCGGCGCGTACAACAGGTCGAACATGCCGAGCATGACGTCACCCGCGGCTTTTCGTTCGCGCTCGACAAACGCCTGATAGATTCCTTCGATACCGGGCGTGGGATGGAACCGGCACAGGAACGCAGTTATGTAGCGATGCTCGCGAGTTCTAAGGCCGCGCTGCAGTTCCTGGCTGTTCGGCACATCGAAACAGGCCAGCAGCGCAGGACCAAGATTGTCTAAAAATTGACTGGACGAAAGCTCGGGCCGCTGTCCGCCGAAGACGTGCGCGGCTGCCAAGTATCGGACCATATGGAACGGAAAATAGGTCGCCCACGCGGCCTTTCCGCTGGCCGGGAACAGCTTCAGGCTGTCGCAAAACAGGCCGTGAAAAAGGGGTAGGGCACGGCGCGCAATCGGCAATTCCTCATAAAACGCCATGCAGGCAATGGCAACTCCATTCCAGGCACCCAGAGAATGCGGCTCAATAGTGGGATAGCCCATATAGGCGCGCTGAAGCAAGGTGAAGTGGTAGATCTTGCCCAGGTACTCGTCCACTTTTGCCAGAATTGGGGCCCGGTCATCCGCGTCTAAGAGCGGCTGCAAATAATCCCAGCCGAGCGCCGTGTAAAAAAGTGCGTTGCCGATGACGCGATCGTTGTCCCCACCCATCAACAAAGGGTCAGGGCGGCCGCTCCAGGTAGGCGCGTGCGCCATCTCCATAATTTTTGCTTTGGCTCTCTGGCCAATCTGCGAGTCGCCAGTCAAGGCAAAAATAAGGCAGGCAAGTTCCAAAGTTCCCTGGCTGTTGTCGGTCAAAAAGACGAGCTCTTCGGTTTTCAATTGCTCATGAAGGTGTTGGAACTCAGGCCGCTTTGCCCAGCGCGCCGCCACACGTTGAGTCAACGAGGCGTCGGTGAAGATGCGTGGGTGGCCTTTCAGCTTGGGCTCCAGTGTCAGAGGCTGGCGGTCGTCCTGGTGCATCTCGAGCCAAGCAATGCGACCCCAATCCATCCGCTCACGATCACGCTCAATAATCTCGAGTTTGATCTCGTTCTCGCCCTCTTCCGCCTCAAATCCGAAATCGGCAAACAGACGACCGTTGGCGATTTGCTCCGGACCTGGCATATCGAACCACAAACCGCCCAGCAGTTTGCCATTCACATAGGTTCGAATCATGGGCATGGCCATGACATTTCGGATATGATCCAGATCCCAGGGTCCGACAGGCACCCGCTTTCCATCGGGCACACGAACCATTTCCATCATTGCGGTAGACATGTCGAAGCCATGCTGTCTGGTTTCGAAGCTTCCGCGATACCAGCTGGCGGGCAGCACTAGACGTATGTTTAGAGTCGCCCGATCAGACTGAATGTCCGACACTTGGCCGGTTACATCGATGAACTCGACGGCATCCGGCCTGCTAAATTTGCTGGCAATCGGTTTCAGATATGCGATGAGATCTTGATTTTTCATATGCTTGGCGGACAAACCGTGTCAGTTTGCGCCCGTGGGTCAAACGACGCGCCATGCCAACTATTGTGACGAATTGAAAAGGGCTCCAGACGGAACCGATTCCGTCTGGAGCCAAATGCTGACAGCAAAGGCATCAAGTTTTGTCAGCGTTTGCTAGAAGTTATACTTCAGCGCAAATTGAATATTGCGTGAGCCCTGAGAGCTGTTGATCACTCCGAGCGTCGGTCCGATATTGGTGTTAGGCGCGTTCAGGATTACATGGTTGAAGGCGTTGATGAACTCAGTCCGAAATTCCACGTTTTGTTGTTCATGCACAGGGAACGATTTGGAAATACCGAGGTCGAAATTCTCCTCTCCGGGGCCATAGACTGAGCTTATGCTGCAGGAGCCGAAACCCGAGGTCGGCTGTACATAGGGGGTCGGAGAGAACCATTGATAGCCCGGCCCAGCAGCTCCAGTTGCCGACACCTTGCCGAGAACATCGGGCGGGGCAACACAATTTGGTCTTGGGCCAAAAGAATTCGTGCCCGAAACGTCGTTGTCGCCCAGCGTTAGCGGAAAGCCTCCGCGGAAGCTGGGTATTACGCTGACCCGCCAGTCTCCCACCACAGCGTTGCCAGCCTTACCTAAATGGCTACCGTACGCGCGTCCATGTCCGACCGGCAAATCGTAGATCAGGTAGCCGGTGAAATTATTCTTGACGTTGTAATAGCAACTGCCGTAATCGGCCTTCATGTCGTAAACGTTCTGATACCAGGCATCTTGGCTGGCCGATTGTTGCCCTGATCCTGATTCACCGAAGAATCCGGTGGAGTCGGTAAGGCAGTGTGACCAGGTGTAGCTGACCTGATAAGACAAACCGTGGTTGAAACGTCCATTGAGCGAGACTTGCAGTGCGTTGTAGTTCGCGTTTGCATCGGTATAGGTCGCCAGCGGGAGTGCACCCAGAGTGGTGATCAAATTTTGATGCTGAGTAAAGTACTCCGACGGAGCCAGTGTTCCATTGGGTTCCAAATAGAGTTGCTCCAAATTCTTAGGCGCAGCCAAGTGATCAGAAGACTGGCCTACATAGCCGACTTGGATTGTGACACTATTTGTCAACTGATGCTGTATAAACAGATTCCACTGATTCGATAGCGCCGGCATGACATTCTTAGCCCAGGACAGAAGCAGCCCCCCATAGCAAGAAGACGATGCATTTTCCAGACCGGTGAGAGTGCAGGGATTCGCTGTAGAGATTGACGTGAAGCCCTGATCCAAAGTCGTGGATGGCAGTGGGAGAGCGGTGTAGTTAGCAATCGACTCTTTGGAATAGGGGGGATTTTGCGGCAGGCGCAGACCTTGGCCGGTTCCTTCCATAAATGAAGAAAGTGAATATCCCGCCCGAATAACCGTCTTCTCAAATGGCGAGTAGGCGATACCGACTCTAGGCTGGTAGTTGCCAATGCCGGTGTAGTTGTTATAGAGCGCGCGGCTATTGCCGTTCTGACCAGGCAGCTCCAAATCTCCTGTATCTGGATTGAAGTTCACTTCCCGGTTATGCACTTCATACCAGGGTGTGTGGTCTTCGTAGCGAAGCCCCAAATTCAATGTCAGTCTGGATACTCAATTTCCAATCATCCTGGAAGAACGCGCCAAAAATGTTCCCGCGCTGGCCCCAGATAGGACCGGCTGCGCCAACCTGCACCTTATCCGGCAACCCGAGCAGAAAGTCTGATTCAGCGCGTCCCGAGTACGGCCCGTTGAAGTCGAAGTCTCCGGCAAAGCCCGAATTCCCAGGGAACAGGCCATTCATGCGCAAACGCCATCCCTGAAATCCGAAACGAATATTTTGCTTTCCGCGGGTCCATGTCAGAACATCCTGGTATTGGATCACGGTGTCGCCATAGACAGTGAGTGAATTTTTGTTGCCGAAGGCAGCCTGACTTCCGCCCGGTCCCTTCACGTTGCTATTGTTAGAAAACGACATCGCAGGCAGAATACTCGAGGGAAGTCCTGGTATCCCGAACTGGCTCACATCAACGTTGTTGGTGTAAGTACCGCTGTCGATATTGATGTAGCCAACTCCAGCGCGAGCATCGTTCACCAGGCTTGGACTGATCACGCTGGTATAATCGATAACCGTGTTCCATGCCTTCGCATTCGAGTAGTTGTTGTAAGCCAATGCATACGAGTTAGTGGTCGGATTGACGGTTTCACTTTCCGAGAACCGGCCAAAAACGTGGTTTTTGCTGTTAATCGCCCAGTCCGCTCTCCCATCCCCTTGATCGATGTTCGTATAAGTGTGGGAAGAGTCAATTTGGTTGCTGGTCAGACTGGTGTTGAGAGGAGTTGGATAGGCAGGAGAGCTCAGGATTTTCAGGGCAGCCGGGCTCTGCAAACCCACTGGAATTATGTTGCCGGCAAATGGCTGATTCGTGAACGGATTCTTAATCGCAACATCCCAACTGGGAGAAGTCACCAGTGCGCTCTTTGGCGGTAAACACGGTGTAAGAGGAACCGCTGACTGGCGTATCGAAACGCTCTCCTTGATAGTCGGCGAAGAAGAAGAGTTTGTCTTTTATTACAGGACCGCCCACAGCGCCGCCAAACTGATTCCAGCGAAGCTTAGAGCGGGGAATGCCCACCAAGTTGCTTGACCATTGGTTGGCATTCAGAACGTCATTGCGAAAGAATTCAAACACCGAGCCATGAAATTCGTTCGTTCCGGCCTTTGTCGAAACGCTAATGATGCCGCCCATGTAATTGCCGAAATCCGCCGGCGCATTTTGCGCAATGAGGTTAAACTCCTGGATTGCATCTGGCTGCGGCGCGTACGCGATGAAATTATCCGACATCTGATTGTTATCCATACCGTCGAGGATGTAATCGTTGGCCGTGAACCGGTTGCCGTTGATCATCGGCCGCTCATTTTGACCGGTCGTCTGACCGCTGGTGAAACTGCCGGATCCCGAAGGATTCGGCGTTACTGCACCTGGTGTCAATAAGGTCAACTGCAGGTAATTGCGCGAGGCCAGCGGTAGGTTCACGTTCGCGCGCGCGTCGATTACCGTGCTGACCTGCGTGGATTCAGTCTGCAGAATCGGCGATTCGCTGGTTACCTGAACCGTCTCACTGGTGGAACCTAGGGCCAACTGGACATTGACGGCTGCGACCTGATTGAGCTGCAGTTCAATGTCCGATTCCACCGCCGTGCGGAAGCCTGTCGCCGTCACGCGCACTTCGTACTTGCCGACGGGCAACCGTGTCAGGTTATAGAATCCTTCGGAGTTAGTTTTGGCGCTAAAAGCCGTACCCCGATCAAGGTCCCTTGCTTTGATGTCGGCGTCCGGTACAACCCGTCCTGAAGGATCGCTCACAACACCGTTAATCGTTGCTGTTACCTCCTGCGCGTGTACCCGTGATAACGGCCAACACAGTGCTAGGATGAGAATGCAAAATAATCGAAGGCGTGGTTGAATGCTCACCAGACCCCGTGCGTTTGTCCTCATGTTTCCTTGGACCTCCCTCTCAGTTGTGTGTCAAACTCTGTTCACCATAAGCAACAACTATCCCGACCAAAGTTCCGAAATACGAAACAATAGTTTGTATTTCGGAACCAATTTACGCGATGTTCATCCGCCCTGTCAAGACCTTCCTGTTAGCGGCGAGCTATGAAGAAAGCCTCAACCGCTATGAGTTCGACACTTCGCTGTCTGAAAGTGTTGGAATTTCTGGCCGAAGAACCGTTCGAGCTTTCTTTCACCGATCTCACAGCCAAGCTGGAGATGCCGAAGGCGTCCGCCCACAGGCTCTGCACAACGTTGATTGAAGCCAATTTCATCACTCAGGATCCGGGTACACGGCGCTACATGTTAACGAGCCACGCACTATGGATTGGATCGGGTTATCTGCGCCACTCGCCGGTCTACCGGGCGGCATTCTTTCCCATGCAGCAACTGGCGCGCCAAGTGCCAGGCGCCGTGCAGTTGGGAGTTTTGGACGGCGACTTTATGTTGATTATCCACTCGGTTGGTTCAACGGGAGCGCCGCAGGCCTTTGCCGATGTTGGGCTTCGCTGCCCACTAAATGCAACAGCGTCGGGCAAGCTGTTCCTGGCTGCCATGCCCTCCGCCCAAGTGGAACGCATTATGGCGAAATGCACTGAGAGATTCACCAGCAACACTATTACTTCTATGTCGCGCATGCAGACGGAAATTGCCCACGTAAAGAAGTTCCGATACGCTCGCAACGTGGACGAATTTCTTCCTGGCCATTGGGTTCTGGCAGCCCCGGTGATTCGTCAGAATGGAAGTTTGGCTGCGGCGATCAGCGTGACTTTGCCGCTTGAACAGTTCAACAGCGCACAGGAATCCGAATATTCCACGCTGGTTAAGGAAGCAGCACGGAAGGCGTCGCTGCAGTTGGGTCACGCAGCAGTTCCGCGCGGCTAGAGATACTCTTAGGCGATGCAACTCAGCCTGAGCCATCTCGGTTATCTGCCTGACAGCCCTAAGACACTTACTCTATTAGCCCGCCGGCAAACTGCCATACCCGACGTAATCCCTTTTTACCTGCGTCAGAACTGTCTTCGGATGGCGCGCGATGTGGCGGCTGAACAAGGCTTTTCGGAGCGCTTTCCGTCGCCCTATGATTTGCTGCGGGGCCGGCTGAAACTCAATTCCCCAGCGCAGCCTTTTTACCGGGGCGAGTTAACGAAGCGGACTAGCCGCTGGGGCGCGTTCTGGCAAGCCGATTTCACTTCATTCACAACACCGGGCAGCTATCAGATCGAAACGGATGATCAGATTTCCGTTCCTTTCGCCATTGCCGAACATCTCTACGATCGCCTCATTCTTGGCTATCTTACCTTTCTCCGGGGCCAGCGTTGCGGGCAGATGGTATTTGGGGTTCACGATGCTTGTCACCTGGATGATGGCGTGTTAGATAGCGATGGCACGGCTCACTCTGCAACCGGAGGCTGGCATGATGCAGGCGATTTCAGAAAGTGGCTCGCATTCACACTCTTCCACGTAGAAGCGCTATCCACACTTTACGAGCGGTCTCCCCATCGCTTGAGTGAGGACGGATATGATGCCGCCCGGCTCTTAGATGAAATCTCTTGGGGCAATCGGTTTTTTCATCGAATGATCAGTCACACGGGGCAGGTTTACGAAGACCTCGGAGGAGGTCAGGCGCCACCGTCCAGCAATCTGACCTACGAACACAACTGGTGGTTTGAAAATCATTGCGGCTGTTACGCCGACGCCAGCGATAACCGGTGGACAGATAACGTGGCGAACTCGGGTGACGAACGGCTTATCCGGACCACTTACAATCCCTTTGTGCAATGGTCGTTCGTCCAGGTTCAAATCCGCGCCTCAAAATTCTTACCGCTCAAGGAAGCGCAGAATTGCCTATCTGTCGCGCGCGCGGCCGCCTGTTTCGCGCGCCGGCAAGGCCATGACAGTCGCACTCTTTTCGTCACTGCTGAATTGCGCGCAAATCTGGAATTACTGGTTGCAGGTGACGCCGCTGTCGATT
Source organism: Bryobacterales bacterium (assembly GCA_963696305.1). Lineage (GTDB taxonomy): Bacteria > Acidobacteriota > Terriglobia > Bryobacterales > Bryobacteraceae > Bog-105. Next base: position 118,624 of record CAVOJX010000010.1, on the reverse strand, counting down.
TGCGGTCGATCTATTCCAATGCCGTGACACTGTTGAGTCGCCAACAGCCGGCATCATCTTCGCGCCTCTATGGTTACTTTCTGGAAGCGGACGGCGTAGACGCTTATCGTTCGATCGCGTTCTCGGCCGATCCTGCATTTGCATTGCTACGCCTCTGGGAAGTGCGCGATCTTCTGCGAGATCTTCCAAACGTCGAAGGCATCGCCGTTAAAGCGTTACAAGCAGTGCGCGAATATATTGAGGGTTATTTGCTTCCCGACTCAGCAAGCAACCCTTTCTCGCTAACCCCTTATGGTGTCTACCTACAGCCGCCTGCGCCCGACCGTCAGACGTTTCGCGACATTGGTTCGGGCTTTGGCGTTCGAACTTTTATTCACCCATTCAACGCGCAAGGCATTGTGCACGGCACTAGCTCGGTCCTAATGAGTCACGCCCATCTGCTCGCGCGAGCTTGCGTGCTCTGCAATCAACCCTCCTGGCGTCGCGCCGCAGAACGTCTGTTGCACTGGTGCCTCGGACACAATACGCTAAACCGTTCGTTGTTCACCGGCATCGGTTACCGCCAACCGATCGGCTATTCGTTTCGCATCCCACAATTGCCAGAGGCAATGCTTGTCGGTTTTATCGGTCGCCCCGATGATTCGCCGTACCTTGAAGAATCCACCGCTATCGAATGGAACACGCTCGAATATTGGAGCATTCCGTACATTCACGCCGCTATGACTGCTTGTTGGCTGGGAGCTTGAAAATGGGATATATAGCTTGACAGACCGAAAAGTGAGGTGTAAATTGATTCCGTTATTCAAAAATAGATTCCGCATGTCGAAACTAGTCTGCCGCCTATGATTCCGTTGGAGTCAGAACATCAGCTCGACACGCTGCTTACTCAGCCCAGCAGTGCCGATATCGCCTTTGCACGCAACCTGAAGGGCGACACCATCGTTCTAGGCGCTGGGGGCAAAATGGGTCCGACGCTGGCCAAGCGCTTAGCGCTTTCGCTCAGCTCCGCTGGCAATTCGTCTACCGTGCTTGCAGTGTCGCGCTTTCAATCGTCTGCGGCTCGACACGAACTGGAAAGCGCGGGCATCAAAACCATCACTTGCGATCTGGTGGAGCCGGAGCAAATTAACGCGTTACCGGAAGTGGAAAACGTCCTATTCCTAGCCGGTCGCAAGTTTGGATCATCTTCAGACCCGGAAGTTACCTGGGCGCTGAATACGATCATGCCCTCGCTGGTAGCGCAACGTTTTCGTCATTCGCGTATTGTCGCCTTCTCCACCGGCAACGTCTATCCGTTTGTCACCGCCGAAGAAGGCGGCTGCGTCGAATCTGACGCGCCAGCGCCACGCGGCGAATATGCCCAGTCGTGCCTCGGCCGCGAGCGCGTTTTCGAGTATTATTCAAAACGCTTCCACACGCAGTGCTTGCTCTTTCGGCTGAATTACGCCATCGATCTCCGCTACGGTGTGCTGGTTGATATCGCGCGCCAGGTTTACAATGGCAAGCCGGTTGATCTCTCAGTTCCGGCCGTGAATGTATTGTGGCAAGGCGATGCCAATTCCTACGCCATGCGCGCGCTTGAACTTTGCCAGTCTCCGCCGCGGATCTTAAATGTCACGGGGCCCGAAACAGTCAGCGTGCGACGCGCCGCGGAGTTCTTTGCGCAACGCTTTGAGAAAGACCTGTTGGTTGCAGGCGAATCAAAAGGACTGGCGCTGTTGAATAATGCCGCGGCCTGCCACCAGTTGCTGGGTTATCCTGCGGTGTCACTTAGCGAATTGATGCAAGCCGTGGCCAGTTGGGTAGAAACGGGTGGTGCGAGTTTGCAAAAGGCGACCAAGTTTCAAGTGACGGACGGTAAATTTTAATGGCCGGTCATACTGATGAATTTCGCGCTCTGCTACAGCGCGGCCTGGTTATTCCTGCGCACCCTTTGGCGACGACGGAAGATCGAAAACTTGATGAGCGGCGTCAGCGGGCGTTGACCCGTTACTACTGCGACGCTGGCGCAGGCGGTATCGCCGTCGGAGTGCATACAACTCAATTTTGCATTCGCGATGCCGGCATCAACCTGTTCAAGCCGGTCCTGCAAATGGCCATGGAAGAACTGCGCATGTTCGAAGCCAGGAGCGGTACGGTAATGGCGAAGATCGGCGGCATCTGCGGCGATACTCGCCAAGCCTGCGCCGAGGCCGCTACCCTGCGTCAACTCGGCTACGACGGCGGGCTGCTTAGCCTGGGCGCTCTGTCCGCCGCCTCGAACACCGAATTAATCGAACACTGCCGCGCGGTCGGTCAAATCGTGCCGCTCATCGGCTTTTACCTTCAGCCCGCTGTGGGGGGCCGCGAATTGAATGCCGACTTCTGGGAACGCTTCGTCGAAATTGAATCCGTCGTCGCGATCAAAGTAGCCTCTTTCGACCGCTACCAAACAATGGAGGTGCTGCGCGCAGTCGCCCATAGCGGTCGCGGCTCAGAAATTGCGCTCTACACCGGTAATGACGACAACATCGTGGCCGACCTCCTGACCGAGTTCCGCTTCGGCAACCGCACCGCCCATTTTGTCGGTGGCTTGCTTGGCCAGTGGGCTGTCTGGACCAGGCGCGCCGTTGAGTTGCTTCACTCTGCGCAAAACGCCCAGTCTGACTGCTCGTGCTTCAAATCCCTGCTCGCACGCGGCGCTGAAATAACCGACGCCAATGCCGCCATTTTCGACGCCAGAAATCAGTTTCGCGGCTGCATCCCGGGCATCCAGGAAATCCTGCGCCGTCAAGGCCTGCTCGCGGGCAACTGGTGCCTTGACCCGCACGAAAAATTGTCGGAAGGACAGATGGAAGAGATCGACCGCGTCTGCGCCGCCTATCCCCTCCTAAATGACGATCAGTTTGTCGCGGAGAATCTCGACCGTTGGCTAGCCTAGTCGAAAGAGGCAGGCATTGAACGAAAAAACCATAGCAGCCATCTCGCTTCATGAAGGATACGACGATTTTGCTTGTACCATTCGCGATGCCTCGATGTGGATAACCCAAGCTGCGGCTGACGGTGTCGATCTCGCTGTTCTGCCTGAGACCATCAACCTACTCAATCGCAAAAGCCACTCTTTACCCTTAGCCGATTCCGCCCTTGACGACTGGCGTTCCGCCACCGCCGAGCTGTGTTCGGCTGCTGTCGATGCTCACATTTCCCTGGTCTTGCCGCTGCTGGTACGCGAAAACGGTTCTCTGGTAAACAGGTTCTATTTACTCGCGAAAACCGGCGAAGTGCTGGGTCATTACGACAAGGTCGCGCCCGCATCCGGCGAGCGCGCGGCGGGCGTACGCGGTTTTCTGCACCGGCCGATTGAGTGGGAAGGATTAAAGCTGGGAGGCGCCATCTGCGTCGATGTTCATTACCCCCAGCATGTCTTCGCGCCACAGGTGGAGTTGGGCGCAGACTTTTTCGTCATCCCCAGCTACACTCCCGCGGGGCCTTTGTTGGATGCTTACGCCCTAATGTACGGCGTGCCCATGATCCTTGCCTATTCCCAGTGGAACCGCATTCTTGATCGAGACGGCAGGGAAATCGCTTCGGGCGGCTACCGTCACGAAACGCTCCGCCAAGGCTTTGGCTCGCCCATTGTGCAGGCCACCATCAACTTCGATTCTGTAGCTCTCTTTGCGGATGTAAATCAGGAAAAGATGCTTGACATCCAGCGCCGTTACGGCAGCAAAGTCTGCGTCCGTTTTGATCAGCCCAGTTGCGTCTTCCTGTTGGAATCACGATCGCACGATGTGACAGTCGCCGAATTGATGCGCGAGTTTGAATTGGTCTCGCGGCGCGACTACATTGCGCGCAACGCGCCGCCAAGTCCCAAATGATCACTTTGCCCTTACGTTTTGCCGTTATCGGCTGCGGCAGCCTGGCGCAAGCGCAGCACCTGCCCAACATCGTCAACTCCCCGCGCATGGCGTTGACGACCTGCGTCGACATAGATGATCAGGTCTTGGCGCAGTGCGGCCACTTGTTCAAGCCGCAGCGAACCACCAGGGACTATCGCGAAGCCATCAAAGATCCGGAAGTTGATGTCATCTGCCTCTGCACAACTGAAAAGCTGCGCTTGCCGGTAATCGAATTAGCAGCAAGTATGGGTAAACCAGTCTATGTTGAAAAGCCATTGGCTACCACGCTCGACGAGATGCGCGAAATCCAGCAGATGGTACATCAAAGCGGAATCCCCTTCTGTGTCGGCCACAACCGCCGCGCCAGCCCCGCAATGGTCGATGCTCAGCGCATCTTCCGGCAGCATATGACCAAGCCGAATCCCTGTCCCTGGCGATGGCGGCGGGAAGGAGACTTGTTGCCGGCCTTACCGGATGACGGCGTGCCTTCGGTAGTGGTGAGAATAAATGATGACTGGTATAGCTGGAAGGCTTGGGTATTCGACAAGAGTCAGGCACCGCATGGACCCATGCTGTTTGAGATGACTCACTTCACCGACGTTTGCAACTGGTTCCTGGTCCAGCCTCCTATAGAGGTTACGGCGGTGGAAACAGGCATGTTGAACGAAGCTGTCATCGTGCGCTACCAAAACGGCGCGCTGGCGACTATCACAATCGGCAGCAACGGAACTTTTGGCTACTGCAAGGAACTCTATGAGTTTATGGGTAACGGCGGCTATCTGGCTGTTGACCATATGCTGGAGGTCCGCACCGCCGGTATTGAAGGCGCACCTGCCAGGACGACATACCCCATGCTGAACGATCTCCATTCGAATGTCGGATTGGAGGGCGGAGTTTCCGGATGGCTGGCGAAAAAACAAGCAGCCTGCGCGGAGGCTGCGGCTAAGAACGATCCCCTTTTGCAGTTCACCGCGGAGCCGGATAAGGGCCATGCGCACGCATTGGAACGGTTTGTGGATCAGATTTTGGGGCACGGCGGCGAGGTATGCGGGGTGGATGCGGCAGTGTCGGCAACGCAAGTGGCGTTTGCCGCGATTCGCTCCGCCAAGGAACGACGAACGGTTTCGCTGAGCGAGTTGACCCCTGCCAGCGCCAGCCAAGTCAAGACCCAGTAATAGGAGAGGCTCGCACTTTGGATAGGGCCGTTTGAACTGACTCGGTTGTGGGTTTTCGAAGCTACAGATGACACGTAGAGTGATTTGATGGCGCATGAATGAGCCGATGAAAGGGCGGGAGTCATTGAGATGCGGCGGAAGAGATTAAAACGCTTGGGTAAGAGGCGTGTGGGCCGTGACGAACCTCATTGCTGACAGAAGTTTGGAAGCAGATACACGTGGGCCGTTTGATTCACGGCAGTCTTAAATGTAGAACGAACAGAATATCTAAAATGAATCGAGCACACGCCTGATCTGATAACGCGCGAATGATCTGGGACGTCGTTACTGCTTGAATGACCAGCATTGGCCCGGAATGAAATAACGCGCGAGTCCTCGATTGAATAGAACCAGTTCATTGCTCTTTCGTGGGTGCTTCGCTGTCACGAGACTGAAGGGTTTCCCGCAACGCGCATGCTGTCTATATCTGTGGCAACACGAAACGCATTGTGGCAGGGATGGGACAAACGGGAGCCGACATTATCGACTTGGATTATCCGACACCCATATCGCTTGCACGAAGCGCCATGCTACCCGAACAGGTGCTGCTCGGCAACATCGATCCCGTCGTGCACTGCGCGATGGTACGCCGGCTTCGGTGGAAGAGGCACTGGCTGAGTGCTACCGGCAGGCGGGTGCAGCTTACATTTGCGGCGCGGGCTGCGAAATTCCGCGCGGCACTCCGCTGCCTAACGTCGACGCCATGACGCGTTTTGCCCGTCTCGGGCCAGATACCCGCCACCGAAGCGATGCAGGACGTGCTTAGCGCCGACGAAATCGAAGAGGGTTGGCGTTTGGCGTGCTGCTCGTCAGCTACTGAGATTGTGGTTGTCGAAATCGAGCAATGGTCCTCCGAAGTACTTACTGATGAGGCAAGTGTACCGACTGAATCGCGCTCCGAACTGGGCGCAGTCATCGACCTCGGAACTACGACGCTCCTGGTCCAAGTGGTAGACCTCTCTAGCGGCGAGGTAGTGCGGGTAGAAACTGCGCTCAACCCGCAGGCACGCTACGGGGCCGATGTAATGACTCGGCTCCAATATGAACTTGACTAGCAGGTCGAGCTCCGACGACTCATCCGTAGGGATCTTGGACAGATGTTGGGCGCTGAGCCATTAAGAGAGGTGTTGCAGGCTGGCAACACAGCCATGCACCATATCTTCTGTGGTCTTCCTGTGGAACCGCACCTGTGCGTCATTCCTCTCGCCTACCCTGGAAGCGGTTCGTTTCGAACAGTCCGAACTGGGATGGCCAGGTCCTGCCGAGTTTCTCCCCTGCCAAGGTGGCCGCATTGGTGTCGGCATGCGCGCCGGCGCGGGTGCGATCGACGCCGTCCAAGTAAACGACCGTTCGATCGACTGCCACGTTTTAGGCAGTGAGACCGCGCGGTGTCTGCGGTAGTGGCTTGGTAGATGCCGTTGCCTGCGGCATCGAATTGGGCTTGATAAGCGGTAGCGGACGCCTGACCGGTTCTGACAAGGTATTAAATCTGACCCACGGGATCGCTCTCACTCAGCACGATATCCGCGAGTTACAGTTGGCCAAAGGGGCCATGGCTACAGGTATTCGCATGTTGGTTGGTCCAAAGGTGGAGAAGCTCCTTCTGGCCGGCGCATTCGGCAACTATATTCGTCAATCCAGTGCGCGCATCATTGGCCTACTATCTGAAGGTCTGACGATTGAGCCCGTCGGAAACAGCTACTTGCGGGGTGCTCGAACGCTGCTGCTCACACCTTCGTCGCGTGCGGCTCGGCTGCGGAAGATCCACGGGCTTTGTAGTCACGTCGAGTTGGCGGCACATCCTGATTTCCAGGATCTATATGCCGAGATGATGGCGTTACGCTGTTACCGTCGAAACGGATAAAGGCTCGGTGTCGCTGACCGCGCACTCGCCACCAATCGACCGGCATGAAATCATGGTCCGGCGCTCCGCCACGGGCAATGTCTCCTGACTCCCAAAAGCTCAAACGGCCACCAAACTTTCAAGGACAAGCACCCAAAGCTTTGATGCTCCAACTGGTGCACCTCAACTGAGTCGTGATGGCGTCAGGCTCGCAGGCAATGAAACACATTCCCCTGCCCAGATCATTGTCGCTTCCTCAACGGGTGGTCCCGTTACGTCGTAGAGTTGCCGTTCCAAACTATCGAGGCTGGCGACACGCTTACAACATTGATGGAGACGGTGATCTGGACACAGTATTTGGCAGCGACCGACAGGGCAACAAGCTATGGTGGTGGGAGAACCCATTTCCGAACTTCGATCCGTCCATACCCTGGAAGCGGCACTTGACTAAGGATAGTGGCGCCAATCAACACCACGATCCGATTTTTGCGGACTTCAAAGCTATTGGTAGAGAGCAGCTTGTGTTTTTGGAATCAAGGGGCAAAATCCATTTACTTGGCCGACATCCCCGGCCATACCGAACCATGGCCTTGCGTGCAGATCTTCAACGAACTGCTGGCGAAGGAACAAACGGCGCGAATTTGTATGCCCAAGGAATGGACGCCTATGACATTGACGTCGCGGGTAGGAATGGAATTATGGACGTACCGCGACAAACCGAAGCGTGACCTGCCAGGCACCATCCGGCGAATTCGTTCTTAGATTTTGAAACCGTTGAAACGGCCAGCTTGTGTGGTCACACCGCCGCGGCATTTGCTTAAGCTACTCAAGGGTGCAAACCTGCGCTGCACGAGCTTCATTGGCAGCTACGAGGATTTGCATGACCACTTGACCACTTGTCTACCGTCGTCGCCGATGCACGCACTCTCGGCGCATCCTATGTGCTGGCTTCATGGGTCCCGCATCAAGGGGCGATTACCCCACAACAAATCAGCCAAGCCGCCGCAGGCTTTAATCGGTGGGGAGAGCAACTTCAGGCGAATAATTTGGAATTTGGGTATCATCCGCACGGTTTCGAGTTTGTGCATACCCCGACCGAGACCTTGTTTGACGTCTTAGTGCGCGAAACCAAACCCAATCTAGTTTTCTTTGAGATTGATACTTTCTGGTTTGCCCAGGCATCCGCCGACCAGCTGCTATCTGGAACGGTAATCCTGACCGATTTCAAATCCTGCACCTGAGGGAGATGGCGAGCGGCACAAAACGAAATACAAGCGGGAACGCATCTGCTGAGGCGAGCGTTGCGCTGGGTCATGGTGTGCTTTGCTGGCCCGAGATTCTGCGCCAAGCGACTCGCGATCATGTGGCCGCGTACTTCATCGATGATGAATCGCCTTGCGCGGCCGAACAGGTTCCGGTGTCGCTGCAGTATTTTAAGGACCTTCGTTATTGATCAGCTGCATTGGAGGCCACATCTTCCCTTCGGATTGTTGACCTCATTTTGGGGGTCAATCTCGGCTGGCTCCCGCCTCAGTGTTTTCAAGACACAGTCTCCAAAGTCACAGCTTCCCAGAACCTGAGAGATTTATCATATAATTCGATTCGCGATGTATCGATTTACCTGTTCAACAACCCTGGCCCTAGCCGCCATTCTTTTTCCCACACTAAGCCTCGCCGCAGACTTCGATGATCACCGAAGTAAGATAATTGGCGCCTACTTCGAAGAGTGGAGCATTTACGGCGCGAATTACAACATAGCCGATCTGCAAACGAGCGGCGGGGCCGACGTCCTTACAGATGTTCTATACGCATTCGCAAATGTGAGCACCAGCGGGCAGTGTGCGATCGCGGACAGTTGGGCAGATTATCAAACGCCATATTTGCCGTCTGTGAACGGCCAACCTTACGCGGGACCTTTGTATGGAAACTTTGCGGCTCTGCTTCAGTTAAAGCAACTGCACCCGAAGCTTAGGGTTCTGATTTCGATCGGCGGAGCATCTGCAGCCAATACCGCTGCATTCTCAGATGCAGCTGCCACACCTGCCGGACGCGCCACCTTGGCCAATTCCTGCATTGACATGTTCGTTAGCGGCAACGTGGCTGCGGGAGTTTCAGCAGTAGGGTTATTTGATGGCATCGACCTAGATTGGGAGTTTCCTGCGGCTGCAGACAAAGAGAACTTTACAGCTCTAGTCAAAGAATTTCGTACACAATTGGCAATGCTGGGAGCCCAAAACCACAAAAACTACTTGTTGACCATAGCCGCACCGGCAGGTTCGCAGAACTACTCGAACATGGATCTGAGAGCTGTGGCCGAACAAGTTGATTTTCTCAACATGGAGACTTATGACTATCACGGCACCTGGGAGACAAGCACGAATCACGCGGCCCCCCTGTTTGAATCTCCGTTTGACCCCGCGAAGGGTGAGGGCTTTTATATCGACGGAACTGTCAGCGCGTATCTGAAAGCTGGGGTTCCGGCGCAGAAGATGGTACTTGGAATCCCATCCTACGGGCGTGGATGGACGGGTGTTCCGAATAGCAATCATGGGCTCTATCAAACATCGACGGGAGCGGCGCCGTCGCCATCAGGCGATTCGTTGGCGACGGACGGCGTGGCCACATACCGAACGCTTGAGACTTTCGCCACCAGCGGCTTCGCCCTGCACCACGATTTCTTATCTTTCGCGGATTGGCTATATGACCCGACAACGGAAACATTCTGGAGCTTGGACGATGTTCCGACTGTTGCAGGCAAAATGGATTATGCCACATTTCGGGGACTGGGCGGAGCGTTTCAGTGGGCGATCAAAGATGATGATGCCAATGCCACGCTCCTGAAGACGATGGCGAATGGTTTGTCGCGCGGGCACTAGCTCGGTTCCCGTTACCAAACGTTTCTGACTACGCCTTTAGCCAAAGAAGATAGCGCCGACGAGAGGGTTATCCAGCACGCCGTCGGAAGTGACGGTCACTGTAATAATGACATTGCCTTTGATTTCCCAAGTGGCGTATTGTCCGTTGTCGAAGTCCGTGAACGATTCTGTACTCAATATCTTCCCGGTGCCGGCATCAAGGATGGAGATGGTTTCACTTCGGCCGTTATCGCTCCAGTCCAGCAGATAGAGCGCGACCCGATGCGTATTGCCGTCCGTTAGATTCAAATTCATACTGAAGCTTTGGTTATCGCTGTAATAAGTCGAAGCGATGCGGCTGGACGAACCACTGCTAACCTGCAAAGCGCGAGGGTCCGTGGTGGAACTGTCCCAGGTATAGGTGCTGGCGCCATTGAAGGTGAGAGAAGCATAGGAGGGTAACGAGGTCGAGCTATCATTGGCGATCTGGGCTCCATTTGCCCCATACTTGCCAGTCCATGTTCCCTGCGTTGTGGTATCCAATCCGCTATAACTCGCAGAGGCTGTTGGCGTGGGCGCAGCCCCTGCAGCACCGAAGAATATGCCACTTACGAGCGGGTTATCGAGCGGGCCATTGGAAGTCACTGTAACGGTAATCAACACGTTACCTTTTAGGTTCCAGATAGCATATTGCCCGTTGTCGAAATTGCTGAATGATTCCGTACTCAAGACGGTCCCGGTGCTGGCATCTGTGATAGAGATGGTTTCGCTTCGGCCATTATTGCTCCAATCCAGCAGATAGAGCGCGACACGGTGAGTGTTACCATCCGTCAAATTCAAATTCATGCTGAAGCTTGGGTTACCGCTGTAATAAGTGGAAGCAATGCGGTTAGTCGAATCGCTGCTAACCTGTAAGGCGCGCGGATCTGTCGTAGAACTGTCCCATATGTGGGTGCTGACGCCATTAAAAGTGAGGGATGCGTAGGACGGAAGCGAGGTCGTGGTATCGTTCGCGATCGTGCTCCCGTCGGCACCGTAGATCCCGGTCCATGTACCCTGTGTCGTGGTATCAAGTCCGCTGTAGGTGGCGGATGAAGTCGTCGTCACAGGACCCGCGGTCGGGCCACCCCAAACAGTGATCGATTCTAGTTGCAGCGCACTGGGAAACTCGGAGAGCGAAGTGGGAATCAACCCGGGCAAGCTTGCAAGGTTTGACCCCACGGCCAGATTTACGCCCAAATTTGCCGGCCCCGGAGCCGTCCACGTGAAGTACTGAGCATAAATCAGCTGATCGTCAAAGTATTTGAACGTAGCGTCGGGCGTCCATACTACTTGGTAGTTATGAAAAGCCGCCGAAAAATCAGTTCCTGGATCCCAAACCCACGGGTTCGTGAGTAGCGAGTAGAAGGCGGAGCCAACACCCGGACCATGGTCGAAGCCCGTCCAGTCGTACTGATTCTGATACTTCATGATTTCGAACTCAACGATGTCTATTTCGGAAAGGTCACCGTTTTTTTGTGAATCCATCCACACTCCGGGCCACATTCCAGCGCCAGTTGGGAATTTCATTCGAACTGACATTGCATAGACATTTTGCCCTGTCTTGCCGGGCTGATAGGTCTGCTGACTCCAAATTTGTCCCGAATCGATGCCTCCCGCAAAAAGGCCGCCGTTTGAAGGTATCGTGGCTGTCAGATTCAGCGATGTGGGTTGGAATACGAAGTTCGTTGAATTAAAGGGCTGGTACCGCTCCCACTCCGTGTTGATAACAGTTGTTCCGGCCAGTCCGTAGGGATTGAAACTGGCTGAAAGCTGTTGCAGGTTAGTGATGCTATTGCCTCCGTTTGTTCCAAACGTGTAGGAATTGACAACTGACATAGCTGCGGTAGCTTGAGTGAATGTTTCGGTCGTGGACGGATCGTAAGACGATTGGGCCCAGGATACTAACGGCATGAACAAGAGCGCTGATATCAAGAAGAGCTTGGACAGATTTGAGGTAGACAAGTGCGTTCGGCCTTTCCAAAAGCTAAAAACTAAGCGCGACAGCGCCGAATTGTTAACTCAGCGAGCGGCATTCTGGAAGTAACCTTGACGCGTCAAGACGGAAAAACACAACAAAATAAAAAGGTCAGCGACAGCCGAAAAAGTCATGACAAAGCCGCTTCACTTAAACATCGTGAGCCGCAACATCAAGCCAACGAATGGCAGTAGGTCGCGTCACCGCACTAAAAAAGCCTACATTGGATGCGAGAACGGTTCTTGACCACCGGTGTAGGTGGTATACCCCGCCCTGCATCGCTTTCTCCTATACTGGCTTAAGCATGGCGTTAAATCTGGCCGAGCCGCTGTTTGAGGGTCGTCAGCATGATTTTGACGACGAGTTTCACCGACAGCTACGTTCATTAATTGTTTGGCGGCGCGATGTTCGATGCTTTCGTACAGATCAGTTGCCGGACGGACTGTTGGAGGAATTGGTGGGGCTGGGTTGCCTCGCGCCTTCGGTCGGCTTGAGCGAGCCTTGGCGATTTGTTCGTGTTAGCAGCGAGTCCCGCCGCGCCGCTGTTCGAAGCGAGTTTCAAAAGGCGAACACCGAAGCACTAGCCGGTTACTCTGGTGATCAGGCGCGGCTGTATGTGCAACTCAAGCTGGAGGGTCTCGATCGCGCTCCCGTCCATCTGGCGGTATTTGCCGATCAGGGAACTCGCAAAGGCATGGGACTAGGACGGCAGACGATGCCGGAAACTTTGCAATACTCTGTTGTCGGAGCCATTGTCACCCTGTGGTTGGCCGCTCGCGCTTACGGCGTTGGCGTAGGTTGGGTGTCCATTCTGGATGCCACGCGCGTCAAAACTATTCTCGACGTTCCTGATGACTGGAATTTGATCGCCTACCTTTGCATTGGTTATCCGGAAGAAGAAAGTTGCACGCCGGAATTGGAGCGTGTTGGCTGGGAGAAACGCACTGGCGCAGCTCTGCAGTTGGTAGAACGATAAGCCGTTCGTGATAATCTTGCAGGTGCTGTTAGTACGCTGACTTAATTGGCGTGGAAACAGGGAATCCGGTGTGAATCCGGAACTGCCCCGCAGCGGTAAACAAGAACGAACGCCTCATCATGACGCACTGGCTCACATTGGGCTGGGAAGCGGAGGCCACTAGGTAACCCCGGTAACGGGACGCACTTGTCAGTCCGAAGACCTGCTAACAGTCGAAACCATAACGGTTTTGGTTTCACAAGACACCTTCGTGGGAGGGGTGAGGATGACTCGTCGTTTATTCGCCACATTTACCGGCGTTTCTTGCACGCCGTTCGCCGTCTTGGTTGCACTAGCGATCTTAATTCCTTTGTTTGCGCAGGCTGCGCCTCAGGTCTGTGGCCGCACCGTGGACACTACTGCATTGCCCGTCCCGCGCGCCAGCATCAAAATCTATTCACGCGACAGCAAGGCTGAACTAACAACACAAAGCGACGATGTTGGCAGCTATTGCTTCAGCAAGCTAGCCCAAGGCGAATATCTGCTTCAGGCCGTCGCTCTTGGCGTGCGCATGACCAATGCACAGGCTGTGAATATCACGGACAAAACAACTGCGCTACCGGACCTGGTACTGGAGATTACTCCCACCGCGACGCAAATAACGGTTACGGGCAATGGTTTTGCCCAATCTGCTAGTGAAACGTCGAAGGAAATGAATGTAGTCAATGTCGACGAAGTAAATGGGCAAGGGCGCGATTCGCTTGTAGACGCGCTTGATCTGATACCCGGGTTGAGAGTCTCGCAGGAAGGCGGTCCAGGCAGTTTCGCTACTATTCAGATTCGAGGTTTGCGCACCGTTGACACGTCGATTCTGGTGGACGGGTTGCGAATCCGCGATGTCTCAGCCACGCAGGGCGACGCCAGTACCTTTCTGAGTGATCTTTGGTTTGCTGACTCCTCGCGTGTGGAGGTCTTGCAGGGCGCCGGAGCATCGTTGTACGGCACTAACGCAATCGGCGGCGTAGTGAACATGGTCACTGATCAGGGCGGCGGTCCGTTTCATGGCGACCTGGACTTGCAAGGCGGGATGTTAGGTCAGTTTTTCGGAAAAATACATTTGGCCGGAGGCGTTGGAAATCGCCTGTTCTATTCGGCCGGATTTGGTCATGCCGAAGTGGCCGACGGCGTCGAAGGGAATGGCCAGTATCGCAATAACGGCGGACTTGGATCGCTTGAATATCTCTTGAAGCCTACCTTCAGGATAGGCAGCCGAGTTATCGGTGCGGGCACGTTCGGACAATTGCAAGATAATGCCGTACCGCTGCCTCCGGCGCTAACTCCAGTGGGAGCGATTAACGCGATTCCGTTGCCCCTGAATCAGATACCTGCGGCGGTGGCGAGTATTTCGGCTGGCATACCATTCAATTTCGGCAACGCCACTTTCATTACCGCATACGGCGATCCGGATGATTATCGTGTGGTCCAATTCGTCGCGACACTGCTATACGTCGAGCACCAAGTTCTTCCGAATCTGCATTACCGGCTCAGTTATCAGGACCTGGATACCAACAGAAACTATGTGAATGGGCCGTTGGGGCTGGGCTATCAGCCTTCGGACAGAACCTCCACCAAATACGACAGCCGTGTGGACACCGCAAATGCAACGGTGGAATGGCAACCTATCCACAGCCAGCTTCTATCGTCGGGTTATGAGTTCGAGCGCGAAAGCTTTTCAAGCCCTTCCTATACCGGGCAGGTGCCTGTTTTCCTGTCGAGCACCAGCACGCTGCAATCCAGCAATACTGTATTTGCTCAGGATCAAACAAAGCTATTCAGCGATCGGCTACAGATCTCTCTATCAGGCAGATGGCAGAGCTTTGATTTGACTGCGCCCACGTTTTCGGGTTTGTTTCCGGTGTATGCCTCGGCGTCGGCCACATCGCCACCTAGCGCTTTCACAGGCGATGCATCGCTGGCATATTTCTTTCGTTCGACTAACACGAAATTTCGCAGCCACGGTGGCAATGCCTATCGAGCGCCCTCGCTCTATGAGCGCTTCGGCACTTATTTTGACGGCAGTTCGTTCTCTGCCTACGGCGATCCGCGGCTCAGTCCCGAACGGGCCGTGTCCTTAGACGCGGGGTTTGATCAGTATTTCGATTCGGACAAAATTAAAATCAGCGCTAGTTATTTCTATACGCGCCTACAGGAGACAATTGCCTACGATCCTGGAATATTGATAACTCCAGCTACTGATCCTTACGGCCGCTACGGCGGATACTACAACACGCCTGGGGGCATTGCGCGCGGCGTGGAAGTGTCGGCTGAGGCGAAGCTGCCGCGAGGCGTAATGATGCGCGCTGGCTGGACCTACAGCAATTCTATTGATCGAATTTCTCAGTACAGCGACGGCCAGCTGCAATCACCAAACATCTTGCCTGACACATTCACGCTGCTGATCATGAAGTCCTTTGGGCCTCATTGGGATGCGTCCGTTGACTATCTGGCGGGTTCTCGCTTTGTGTACCCGCTCTACAACTCCCTGCCTCCGTACAACGTCCTCGCCTATTCCTTCAACGGTCCGAGAAAGCTGGGCGGATCCGTTGGATATTCGCAGCCGCTGAATGAGCGCATGACGCTTCGAATCTACGCCCGACTTGAAAATTTGACCGATCAAACCTACTTTGAAGGCGGGTTCCTAACACCTGGGTTTGTGGCAAAAGGCGGTGTTCAATTCAAGTTCTGATGCGGCTGATTGCAATCTTGGTGCTGACGCTGAATCTGCGCGGGACCGAGGTGCAACGCATTATCTCCACATCTCCTAGCATTACCGAGACGCTGTTTGCCATGGGGCTGGGTCCGCGCGTGGTCGGCGTGACCATCTATTGTAAGTTTCCTGCAGCGGTTTTGAGCTTGCCTAAGATTGGCACGTTTTTGCAGCCGGATGTAGAAGCCATCGTCGCCTTACATCCGGATCTGGTCGTCGTGCAGAAGCAGCCCAATCATCTAGGGGAGGAATTAACGCGTCTGCACATTCGATACCTCGAGGTGGAGAGTGAGAATTTAGAGCATGTGTTCGCGGGCGCGCGCGAAATCGGCAAAGCGACACATACGGAAGCGGCCACAGAAGAGTTTGTCAAACAGTCAGAAGCACAATTGGCGAGATTTCGGAACCTGACCAGGAATTCGAAACAACCATCGGTGGCGTTCATTGTAGGGCACGATCCGGGAAGTCTGCAAGGCTTGATTGCGGGCGCTGGCAAATCGTATTTCGCAGATCTGCTCAACTATGCGGGTGGGACGAATGTGTTCGCGGACGCAGCGACGGCTTACCCGGCCGTTTCACTGGAAGAAATAATTTCACGGAACCCCGACGTTATTGTCGAGCTAAGTGACGACGAAAAGGCCACTCAAGAGCGGACCATGTCACTATGGCATGACTGGTCTATCCTGAAGGCGGTCAAAGCCGGACGTGTCTACTCGGTACCGTCCGATCCGTTCGTTGTGCCGGGTCCCAGAGCGCCGGACGCTGTGAAACTATTGGCTCATTTGCTGCACCCAGAGATTCATCCGTGAATGCGCTATTCACATTGGACAAGGCAAATGTTCGCTATGGCGAAGCAGAGGTATTGAAGCCCGTTTCGCTTCAGATGTGCGCGGGTGAATTCATTGCGATTGCCGGTCCAAATGGGGCTGGAAAATCGACTCTGCTTTCGTTGCTGGCAGGTTTATTTATCCCGACATCTGGAACGTGCTGCCTGCTGGGCCGCAAAGCTCACGAATGGAATCGCCGCGATTTTGCCAAACGGGTAGCGGTGTTGCAGCAGGCCGAGCGCGTCGAATTTCCTTTCACCGCCGGCGAAGTTGTTTATATGGGCCGCATGCCGCATCAGACTGGCATGTATGAATCGGCGGAAGATCATGCCGCGGTGGATAGGGCGTTTCAATCCACCGGTATGGAAGCGTTTCGTCATCGCTATATATCGACGATGAGCGGTGGCGAGCGGCAGCGCATTTTGCTGGCGGCCGCTCTGGCTCAAGAGCCTGAAGTGCTTCTGTTAGATGAGCCGGCCACCCACTTGGATCTGCAACATCAACTATGGTTGCAGCGGTTGCTCGCGAATCTCAGTCGAAAAGGTCTGCTGATTGTTTGTGTAACGCACGATTTGAATTTAGCGGCAGCTTACGCTGGGCGAATGATTCTGCTCCATGAAGGCCGGGTGCGAGCGGATGGCATTCCCTCGCGAATTCTCAGTTCAGATCTGCTGGAAGAAGTTTTCCAGGTGCAGGTTGAACTGCATCATAAGGCATCTGGCCAACCGTGGTTGCTATATGGAGACTAAACGCGTGCCGCACCGTACGGCAGTGTTGATCTCGGCGCTGGCGATTGTGGTGGCCTGGTTGTTAGCCGTCTCGATTGGATCCGGACATGTGAGCTTGAGCCGCGCCATTCGCGGCCTAAGTCCCGATCGCGACATCTTGATAGCGCTACGCCTCCCGCGTGCGCTGCTGGCTTTGTGGACAGGCGGTGCGTTGTCGCTTTCCGGCGTGCTGCTGCAGGCAATGTTGCGGAACCCACTGGCAACGCCTTACACGCTGGGTGTATCCGGCGGAGCCTCGCTGGGCGCGGTAGCGGCCATCTTATTTGGATGGGACACGGTTGGTGGATTTTCGCCGGTCAGTTTAGCGGCTTGCGTTGGCGCTGGCGGGGTGCTTTTGGTCGTTGTGGCAATTGCTTCTCAACGCGGGCAAATGTCATCCACCAGTTTGCTGCTCGCCGGCATTACCGTAGACAGCATCTGCATGGCGGCAATATTATTCTTGTCTAGTCTGGCTGGTTTCTTAAAGTCGTTTTCTGTTAATCGGTGGCTGATGGGCGGCATGGAAGCACCCAGTTATCCCACCTTGCTCTGGTTGAGCGCGTTCCTGACACCGGTTTGCCTGATCGCTTTCCTCTATGGCCGCGAATGGAATCTACTGGCCGTGGGTGAACGCTGGGCATCTACTCGTGGAGTCTCACCCAGTCGCCTGCTATGGATTGGTTGCGCCGCAGCTTCTATCTTGACCGGCGCGGTGACCGCGCTGACAGGACCAATTGGCTTTGTCGGCTTAATTATTCCGCATGCTTTGCGTAGTTGGGTCGGCGCGGATCATCGCGTGTTGGCACCATGCTCATTTCTCATAGGCGCAGCGTTTGTGGCCTTGTGCGACGTTTTTTCCAGAACAGTGCTAGCGCCGGTTGAGATCCCAGTCGGCGTCATTACCGCGCTACTTGGAGGGCCAGTGTTTATTTGGATGTTGCGTCGCCGCAACAAAGGTTTTAGTGCATGATTTTGATTGGGGAGGAAGCCGCAGTGGCAAAAGCGGGGCGGCACTGCGCATGCTGAAAGCTTCGGGAACGCGGCTGGGATTTATTGCAACCGCTCAAGCCTTTGACGATGAGATGCGTCAGCGCATCTCCATTCACCGGGCCGAGCGCGATCCAGCTATCGCGACTTGGGAAGAGCCTTTCGACGTGGTCGATCGCATAGCTTCAGAAGACGGAAAGTACGATGCCATTGTTGTGGACTGTTTGACGTTGTGGCTGAGCAACATCATGCTGGCTGAAGATCGGAACGTTGACAACGAGTGCGAAAAGCTGCTGAACGCGGCGGCTAGCGCGCATACCAAGGTAATTCTGGTCACGAATGAAGTCGGCTGCGGAATCGTTCCCGAAAATGCTCTGGCCAGGCGCTTTCGAGATTGTGCTGGTCGTTTGAATCAGCGTGCAGCCGAACGGGCAGCGGAGGTTCACTGGATGATCTTTGGAATCGGATTGCGCGTGAAGTGATGAACCGCTTTCTAGGTGCGCTCCAGTTTTTGACTATTGTGCCGGTTCGCCGGCAGACAGGGGCATCTGCAAACTCTCCAATCTTTTTCCCTCTTGTAGGCGCGCTTCTGGGTTTGTCTTGTGCTGGAATTCTCTTCGTTTTCCGTCCGCCTTTGGAGCATTCTCTTGCGGCATTGCTTGCAATTGGCTGGCTAATAATGATCACCGGCTGTCTGCACGAGGACGGACTAGCAGATGTCGCGGATGCGTTTCGCGTTGGCCGCAGCCGCGAGAAGATCATGTCGATTCTGAAAGATAGCCGAATTGGAACTTACGGAGGCGTAGTACTCGTCATGTCAACGCTCCTCCGCTGGCAAGCATTAGCGCAGTGTGTCGTTCCTGCTGTGCGGACGCTGCCGGCAGTGCTGGCTTTGTCGCGCGCTTCGTTGGTGGTTATGGCGCACATTGCCCCGCCGGCGGGCGAAGGTTTGGGGCGGGAGTTTGCATCCGGCTGTACAAGAGCAGTCACAATTGCGGTTGTCGCCCAGGCTCTTGGGTTGTCGTTCCTAGCTGGCTGGCGATTGGCGCTAGCGATGATTCTGGCAAGTACTGTCACAATCCTGCTGGCGCGAATCTATTTCCTGAAGACGGCTCGGCGGTGTCAATGGCGATTGCCTAGGCGCGACGTGTCTCATGGTTGAAACGGTAAATCTAATGGTTCTAGCATGGCGATTCTCTATTTAATCCGCCACTCCGAGCCCCAGACCAAAAGCGTGCTGCTAGGACGATTAGATTCGCCGCTTTCTCCGAAGGGTTTCCAACATGCCAAACAAGCCTTAACCGATATTGAAGTCAGTGTCACTTATTGCAGTCCCCTCTTGCGTGCACGTCAGACTGCGGCGTTCATTCGCACCGCACAGATGGTGGAAATGGCTGCCCTGATCGAAGTGGATTACGGTGACTGGACTGGCAAAACATGGGCAGAAGTTGAAAGAGAATGGCCTGAGTTAGCAGCCCAAAAGCTTGTTGACTGGCTCGGTGTGAGTTCACCCGGTGGCGAAAAGTGGCAGGAAGTGTTAGATCGAATGAAACCGGCATGGCAGACCATTCGTACAGGAGCAACTCCCGCTGCTGTAGTTGCCCACCAAGGCGTTAACGCTGCGCTAGTAACTCTGATTGACGGGCGCGACGCACTAAATTTCGTTCAGCAATATGGAGAGGTAATTCGTGTTGAATATTCTTAAAAACATTCCCAAAGGTCCGCTGCCGGGTATTGCGGAGGCAGTGCAATCGCGCTGGGATTCGCTAACTAAGCCGCGCGGTAGCCTGGGCAGGTTGGAGCCGGATGTCATCAGACTGGCTCAAATACAAGAAACACTCACGCCGCGAGCTGAGCGCAAGGGAATGTATGTTTTTTGCGGAGACCACGGTATTACAGCCGAAGGAGTCAGCTTATACCCGTCGGTCGTCACACGCGAAATGGTCAAGAATTTTGTTCGTGGCGGTGCAGCCATCTGTGTTTTGTGCAAACAACTTCAAATCGATACGTGCATTGTCGATGCAGGTGTCGCTGGCCCAAAGATCGAAGGCGCGCTTGATCGACGTATTGCCGCCGGAACCAATAATTTCCGCAAGGAGCCTGCCATGTCCCAAGAGCAAGCCCTCGCTGCAATTGAAAGCGGCATTGAACTAGCAGAAGAGGCAGCAGGAAAGTTTGACATAGTGGGCGTGGGCGAGATGGGTATCGGCAATTCCACATCTGCCAGTGCCCTGCTCTGCATTCTCGCAGGTGTAACTCCAGCCGACGCGGTAGGACGCGGTGCTGGACTCGATGACCACGGAATACAGCATAAGCGTAATGTTCTGGAGGCGGCATTAGCCGCGCAGGCAATCGACAAGACCGACCCTCTTTCGGTTGTTGCCGCCGTTGGCGGTTTTGAAATTGCAATGATGGCAGGCTTTTTTCTTGGCGCCGCTGCGCACCGCCTTCCCGTCGTGGTAGATGGGTTTATTAGCGGCTCTGCGTTTCTGGTAGCAAAAGCTTTCTTCCCCGGCATTGGACAACACGTATTCTTTGCCCACCGCTCGGCTGAACGGGCGCATGCGCGCATGCTCGATGCAATCGGCGCAAAGCCGATATTAGATCTGGGATTATGTCTGGGTGAAGGCACTGGGGCGGCGCTGGCAATCTCCGTACTTACGTCAGCGGTCAAGCTTTACAAAGAAATGGCAACGTTTGAGGAGGCATCGGTCTCTGATCTCGAGAGTAAGAAACTAACGTCTTGAGTAGCGCCAAAAACGGCGCGAGGGTGCCACGGCTGCGCCATAATTTACCTTAGATAACTCCGTAGGGCATGAAGAACCAAGATACAGAAACTCTCCACGTCGATTCCCACGAAGTGCGCATAACGCACCCCAACAAACTTTATTTCTCCAAAACGACTAAGGTCACCAAACTCGAGTTGGTCAAATACTTTCTCTCTGTCGCACCCGCTGCCATCGCCGGCATCCGCGATCGTCCTATCGTCCTCAAACGCTTCGTGAACGGAGCCGAACAAGAGCCGTTCTATCAAAAACGTGCCCCGTCGGAACTGCCATCCTTTCTCCGCACCATCGAACTTTCATTCCCTTCGGGCCGCTCCGCTCAGGAAGTCGTTGTCGACAATTCGGCGGGCCTAGCGTGGATTATTAACCTTGGCTGCATCGAACTTCATCCGCATCCCGTGCGCTCCAACGATCTTAACCATCCCGATCAACTCCGCATTGACCTCGATCCCGGCCCTGGCATCGATTGGGACAGCGTGCGCAAAGTTGCTCTCGAAGTGAACAGCTTTCTTTCTGACGTTGGTCTCAAGGGATGGCCCAAAACCAGCGGTTCTCGCGGCATGCATATCATTGTCACCATTGAACCTCGTTGGAGTTTCACGGATGTCCGGCGAGCCGCGCTCGCACTCTCCCGCGCTATCGAAAAAAGAATGCCTGGCATGGCAACGTCCAAATGGTGGAAAGAAGAGCGTCATGGCGTCTTTCTCGACTACAACCAGAACGCCAAAGATCGAACCACTTGCTCAGCCTATTCCGTCCGCCCCGTGCCAGACGCTCGCGTTTCTACGCCTCTGTATTGGAATGAAGTGGCAGCTTGTGAGCAGGCCGATTTCACTATCTTCACTGTCCCGGATCGTTACGCGAAGGTGGGCGACCCTCACAAAGGCATCGATCAATCTCCTGGCTCTCTCGATAAGCTGCTGGAGCTTGCCGACGCTGACGAAGCCGCCGGTCTAGGTGACGCACCTTGGCCGCCTCACTTCCGCAAGATGGAAGGCGAAGCTCCCCGCGTCGCTCCGTCGCGCTCTAAGTCCGCCCCTAAAACCAAGCGCGAGAAAATGCCGCTGCTCGTTGTCGCCAATTCGCCCGATAAACAAGCCGCGCTGGACGGTTTGGAACGCTGGAAAGCAAAACATGCAACCGTCGTGACCCATCTTCTTCCTGAAGACATCCTGATCGATTCCATGCGCGGCCGCTCCTCTACTTGGACCCGTATTCGCATAAACCTCAAGAATGTGCCCGTTCCCCTCCGGCCAGCCCAAGAAACTCCGGACCCGGACGACGATCCCACTCGCGAATGGCGCGAACATCTTGCTAGAAAACGTCCTGCAAAGAAAGCGACACGCTGATTTTTCGCCATCCACTTTGCAGCGACTAACTCATCAAACCAAAAATCTGCGCCAGTTCGTGCGGAGGCACCACCTCCAGTTGTTCATAAGTGCAATCAGTCGGAGTCTTATCGGGCCGCCATCTTCGGAACTGCGCGATATGCCGAAATCGGTCGCCTTGCATGTGGTCGTATGCAACCTCCACCAGCTCCGCACGCACCGGCTCCCAGGAAAGGTCCTTGCCGGTGCTCCAACGGCTCTGCGCCCCAGGAACGCGTTGCCCCTCCCCCAACGCTGCCCAATCCTTCCATGGATGGTCTTTCATAGCGTCCTTCCGATATGGCTCCAAGAACTCCGCCAGTTCCTTGCGTGCGTCCACGGAAAAGCTCGAACACACACCCACATGCTGCAGTTTCCCGTCATCGTTAAACAGTCCCAGCAATAGCGACCCAACTCCACTTTCTACCTTCTTATGCCAGCGGAATCCAGCTACCACGCAATCACAATCGCGCTCATGCTTCACTTTGAACATCACGCGCTTGTTCGGCTCATAGATACCCTCGTGCCATTTAGCAATCACGCCGTCCAATCCGGCACCTTCAAAACGCTTAAACCAATCCGCTGCGAGTTTGCGATCGGCCGTCGCCGGCGTCAGATGAATGGGCGCACGCACTCCGGCCAACATTTTCTGCAGCCTTTCCCGCCGAGCCCGAAACGGCTCATTCTGCAAATCCTTCTCTCCCTCACAAAGCAAATCAAAGAATACGGCTGCCGCCGGACTCTTCTCAGCCAACAACTTCACTCGCGACGCCGCCGGATGCAGCCGCAACTGCAACTCATCGAAATTTAGCGTGCCGCCCTTGGCAATTACGATCTCCCCATCTGCCACATAGCGCGTAGGGAGCTGGTTCCGCAACGGCTCCATCAACTCAGGAAAGTACCGGTTTAGCGGTTTCCCATCGCGGCTTTGGATGAACACTTCATCCCCGTCGCGAAATACAATCGCACGGAAGCCATCCCACTTCGGCTCGTAAATCCAATCTTCACCCTCTGGCAACGCTTCAATTCGTTTCGCCAGCATCGGCATTATCGGCGGACACACGGCAAGTTCCACCCGGTCATAATATCCTGCATCTTTAGAGCGCACTAGCCACGAATTGCACTGCGCGTCCATTGCCTAAACTAAGCACCCTGAGGCTCCATTTGCCCGAAGTACCATCCCGTATGTTCCTTCTTTCACCAGCAAAGGCTGGTGGACGCCGCTACGCCATCCTCACAAGCGAGCATGCCAATTTCGAACTTGCCATCAAGTACCGCGCCGGCTTAGCCACACTCGCCGAAATCTACAGCTTTATCAGCGGCCTTTATTTCAGGGGAAAAATGGCATATGCAAATACTTTCGGTGCAACAAACGCTTTGGTAATCGTGCCCGGCCTTGGTCTCCTTCCGCCCGAAACGATCGTCAGCCCGCAACAACTCCTCGCTACCGCTCAAATCGAAGTACACGAAAGCAATCCCACCCACCATGACGCTCTGCTAATCGCCGCAAGCTCAATTGACAGCGTCACCAATCACAAATGCTCGTTCGTACTGCTCGGAAGTGCAGCCACCGCTAAATACACAACCGCCCTACTGAAAGTTTTTGACAACCGCCTGCTCTTTCCCGCTGAATTTATCGGACGAGGTGATATGAGCCGCGGCGCCATCATGCTCCGTAGCGCTGCATCTGGTCACGAACTTACCTATATACCTGTAAGTGAGTCGCAACTCCGGGGCCCCCGTCCACCTCGGTTCACCCTCTAACTACGCGAGTAATGTGTGCGTCCGCTCTTATGTTCCAATCAATAAATGAATCGACGAGGTTTTCTTAAATCCGCCGCCGTTGTGGGCAGCGCAGTTGCTGGTAGTTCGCTGCCGCAGCAGACGCCTAACCGAACGCCCCGTCAAGCTGTCATCATCTGCGGTGAATCGGTCCGCCGCGACATGCTCAATTGCTATCGCCCGACTGGCCTTCACACTCCGAACCTCGACCGCCTCGCCGCGCAAGGCATTCGCTTCGATCGCGCCTACAACTGCCAGCCCGTCTGTTCCCCTGCTCGCTCTGCGCTTTGGACCGGACTCTATCCGCATACCAACGGAGTTTGGGGGAACAGCATGCCGCTTGGCGATACGGTTCATACCATCGGCCAGCGCCTCCATGATCGTGGTGTGGAATGCGCCTTTATGGGTAAATGGCACCTTTCTGGTACCGATTATTTTGACACCGGCAACCCTGCACCTGGCTGGAATGGCGCTTATTGGTACGACATGCGCCGCTATCTCAGCGAGTTATCGCCCAAGGATCGCCAGCGCTCGCGGAAGCCGGAAACCGGCGACGATCCTACCTGGACTGCCGACCTCTGCTATGGTCACCGCGTCACCGATAGGGCTGTTGATTTCCTATCAACGCACGAAAACGAAGATTTCTTACTAGTTGTCGCGCATGACGAGCCACACGGCCCAAGCTTGTGCCCCATAGAATACTCGCGCATGTATGAGAACTTCGTTTTCCCCAGCGACGAAAACCTGAAAGATCCACTAACAGACAAGCCTGCTGAGCAGCGGATCTGGGCGCAGTCTCTTCTGCACGGTGGCCCCCTGACAGATCACCCCAAGCCCATTCGGTCAAAGCACTTCTTCGGCTCACACACGTTTATCGATTCCGAAATCGGCCGAATTCTCGATCAAATCGAAAAAAGCGCTCCAAATGCTTTGGTCATCTACACCGCGGACCATGGTGTCTTTCTTCAGTCCCATCGCCTGAGTGACAAAGGTCCGGCCATGTACGAAGAAATTACCAATATTCCTTTCATTGCTAAATGGCCCGGCCACTCACCTCCAAACGCCGTATCGAAGTCGCTCGTCTCGCATGTTGATCTCGCCAGCACCCTCATGGAATTCTTCGGCTTCGAGATTCCGAAAACTCTGGAAGGGCGTAGTCTGTTGCCGTTGCTCGAAAATCCCGGCAGTAGCATTCGCGACGCCGTCTTCATCGAGTGGGGCCGCTACGAAGTGGATCATGATGGCTTCGGTGCGTTCCAGCCCATTCGCTGCATATGCGACGGCCGCTATAAACTCGTTATCAATCTCATGACTACCGACGAACTCTACGACCTTGAAACAGACCCAAGCGAACTGACAAACCTCATCGATTCCGTTCCTCTCTCCGCGATTCGCCAAAAGCTTCACGATCGCCTTCTCGCCTGGATGAACGAATCGCGCGATCCCTTCCGCGGCTACTACTGGGGCCGACGCGCCTGGCGTCCCGACTTTCGTGAAACCTGGGAGAACGCCGGTATGACCCGCCAACGAGAGAACGATGGCTACTTACCCCGCGAACTCGACTACGACACAGGTCTC
This sequence comes from Bryobacterales bacterium, assembly GCA_963696305.1. Taxonomy (GTDB): domain Bacteria; phylum Acidobacteriota; class Terriglobia; order Bryobacterales; family Bryobacteraceae; genus Bog-105. The sequence goes on along the minus strand of CAVOJX010000010.1, from coordinate 93,001 downwards.
ACCATGGATCGCGCCACACGACCTAAGTAAAGTTGGCAGAACGCTGCGCCTAATTAGAATGCGGCTTCAATACAACCTTAATGCAGCGATCTTTCTTATCCCGAAACGTCTTGTATGCGCCAGGTGCCTCCTTAAGCGCGACGCTATGCGTGATCACAAAACTCGGGTCGATTTTGCCTTCCGCAATGTAATCGATTAAGCGAGGCAAATAGCGATGCACATTGGTCTGACCCATCTTCAGCGTCAAGCCTTTGGCGAAAGCGCCGCCAAGTGGAAACTTGTCTAGAAATCCACCATAGACACCGGGTATAGATACGGTGCCACCCTTCGCACATGCAAAAATGGCGGCGCGTAGCGCGTGGGACCGGTCCGTCTCCAACATTACGGTCGTCTTGACTCGATCATAGAGGGCATCAAGGGTTGCTCCGTGCGCCTCCATTCCTACCGCATCGATACAGTGGTCAGGGCCGCGGCCGTTTGTCATGTCCCGCAGCTTCTGCTGCATCTCCTTGTCTTCATCATCCAGCGTTTCAGCGCCACCCATTTTTGCCATCTCCAGGCGTTCTGGAACGTTGTCCAGAGCAATCACTCTCTCTGCCCCCAACAGAAATGCGCTGCGTATAGCAAATTGACCCACAGGTCCACAACCCCAAACAGCGACGGTTTGACCCGGCTCGATGCCACAGTTATCCGCAGCCATAAACCCGGTTGGAAATATATCCGTCAGGAAGAGAACTTGTTCATCAGCTAACTCATCCGGAATCTTGAACGCTCCGAAATCGGCGCACGGGACTCGGGCGTACTCCGCTTGGCCTCCCGGATACCCGCCATACATGTGAGAGTAACCAAATAGCCCAGACGCCACCTGCCCGTACATTTTTTTCATCTTATCGGAACCCTCCCGATTCGTGTTATCACACAAAGCTGTTTCCATGCGTTTGCAGAAATAGCACTGACCGCAAGCAACTTGGAAGGGGATAATGACTCTGTCACCTTTCTTAAGTCCGTTCTCCTTTCCCACCTCCTCGATAACACCCATGAATTCATGACCGAGAATGTCGCCCTTCTCCATCGTGGGAATGAACCCGTCGTAAATGTGAAGGTCAGACCCGCAAATAGCGGTGCTTGTTATCTTTACAATTGCGTCGCGGGCGTCCTGTATTGTGGGATCAGGAACGCTGTCTACCCTGATATCGTGTTTTCCGTGCCAACAGGTTGCTTTCATTGTTTGGCCGTCTTTTCCTTCTCACCCGCCGAACCCGGCTCAGCCATCTTGCGGCGGAGTTGCGCTTTGCTGGTCTCAGGCAACATCAGCGCGCCTAAACCGCCCTGCAATTTGTTCTTGAACGCTCGCGATAACTTTATCGTCGCCAGCCACTAGCGCTTCGACTCCGTCGCGTACGACGGCGAATGATTTGTGTGTATTCGTACAAGTGTCCACAACAATACTCGTTTGAAAACGATCTTGCTCATTAGACCTCCTGAATGAATCGGCGTTTCCTCGCAAATCCGTCATTAAGTAGGCAAAACGCTCTTTGCTGGAAAGCCAAAGCCCACAGAATGCTTAAGAAGAATGCGGCCAGCCACTCTTCGTTGTTACCGTCCCGCCGCTTGCTCCCCACGTTCCCCAACCATCTCCAGCACTACATCCACCAATTTCATGTACTGATCCAACTCCGAGGGCTTCCGAAAATACTTCGCCCCAAACTCATTGATGGTCCTAAGATCCTTTGGTGCCTTTGATGAGGTAACTACCAACACCGGGACACCGAAACAGTTCCTGTTCATTCGAATATGTTCCAAGAGTTCCCCGCCCTCCGCGCGCGGCAGATTAAAATCCAGCAGAATAATGTCCGGGCATGGGCCGCATTCACCCAACTCGTCAATCAAACGCAACCCAATCTCGCCATCCTCCGCTACTGATAAGTCATAAGCAACATGCCGCGCATCCATCGATTCCCGGACAAGCAAAACATCCACTTCGTTATCTTCAACAAGAAAAATCGACAGTGGTCTCATGTTGAATCCTTGGCGGCGGGCAACGAGAATGAGAAACTCGCGCCCATACCCTCTCCAGGACTTGTGCCCCAAATCTTTCCGCCGTGTCGCTCCAGGATTCGCCTGCAAATCGCCAGACCAAGCCCCGTTCCGGGATACTCGTTCTTATGCAGACGTTTGAACAAACCAAAAATGCGCTCCGCATATTTGGGCGAAAAACCGATACCGTCATCCGCCACCGTTATTACCCAGCTACCGCGGTCTTGTTTTGCGCCGATATCAATCAGCGGCTGCTGACCTACCTTTGCATATTTCAGGCTGTTCGACAGCAAGTTCTGAAAAATCAGAACAACACGCTCTTCCTGCGCTAGAACATGCGGAAGTTCACTAATGTTGATCTTCGCGCCTGTTTCGGCGATCCGTCTCTCCATCACTTTAATCGCCTCATCTAACGCTTTCCGGCAATCCACGGAAATCAGTTCATCGTATTCGCCATGCACAGCGCGCGAATACTCCAGCAAGTCTTCCACCAACATCTCCATCCGGTGAACACCGCCTCGAATGGCTTCCGCAAAATGCGTTACCTCGGGCGTTTGCTGCAGGTTAATTTTACTTAGCAGCATCTGTGTGTAGATATTCACCACTCGCATCGGTTCGCGTAAGTCGTGGCTAGCCACATAGGCGAATTCTTCCAATTCACTGTTAATACGAGTAAGTTCCTCGTTGCGTCCTTGTAACTCGGCTTCGGCCCGCTTTCGGTCCGTATTATCCCGCAGGATATGAGCGAACCCGCGAAGATCACCGTTTGGGTGCCTAAGCGCTGTCACCACGTTCGATGCCCAAAACTTCGATCGGTTCTTGTGAAGATGCCACCTCTCGTGCGCGTGTTCACCAGCTTCGGTAGCTTTTGTCATCGTCTTCACCACTAGCTCTGCCGCACGGTCTTCATCGCTGTAAAGCAATCTGACATGGTGGCCAAGGCACTCTGCTCCGCTATACCCGAAAAGCCTTTCGGCGCCCGGATTCCACGAAGTAATCAAACCCTCCTCGTCCGTCATGAAGATCGCATATTCGCTCGCGTTCTCAATCAGAAGACGGTAGCGTTCTTCGCCTTCTTGCGTCGCTCGCTCAGCCGATCGAAGGCGTGTAATATCGACGAACGTCAGCACCACACCATCGGTACGATCTTCCCCCGTCCGATACGGCAACAAACGGATCAGAAACCACAATCCATCTTCTGTTCTCACCTCATGTTCAATCGGAACCAGAGTTTCTAGCACGCTGTTCGCATCCGAAAGAAGCCCCGAATATCCAAAGCGGTAGGTTAAATCGGACAACGGGCGCCCGCGGTCCACAGGGCGAATGTTGAACAATTGACCCACCCGCTGCGTGAAGCGCATAATGCGCATGCTCCGGTCCAGAAACAACGTTGCAATATCGGTTGCCGTAAGCAGGTTCTGCAAGTCATCCGATAGCTGCCCTAATTCCTCCACTCTATGCCGGTTTTCTTGGTTCACGGTCTGCAACTCTTCATTCATCGATTGCAGTTCTTCTTTGCTGGTTTCCAACTCCTCCATCGTCGAACGCAATTCCTCGTTGCTGGATTGCATTTCTTCATTCGACGCCCACATTTCTTCTTGGCTCGCGTCAAATTCTTCAATCAGCTTCTGCAGGCGCTGCTTGCTTAATTTCAATTCCGCTTCAAGCAGACCTTTCGATTCTCCAACCTGCTTGTACGCCGCCGCTTGATTCGCTGCTTCGGCCGGTTCTTCATTTTGTTCTTCCTCAAAGGTGAGTAGCAGATATCCCTCTAACTCCTGATCCCGTGCCAGTCGAGCCGAAATTCTCACTCGGCGACTCTCGCCGTTAACTCTCATGGAAACAACTCTCGACTTAACTGACTTTCCCTGCTGTTTCGCTTGTTGAATTAGCGCCGTCAACTCGAACAGCAACTCACTTCGCACCCGCTTCAAGATGCCGTTATTCGGTTCACCTCCCACTTGCATCAAATAGTCAGCGGCATTCTCCGAAATGTGGACGATATTCAAATCCGGCCCAACGAAAATGCTTGGCGGAGCGTACCGTTCCACCATCTTCTGGTGGAGCGCTCCTGCGCTTAAGGAGTTTGGGCTGCGCAGCATGCCTGTAAGCGGAGGCAAGATGTGGGGCGCCGAAAGAAATAAGCCTAAGCGCGGTTCGGCGATAGGCGCAGTTCGCCGCGTGTACAGGCAATGTCGCTTGTTCTCCAGCCGAAAATAATCCGTTCGCTCAGCGGTCTCGGAACTGCCCAGCAATAGGAACTTGCCCTGATTCAATGCGTAATGAAAAACCTTAAAAACCTCGTTCTGCGTATCTCGTTTCAAATAGATGAGCACATTACGGCAAGAAATCAAATCCACTTGCGAAAACGGCGGATCGCGCAATAAGTTGTGCGTAGCAAATACCACTAAAGATCGCACTTCCTTGCGAATCTGATAGCCGCCCTTAACTCGAGTAAAAAAACGATTCAGGCGCTCGGGTGTAACGTCCGGCTCAATCACCTCGGCATAGAAACCCTCACGCGCTCGGTTTAACGATCCCTGATGCAGATCACTGGCAAAAATCTGCATTTCCGGCGGCTCCGGCATTTGTCCTGCGTATTCCAACAGCAACATCGCCAGCGTGTACGCCTCTTCTCCAGTGGAGCAACCCACACACCATATGCGCACTCGATCCTGTGGCCCTTTCCCGGAAAACAACTGCGGAAACACATCGCTGCGGAGCATTTCGAAAACGTCCGGATCCCGAAAGAAACTCGTCACAGTGATCAACAAATCGTCGGCCAGAGCTTTGGACTCCTCAGCCGACTCCCGCAGCAACCGCAGATACTCTTCAGTCGTCTCCACCTGGCGAATTTGCATGCGTCGGCGTATTCGTCGAAACACTGTCGATGTTTTGTAACGCGCAAGATCTTGTCCTGTACGACTCCGGATCTGCCCAAACATTTGCTCCAGAACCGTTAATCGATCTCCTGCGCTTTCCTCGTCTTCCAGGTCTACCGGTACGTTCGGCTCAGTGGCGGTAAAACGCACCACCTGCTTTGCAAGCTCAACGGTCTTCAGAACGCAGTCCGCGAAGCCACTGGCAATCGCGCTTCGCGGCATGCCATCAAACTCAGCCTCGGTCGGTTCTTGCACCAGCGCCAAGCCGCCTGCGGCTTGATTTTTTTTAAACCTGCTGCACCATCAGATCCGGACCCGCTCAAAATGATACCCACAGCATGTCGCCCGTGTGTCTCCGCCAACGTTCCTAGAAAGTGATCGATTGGAGCCCGCAGACGCCTGTCCGGCTCCAAAGGCGACAAGCGCAGGTGTGTATCAATGCTGGACAGGTTCCGGCCTGGCGGAATCACGTACACATGGTTCGGCTCCAGTGGCTCCTCTGTGGTCACTTGTGAAACCGGCATCTTGCTCATGGGCTGCAAAAGATCAGATAAGAAGCTCTCATGCTCCGGAGCTAAATGAACGACAATTACAAAAGCGATGCCGGTCTTTTCAGGTATTTCGCGAAGAAATCGCTTGATTGCGGCTAATCCGCCAGCGGACGCTCCAATCCCCGCCACATAAAAATTGGCAGGGGCCTCAGTTTCTTCATTCCCGACGTGCACAAATGCTCGTTTCCACGCATCAACTCAGTTTCATCGATTGTAATACTGGTTAGACTCCAAATACGGAGGTTCAACTGGGCTATTTTCAATCGTCTGTATCTGCAATACTACCCGCCACCGAAGCCCCCGTTCTTGTTCTAGGAGCGCATCGCGCGTAGACGCAGGATGCGACTCAGGCTCTCCGAAATAAATCGAGTCGGTATTCTTCGTGTCGATGGCCATCTAGCCAGCGGAGATCTGCCCGCTCCAAAAAGTAGTTATGCACTTCGTCCCCAGTCAGCGGATAATCTTCGACGAAAGGAAGCCAGTGCACCAAAATCAACTGCCCCTCAAAACTCAGGTGGTCGCAGATCTCATCTGCTGCCTTCCCCAAGTCTTCGAGCGACCAATAATACCCTACTTCCGACATAACGATCAAATCGTAAATCTTAAGAAGGTCTTTTGGCGGTGCAACTACCTGCTCAAAATGCACGTTTAAAAAACGCTGACACCGAATCTGGGCAGCAGCCAGCGCCTTACTCGAAACGTCAGTCGCTAACAACTGTCCGCAGCGAGGCGCCAAACGTTCAGTAAAAACACCTACAGAACAGCCGATTTCCAGAGCCTCTGGATAGAGCGGTCGCGTCAGCGATCGCAGAGTATCGTCATACTTTGCCCGCTCGTACGCGCTGGTGGCGAATTCCCACGGATCATCGCTGCGCTCATATACTTCGTGAAAGTAGTTAGCACCCAGCGAGCTAGCCATTCAATCCGTCCAAAACAACCCTACCCACTTCGCTTATACAGCCATCCGGATCTGGCTGGCGTAGAAACATCGTCAGATCCCGAATGGTATCGGAAAAGCGGTACGGATAGTTCAATCCACGCGCACCCACGCTCTCAATTACCAACTGGATAACGTCCGAACACATTCTCTCAATCGCAACACGCGTCGCATTCGCCGTAAAGTTCATCTGGTCTATCTGCGCGGGAGTTGCATGAAGGTGCATGTTTTCTTCGGCGATCCTAGCGGAAGCCTCTATCCACATTCGCCCGCTATTTACGGCGGTATAAATGATCGCAGCTCGTCGCCGTGACAATACGTCGCCGCCTCGTCTCACTGCCCTTACATACTTCTGCAGATTCCTCAACAGCGCCTCCGCGCCACCTAAATGAATGGCCGAAGTACGAATTGCCCCGCCTAAAAACAGCGGAGCCCGGTAGTAATCTCCCACCTCGCCGATAAACGCTAAATCAGAAACGGTGGTCCCGTCAAAGGAAACTCGAAAACTGGCCGAATCTTCCATCCCTAGCGGTCGCCAAGACTCTTTATCAATCGCCGTCTTGCATTCTTCTGCGTGCAAAAAGCACATTTGTCGCCCGCCGTCTGGTTTATCTGCAGTCACAAGAAAGCATTCGGCCTGCTCAGCGGCGGATGCAAACGCCTTATCGCCGTACAGCATCCATTCATCGTCGGAAGTTTCAACCAGGCGGACGGGACGGACTCCATCGGTATTCCAAACGGAGAACAACTTCGATTCAAAGCAGGCTCGAGCGGCTTCTGCCTGCTGCTCAACGGTTCCAAAAGCAAAGATGAGGACGATTGCATTGATGTGCCCTTCGTAGACCCTTGCCAAACTTAGGTTCGCGCGGCCCAGTTCTCTCAGAATCTCCAGCAAGGGCAATTGCGACCCCGGATCTGTTCCCAAGCCGGCGCCACCGAACGCCATGGGTAGCGGCGCTTTGCAGAACCCCAAACTAAATAGTTGCTGCAACTCTTTCATGGGAAATCCATCTACAGGCTGTGCGTCGTCAAATGCGTAGGAATCCGCCAATAGACTCGCCTCCCTTAGAAGCGATTCGGCTGTCACGTCATCGGTAATTGGGTTCGGATTCATTTTTGAAATGGCACTCACATCTAAAGAGTCAAAAACTCTTCACATCATTTCGCCCCACCAGGACGACGCCGCATTTTCCTTGGCGTTAACGCTCGCTCAACTGCTGGGCAGTGGCTTCGCCGCCAACATTGTGAACTGCTTCACCGTGAGTCAATACCAGCCGCTAGGTCCAGCGCGTTCCGTTGGCATGGTCTCTCAGATACGCCATGCCGAGGACTTGGAATTTATCGCAAAACTCCCTGGCTTGCAGCTGACAGACCTAGGGTTCCGCGACGCGCCGCTTCGCTTAGGCAGATCACCAGACAATGTTTGCATTAACCCCAACGATTTAGAACGTTCATTCATTGATCCGGGAAAAGCTGCCCTAGAACAACGTTTCCTGGAACTGCCCCCTGCAGACTTTACCTTCATACCTCTTGCAATAGGAGGCCACATTGATCATCTATTGGCGCGTGACGAAGCCATCGCCGCGTTTCGCGCGAAACCTATTGTCATGTACCAAGATCTTCCATATGCAGGCCGTTTCAACGACCCTGATCATGAAATTGCAGAAATCCTAGCTTTCTGCAACCTGCCATGCAGTCCACTTAGCATCCCCGTCGATGGTCGTTTTGAAGAGAAGCTTTCCTATATTTCTGCGTACAACTCCCAGGCCTCTAGCGCTGAACTCGAAGCCATTGCCAGCTATCCAGGCGGTGAGCGCCTGTGGGTAAGCGAACGAGCCTTAGCCTTGATGCCAGAATTGAACCTTCTTGCCGGGCAATCGTCGTAATTCCGGCGCGGAACGAAGAAAACAACATCACTTGCTGCCTCAAGGCTTTCGAACGCCAAGAAGCTATAAATCCAAGTCATTTCGAAATCATCGTATTTTTGAATAACTGCAGGGATAATACGGCAGAGCGGGTTCGTAACTTTCGCTCGGCTCACCCACACGTTTGCATTCATATTTGCGAAGCCGAGCTTTCCTCCGAACAGGCCAACATTGGCAACGTTCGCCGCTTGCTGATGGATGAAGCCTATAAACGTCTTTTAAGCGCCGAAAAACCCAACGCAGCAATTCTCACAACCGACGCTGACACGCTGGTAGACAAGCAGTGGATCGCTATGAACCTTGCAGAATTGAGCAAAGGCGTTGATATCGTCGGCGGCCGAATCGCCCTGAATCGGCAAGAAGTGCGTTCTCTTGAAGTTCCGGTAAGGCGTCGCTACCACTGGGAAAACACGTATTTGCTCTTATTAGCGAAACTCGAATCTCAACTTGATCCGCTTTCTTGGGACCCGTGGCCGAGGCATCACCAGAACTTCTGCGGCAGTTTGGCAATCTCCGCCGCCTCGTACGGGCGTGTCGGCGGAGTACCAGCAGTTCAAACGCTAGAAGATATTGCGCTTTGTAAGTCGGTCTTAGAAACAAACGGAAGGATTCGACATAGCCCACACGTAAGGGTTTCTACCTCAGCGCGAATGGTAGGTCGCGTTCAGGTTGGGTTATCGTCCCACCTACAAAGCTTCGACACGGAAGATACACCGATGGTCGAAAACGCGCAACTAACTACGCAAAAATTTAAAGCAGCGGCTGTTGTTCGTCGGAAGAAGGCGCATTACAGTGAAATCGCGGCCGTCTTGAGAGAAACCGAACTCTCTTGGCCGCACCATCGAGAAGAACCGATCAATAAAGCTATTCACCAGGTCGAAAAGCTGATTCTGTCTTACTCATAGCGTATTTTTACCCATTCACTGCAATGAAACAAAGAAGCTGGTAAGGAAGATCTACCATTCGGGATATGTTGCTTGTTTTCTAGCTTTCTGCAGGCGGGGTTTGAATGCTCCACCCATAAATTAAGACGCGGGCGGCGGCTCGATCTGATTGCCGGAACGCGCCACGACCACTTTCTTAGACAAGATTATAAACGGCTATGCGAGTTAGGAATCAGCACCGCCAGAGAAGGCTTGCGGTGGCACTCTATTGAGCGTACCCCGGGGATCCGAGACTTCAGCGGAGTCTTACCCTTCCTTGAGGAAGCCACTAATCAGGGCATTCAGGTAATATGGGACCTCCTGCACTTTGGCTGGCCTGATCATATCGATCCTTTCAACCACGATTGGCCGTATCCTTTTGTAGACTTCGCCCTTGATTTCGCAAAATTATTAAAAGCAAATTCATTCTCAGACCCTTGGATCGCGCCGGTCAATGAGATCTCTTTCCTCGCTTGGGCGGGAGGTGAAGTGGGTATCCTGAATCCCTTTCGACAAGAGCGCGGCGCCGAACTAAAACAGCAGTTAACAAAAGCCGCAATCGCTGCGGCTCGGGCATTGCGTGCTGAGATTCCCTCAGTCAAGTTTCTGTGGCCCGATCCCGCGATACATGTTATTGGTGAAACACCGGAGGCCGAACAATTCCGGTTAGGCATGTTTGAAGCTTGGGATATGCTTGCCGGCCGTGAGCATCCGGAGCTTGGCGGCGGCGAGGATCTAATTGACGTCATTGGGATCAACTTTTATCAGCAGAACCAATGGCGCTACAAAGGCACCGTCATAACCCGGGATCAAGCCGAATATCGGCCACTCCGGCAGATTATTGCCGAAGTGTTCGACCGGTATCAAAAGCCGATTAGCATCTCTGAAACAGGGGTGGAGGGCTGGGTCAGGCCCGGTTGGTTGACTTATATCTGGGACGAAGTACAAGCTGCAATTGCTGCGGGCATACCCGTACATGGCATTTGCTGGTACCCAATTTTGAATCACCCCGGCTGGGATAACGATCGTCATTGCCACAACGGACTTTGGGACTACGCGGACTCCAACGGCGAACGCGAACTTTACGTCCCGCTTGGGCGCGAGTTTAAAAAACGACAAGAAAGTAAAGGAATCGTCTGCTTTATGAGCGAAACAAACTTCGAAACTACGCTGCCCGATTTGGTTTGCCTTTCGCATTTGCGATGGCAGGGTGTTTTCCAGCGCCCACAACACTTGATGAGCCACTTTGCTGATCGTCAGCGAGTGTTCTTCGTCGAAGAGCCGGTGTTCAGCTCGGGTACCACTGAACGGCTCCTCACCAGCATGTGTGATCGATCCCACGTTACCGTCGTAACGCCTCACTTGGGCGAACACATGCGCCCGGCTGCCGCGCAAGCAACCGCTCTTCTTCTCGCAGACTTTTTCAAAGATCAGCAAGTTCAAAATCCCATCGCCTGGTTTTATACACCGATGGCATTGAACTGGTTGCCTGATCCCTTCAGCCCATCGCGGATCGTCTATGACTGCATGGACGAGCTTTCGCTCTTTAAAGGCGCCCCCACTGAACTGACTAAACTCGAAGACCATCTTTTCCAGCGCGCTGATGTGGTCTTCACCGGGGGTAAAACTCTTTATGAAGCCAAACGTAAGCGACATTCGAACGTGCATGCATTTCCTAGCGCGGTCGATGTTTCGCATTTTGCCAAGGCGCAGTCAGTTCCCGACGATCGCGAAGATCAAAAACACCTGCCTCAACCGCGTATCGGGTTTGCTGGCGTTATTGACGAACGAATGGACTTACGGCTTGTCTCAGAACTCGCCGCACTTCGACCGAACTACCAGTTTGTGTTTCTGGGCCCGGTGGTCAAGATCGATCCTAACTCGCTGCCTGACGCTCCCAATCTTCATTGGCTTGGGCTAAAGGATTATAACGACTTGCCCTTTTACTTCGCTGGCTGGGATTTGGCAATGATGCCATTTGCCTTGAATGAATCCACCCGCTATATCAGCCCAACTAAAACTCCCGAGTATCTCGCTGCCGGTCTTCCCGTAGTCTCTACACGCATCCGCGACGTCGTAAATCCTTATGGCAATTTGGGGCTCGTCGCCATTGCCGATACGGCGCAGGAATTCGCAACTGCAATTGATTCCGTGCTGCAGTCTGGACCATCTACAGAATGGCAAAGCACCGCAAAGGCATATGTCGGCACGCTCTCGTGGGATGACACGTGGGCGAAAATGGCCGCGCTTCTTACCCAGCGGCGCGTCTCCCGTCCAATCGCTCCTGTTGCCGATATCGAAGAGACGGTAGCCGCCCATGTTTGATTTTCTGGTCGTTGGAGCAGGCTTCGCGGGAGCCACTGTCGCATCCCAGATGGCTCGCCATTTTGGCAGAAAAGTGATGATCGTTGATCGCAGACCTCACATCGGAGGAAATGCATTCGATCATCTTGATGATTCCGGAGTTCTGGTCCATAAGTATGGACCGCACATCTTTCATACTAATTCCTCCGAGGTTGTGCAATTTCTCTCCCAATTCACGAAGTGGCGTCCATACGAACATAGGGTGCTGGCCCAAGTCGACGCAAAGCTCGTCCCGATACCAATCAATATCGATACGATTAACGACCTCTACAATTTGAGTCTGGATGGACCGGGCGTAGAAGCCTTTCTGTCTGCGGCGGCTGAGAAAGTTGAACTAGTGCGGACCGCCGAGGATGCGGTAGTCAGCCGTGTCGGACGAGATCTTTATAACAAAATGTTCCGTTCCTACACGCGCAAACAATGGGGCTTAGACCCTAGCGAATTGGACGCCGCTGTTACCGCACGCATTCCGGTACGCGCCAACCATGACGATCGTTACTTTACCGATACCTATCAACTGATGCCGCTGGATGGCTATACCAGGATGTTTGAGAATATGCTCGATCATCCGAACATCCAAATTGAACTGAATACCGACTTCAGAGAGCTAAAGCTGTCAAAGTTTAAACAGATTGTTTACACAGGTCCGGTAGATACATTTTTCGACTATAGGTTCGGCAAGTTGCCGTATCGATCTCTGCGCTTTCAACACCAGAGTTTTGATATCGAGCAGTTTCAAAGAGTTGCCGTGGTGAATTATCCGAATGAGTTTGCCTACACTCGAGTGACGGAGTTTAAGCATCTAACCGGACAAATTCACTCCCAGACAAGTATCGTCTATGAATATCCTACGGCCGATGGCGATCCTTATTATCCAGTCCCCAACCGCACTAGCAGCGTGATGTATAAACAGTACGAAAAGCTGGCACTCGCCACTCCGAACGTTCATTTCGTTGGGCGCTTAGCGACGTATAAATACTACAACATGGATCAGGTTGTCGCGCAAGCGTTAACTCTGTCGGCAAAGTTAGCCGGAACCACCAGACTTGCAATGGCGGCTGCTATTTTGGCTGCGACGGTGTAGTCGCTCGCGCCTTAGCGCGCTTGATACGCGCAGAGAGGAGCGTTTTTGCCTTCTCCAATGTGGCCCTGTGCTCGTCCGTCAGCCCCTTACCGGCTCGATTGATAAAGTAGGTGAGCATCCGCATACCGGATGCTGGGCCTTTTGGTGAAACTTTCTTAGAAGCAAGCGTCCGCGCGATAGTCGCGGCATCCCTGTTAAACAGCCCTTCCGGAGGATGCGTTGAATCTGTCTTCACCGATGCACCCCATCTTTTATCGTCGCCCTTTTCCGCGCTTCCTTTCGCCTTCGTTTTTGTGCTCATCTCCTGCAGTCCTTATTGTGAAACTTCGTTCAATGATGCGGCGGCATTCCGACCCAGCCGCGTGACAATTTTCCATATTGTCGAGGTAAATGCAGACTCTAGATCTCGACCCGGAATCGAGTAGCTGCTTGCCTCCGAACTCCGCGGCAACAGCCGGTTGGTTGCATCCAACACAGCGCGGCTCAACGAAGGAGCAATCCCATTCATTAACGCCAGCACTTCGGCTGGAAACGACAGAATCCTTTCTCTGTCACCCCGGACCGTCGCCCGCACAATGGATCTAGCGGCTCGCTCCGCGGATATCGAAGCGGTCGGCGTGGCAGCGCCAGCCGCAAACCAGCTGTATTCGTCCTCTTGTCTACCTTTGAATTCCGCGTTCAGATGAGAACCCGTGCGCATCAACCCTGGAACGATCGTTGTAACTCGAATACCCAACGGCGCTAACTCGACTCCTAGCCCTTCCGATAGCGCCATAGCTGCAAACCTGGCGCAACAGTAAGGGAGAAGATGCGGTACAGTGACCTTTCCACCTATAGACGTGATGTTAACAATGCTGCCACGTCCTCGCCCGAGCATTTCCGGCAACACCGCTAGCGTGGCATTCAGCATCCCCCAAAACATGACATTCATCGCCTGCTCAAAATCGCTGGCTTGCATATCCAACACCGGGCCAACCTTGATGACGCCGGCATAATTGACCAAAATGTCTATGGGGCCCAATAAGGTCGTTACGTCGGCGATCATTGTCTGCACCTGTTCCCGGTCACCTACATCGCATACAAACGAATGCGCCTCACCACCGCGACCCCGCAGGTCAACTATCGCTCGATCCAATTCTGCCTTGTTGCGGGCACAAATGGCAACGATCGCTCCTTTAGAGACGAATTCTCTCGCGATCGCCAAACCGAGTCCGCGAGACCCACCGGTAATCAGCACCACCTTCCCGCGTAAGTCGATTCGGGGCGAACAACTCAATCGGATAAGTGCCGCACAGCAGCCCGCAGCGCCAAGGACTGTCCAGACACCAGCTCTGACTCTCATCAATCCGTCCTATCCCGCCGGCTGCGGCGCCAACTTCTGAACGGTGGGATTGTCATCGCCCATCCAATCGGGATGGCGGGCCGTCCCGTCAAAATGAGACGACACTTTGAACAACTCATATTTCCCTGTAACGGCAACTTGTTCCGTTGTCTTTAACAGCGCCGCAAATTGCTCTTCTCCAAGCGGCTTAAACGTCTTTGCCGCTTGAAACGCTTGATACAAGATCGCCGGCTTATCGATTCCCGTAATAACAACATTCGTCGGCAGATTCAAAGCATAATGCAAGCAATCAATGGGATTTCCAATGGCGCCGCTCTTTAAGATAATGCCGTCGCCGCCACAGAACGGCTTCATCGTTTGAATAGCGATGTTCTGTTCAACCGCCTTCGGCATCACTAACTGCGCAAAACTCCGAAAGTGCGCGTCCATTAAATTCGAAGGCATTAACAAAGCATCGAATTGAAACCCGTGTTTGGCAGCCACCTCCAACATGTATAAGTGAACATGCGGATCCTTATGGCCGGTAAAGCCAATAAATCGAATCTTCCCTGCATTCTTAGCTGCAAGTGCGGCTTCCAAAGCCCCGCCCTCACGGAAAATACGATCCGGGTCATCAAAGCGAAGAATCTCGTGAATTGCAACAAATCGATTCTGTCAGTTTTTAGCCGGGTAAGAGAATCATTGATTTGATCCGCAGCGTTTTCTTTGTTTCTACCATCGATCTTGGTCATCAAAAACACCTTGTTCCGATAACCGCTCTCCGCCAGCGCAGCCCCCATCCATTCTTCGCTGCGTCCTTCGTTGTAATCCCAGCAATTGTCCAGGAAGGTGATCCCGCGGTCTATCGCCTGATGGACGAGCTTGATCGATTCGTCGCGTTTAGCATTCGGCTGTGCAATATGCGAACCGCCCATCCCTATTGCGGAGACCACTTCACCCGTTCTGCCGAACTTGCGATAGAGCATTTCCCCGCGTAACTCGCCGGCATCGCGAACACGCGGACTTTTTTGCCCCTGCTTCCGAGTGCGCTATAGACGGTGTTGCGGCTTCTTGCGCGGCCAGCATAGGGCCAGTTACGCCTGCCAGCGCCCCTTGCAAAAACTTTCTTCGTTCCATGCACCCAAAACCTCCAAAATGAGGACACCTCCATCGCGGCTCTCGTTTCAAGCGGTCTTTTACTAATCACCCGGTCTATAATTCCTTCGATGGCACGCATTCGTTGTGACGTTGGAATCATTGGCGCGGGTGTCTCGGGCTTAGCTGCCGCTGCAGTTTTGAGAAACCAGGGCTTGGACGCCAGATGTTTCGAAGCGAAAGACCGAATTGGCGGTCGCATCTTCACCGTTCACGACCCGTTATGCCCTACCCCAATCGAACTCGGCGCTGAATTCGTGCACGGCCGTCCACCCGAGATTCTCAACCTCGTCGAAAACTCGCTATCGCGAATCTACGAGCACTCGGATAGCGCCGTGCGTATTGCTGGCAATCGAATCTCCGCAGATGAGGACTCCGCAGCCTCTTCCGAAAAGATCTTCGAGCGCATGGCAGACGCCTGTCGTAAAAATGACTTGAGTTTCGACCAGTATCTCAGCCGGTTACGTGTCTCAGACGACATCAAAAGCTGGGCCCGCATGCAGGTCGAAGGCTTTAACGCCGCCCGCAGCGCCGATATCAGTGTCGCATCTTTACTCCGCGAATCAGAGGCTGCCGACAAGATCGGAGGTGACTCAGCCTTCCGTATCTTGGAGGGTTACGATTCCATCCCGACTGCGCTCGCCCGAATGATTCCCGATCACCCTTCAGCCATCTCTCTAAACTCAATCGTCAAACTGATACGCTGGCAACCCGGTTCAGTCGAAATCGTAATGAATCACCCTTTGGAATCTCGCGAACTTGTCGTGCGTTGCCGTCAAATCATCATTACAGTTCCGCTGGGTGTACTGCAGGCATCTCCAGACGGCGCGGGACCAATACAATTCGAACCCGAACCCACCGTCGCCCTTGGTGCCGCTGGCCGTCTCCAATTTGGCCACGTCAACCGAGTTACCCTGCGCTTCAGTGAACCTTTCTGGCAAGAAGTCGAACCATTTAGCCGAGCTGGCTTCTTCTTCGCCCGTGACGAAACCTTTTTTGCGTGGTGGACAACCCAGCCATTGCGCTCGCCCCTTCTCACCGCTTGGATGGCAGGCTCTGCAACTGATCATTTCCACCCTGCTAACTCCCAGGAAGTAGCCACGGCAGCACTGCAATCGCTGAAGCATCTCATGAAGCGTCCAATTCCCCGCCCCGAGGCCTTCTATTTTCACGATTGGCAAAGCGACCCGTTTTCTCGCGGTGCCTATAGCTACGTTCCCGTCTCTGGCCACGGCGCACGCGAAATCCTCGCCAAACCCATTTCAAACACACTCTTCTTTGCTGGCGAAGCTGCCAACATAACTGGCCACGCCAGCACCGTCCATGGCGCTATCGCCACCGGCAGACGCGCCGCTCACCTGATACTGCGCGGAACAAAGCACAAGCACTGAGTCCTGCGCTTTATGCAATGAGATCGTTTGCTCGTTGCCTGCGCCTAACGCTTGAGGTACGCACAGTCAATGAGTCTGAAAGAAAAGTTGGGCTTCGGCTCCGATCGCAAAGTTCGTTATGGCATCGTCGCCCTAGGCAGTATTTCGCAGGAAGCGCTCATGCCCGGCGTAGAACATACCGGAAACTCCGAAATCACCGCGCTGGTAACTAGCGATCCGGTGAAAGCCTCCGAACTCGGCGACAAATATCATGTCAAACGCACTTTCCGCTACGAAGAATTCCCAGAACTCCTCAAGTCGGGCATCGTCGATGCACTTTACATCGCCACTCCAAATTGGCGTCACGCTGAATTTGCAGTGCCCGCACTGGACGCTGGCATTCACGTACTTCTTGAGAAGCCGATGGAAATCAATTCGAAAGAGTGCATCCGAATCATTACCGCTGCCGAAAGGTCGCGCGCCAAATTGATGATCGCTTATCGCCTTCATTTCGAACCTGCCACTTTGGCGGCAATTGAAAAGGTTCGCTCCGGCGAACTTGGTCATGTCCATCTTTTTAGTTCCGATTTTTCGCAAATGATCGATCCTTCGAACCATCGCGTCTTGAACGGCATTCTCGCAGGTCCCATCTTCGACATGGGTCCCTATCCCATCAATGGAGTTCGGAAACTTTTCGGTGCAGAGCCGCTTGAAGCTTTTGCCACCACCGCTCGCCATTCCGACTCGGGTTATCAGGATCTGGACGACACCTTCTGTGTTATCTTGCGCTTCCCCGAAGGACGTTTGGCGCACTTCTCTGTCTCCTATTACGCCAGTGCCCTCAACGTTTATACGGTCAGCGGTACCGCGGGGATCTTGGAAGTGAAGCCGGGTTACGTGTATGGCAAGCCGCTTGAGCATTTCGAAACCAAGGGTCAGGATAAAAGCAGCGAGAGTTTCAAAAATACCGATCACTTCGGCGGCGAGTTGAAATACTTTTCACACTGCATCCTGAACAATATTCGCCCGGAACCAGATGGTTACGAAGGTCTTGCCGACGTTCGCGTTATCGAAGCCATCATACGCAGTCTCTCCTCTGGCAAGTTCGAAGCCGTGGAGAAGACAGACGCTCTTAACACCATCTCCATTGATCAAGAAGAACGGTTAAGAGCCGTGAACACCCCGGAAATGGTCCATGCCTCAGCACCCGCTCGAGGGTTTGAGAAGAACCCGAAGAATTGAACCGCCAATCATTCCTGGCGTTTTGTCTCCGGGCCTGAACGCCCCCGGACGGCAGCAGAATTCGCAAAGTTCTAAACTTGCGACGCTCTACCCATTCACCACCATCTGTCGCTCCGGCTCGCCACCTCGCGCATATTGTCTCGGCGAACGTCCCATAACTCGCCGAAATGCCTTACCAAACGCACTCTCCGACTCATAACCCAGCGACTGAGCAATTACAGCCAGCCCATCCGAAGATTGCTTCAATCGGTCAGCGGCCAAAAGCATTCGCCAGCGAGTTAGATACTCCATAGGAGTGGTGCCCACTATCTCGCGAAACCGTAGAGCAAACACCGACCTCGACATACCCACCCTCTGCGCCAGCGACTGCAGCGTCCACGGATATCCAGGTTCGCTATGCATTTTGGCAATGGCAATGCTCAAATGCTTGTCAGTTAGCGCAGATAACCAGCCGCCATGCTCGCTCGCGCCATCTGCCACATGTAGTCGCAACGCCTGTATCAGCATCGTGTAGGCAAGCTGCTGCACAATCAATGAGCCACCCGGTCGCTGGTCGCGCAGTTCCTCGCGCATACGCTCCAGCGACCACCGCATGGCTGCTTTATCCGATTCACTGCGAATGTGCACAATCGGCGGCAGCGACTGTAGCAGCAATTCGGCCAATCCACCGGTCAGCGCGAAATGTCCCCCCGCAATGTATCGTGCGCCCTCGGTAACTCCCGGCGCTTCGTTCCTCATCCCCAGCCGGGCACAAGCATCCGTATAAAGAACTGCGTCAAGTGAAAGGTCTGTGGCCAGCCGAAACGGAAAGCCGCGCGGCAACAGAAAGCAATCCTCGGCATGCAGCAGCACCGGTTCGCTTACTCCCTCCATAACTAGCCAGCACTCGCCGGCCAGCATCGCATAACACTTCACTCCTTGGTGCCTTGGAAATCGAATCGCCATGTCGCCCAACACTGCAAATCCGCCCAACACGTAAATCTGCGGTTTCATCAACGCCAAAACCTCAGAAAGCGGGTCCATATGCTGACTCGATCCTATACTTGGTTGCAGGGGCAGCGTCTCAGATCTTCCATTCTCAGGCGTCGGAGTAGCTAGGACGATTTGACCAATCATACGGACTATCAGTATAGATCGTCTTCCCTACGCTGCGCATCTACCCATTGGGGGCGCAAGTCCGCCGCTGTTTCTAAGAAAAGTTAAGGAGTCATTACATGCGTATCTTTGTTACCGGAGCGCCAGGATTCATTGGTTCGGCGCTTGTTCCGGAACTAATTAAGGCTGGCCATCAAGTATTGGGGTTAACAAGATCGGAGGCCGGCGCCGAAACTCTGCGAAAGTCGGGAGCCGAGGTACTGCATGGCAACATCGAAGATCTCGACAGTCTGCGGCAAGGAGCAGCCAAATCCGATGGCGTCATTCATCTCGCCTTCAACCATGACTTTTCGCAGTTTCAGAAAAACTGCGATGATGACCGCAAGGCAATCGAAACCATCGGCGAAGTGTTATTGGGTTCGAATCGGCCCTTCGTCATCACTTCCGGCACCGCCATCGCAGCCAATGTGGATGGCAAACCATCAGCAGAGGATTCACCCACATCATCCTGGAACCCGCGCGCGGCTGCGGAAGCAGCGGTGAAGGAACTTGTCTCCCGCGGCGCAAATATCTCCATAGTGCGTCTACCCCAGGTGCACGATACTCGCAAGCAAGGCCTCGTTCCCTATATACATGCTGTCGCAAGGGACAAGCGTGTGTCTGCCTACATCGGAGATGGCGGCAATCGCTGGCCCGCTGCTCACGTTTCCGATGTTGCTCGGCTTTATCGCCTGGCGTTTGAAAAAGCGGAGCCCGGCGCCATCTATCACGCGGTTGACGAAGAAGGTATTTCCATGAAAGCAATTGCGGAAGCGCTAGCCCGCGGCCTAAAGGTGCCCGTAATCAGCATCAAACCCGAAGATGTGGAAGCACACTTCGGTTGGCTCGCCCGCTTCGCCTCCATTGACATGCCGTCCTCCGGCGCAATCACGCAGAAGAAGCTTAACTGGAAACCAACTGGACCCGGCCTCATCGCCGATCTTGACGGCATGGACTATTCGCAAGCCTGAGTTAGCTCGACCAGAGTGGCCGATGGAAACGCTCTCAGTACCTCATTCGGAGGCAAGCTTCTGCACGATTGCCAGCGCCTTTTCCACATGCTGTTCAGGCGAAATCTTCGCATCTTTCGATGAAAGTGTGGCTAGGATCTTGTGATCCTTACCAATAACAAAAGTAACTCTCTCAATGAAGTCATGGCCAATCTCTTCGCCGCGCACGTCCTTCATGCCAGGTTTCGAACTATTTGCCGTAAGGTCGTAAGCAGTGGCAATTTTATGGCCCTCATCGGAAGCCACCGGGAATTTCCCCGCGCAGTAGTCCGGGTCGGCTGAAAATGCATCCAGTCGCGCGATACTGTCGGCCGAAACACCAATGATGGTAGCGCCCGCAGCATCGAATTTGTCTTTTTGCTGTGCAAAGGTATGCGCTTCCAAATCGCATCCCTTTGTATAAGCCGAAGGATAGAAATAAACGACCACTGGTCCTTTTTTAAGCGCACTCTCAAGTGAGAAGTCAAATTCCTTTCCCGCTAGCGAAGCGCGTGCCGAAAAATCCGGTGCCTTATCGCCTTCTTTCAGTGCGCCCGAAAGGGACAAGCTAAGCAACCCAATAATCGATAGAGCTAGAAACAATCTCTTCATCAAAACCGCCTTTGTAAATCCAGCCGAGAATTCCATAGGATAACCCAAATTTCGCGAGTGGTCCCTTACACAACTCACGACGTCCCCCAAAATTACTAATCACATTGATATCGTTGATGTCTTGAACTGCCCAGACTTACTTTAAAGTCCAGCGGCACGAAGAGCAGAAAGGACATTCCGATGACTGATCGATTGGTGGGACGAAGAAGTTTGCTGGCGGCAGCCGCAACGCTGCTTCCCATGCCGGCGTTCGCGCGGCTGGCAGCAAATGACCGAATTAACGTGGGCTTCATTGGATTGGGCGCAATGGGTTCGTCCAATCTAAGATACGGCCTGCAAACCCCGGCCTTCCAGCCCATGGCTGTGTGCGACGTCTATCAGCCGCATTTAGATAGAGCCGTGCAGACCGCGAAAAAAACAAATGTCGATGTACGCGCCGTGCACGACTTTCGCGAAATCCTGGCCGACCGTTCCATCGACGCCGTTTGCATTTCCACACCGGACCACTGGCACGCCTACATGACTGTCGAAGCCTGCAAGGCTGGCAAAGATGTGTATGTCGAAAAGCCCGCTTGCGTCTATGTTGAGGAAGGTCAGAAAATGGTGCAAGCCGCGCGCAAGTACAACCGTGTTGTGCAGGCAGGCACCATGCAGCGCAGCGGCGGCTACTTCCGCAAAGCAGCCGAACTGGTGAAAAGCGGCGTGGCGGGCGACATCCCTTTCTGTTGCGATGGGCATTCCGCCCGCGAAACCCGATGAAAAAAGGGAAGTAGGAGGGCACGTAGGAGAATGTGGCTGGTGGGCGCGGCCGAGGTCGCCAGGACAGTGGATCGGTTGAGGCCGTCTTTCTGTTTAGATCCGGAGCATGCGCGCTTGAGCGAATAAATGGGCGTCGCCGTTCTCCCGTTTCAGCGGGAGCGCCGACAGCCACGTGACCCTGCCTATGACTACTTCTTCGCATGCTCTCCGTGCCCGCCACAGAGAGAAGCCCTGAAGGAGAAGCAAAGATGAGTTACCGGGTAGCGGCCATCGACGTACACAAGAGGATGTTGGCGGTAGTGGTAGCGGATGTGGCGGTGGATGGGGAGTATCAATTTGACCGGCACAAGTTCGTTTCGACACCGGACCAGTTGCAGTTGCTGGCACAGTGGCTGGTCCAACAAGAGGTGGAGGAGATCGTGATGGAATCGACCGCCCAGTATTGGAAGTCAGTCTGGGCGGCACTGGAGCAGTATTGGAAGCCGGCGCAGCAGCAACGGGAAGGTGCATCCAAGATGTCCGGCAAACTGCACCTATGCCAAGCCAAATCCAACCGTGGGCCGCGGGGACGCAAGAACGACTATGCCGACGGGGAACGGATGATCAAACGCCTCGTGGCGCAGGAACTGACACTGAGCTTCGTGCCAGAGCCGGAACAGAGGCTATGGCGGACCGTGACACGGCGTAAGCTACAACTGACGCGTGACAAGGTGCGGCTGACCAATCAGTTGGAGAGTCTGTTAGAGCAGGCACACATCAAGTTGTCGTGCTTTGTGTCGGATCTGCTGGGCGTCAGTGCGCGGCGCATGCTGCAAGCCTTGGTGGACGGGGCCACCGACCCGGCTGGGATCGCGGCGTTGGCCGATAGCCGGCTGCGTGCGACGCCGGAGCAATTACAAGATGCGCTGGGTGCCAGTCAGCAATTGCATGCCGTCTACCGGCGGCTGTTGAAGATGACGCTCGCCAGCTTGCAGTTGATCGAAGACCAGATGGAACAACTGGACCGCGAAGCGGCAGGACTCATGCAGGGTCATCAGGAGGCGGTGCTGCGGTTGGCCGAAATCCCGGGCTGCGGACCCGATTCGGCCCACCAGATGATTGCCGAGATCGGCGCCACGGCGGCGGCCTTCGACTCGGCCAAAGCGTTGTCTTCGTGGGTGGGAGTTTGCCCAGGAGACGAAGAGAGCGCAGGAGAATCGAAAAGCACGCGGTCGCCGAAAGGGAACAGGAATATGCGCCGCCTGCTGAATCAGGCTGCCCACGCCGCAGTCAAAACCAATGGCAGTATTTTCCAGATCGCCTTCCGCCGATTACGCACGCGCATGAGCTACCAGGCAGCCATTTGGGCCATTGCGCATCGAATCTGCCGCTTGATTTGGCTGATCCTGCACAAAGGCGTTCATTATCAGGAGCGGGGTGGCGAGGTGAGTGCCAAATCCAGGCAAACTCGCACCGCCCGCATGCTTAAGGAACTCAGAAAGCTGGGTTATCGTATCGAGCAAACAGACGGAGCCCTAGCGTGATTGGGAAGTTTTTTCGACCCTGTCCTGCCTTCCAAAGCGGAACTACCAAGAAAACCGGATGGGGAAATCCGCCCGATAGCGATCCTCCCGAAGGCCTCGATTGGGACATGTGGTTAGGGCCAGCTCAGAAACGGCCGTTTAATCTGAACCGCTGGGGAGTCAAGACCGCAACCTTCCCCACATTCCGATACTTCTGGGATTACGCGGGCGGCGCCATGACCGACTGGGGCGTACACCTGATTGATCCACTCCACCAATGTTTCGACGAAGTAATGCCAACGTCTGTGACCGCGCTCGGCAGCAAGTTCTATGTAGCAGATAACTCCGAAACGCTGGATACAATGCAAGCTACCTTCCAGTATCCAAGCCACTTGTCGAGTTATGAGAGCAGGACCTGCAACCCGCTACCAATGTTTGGATTGAATCAAGACGCGGGCACCACCATTCACGGAACAGAAGCGACCATCTTCGTCAGCCGCAGCGGCTGTTGGCTGATTCCGAATCCCAAGTCTACGCTGCAGCCGCAAACTTGGCAGAACGACAAAACAATGCAGCAGATGAACCTGCCCCACTGGCAACACTTAGCCGACTGCATCCGCTCACGCAACAAGCCAACCAGCGAGATTGAGACGTGCGTGCGATCCTCAACCACCTGCATTCTGGCGAATCTATCCATGCGCTTCGGCGCTCGACTCGACTGGCAGGAAACCGATTGGACCGTGAAGCAAGAGAGCGTGCAACCGTCGCTTCAGGCAAAGTATCGAAGCCCTTGGCGGCTGGAGGTCTGAGAACGACTAACTCACAACCAGTTGCACAAATGCGCAGATCTCAGTTCAACTCGCGGACCACTTCAGCCGCTTGGGCCTGAATAGTTGTGGTGCCATCCGTCAACCCCGCAGCCTTGGCGCTTAGAGTAATCGAGCCGCTCCGCTTCGAACTTCGCACAACCACCACAGCGCGGCCATGAAACAATTTGCGGGTGTTGCCCTGGTACGCTGCAGGATCTTGGCTATCTCCGTTCCCAACCGCGGCGATAACACCGGCTCCACTGATAGAGAACTGTATCTGCTGATTTGCGTTCGGCTGCAATCGGCCTTGTGCATCTACAGCTTCGACGGTAATAAAGGAAAGATCCTCACCATCGGAATGTATTGTCGATCGGTCCGGAGTAAGTCGCAGCGTCGTCGCATCTCCTGCAGTGGACAACACACTTTCCGCTACCACCCGGTCACCGCGAAGTCCAACTGCTTTTAATGTTCCCGATGTGAACGTCACAGGGAAACTAGCCTTGAACTCCTGATCGGGCCCCGTGCTCTTCTCACCGATAAGTTTGTCATTCAGAAATAGCTGTACCTTCTCGGCGCCCGAGTACACGTCCACCTGCAACGATCTACCTTCCTGATCTGGCCAGCTCCAACTGGGCAGCGATGGAAAGGTTGCCCATCCGGTGGCAATGATCTTTTTGCCTTCGGGCTCCGGCAGACGGACCGTTGCATACACACGATCCCCGCCATTCCAGATAATGTCGCGATAGTACGATTGCGGCTTGCGAAAGCCTGTCAAATCCAAATCTCCGCAATCCGCTGCATGCCATGGATAGTCATGCATCAAGACTGCCATGACGGCTTGCATCGCTGGATCCGGTTTCATCTGCGACATCATCGCCGCCATATCAACGCCATTCGCCATACCAAGGAACATCTGATCCACCGTGCTTGTGGTCATCATGCCCGCCATAATATTCGTTGCTTGTTGTGCTTGTTCCGGAGTACCGTACGACCAACCTCCGATGCCGGATTCACCAAGGTAGTCCATCGATGTCCACGTAATATCGCCCAGCACGTAGGGATTATCGTGCGAGATCTTCCAGAGACGGAATGCATTTGTGGGGAATGACTCGGTAGTTAACATGATGCGCGTGGGAAGTTTCACGTGATCATCCGCATAGCTATTTTGAAGATCTGTAGTTGTACCCCGTGATATCTAGCATCGCGAACACGGCCGCTGCATTCGCCTTAGTTGTCGTACCGGGAAACGCAAGCGTCAGCGGTCGTGTACTATCCAGCGATCGCACCTCATCAACCAGTTTCTTGGCGATTTCCTTTCCCTTCTCTACTTCCAGTTCAGGAATCTCGTTCCCTATGCCCCAAATCACAACCGACGGGTGGTTGCGATCGCGCAGAACCATGCCCGAAATATCTCGCTGCCACCAGTCGTCAAAGTTGGTGCCATAGTCGAATTTAACTTTGTGGGCCTCCCACATATCGAATGGCTCATCAAGAACCAAGAGCCCGATGCGATCACAGGCGTCCAGGAATGCGGGCGACGGTATGTTGTGGGCCGTACGCACGACATTGTGTCCTGCGGCTTTCAGTAGCTCGACTCTCCGTTCCTCCGCGCGGTCAAATGCCGCCGCACCCAGCGGTCCGTTGTCGTGATGAACGCTGCCGCCATTTAGCTTGACCGGTCTGCCGTTAAGCAAAAAGCCTTTTTCGGCTGACCACGCAAGCGTACGTATTCCGAACGAGGTGGTCACGCGATCTATCTCGTTACCATTCTGTAAAAGCTCCGAAACGGCCTGGTAGAGTACCGGTGCTTCCGGAGACCAAACGCCAGGGTTAGGCACGTTAACGGATTCAGCAAGTTCCCTTTCTCCTCCAGCACTCAGTTCAACCGGCGATTGAATCGTCGCCACAGCCTTCCCATCCTTGTCCACTACCGTTGTTCGTAGAGTGAGGTGTCTCGAAACAGTTGACTCGTTAGTCACTTTGGTCCTGACCTGCATCTTCGCCGCCGCCGTAGAAAAATCCGCCGTACTGACAAATACGCCCCAATGCGCGATATGCGCCGGATCTGTCACCACAACACGGACATGTCGGTAAATGCCTGATCCGCTATACCAGCGGCTGTTAGGCTGCGCCGAGTTATCAACGCGCACGGCCAGGGTGTTCTTCGCCCCAAGCTTCAACTCTGGCGTCAGATCGAGCGCAAAGCTCGTGTATCCGTATGGATGCGTGGCAAGCTTTTGCCCATTGCAATAGACAGTCGCGTTCCTATATACGCCATCGAACTCGATTGTGACACGCTTTCCTTTCCAGTCGCTTGGCGCGGTGAATGTCTTGCGGTACCACCCGGTGCCATCGGGGAAAAAGCCGCCTCCAGAACCGGATTCGTTCTTCTTCTCCGGTGCGCTCTCAATGCTCCAGTCGTGCGGCAGCTGTATCTCACGCCAAGATCCATCCGCGAATGATGGTGCCTCGGCACCGGCAGGGTCGCCCAAGCTAAATCTCCACCCGGAATCCGCAGCTATCTCCAGCCGGGAAGAGCCCGAAGCCGGTACCAGCCACACCAGCGCGCCACATAGCGCAATCATCAGCCCTGGACGTACCTTCACGATGACCCCTTTCTTGGTTTACCTTTGCGAGCCTTGCCCGTCCCACCGCCGGCGCTAAGTCCCAGCACAATCAGCCGAATGGTTTCCCGAAACAGCAGATCGTACGGTTGGCCGTATTCGATTTCCACTTTTTTCCCCAGCGACGCCAAACGCCGCTGTGCCCCGATGACGGCATTTATCACCGCGTGCAAGGTCAGATCAGGATCCAAATCAGCCCGCAGCGACCCGTCTTTAATGCCCTCTCGAATCACCTTGCTGAAACCGCCAAACCCCTTGGGATTGACCTGCGCTTCCAGAGTAAGCAGTCGCTCAGCAGGCCAATCGCGCGCGTACATCGCGTCGAACTGAGCCATGAATCGAACCTTGGCCGGATTATGGGATAGCTCATCGGCCATAAACTCCAGCAGGCCAGTGATCTTCTCTAAACCGGTGGCGGCCCTCTCCACAAAACGTCGAGAACTCTCCGCCTCGGCAGTGAACAAGTCGCTCACGATCGCCCAGACAATCTCGTCTTTGTTAGCGAAATACTGATACAGCGTGGACGCCCGAACCCCGCTAGCCAACGTGATATCGGCCATGGTGACCCGGTCAATGCCACGCTCATCGAACAGCGTCTCGGCAGCGTCCAGGATGCGCCTCCACTGCCGCTCGCGGTGAGCCTGATATCCGACCGGTGTGGGAGCCGCAGCTTTTCGTGGCACAGTTCTACCAAATCATAATAGCACTTCAATTTCTAACTACTATTACGAATTAGCAAATGGTGTGCACTGCTTGCCGGCGCCACAATCAACAATCAGCGTTGAAGGAATGAACTTGCCAACCCGACATTGTCCGTTCGGGCCATGTGGGATCTCGAATTCAGTGGTGCGAAGTCTGTGCCCCGGTTTCGCCTACAAAACTAGCCCAGTTGGCTTTGACAAAGTCCTCCACGGTCATCAATGGGCCGCCGATAATCTTCGTGCCAATGTCATCGATGCCGGCGATAAGACCTTCTTGCTGATCTAGTTCCGCGGCTTCGAAGTGCCGACGCAAGACCGTGTGATCATGCAGCCCTGCGAGATCGAGAAACTCCGATACCGTAAGCTGCTCGTAGGGCAGATCTTTCTCAAGCACGCGACTCACCTCTGCTGCAAGTTCTTCGTGGCTATATTCCTTCGGACCGTGCAGCAGGTAGGACTGGCCGCCGTGCTTTTCGGGTTTTTCCAAAATGTTGGCGACGATCTTACCCGTGTCCGCCGCAGCCAGCGGGGCGAAGCGCCCATTCTTGTTGAAAGGCATAATATAGCGGCCACGCTGGATGAATGGCGAAATGTAGAGCAGCCATTCGGCAAAGAAGGTGATGCGCAAGTTTGTCGTCGGTATACCAGACCACGCGAACACCTGCTCCGAAAGCCAGTGGTTCTGAGTCACCTTGCTGCGGGCAGCGGGCCTGGATTGCCTGTGAGACAAATTAACGATGTGATCGACGCCATTCTCCCTCGCTACCTGTGCGAAGATTACCGCTGCCTCTACAAGCCCTTCGGCAATCGGAAAGCAAAAATAGGCGCCGTTAACGCCTTGCATTGCCCGGCGCATGTCGTGCAGGCTCTGGATGTCTCCATAAAAGATTTCGGCCCCCAGATCGGCCAACTGCTGCGAACGAGCGTCAGCCCGATGTGCAAGGGCTCGGACTTTGAGATCCTTCTTTAGTAGTTCCTTCACGGTGGGACGTCCCGTGTCGCCGGTGGCGCCGGTCACAAGGATAGTTCTCATGCAATTCTCCCTTTGTCGCCGCTTAGGCACCAAGGCCATATGCTGCATATACAACATAGCAAATTGTTTGTTGTATCTGCAACACTCAGCTTGGCCCTTAATCTCGAGGAAGGCCGTCCGCAATCGCTTTTATGGCCAGTATGCCTTGTTGACCTAGCAGATTGGCTGCGCGCTCCTGCCCTGCCCGCCAGGCCGGCATAGACGAGAAAAGCACATCTTCCCCAGCTTTGCTCAGCCGAAGCGGACGCTGACGACCTTGGGCGGTGCCGGCAACCTCTTCAATCCATCCTGCGTCTAGCATTAGTTTCAGGTTGCGCGTCAAGGTGGATCGATCAAGGCAGTTCGCTCGCGCGACATCCGCGCGGGTCGCGATCCCCATTCGCATGATAGAGCCAAGTAGGCTATGTTGCGAGGACTGCAGTCCGAAGGGACGCAGTTCCTCGTCAAAAATGTGGGTCATGACGCGTGAGATAAGGCGCGCGCGTGCGATGACGCAGGCGTCTTCCACTTCCCGCAACATTGCTCGTCTATCGGCGGGAAGGGGGCGATTCTTTGTCATCACTTAATGATGCACCTCCAACTTAAGCGAAACGGAACTCGGGCATGTCCTTGTAGCATATGGTTGTTTGTTGATGTGACCATCCACCCGGCGGCGATGCACGCGCTAGGAACGGTAAGCGCGTCAACGGGCCCCGCAACTCGGCTTACACTACTCAGTCCGCAAAGCACTCATCGGATCGATACTAGCTGCCCTCCGCGCCGGAAGATAAGCCGCCAGCAATGCTGTGCCGAACAAAAGGGTGCTTACTGACGCCAGGACGGAGAGGTCGAATGCTTGCACGCCGAAAAGGGTGCTCTGCATAAGGTGTCCCAGCCACACTGCTCCAACAATGCCCAGCCCCAGACCAACGAACGCCAAAATAGACGCTTCCCAAACAATCAATCGGGCCACCGTTCCCGTTTGAGCACCCAACGCCATCCGCAGGCCAATCTCCTGGTTACGCTGAGAAACACCAAACGAAATCACGCCATAAACACCAATCGCGGCCAGCATCAGTGCCACTAAAGCGAACCCGCTGTACAGCATCATCGTGAATCTGTCGCCGATGAATAACCGGTCCCTCACTTCCTCCATTGTGCTCAGGTGCGATAGACCAACATCCGGGTCAAGCGAAAACATCGTCCTCTCCACGGCCGCACTCAACTCCGCCGGATCACTCGCCGTTCGCAAGCCGATAGTCACGCTGGGCAGAAGCGATTGCGAAAATGGCACGTCTATTTCCGGTGCATCCCCGCGCAGCCCGAATGACCGCACGTTATGGAACACGCCCACAATCTGCCACTCAACCGCCGCTCCCAACTTCTGAGCAAGGGGGCTAATCTGCTCAATCGACAATCGTGTGCCCAGCGGATCACGCCCTTTCAAGTACTCTTTGATGAACTCTTCATTCACCATCGCCACTCGCGGACTCGACGCAGTGTCGCTGTCAGCGAACTCTCGTCCTTTGATCACTCGAATTCCGAACGTCTTGAAGTATTCCGGAGTTACCGACTGAAACGGAGACCCGGGCCGTTGTGACGGATCGGCCACTGGCTTGCCCACAATCGTAAAGGGCATTCCGTCGCTGGTTCCCAGCAACGGCGCCCCGGTCACCACAGCCACGGAAGTAACGCCCGGCAGTGCGTGGATTCGCTCGATCACCTGCCGATAGTAAGGCTCTATTCGATCCTCAGTCGGAAAACGCCCATCCGGTTGCTGAAGACCAAACGTAAGCACATGGTCAGTGCGTACTCCAAGATCCACCTTCGTCAAATTCCAGAAACTATGCAGCGCCAACCCGGCACCCGAAAGCAACGTCAAAGCAAGTGCCAGTTCTCCAATCACCAAAGCGCGCCGCAGTCGGTGATGGCCCTTCCCTGCGCCCGCCCGGCCGCCTTCCTTTAACGATGCCGCCGGATCAACCCGCGACGCATACCAGGCCGGTGCACAGCCCGACAACACTCCGGCAAAAATCGTGGCCGCCAGGGTCACCGCCAGCACTGGCAGATCCAACTGAAGCGACACCTCCGACGGCAACGTGCCCGCCGGCATGATAGCCACAATCGCGCGCAGCAGTAACTCTCCCAAACCCACACCTAGCGCTCCGCCCCCAACCGCCAACACCACGCTCTCAATCAAAAACTGCTCAAACACCTGACGTCGCGACGCTCCAACCGAGGTGCGAACCGCTACTTCCCTCCATCGCGCCACGCCCTTCGCCAACAACAGATTCGCCACATTCACGCATGCAATCAACAGAACGAATCCCACCGCTCCCAGCAGAATCCACAAAGTCTGTATGCGGTCCTTCGGCATGAAATTGTTCTGCAAAGGTTGCACCAGCGCACCCCATCCCTTGTTACTGCGCGGGTTCTCCTCGGCGATGCGAGCCGTCACCGCAGTTATATCAGCCTGTGCCTGCTGTATGCTCACGCCCGGCTTCAAACGCGCCATCGCCAGCAGCCAGTGGTAATCATGGTTGATTTGGTCCGGGCGGAACGCAAGCGGCGCCGTCAACTGCGCGTCGAAACGATCCGGGATACCCTCGGCCAACACGCCGACCACAGTATAGAAAGTACCGTTGATTCGTAACTGCGTGCCTAGAATATTTCTGTCCGCACCCAACTTGGTCCACAGTTTATGCGTCAGAATCACAACTTTTTCATTGCCTGGAACACCCTCCTGCGCCAGAAACTCGCGTCCTAGCATGAACCGAAAACCCTGCATCTGGAGGAACCCTGGCGACGCCAGCCTACCCTCAATCTGCTCCGGTTTATCTTTCGTTCCTAAATTAAAATTGCCCCCGGTAAATGCGCAAAGACTCTGGAACGACTTGCTGTAACGTTGCCAATCCAGAAAGTCGCCCGCTGCAATACCGTTCCGATTTCCCTGAATTTTAGACCAGACCATAACCAGTTGTTCAGGGTGAGGCAAAGGCAACGGGGATAGCAGAGTCGCATAAATCACCGTGTAAATCGCCGCTGTCGCGCCGATGCCGAGTGCAAGTGTCGCCACTACGGCCAGAGTTAAACCGGCATTCCGTCGCAGCATCCGGATGCTGAAGTGCAAGTTTCGAAAGAAATTCTGCAAGATTCCCCCTCTCGATCGCTCTTGACGCAAGCGTCCACTTCTACCGGTTGCACTTGTGGGTCCGCGCAAAACTGCATTTATTCCACGATTCCCCGGCGAGCAACAGCAAGATTTAGTCCGAAATCGGGAACCACTGTACGTTTCCGGGACACGCATTCGCAACTAACCGAGCCCCGTCCTTAGATGCCGCCTACCACGACAAATGCGTTTTACTTCTGAAATTCACAATGAGGTAGCGTACAGATATTCTGCAAGCAGTTGACTTGAGTCTGAAGCGGTGAGCTAAGACATGACTATAAGTTCGTCATGCGCTCAAGCTCTGGAGGATACCGATCTCCTTCCACGGTAATTCCCGCAGTGGCCCGGTCTAACTCCTGAAGGTCATCCGGACTGAGTTCGACACCTGTCGCCCCAATATTCTCTTCAAGCCGTTTCAGTTTTGTTGTGCCCGGTATTGGGACGATCCAGGGCTTCTGGGCGAGCAACCAGGCAAGCGCAACCTGAGCCGAAGTAGCTCGCTTCCGCGCTGCAAACGCTTCAATCACGTTCACTAGTGCGCGATTTGCCTTTCTCGCCTCCACGGAAAAACGCGGAAAGGTCCCACGATTATCGCCGGGATCGAATTGAGTCTCTTCTGTGATGGTGCCGGCGAGGTAGCCTTTGCCAAGCGGACTGTAGGGAACAAGACCGACACCTAACTCCTGAAGCGTGGGGATGATTTCTTGCTCAGGTCGCTTCCACCACAGCGAATACTCACTTTGCAGCGCCGTAACCGGCTGAATCGCATGGGCACGCCGAATAGTTTGAGCGCTTGCTTCGGAAAGCCCAAAATATTTCACCTTGCCCTCTCGGATTAAGTTGCCCACCATCCCCGCAACTTCTTCTATGGGCACGTCAGGGTCAACGCGATGCTGATAAAGCAAGTCAATCGCTTCAACCCGCAGTCTCCTGATGGAGCCTTCAACGGTTTTGCGAATGTACTCTGGCCGGCTGCACACGCCCTGTGTCTTCCCGTCACCCTCAGGTCCAAAATTAAAGCCGAACTTGGTGGCGATGATGACTTGGTCGCGCAATGGCTCAAGCGCCTCACCCACAAGTTCTTCGTTCACAAACGGGCCATACACTTGAGCCGTGTCGAAAAAGGTGATGCCCCGTGAAACCGCGTCGCGGATAAGTGTAACCATCTCCGCCTTGGTCGCTGCCACTTCTCCGTGGCCGGCGCTCATCCTCATACAGCCCAGCCCAAGGGCCGAGACTTCCAGCCCGCTATTTCCTAGTTTTCGCTTTTGCATGCTGTCCTCGGTGAGATCTTCACGGTTGCAGAACGAGTCCGTTCACTGATCATTGGCTCGAGATACGAGCTAGTCTTGTACTTCGCCCGATAGGCGTTGTCAATTTGATCATTCATCGATTTTTCCAGTACCGCCTCGAAGGTAACTTCTATCGTCATCCCGGCCACTTTGATGCGGCCATGTTTTTGCCGCATCGCGGCTTTATACCAACTGGAAGATTGGCCGTTGTAAGCTCGCACATAAAGCGCGTCGCCTACCACTACCGACCAAATCCAGGTCGGCGTACCGAATGTTACGCCATCCTCACGCAACGGCGAAATGTGCAAATCGTCGGACTTGGCGATTCTTTCCAAATCGCTCTTGGGCCAAGAATTCATCTTTCTTCTCCGTAGATCAATATCACTATTGCGCCTTCTGCCGTTTTTCGATGACATCTCTGACAACAGGCAAAGCGGAAAACGCATTCGGCCAGCCCGCATAGAAAGCCAGATGAGTAATCACTTCGGAGACCTGCACCGGTGTCAACCCGTTGTCCATGGCGCGGCCTAGATGATAGGTAATCTGGGCCACCTGGGCGGAGGCGATCAAAGCGCTCACCGTGACCAGGCTTCGGTCGCGAGGGGCAAGCGCCGGACGAAGCCACAGATCGCGAAACAACAAATCGGTCGTGTTTTCCACCAGCCCCGGTGCCGTAGCTCCAAAGTTGTCACTCACTTGAGTCGAACGTTGTTTCTCGGCTTTCTCGTCTAATGGAAGTAACTGGTCCTTTGCTGGGGGAAGCTGATCGCCGCCAATGCCACGTTTGCGGAACAAGTCCTTGGCAACGGAAACAGCCAACATCGCATTCGGCCATCCGGAATAGAACGCCAGGTGCGTAATGATCTCCGAAAGTTCCCCGGGCCTTACGCCGTTATCGAGCGCAAATGCGAAGTAAAATGGCATCTCGATGCTTTGCATACGGGCAATCAGAGCGGCCATGGTTACGACGCTGCGATCGCGCGGCGAAAGTCCGGCGCGATTCCACAATCCGTGTAATAGTGATCCCTTCGTGTAATGCTCCAGCGCCGGTGAAACCGCTCGGAGGTCGTCGTAGTTCATGCTCTTTGTTTCGCTCATTTCTTTCTCCTGGATGAAAGCGGGACCTAGCGCCCATAGCGCAGTCAGGATTAGGTCCCGCCGCCGCGTTCCTTGCATACGCCATCTCCTTCGGTTTTTAGCGCATAATGAAGCCGCCATCCACCGAGATGGATTGTCCCGTGACGTAGCTGGCGGCTGAACTGCAAAGCCAGAGTACGGCGTCGGCAATCTCTTCAGGTTTGCCCATACGTCCCATCGGTACGCTCTTTTCCATCGCCTTAAGCGCTTCCCCTTGACCTCCCGCCACCATCTGCTCTGCCATCGGCGTCCAGATCAGGCCTGGACATACCGCGTTGATGCGAATGCCGCGCGCAGCATATTCAAGCGCAGCGCTTTTTGTGAATCCGATAACTCCGTGCTTGGCCGCATGGTAAATTCCACGCTCAGCGCCGCCGACAAGCCCACCCAGCGAAGAGCAGTTCACGATGGCCCCGCTTCCTTGCTGGCGCATCTGTTGCAGCTCGAACTTCATTGAGCTCCACACCCCTCGGAGATTAATGCCCATCACCCGGTCATAATCTTCCCGAGTCGTATCCGCCGTCTCCGCCAAAACATTCTGAACCCCAGCATTGTTATAAGCGGCATCCAGCTGTCCGAAGGTGGCAACTGTCTGTTTCACCATCGCTTCCACTTGCGCGTCGTCAGAAACGTCGCATCGGATGGCCAACGTCTTGTGTCCTCTATCAGCCAGTTCTTTCGCCGCAACCTGCGCAGCTTTTTCATTCCAATCGGCCAACACCACCACAGCGCCCGACTCCGCAAACGCTTTCGCTGTCGCAAGCCCCAGTCCCGACGCCGCGCCAGTAACTAGCGCTACTTTGTTTTCAAACGAGATATTCATCCTTCATTTCTCCCTGTCTTATTTGTCTAGATGGTACTGTTCGTCGGTCACCTTTTCAAGCCAGTTCACGGCCACGCCATCAACCTGTTCCTGCACCGCGATATGCGTCATCGCGGTGGTGGGCGTTGCTCCGTGCCAGTGCTTCACACCCGGTGGAATCCAAACTACATCGCCCTTGTGCATCACCTGCACAGGGCCGCCCCATTGCTGTATCCAGCCCTCTCCATCCGTCACAATAAGCACTTGGCCGAGCGGGTGAGTATGCCAAGCCGACCGGGCGCCCCGCTGAAAAGTAACCTGTCCGCCGCTTGATCGGCTCGGCTCATTGGCACTGAAGAGCGATTGAACGCGAACCGAACCCGTGAAGCGGTCTGCCGCGCCCGTTATGCTTGTTTGCGCGCCAGCCGGTGTGATCGTAATGTGGGGAACTTTCATTTGGCTATCCCCGGGAGCGCCGGTAATCGTCAGCAAAAATGCCAAAATCGCAGCCGCATTTCTCATCTTTCCAGCCTTCCTCCCACTCCTTAAGCCTATGCATCGCAGCAGAACCGCGCTTTCCTGATCCTGCCGATTGTTTGCACGATCCTGTTTGCCGGTTGCAATTTCGTGCACACCGCTTGGATTGCTGGGGTCTACGCTGATTTGGGAGGTTCATGCTTGGTGAAACGAGAAAAGGCAGCGAAACGTCGCCGGATCTGGCGGTCATCGAAATGCGGCGTGCGCTCGCAGAACGAATCAAGACGCTGGCAGGCAACCCTGGAGAACATCCTACTGCCATACCCGGGGTTATCCCTCTATCATCGAACCGCTCCCACGCCTTGTTTCCGGGCTTCCTATGAACCAGGCCTGAGCATCTTTGTCCAAGGCCGGAAACGGATCCTGCTCGGAGGAACGGAGTACTCTGTGCGATGGCAGCTCGTTCCTGCTCTCCTCTATCGATGTGCCGGCGCAGAGCCAAATCATCGAAGCTTCGGAGAAAACGTACCTTTGCTGTCCATCTTCCTGCGCTTGACATGCCGCTGTCCGCGAAGTTCTTAGCCGGGATGATCTTCCGGAGGCACCCGCCTCAACCCACCGCCAAGGCCTGGCTGTCGGCGAGACGACCGTCGGACTGCTGAGCGCCGCCATGCGGTTGCTTGAGCTTCTTGACACGCCGGAGGACATACCGTTTCTGCGTCCATTGGCTCACCGCGAGATCCTTTATCGCATCCTGCGGACACCGCAGGCGGAACGACTGCGCGCCATCGCAACGAGCGGCGACCTGGGTCAACGAACGGCACGAGCTATCTCCTGGCTGCGGAGCAACTATGCCAAGCCCTTGCGTATGGAAGAACTCGCGTCCGACAGCCAGGATGGGCGTCTCTACGCTGCATCATCAGTTCCGCGCTCTGACGGCGATGAGCCCGCTGCAATATCAGAAGCAACTGCGACTCCAAACCGCGCGCCAGCGCATGCTGATGGACGGACTCGACGCCACCACGGCCGCCTACGAAGTGGGCTACGAGAGCGTAAGCCAATTTACCCGAGAATATAGCCGGTTCTTCGGTCAACCGCCCATCCGTGACGTCAAGACTTTGCGCGCCGGCAACACTTCCGTTGTCAGCGTCCTATAACCTAAGTATGAAAACGAAACAAATGCTGAGGCTTGGTTTGCTGTCGCTGGCAACCTGCCTGCTCTTGGCCGGCCAACGCGGATACTCTGGAGTTATGCAAGACCCGCTGGTAAGGCTAGCTGAACTCGAGATTTTCCCGGATCAATTAGACGCCTACAAGGCCGCGCTGAAAGAGGAGATTGCCACCTCAGTTCGCGTGGAACCAGGAGTCTTGACCTTGTACGCCGTTTCCGTAAAGGGTCATCCCGAACAGATTCGACTCTTCGAGCAATATCGCGATGTCCCTTCCTATCAATCGCACATACAATCACCTCATTTCAAAAAATACAAAGAGCAAACTCGCCTGATGGTTAAATCCCTGACTCTGCTTGAAACCGACCCAATCCTGCTCGGTTCGAAGTTCAGATAGGTGCCCGGCGGGCGCAATACGGTCATCCAGAAAAAGTCATGAGCAACGGCGACGTGTCTACTAATTTACATTGCTGTTAGTCGGCTCTGTAGGTGAATGGGTTTGGCCGCCGGAGTCAATTGAACGGTAACGCGTTCTCCCTCAAGTTGACGCGGACCGCGACCTCCCGGGAGTAATTCCCATAACGCGTTTCTCAGGACCATACGAGCCCTGCGCGAATCATCCCTACTGCTCTACGACTTTCATCTATTGTTCGTTCACCGAGGTGAACGTCAACGGCCACTAACTCGGCACAGCGCCGATTTGCTGCAACAGCCCCAGAAGATCGGGCTGGCCTCGTTCTTCGACAATTTGCCTGTCTAAAAACCGATAGAAGTTCATCGCCTGCACCTCGATCTTCTTCCCAGTTGACGGCACGCCAAAGAAGGCCCCTAGATGGGTTCCTCGCATCGTGAAGCGCGCAGCTATCTTATCGCCTTCGGCGATCAGCTCCTCCAGCCTCCACTGGATGTCGGGAAAGCCCCCTCGCATCATCCCGATAATTGCGAGGTATCCAGCCGGACCCCGCATCGGCTCGGAGCGTCCAGGAACATGGAATACGGCGTTCGGAGAAATCAATTCCGCGGCTAGTTTCTCACTGGCTGTGTTGATGAACTCGGTAAAACGCTGCATTGTGAGTTTGTTGTTTTCCGTTGTCATATCGGTTTCCAGCGGGGTCACACCGTTTGGTCAACGACCCGCATCTGCTCTTCATTCATTCGGCCACCGCGCACCCTGAACCCGGCCAGAACGCTAGCGATCTCTTTCAGGTCTTCCGCGGTCAGTACAAGTTTGGTGGATTCGATGTTCTCCTGAAGGTGCTTGACCTTGCCCGTTCCGGGGATCGGAACGATGAACGGCTTCTGGACCAGGAGCCATGCAAGCGACAGTTGTGCTGTGGTGGCGTTTTTTCTCTTCGCAAGCTCGCTGATTCGATCGACAAACGGTTTGTTCGCGGTCATGCTTTCCGGCTTGAAACGGTCAAATCCATAACGCAGATCAGATTTCGAATCAAACTTCGTCTGTACATCAAGCTTCTGCGTCAGATAACCCATGCCCATTGGGCCCCACGGCACAAAGCCGATTCCCAGTTCTTCGCAGGTATCGAGCAATCCATTCTCCTCTGGATCACGATTCATGAGCGAATACTCTGTCTGGAGCGCCGCGACGGGCTGAACGGCGTGTGCTCTGCGGATGGTGTTGGGGCTCGCTTCCGAGAGGCCGAAATGTAACACCTTGCCGTTCTCAATCAGCTCTTTCACGGCACCCGCAACGTCCTCGATTGGAACATTTGGATCGACCCGATGTTGATAGAAGAGATCGATCCGGTCCGTCCGGAGGCGCTTCAGGCACCCGTCCACCATTCTCTTAATGTGATCTGGCCGGCTGTTCAGACCGCCCTCATCGGTGAGGTCGAAGCCGAATTTTGTTGCGATCTTCACCTGGTTACGGAACGGTTCTAGCGCACCGCCGACGATGGTTTCGCTCATGTACGGGCCGTACACCTCAGCCGTGTCGAAAAACGTCACACCGCTGCTGTATGCCGCACGGATGACCTGGATGGCGTCGTCGATCGGGGCTGCTGGGCCGTAGTTCGTGGCCAAGTTCATGCAGCCAAATCCGAGCTCCGAAACTTCCAGCGCTCCAAGCTTCCGCGTCTTCATGTCTTTTTCTCCACCTCAAGGTTAGGCCGAAACGCTCGTTTGCCGGTAGCCTGATCGACTAGAATCCTTGCCTAATTGTCCGAGGCACTCACGAAATCTTTGCGCTTGCCGAGCTTGTGCCTTATCTTGGAGAGGTCGAGGAAAATGAATGATGGCCCAGAAATCCCAACAAAGGAACGATCCCAGGGTCACGCAGGTGCTCAAAGAACTGGCTGGGGCGATTAACAAAGCGCTGGGTGGCGCCGCCCATCTGTCAACAGGCGTGCCGGGACTTGCGCTCTATCTAAACACTGCTCCTACCGCGCCGAATCCCTGTACCTATGAGCCGAGTCTGCTCCTCATTCCGCAGGGAAAGAAGCGCGTTGACCTGGGCAAACAGAGTTATGTTTTCGGCGAATCAACCTTCCTGCTTACATCAATCGAACTTCCGATCGTCAGCCGAGTATCCGTCGCCAGTGTGGAGAAGCCCTATCTTGCCTTCTTCCTCAAGCTTGATATGGGCATCGTCCGTGACGTTCTTCACACCGAGGAGATACGGATCCCTGTACCGCCCGGTGGCACAAGCGGCATGGTTCTTGGAGACGTGACAATAGAACTGCTTACGCCATGCTTACGCATGGTTCAGCTTTTAGGCGCTCCGCAGGATGTCCCGTTCTTTGGCAAGCTGCTCCAGCGAGAAATCATCTACCGGCTTCTGCAGGGACCCCAAGGAGATCGTCTGCGTTCGGTTGCAACGATGGCGAACCAAAGCTATCTAACGGCTAAGGCGGTCACTTGGCTGCGTGAAAACTTCGAAAAGATGCTGAATGTAAATGAACTTGCATCGATGGCAGGTATGAGCAGATCGACTCTGCATCATCACTTCCGTGGTCTCACAGCAATGAGTCCTCTTCAGTTTCAAAAACAGCTTCGGCTCCATACAGCGCGGCAGAAGATGCTCACAGAGGAACTTGATGCTGCGAGTGCGGCGTTCGCAGTGGGATACGAAAGTCCAAGCCAGTTCAATCGGGAGTACAAGCGCTTCTTCGGAAAGCCCCCGATGCGCGATGTACAAGCGCGGCGAGCGTCCCTGGGGCAAACGCGGGGACGGCAAACGCGGGGCAAACGCGGGGACGGCAAACGCGGGGACAGTCCGCCTGTTTCCCTATTTCTGAAATGCATGACCATCCCTAGCCCAGCTCAGATCAAATGACCGTTTACAGAAAACTCGTCTATTGTCCACCACCATCCAACCATCGCTAAAATCGCTTCATGGACAAACCTGCCGACCCATCAGACATGCCCGACCATCGGCTCGCCGTATACGGAAGTCTGGCGCCAGGAAAGTTGAACCATCAGCAAATCTCGCAACTTTCCGGCACTTGGCGTCGCGGCACCGTCAATGGCAGACTCCTCAATGCCGGATGGGGAGCCGCCATCGGTTTCCCTGGCTTGGTTTTGGACCCGCTTGCTCCCCCGGTAGACGTTCAGCTTTTCGAATCCAAGGATCTCCCGCAACATTGGGAACGTCTGGATCAGTTCGAAGGTAACGGCTACCGCCGATCCATCACGACGGTAACCACCGCGCAGGGTAAATGCACCGCTTGGGTTTACGTCATCGCCGAAGCGCAAGCGTAAGGTCGGGATGTAACAGTCACAAATCTTAAGAATAGTTAACCATTTTTCTAATCCCAATCCCCTCAATCACATACAGACCTTTTCACGCTTCATGCACCCGGTAAGGACATCCGAAAGCCTGGCGTATAGATGATACGCTCCAATCAGGCTCGCGGCCCAGTCGCGAGCTTTTGCATTTTCAAAATCACTTTTCAGGAGACCTACTGTCATGTCCAAAAGATCCGAACGCCGCGAAGCCGAACGCCTCGCCCGCAAACAAGCTTACTTAGACTCGCGCAATAAAACCGCGCAATCCGCGTCCCTGCTACCGGACGCCATCCGCGACGCCATCTCCATGATCGGAGAACTCATGCCAGGAGCCATCGCAGAACTAACGCCGCCAACTCTAGAACCAACCGAACCCCCAGCACCCACCACGCTCGAAGGTCGTGACCGCTCCGCCCGCAATGCCACCAAACACGGCTGCTGCGCCGACACTCTCATCCTCGAACACGAGTCTGTAGAAAACTACAAAGCTCTCCAAACCACTTGGTTCACCACCTACAAACCCAAAGACGAAGGCGAAAAGAACCTCATCGAAAAACTCATCCAAGCCGACTGGCTCTACCAACGCGCCACCAACGCCCTCACCGAAGTCGAAGCCGACCTCTACGACGCCAACCCCAACGCCAGCCAATGGACCGAACTTCAGCAGCGCACCTTCGGCCGCTTCCAGCGCTATCAAACCGCCAAAGCCAACTTATTCAACCAAGCCAAGAAAGCCGTGGAAGACCATCGCAAAGCCCGTCAAGCCGAACTCGACCGAGCCGCCAAACTAGCTCTTCTCGAAGAACGCCTCAAAGCTTTCAAAAAGAAGAACAACCAAAAAGAACCAACCTGGCAAGAGCATTTAGACGACATGAAAAAACAAGCCATCTCGTTAGGCTTCAAGCCACCGACAGAAGACGAACTCTAACTCGTCCCGCCAATCCAACCCGCCACCACTAATATCCTAACTCCGTCCAAACCCCAACAAAAACCCCGTTCACACCTCCAAAACCACTCCCTCAAGCGAAACAGTACCCAAAAACCACCTCTCGTCGCCCAAAGTAGAGCAGACCCTCAGCCTGTATCGACCTTCACATATCACCCACACACAGCCGTTTGCTAATTCCCTTCCTTAAGCCACACGATCTTCGCGATTCATTCCCCATTCGTTCCGTAACGCCCGAATGCTGTCCGCAAGCGCGCAGTGATACAAAAAGGGTGATGACGAGATTCCGATATGTATTGCTTGTAATGGCGGTGTTTGGTAGGGTTGCGGTTGCACAAAACCCGGCAGACGTTGAGGCGGTTGTTTCGACTGAATTCGGATCGTTTCGTATTGAGTTCTTGCCCGATAAAGCGCCGAAACATGTCACCGAATTCTTGTCAGACACGCAGAAGGGCGTCTACGACGGAACCGCATTCTTCAGAGTTTTCGCCAACGGGCTAATTCAGGGTGGCGATCCATCTATGAAGGATGTGGCCTTGGCCCGGAATCGATGGGGAACAGGTGGTTTCAACAAACTGCCCAGCGAAGTAAATGACTTGAAACATGTGCGCGGCATCGTGTCGGCCGTGAACATTCAAGGCAAGCCGAACTCCGACGGCAGTCAGTTCTTCGTTTGCGCCTCAGCCCAACCGGCGCTCGATGGAAAGTACACGATTTTTGGAGATGTGACCGAGGGTATGGATGTCGTGGAGAAGATTTCGCAAGTGCCGGCTGAGCAAGGCGGCTTGGTTCAAAAACCGGTGCGGATTCTGAAAGTCACGATTGAGCCAAAGAAGACTGAGCCCTTTGCGAACGCGAGTGTCGATGCACTGCGC
The DNA here is from genome assembly GCA_963696305.1 of Bryobacterales bacterium. Lineage (GTDB taxonomy): Bacteria > Acidobacteriota > Terriglobia > Bryobacterales > Bryobacteraceae > Bog-105. The sequence continues at coordinate 51,457 of CAVOJX010000010.1, read as the reverse complement.
AAGGTTGTCACTTTGAACACGACCCTGGGAACAATCAAGATTCAGACGATGCCGGATTGGGCACCGCTGGCGGTACAACGGTTTTTGATGCTGTCGGCGACAGGTTGGTATGACCATACGGCATTCCACAGGTTGGTAAAAGGCTTTGTGCTGCAGGGCGGCATGGGCAATACCCGCGCGAGCGGGCCTATGCATCCGGCGGATCGATGGGTGCATCCGTTGAAGGCGGAGTTTCGTAACGATGTAAAGCACGACCGTGGAATTGTTTCCATGGCGCGCGGAGACGACCCCAATTCCGCCGCAACATCGTTCTTCATTGTCTTGGGACCAAGTCCACATCTGGATGCCAACTACGCAGCCTTTGGAAAAGTAGTTGAGGGAATGAGTGTAGTGGATGCTTTCGAGAAGGAAGATGTGGACGGTGAAACGCCGAAGCGCCGCTTAGAGATTTTGAGTGTCAGTATCGACGCGGTTGGGCAATGACCCGAACCTACGCCGAGAATCTAACGGATTGAAATTCAGGAGATACAAATGAACCCTATCGACGAGACTGAAGCGCAAAAACCAGTTTCTCGGCGCATATTCGCTGGAACCGCCTTGGCTAGTGCCAGCTTGTTCGCAGCGAATGCGATGCCCCAGACCCGCCAGGAGGAAATTGCCGGAGGAAAAGGAAAAAGCTCCAGTGACCCTGGTCCGGAGAATAAGCCTCTTCTCGGCGAGAATCCCAGCTCGAACATGCCGCCTTTTACGGACCATGGCAATCCGGGTCCGATCTGGTTTTCCTTTGATCTGGCGCCGAAGCGGGTGCAGGGAGGCGGCTGGACCCATCAGGTAACCCAGCGTGAACTGCCGCCATCAAAGGACCTGGCTGGGGTCAACATGCGGCTCACCGCCGGTTCCTTCCGCGAGTTGCATTGGCATACCGCCAATGAGTGGGCGATTATGCTTACCGGCAAGGCACGGGTCAGTGTCATGCAGCCTGATGGCAAGATGTTCATCGACGATGTGGGCGCCGGAGACCTCTGGTATTTCCCGGCAGGCTTTCCACACTCTATTCAAGGCCTGGAGGACGATAGCTGCGAGTTCTTGCTTGTGTTCGATGAAGGCAATTTCTCAGAAGATGATACTTTCCTTCTATCAGAGTTTCTGGCCCATACTCCGCCCGAAATCGTGCAGAAGAACGCCGGCTGGTCCAGAGGCGTATTTGATCAGTTGCCTGCAACCGAGCTTTATATTTTTGAAGCACCACTTCCGGAACCGCTCGAGGACGACAAGCGCTTTCTCGGTGAGCATCTCGAAACAGAAAACAAATACACCTTCAAAATGGCAAGCATGCCTCCCACTCAGCAAACATCAGGCGGCGAAACAAGGATTGTGGATTCAACCAATTTCCCGGTCGCGCTGAATATCGCCGCTGCGATGGTCATAATCAAGCCAGGCGGATTGCGAGAAATGCACTGGCATCCAAATGTGAGCGAGTGGCAGTACTGGATTAGGGGAAAAGGGCGCATGACAGTGGTTACGACTGGGGCGAGAGCCCGAACCATGGACTTCAATGCAAATGATGTAGGCTATGTGCCAACCATGGCCGGCCACAGTATTGAGAACACGGGCACAGAGGATCTCGTATTTCTGGAGATGTTTAAGACATCACGCTACCAAGACGTTTCTCTCAATGAGTGGCTCGCCCGCATGCCGAACAAAATGGCGGAGGCACATTTGAAACTGCCAGCATCCACCATTCGGAGTGCTCCACAGAACAAGATCGATATTTTGCCCAAGTAGTCGATCTAAACCGTCCGGGCCGGATATCGCGTGGAGTACGCTTCCAGATACTTCAGGCCGGATCCGGTGTTATAAATAATGACTCGCTCCGCCGGATCGAGAAAACCGTTCTGCACCAATTGTCTAATTGCCGCTACGCATGCTGCGCCTTCCGGTGCAACAAAAATTCCTTCCTTTGATGCCAGTTCCAGCCCTGCATCCAGCAACTCGTCGTCGCTTATGGCGATGGCCGTGCCGCCGCTTTCACGCACAGCTTGCAGAATCTGGAAATCGCCCAGCGGTTTGGGCACGCGCAATCCGCTCGCAAGCGTGGAAGCATTTTCGTACAGCTTCGCCCGGGTCTCACCCGAATCAAATGCCTGAACAATCGGTTGGCAACCCGCTGCCTGAACCACAATCATCTTGGGCCGCTTCGATCCAATCCACCCCAACGCCTCTAACTCCGCGAAAGCCTTCCACATTCCAATCAGACCAACGCCGCCCCCGGTCGGATAAAGGATCGCGTCGGGCACGGTCCAGTTCAACTGCTCCAGCAGTTCGTAGCCCATCGTCTTTTTCCCTTCTACCCGATACGGCTCTTTCTGCGTACTGACCTCGAACCAGCCTTCAGCATCTTTTCGCTCGGCGACCATCCGGCCGCAATCATTGATCAATCCATCGACCAGCGTCACGTGTGCGCCGGCAGCCTTACACTCGATGTAGTTCGACTGCGGAACATCGCGCGGCATGAAGATATGCGCTTCAATACCGGCACGCGCCGCATACATTGCCGCTGCGCTTGCTGCGTTCCCCGCTGACGGCAGGGCGATCTTTTTGATTCCGAAATGCGATGCCATGGAAACAGCACAGGACATTCCACGCGCCTTGAATGAACCTGTGGGATTTAACCCTTCATCCTTCAGCCAAAGGTCTTTCACTCCAAGAATCGAACCAAGTCGCGGCAATGGCAGTAACGGTGTCATACCTTCGCCCAGAGATATGATCGCCTGTGGATCAGGCACCGGCAGTGCGGGCGCATATCGCCACATGGAATTAGGACCCTTTTTCACATCCTCCTTCCGCCACCACTTACGCAAAGCAGAAAGGTCGTAGCGAACCATCAATGGACTGCCGCATTGGCAAAGGTTCTGTGCTGCGCCCGCGGAATATTCGCGCGAGCAAAGGCTGCATTCAAGATGAGTAGTAAAAACGCGCCAGGGTGACGATTCTTTTGTTGATATCAAATCTGGTTTTAGCACACGAGGTGTTTGCCGTCGCCACCTCGATCTAGAACGTTATACGCCCCGTGAGTTGCAGCACGCGTGGACCACCGTTGTTTCCACCCGAGAGTCCTGCCACACCGCTGATCTGGCCGAACGTGCCGCTGGATTCCGTTCGATTTGCAGATGTCAGCGCGAAATTTGTATGGTTCAGCACGTTAAAGAAGTCGCCGCGCAATGAGAAGCCGATGCGTTCAGTAATCTGGAACGTTTTCGCCAAGCTGCTATCCACGTCAATCAGGCCTGGGCCGTAGAAAGCATTCCGTCCGGTATTGCCCACTTGACCAGCATAAGCGGGAGTAAAGCAAGCTTTGTTGAACAGGTCGAGCCGGTTTCCTTCGTTGATTTGAAGCGCTCCGCTGCGAACATAGTTGGGACGATCTTCAAATTGATTGAATCCGCTGTAGTCCTGATTCGGGTTTATCAGCACCGTAAATGGCTCACCAGTAGTAAGGTTCGTGATAGCTGACAACGTCCAACCGGAGATGAGTTCATCTACTACTTTGTTTGAAGTGCTGAAAAAGGACCCGCCACGGCCAAAAGGAAGGTTATAGGCAAACGCGTTGATAAACCGCTGACGCTGATCAAATGCGCTATTGCCGCGGTTGGCGCTTAGGGGTTGATTACTCGATACCGGCACAGCGCTATCGAATGTGGTGCCAAGGAATGATGACGTGTCGTCAATCGAATGGCTCCAGGTATAAGACGAGTTCATTGTCAGACTCGAGGTCAGATGAATCTTGCCTGAAACAATCAGACCATTGTAGTTAGATTTACCATCAAATGCGGCAACGTCAACATTGCTCCAGCTTGAATAAGGGAAAATCTGCACGTTGGGAGCTTGCGATCCTCTTAAGACCCCATTTTTAACCACAACCGTTGGCTGATTCGCATCCAGTTCCACTCCCAGCCGGTGGCCCGATGTACCAAGGTAGGTCACTTCAAACGTGCTGCCTTTGGTGATCTCCCGCTGAACAGTAAAATTATAGTTCTCCGCGTATGCCTGTTTAGCGTTTAATGCTTCCGCGTTGAACGAATCAAGGCCGACATAAGTTCCGCCCGGTGTCTTAGTAATCAACGGGACATTCTGATTAAACGCCAGATTCCAACTGTAGGTGCCCGGCTGAGTGACTCCCGCAGTTTGGGTCGTTGTAAGCGAGAACGGCGAGTTAGAAGTCTGGTTGATAGGGATGTTATTGAATAAGTCGTCATAGCCGATGCGAAAGCCTCCGCGAACCACGGTTTTTCCGTCAGCCGTGCTCCAAGCCGCGCCAATACTGGGACCAATATCCGTGTAATCGGGCCTCACTCCTGCGGCTGACAAGGTAACGGGTCCCGGGGTTTCAGTGAACGCGGCAGGCCCTGACAAAGCCGGATCGATGCCCAACACTTCGTTTGTTCCCAACAGCACAGGTCCAACTCCAGGAATGAAATTGGTTCCCTTGTCGCGTTTCTCGGTAAGGACCGACGGTATCTCATACCGCAGCCCGACATTCACCGTTAAGTGCGGATTTACTTTAATATCGTCCTGCAGGTAGACAGCCTGCGGGTAACGATACCAATGGCCTAGCGTGTCGCCGGTATGGACCGTGGACGTTTCAATTTGCGACACGCCGGCGCAGGTGGCACAGGTCCCGGCAAAATCGGCAAAACTCGTAAATCCAAGAGTGCCGCGCGAGGAGCCGTCCAGATAGCGCCAGGTTTCTTCACGCCGCCCGTACCAGCCAAACTTAAGGGTGTGTGTGGTGCCGCCTAAAACAGCAATCTTGGTTGTATCTGAGTAAATCTCGTAGGTGTTAGAGCGACGGCCCTGAGGCAGGTTCGAAGCCGTACCGAGTGTGGCATAGCCGGTGATTGAAACCGTTGGTATGCCCGCATCCTCTGGATTATTGGCCGCATTCACGACACCCGGAACTCCTGGCAAAATCGTCTGCGCATTCAAATCCGCATCTTGAGTTTCGAAGTGAGTCTTGTTACGGGAAAATCCAAGTCGCAACTCGGTCAACAACGTCGGAGAAAACGTATGTGTCTCGCTCAAATCTGCGTTTTTTTGGTTGGGCCTATTCGAACTTCCTCCGGTAGTCGGTAGAGTTCCCCCTGATGTGACAGTGCCTAAGTAATCGATGTAATGCGCGCTTAACTTATCCCGGTCACTAAAGGTGTGATCGACCCGGATAAAGTTTGTGTTGTCTTTGGTGGAGTTAGGAACATTGCCAACAAAGTTGGTAGTTCCCGCAGGGGCGCTTGTAACGGTCGGCAATGGATAGAGCTGGACAAGGTTGGCGGCAATCGGATCTTTTATGGCAGCGCGTTGAGCCAGGGTCGGCACAACCGCTGATGTGGCTGACGGATTTATCTCACGGAGGCCTTCAAAGCTATAGAAGAAGAACGTTTTGTCGCGTTTGATGGGGCCGCCCAGCGAGCCTCCATATTGGTTATAGCGAAGCACCGGTTTGACTCCGTCCAGCGCGTTGGTGAAGAAGCTATCGGCATCGACAGCATCGTTGCGGAAAAATTCGAATGCGCTGCCATGAAAGCTGTTAGTACCGCTCTTGGTGACTACGCTCACTTGTCCGCCGGATGCGCGTCCAAACTGCGCGGAGTATGCCGTAGTGGCCACGCTCAGTTCCTGGATTGCGTCCGCTATGCGATACGAATTGGTCGGTCCATTAACGTTCGGGTCAATCGCATTCACGCCATCTATCTGCCAGTTTGTCGATTGCGAGCGAGTTCCAGCCACCGCGAAAGCGCCGGCCTGTGCGCCGGGCGCAGCAAACGAAGCGCCTGGAGTCAGTACTGCCAAGTCTGTAAACTGCCGGTTAGCAAGCGGCAGTTCAGCTGTCTGCGTCGACGTGATGTTAGTTCCGGTTGCCGGACTTTCGGTTTGCATTAACTCAACCGAACTCGATACCTCCACCGACTCCGATACATCTCCGACCTCTAGTTTCAAATCGAGCGAAACGATCTGATCGACAAGTAGAACCACGCCTTTAACCTCAACGGTTCGAAAACCTGGAACCGTTGCGGAAACTCTAAAAGTGCCTGGGTTTAACTCCACGAACTGATAGAGTCCGGCAGCGTCGGTCACTGTCTTCTGTTGCACTCCGGTCTGTTCACTGATAAGTGTGACGCTGGCATTGGGCACAATCGCCCCGGAGGCATCCCGCACGTACCCTTTTATGGAGCCGACCGGAGCGGCCCAAGCTGCGAATGTAATCAAGATTAGTAAAAACGTGTACTTCAAGTGTTTGGTCACCATGTGAGCTTTAAGGCCTTTCGGTGGAATTTTCAGCGCGACCGCTCACGCGCGTCGGAGCGTTCAGCAATAGTCCATCAGTGGATGTGCTGCTCAGTCCGAATTTTGGGTTTATGTACTTTTCCAAAAACGCGAGTTCCTTGGTCCATGCATCAAGGCGGTGGTCTCGCTGTGAAAAGCCATGTAACTCATTTGGATAAGTGAAGTAATAAAAAGTCTTGTGATGGGCAGTTAGCGCTTTCGTAAATTGCACAGATTCATAGGGAGGCACCTGCGGATCATCTTCGCCATGCAGAATCAGCAAGGGCGTCTGAATTTGATCTACCAGCAATAGGCTGTTGGCGCGCCGGTACACATAGGGCTTTTCAGCCGGCGTGCCGCCCATTTTCATCATCCAGCGAATAGCGGAATTGCGATTGGTGCGCTCGACGAATGTTGCGCGATCAACTACGCCGTACATTTCTATGGCGGCGGCAAACAGTTGAGGATACTTGGTGACTGCGTATGCCGTCATCGTGCCACCGTGGCTCCCCCCGCCAATGGCGATCCGCTTAGGGTCTGCAATTCCCTGCTCGATCAGATACTGCGCACCGGCGGCTACATCGTCCATCTCGCCACCGCCGCTGTCTTCTACGTTCAAGTTGCGAAACTTCTCGCCATAGCCGGTGCTGCCGCGATAGTTCGGTTCCAGCACCGCATAACCTTCTTGCGCCAGATATTGCGCCCAAAGATCAAGCCGGAAGACATCCTGGCCTTCCGGACCTCCGTGAATCCAAAGCACTGTCGGATAGCGGGAACCAGTCTTGAAACCGCTGGGCTTATAGAGCAGACCGGAGATTGCCAGGCCATCCTTGCTATGAAAGACGACGCGATCGGGCACCTGCAACGCGCCGCTCAAATTCTTTGGAGTGGTGTGGGTCAGATAAGTTGGCTCAGCGCCTGATTTGTTATCAGTGGCCGCGACCAGCAGGTCAGCCGACTCAAGCGGGCTCGAGCGATGAAAGTAAATGAAATGTCCATCAGGACTCCACTCCGGTGCAGACTCAACCCCCGGAACTTTGAAAGTGGCCAGTGGGCGCGCACTGGAACCGTCCACAGGAACTATCCAGATGCGGCTTGCTTCGGGCGATTGTCGGTTTGACACAATTGCAATCGCTCTTCCATCGGGCGAAAAAACCGGGGCAAGATCTTCCTGCTCTCCACGTGTCAGGGGTTTGGGCGAACCGCCGGATGCGGGAATCAGATAAACGTTATCCCACCCGCTTTCCTGCAGCACAACGGCCAGAGTGCGTCCATCGGGTGACCAGACAGGCCTACGCAGAGACCAGCCGCCACCACGGTCAACTGGCGAAGTGTATAGGGTAACTGGGGCGCTTGTGCGGCCGGACTGCTCGCTGAACTTAGCCACCTGCAACTTGCCACTAAAATAGGCCGGAGCTCTTTCTACGTAAGCGATTCTAGATCCATCCGGCGACCATTCGCCTTCACCGGCGTCGTCATTGCCAGCGGTGATGACGTTCTCACTCAATCCATCGGGACTCACCACGGCCAAGTCGTTGTGTCCGTGCCGTCCGGTCTCAAACAAAATCCAATCACCTTTGGGTGACCAGTGCGGGGTTCGGTCGGCAGCTTGACGTGGGTCCCCTGGGCCAGGCGAGGAGTGGGTCAACCGGTGAGGCTGCCCCCCGTTGATAGAAACGGTCCAAATACTGTGAGTGGGAACATAAAACACCCGCAATTTTGGGAATGATGTAGACGCGGTGAGCAGCCCATTGGCGGGGACGCGGTAGGAACTCTATAGCAGTTTCTAAATCATCAGCCGGCAGGCAGTGCGATAACGCCCCGTATGAGCGAACGGCACTGCCGCTACTGTGAGAAGACCTTTCAACCATCGAAGTATCAGCCGCAGCAGAGCGTTTGCAGTCAGACGGAGTGTCAGAAGAAGCGGCGTAGCGAATCCCGCCAACAAAAGCTGGCAGCTGACGGCGAATATCGCCAGGTCTGTCTGGACAGCTCGCGCAAATGGCGTGCCGAAAACCACGGGTATTGGAAACGGTATCGCGAGAAAAACCCTGATTCCGTAGCGCGCAACCGGGAACAACAGAAGAGCCGAGATCGAAAACAGCACCTGCTCCATCTTGCAAACAACAACTCAGCTTTGGACTTAAAGCATTCGGCTGCAAGCATTTGGCTTTTGAATGCCCGAGCTGAGGACCTTGCAAACAACAACTCAGTTTCCGCGCAAGTGTGGGTGATTGAACCACTTCCGTCCCGCAAAGGGCCAGGGCGGGAGTCTTGCAAACAACAACGTGCTGGTGTTTCGGCGGCATCTGCCGGATAACAGAACCAGCGCATGCTGACGAGCGAACAGATCAACGATTTGCACCGGCTGTACTGGTCGGAACACTGGCCGATCCGCAAGATCGAGCGCCATCTCAACATGGGCTGGAAGACCATCAAGAAGTATCTTGACGCGCCCGCACAAGGGGTGACCAAACGCCAACGGCATAGCAAGCTCGATCCCTTCAAAGCCAACATTGCGGGCTGGTTGGAGAAAGACCCGCAAGTTACCGCTGCTCTCATCCATCAGCGACTGATCCCGCTTGGCTACCGCGGTGGCGACAGTTTGACGCGTAGATACATCCGAAACGTTCGCCCGCATCTCTCGGTTCAACGGGCCTTTGTCCGCATGGAGTCGCTCGCCGGCGAGCGCTTCGAAGTGGACTGGGCACACTTTGATGTACTGAGTTACTCGGGTGACATTCGCAAGTTATACGCGTTCGCCTTGGTCGATGCGCATAGCCGCATGCTCTATGTTGAGTTCACTCATAGTCAGAATTTCGAAACGTTCGTCCGCTGCCATGTGCACGCCTTTCATGCGTTGGGCGGCGTAGCACGTGAAATCGTCTACGACAACCTGGCCACTGCGGTGGCCGAACATGACGGCCGGCTGGTCCGTTTTCTGCCGCGCTTTCTCGCTTTCGCGCGTGATTACACCTTCTACCCGCGAGCTTGCAATCCAGCAAGCGGGTGGGAGAAAGGCAAAGTGGAACGTGCCATCAGTTACCTCCGCCAAAGCTTCTGGCCCTTGCGGGAGTTCACCGATCTGCATGATGTGAACCGGCAAGTGCGTCAGTGGCTCGTCGAGGTTGCCAATCAACGCTTGCATCGAGAGACGCGCGAACGGCCGATAGAACGTTTCCAGCCCGAAGCTCTGCGGGCTTTGCCGATCATCCCCTACGATCATCGCGATTCAGTCGAGGCGCTGGTACACAAAGATCTGCGGCTGCAGTTCGACTGCAATAAATATTGCGTGCCGCACCGCTACGTCGGCCAGCGCTCACCGTGAAAGCAGACTCCAGTTCGGTCACGATCTACCAACGTGTTGAAGAGGTGGTGAGTTATCCACGTTCGTGGCGGCGCGGACAAACGTTCGGCGCGGAGCGGTTTGAAAAAGTGCTGGCGGAAGAACGGCCCGCGGCACGGCGTTCCCAAGCACAGCAGCGATTGCTCGATTCACTCGACGGCCTATGTTCGCGCGCGCTGGTGGAAGCCTATCTGCGCGACATGGCCGATAGCGATCGCTCGTTGGCCCGCCAGATCGCTGAGTTGCTCGAACTGATTCGTCAGTACGGGCCGGAGGGTGTTGCCAGTGCTATCGAGAAGGCCTCCGCGGCTCACGCCTTTGGTGCCGAGTATGTCGCCAACATCGTGCGTCAGCAACAAGCACCGCGCCGGCCGCAACCGCCGGTGCCACTCCGTGATCCACAGTTGCGCGATTTAGTCACCGATCCCATCTCCCTGCTGGCTTATGACGCCTTCATTCTTGAATCCGGAAAGGAATACGATGATGACTCCCCTCGAACAGAAACTACAAGAACTGAATCTGGCGGCGATGAGCCGTCAACTGGAACAGACCATCGCTGAGGCCGCCGCTAAAAACATGAGTGTGACCGCCACCATTGAATGGCTGGCCGATATGGAACTCGAAGCTCGCCATAGCCGCGCCATTGATCGCCGCTTCAAGTGTTCACGTTTACAATCCCAGCCCAGCATCGACGCGTTTCACTTCCACCATCACAAAAGCCGGGTGCAAGCGAAGAACCGCATCCTGCGCTTACTCGATCTGACTTTTCTGCGCCAAGGTACCAATCTCGTTCTCATCGGGAATCCTGGCGTGGGCAAGACGTTTCTCGCCAAGGTGATCGCTTGGAAAGCTTGTCAAGCGAATCAGCGCGTATTGTTCACCACCGCGATGGACATGTTGAATCAACTGGCTGCTTCGCAGGTGGATCACTCGCTGGTTCGTAAGCTCAAGACCTATACCGAGCCAACTCTGTTAATTTGTGACGAATTAGGATATCTTTCTCTCGACCAGCAGACGTCGAATCTTTTCTATCAAGTCATCTCCACGCGGCATAGCCACAAGAGATCGACCATTATTACGACGAACACAGCGTTCTCCGACTGGGGCAACATCCTGTTCAACACCACCATCGCTACCGCGATTGCGGATCGCCTGGTCGAAAACTCCGAGATCTTCTTGCTGGGCGGCGACAGCCTGCGCAAAGCCAGCAAATCCGGTTCGCCGGAAGAGTAACCACCACCTTCTGGCAACGTGCAAGCGCCGCGCTGTGGTGATATCCCGTAACGGAGGAGTTCGCCGGGTAACCCCTCAACGGCGCTGCCAATGGGCGGAGGTCCTCGCGATCTCCGCTCCTTGCGTCTCCGTCCACATGTTCAACTTCAGCGCCAATCATCTGTTCCTGCTCTCACGGACGGAACATCCTTCGCACGCGTTGTTCTTGTTGCGGGATTGCGACACGCAGCGCGTTTACCGGCTCTATGACTTCAGCAAAGCCCAGCGTATGCAGCCCGATGTGGCTTATTGCATCGCGGGCAAGGTCAACAGCGCCGATAAACTTTACCTCGTGATCGAATCGGTCCGCCTCGACACCAAGCACGCTCGATGTTCCATTGCTCCTCCTCCTGCTGACGGCGCCGGAGGGTCGGCTACGCCTTAACTCCACTCTGCAGCTAACCCGATACCGGCACTCGCGCCCTTCGCGCCGCCTACAGGCGTCTCTGCGGGCGTGTGCGCCGACAACGAAATTACCGCTCTTTCTGACCGCAAAACTCCCAAAATTGCGGTCATTTTATGTTGCCACTAACAGAAATACTTCCCTGGCTAACGAATGAGAGGGCGCTACCGTCGGGAGACCAACTCAAACCAGACTTGCCGCCACTGGAACTTGTCAGAGTGGTGGGCCAACCCCCTTCGGCGGGTAGCAGAACAATTTGTCCATTGTGGACGAAAGCGAAAGTTTTTCCATCAGGCGAAAGTGGAGTTTCGCCTACCGGCTCAGCCGATAACAGATCATCCAGAGTCAGTCGCGCGGGCGCGACTGGCGGGGCGGCCAAAAGTGTTGACGTTGCGTTAAAGTCAACGGCGAAGGCCAGCGACGCCAGAAAAAAAGAGCGAACCAATGTCAAAGAGAGCACGCAGTTTTCCTTTTTTGTCTAGAGTGAGCAACTAAGGTAAGGCGCACTGCGTGGCGCTGCTTCGACAAGCTAAACGAGGGCTGTCGATCAAATCTCCTAAACCCAGATAGAGATTAGGATAATGCGACAGTAGCGCATTGTCAATAACGTTTAGCGCACATAAGCAACCAGTGAATTGAAGAACAACTTAAATGCCTGATAGCTTTGCGCGCGATATTGTGGCCGCATTCCAAAAAGAACAATATGGCCGTCGCCGCTCTTCGCATCGACAATGGCGGTCTTGTTTGCAATGAGGTCTGCGCCCAACAGCCATCCAGAGGCAAGAATATCTTTATCCGGATATGCGGCAACAGTCGTTTCGGTCGTGGTGAATGCAGGACTTTGTTCGCTCCAAATAGCAATATGTTCCGGTAATCCGCGTGTCAGAGGACTGGCCAAGTTCAGTTTCACGTTAAGCAGCGATCCAGGCGAATAAAAGTTAGGTTGCGCGCGTTGTGCACTCGCATTCGACTGTGCCGCATTGGACCCCGACCGCGATTCGTCGCCGCCTGCGGCAATGATCCGATTGTTGAGGACATTTGTAGCCGCTGCCCCGAGCGAATTTATGCAGAATGCCGAAGAATGATTGAAACAGAGCACTGTGCCTCCGCCGTTAGCAAATTCTTTAAGCGTATGGATGCCAGCCTCGCCAATACCACCCGTAAGTTCAGTCGGCATCGTGCCGGCTTTGTATCCTTCCGTGATGGTGGCGGGCGCTTGATCGGGGAAAATCACAACATCGAACCTGCTCTTAAGAGTTCCGGATTGCAGGTCTTTGTTCGTCACGTTTGTGTAGGAAAAACCAAAATTCTCCAGCAGCCATCGCGTCCAACCTTCATCCATGGCCGGCAGATAACTGCGGTAGAGGGCAATTTTGGGTGGTGGGATTTTCCTCCAGCCATCGCCCTTGTTGCTGTCTGAAAAGTCGCCCGTTTCTTCATTCCTCCAGACTGGTTGCTGTGCTTTCCAAAGGCGCGTAACGGTTTTCCACGTATCTGTGTCGGCCGCTGCGAAAGCCGTTGGAGCCGGTGAATCAAAAGGGAAGCTTTCCTTTTCAAGCGTTCCAAAAGATGTTTCCGTCACTGCTTTCACATCAACACCAAACAGCAGCGGCAGAGTTTCGGCGGTAGTATCGTAGGGTCGCTGCGGAGGTCCGCCTGGGTACATTCGAAGGTCTGGATAATCCTGTCGTTCGAGCAATGCCTTCGCCCAACCGCTATACGGCTGCTGCATAACAATCACGTGGTCGCCATTAGCTGCTCGCTGAATTTCTACTTTTCCAAAGTTCAGAGTCTCCAGCAGATGCCTGGTGGCGCCGGGGTCTCGCTGCTGGGCGGGAATCATCCAGGCATATGGCGTTGTGCGTTGAACTTGATGCTGGCCGATCTTGTAATAGTTGCGGATCATATCATCGCGATGCAGCGTCACGTTGTGCAGCACCGACTCAAAGGCTGTCATCTGGTAGTCGATGATGTCGCTCAAATGCCATGTGCCGCCTGGCCAAGGTTGCAGATAATTCCAACTGCGCTGTTGCGCGTTGTATCCCAGCGGATGGGTGTTTAACTCTTCGAACTTCAATGTCACGGGAGTGGCTAGCCGTGCACTGGCTGATTCCGTAAGGATGCGCATGCCGCCGTGAAATGCCTGATAGTGGCGCGCGGGACTCCAAAAGTCGTACGCCGCGTGGACCGCCACTCCCAGTTTCCCGGCTGCGGTGAGATCGTTAGCGACAGCTAAGCCCAGCATGTTCATGCCTTGAGCAATGATCGGGTCGATGTTGGGTTCAATCGGGTCCAGCCACGGTGGAACAAAGATGCGTGAGTCTTTTTCTCCCTGCTGATGAACGTCGTATAGAACTTCCGGCAGCCACTTGTTATAGACGTTGATCACGTTGCGCGTCTCCGGCTGCGAAAAAGTATACCAATCGCGATTGTTGTCGTGACCCACATAGTGCTGCCAAAGTTCCGGCGGCGACGTGCCTTCGAAAGGAGTGTTCAGAGTTTTGCGATACCAGCGGGTAACAATATCAACGCCGTCCGGATTAATCGAGGGCATCAAGACCACGATCGTGTTGCGGCGAATCTCTTCAAACCCAGCGGAATTGTCCGTCAGAAGCTTGTACGCGAACTTTACAGCCGTGTGCGTGGAAGCTACTTCTGAAGCGTGTATGGAACAAGTAATCAGAACAACGGTTTTCGCTTCGGGAAACAGCTTCTCGGCTTCCTCTGGACTGGTAATGCGAGGGTCGGCCAAACGGCGCTGAATCTCCAGATACTTTGGCAGGTGCTCTATGTTTTCGGGCGAACTGATAATGGCTGCAATAAACGGCCGCCCCTCTGCGCTCTTGCCCACCTCTTCCACGTGAATGGCCGAACTGTTCTTTTCGAGCTTGTAGAAATAAGAAACAACTTGGTCCCAATCGAGCAGTTCACGATCAACGCCGATCGCATGTCCGAAATGGCTTTCCGGCGTCGGAACAGCAGCCCAAGCTAGAACGGTAATCACGTCCAATGAAAGAAGGCAGAAACACAGACGCCTGATTAAATGCATAGAACCTTGATAACACACTAAAACGATTGACAATATGAGCTAGTACATTAGGTTCGTGCCTGCTGATCGTCTCTTGGCCAAACATTTACATTTTGAGATTTGCAAAAAGCGCAAGGCACCCATCGTTTCGGCCATCGCGCAGATCTGACATACAGCGAGCAATCAAAGATTGAAAATCAACGACGGATTTTTGGAAGCCCGCGTGCATCCACGACAGGCGAACAAGTGGGTTCGCTTCCAAGATGCACTCGCTGTGGCTAACCGGTAGAGTGAAGCTAACCGTGACAAATCAGTGTGCTATTCCAGCAATGGCGGACCGCTACCGGGTGAGCAAATTCAGTCGCAATCCCACCAGCGACATCGGCTTCCCCGTTTCCTAGGCACTCCCTGGGGGGGAAACCGACGATTGTGCGACGAAATAGCCTCGAGTACGCCGAAGGTGAATTTTGGCAGTATCAAGCGGTGCAGCTAAGCGTGAGAGCGCGAGTAATTCAGGGTTCCACCAGCTTCATCACGCATATGCCTCAGTTGAGATCTTGAATCAGGGAAAACAATTGCTGACTGAAACGCTTCGAGCTTCGGAGGCTCGCTACACGACGGGGAAGACAGCGCAGCAGGAGGTCCTTAATGCGCAAAATGCGCAAATCCAGCTTTCTCTGCTGGAAACCCGAATCATGCGAATGCAACAGGATCGAGTCGCGGCTGAAGCGGAAAATCAATAGTGTGCTAAACCGGCCCCCGGGCTCTGCGCTCGGAGGACCAAGTGAGACTGAGTTGAAGCCTGCACAGATGAGCTTGGATGAGTTACTAGCTAAAGCGGCAACTAACTCTCCGCACGGCGCTCAGCGTGTTGGATCTGCGGGAACGTCTTGTTGTGGGGATGGGTATTCTGATGGCATACGTCCAGTTGAAATCTGTGCGATTCAACTCGGCAAAATTCAAGAATTTTCGGTGCGCATTGGCCAGCGGCTCTATGGCAGCAGCAACGTCGACACGCCAAAAGGCCGCAAGGGCAAGAACACTTCCCGAACCGTCGCGCTGGCACGGGTAACGATTTTGGATCTCAATCTCTGTTCCTCGCCGATCTTCCGGCTACGGCCTACTTGTTCGCCTCCGAAATAGGGAATACACCGCTTCGGCCGAACAATCACTGGAAGCGGAAGATCCGGCCACGTCTGGCACAGTTCGGGTTGGACTGGGTCAACTTCCAGGTCTTGCGGAGGGCAAATGCTAGCTTTCACGGAAGGCCAAAGCAGACGACAAAGTATCAGCAGATCAGCGTGGACACGGGCTTGGCGTCAGCCTCGGCGCTTACGCCATTAGCGACCTGGATCAAAAGATCGAGGCAGTAACGAAGTTAGAATCCGACGTCATCGACGCTCAAAAAGACGATGACTTCGAGTTCGTGGCTTCTGGAAAAAGGCTTCCCAAAACGGGCTCAGACAAGAGAACGGAGTAAACGGATTAACGCGTGAAGTTGAAGTTCTTGCAAGTTGTTGAAAAGATGGAGCGGGAGACGGGAATCGGACCCGCAACCAACAGCTTGGAAGGCTGTGACTCTACCATTGAGTTACTCCCGCTGAATCAACACGTTACAGCAGCGCTCTGGAACTTGTGTTTCCGTTTTTTATTGTAACCCAAGGGCGATAGAATGACGGCTGAACAAAATGCCACAGATATTGATTGTCACCGGCGATGCCGGCGAATCTTACGAAGCTCTCTATGCGGTTCATCGGTTTCGCGAAGAAAACTGGAGCGTAGCTGTTGCGGCGCCTTCGGTTCGTCGTCTCCACCTCGTCATGCATGACTTTGAGCCCGTGTGGGACACCTACGTTGAGCGCCCCGGCTACGGTCTCGAGTCTGACATTTCGTTCGACCGGGTGAACGTGCGAGATTTCGACGCCGTCCTTCTTTTAGGCGGCCGTGCTCCGGAGTACCTTCGTAATGACCGGCATTTGTTGGAACTCGTCCGCGAGTTCGATGCGCAGCAGAAGTGGATTTTTTCTATCTGTCATGGCATCCAGATACTCGCAGCCGCTGGACTCACCAAGGGCAAGCGCGTCACTTGCTATGAACATGTCCGCTTCGAAGCGGAACAAGCGGGCGGCACATTTGTTACCCAGCAAGCCGTTCGCGATGGGCGTCTCGTCACTGGACAGACTTGGCAATCACACCCCGAGTTCTATCGCGAGATCTTTGCATGTCTGCGCGGACCAGCGGACGCAGTTCGGTCGTAAAATCTAGGGCGCGTCCACTTCAACCACCGCTGTCATCACGACAGGTTTGATCGTCGCGGCCGGCGGATAGAGCGCCCAAAACACTTCGCCTCTCAGTTCATCCAAATCGCCATTTGACGAAACAATTTTCCCCGGCGTTTTCACAACGAACATCAAGGGAGTGAGCGCCGAACTTTTCCCGGGTTGCGAGTTGCCCGAAGGATCAGGCGCAGTTTGTTTGCTCTGGGCCAGTTGCGATTGAATTAGCTTCAAGGTCACGTCCCGCCGTTGCGCCAGCGTCATCTTGTCGCCAAACTGCTCCTCCAGCGCCTTCAGCATCATGCCGCCAATCTTCTGGCTTACGCGGCGCTCCGCCAGTTCGGGATGCAGAAAGCCTACTATCAGCATGGGGTCGCCAGGACCGAATAACATCGGCATGCTTAACTCCTGCATCTTCTGCGATACAGCCCGTGCGTTCGCATCTGTTGCTAGCGGAGCTGGCAACAAGGCCTTAAGTTTATTCAAATCTTCCGGCTTGATCTGCAGGTCTTCTGGCGATGGTCCAGTCCAGCGCAGCGTCTCTTTATATTCGAACCGGTTCGGCGCCAAGCGGCTCACCGCCACTTGATTTATTAAGATCGGTTTGCCCTGTTCACCCTTGATCGTAAGGTCGCCATTCACGGGAGTTCCCGCTGCAAATGTTCGCTCGAAACTAGCCGTCAGCAAGTTGTCTTTTTTGTCGTTGTGCGTTGTCCACCCCTCGCCGGATGGCATAACGAAATCGTCGTCCAAAGTATCGCCGGTGGCCGGTTGATTTTCTTTTTTTTCTTGGCCGGTCAGGCTAATCGTTCGAGTGAATTTGCCGCCACTGGAAACCTGAGTGGTTACTAGCGCTCGCGAACAACCAGTCAACAAGGCTAGACAGATTACTGCAAATGGAAGAAGCAGTCGCATCGGCGCATTATATCTGGCGGTTGCACGTTGCAAGGAGCAATTTGATATACATTGATGCCAGCCGGAATGCCAACGGTTGAAAGGATCTGCATTTCATGAAACCTAACAGACGTCGATTCGTACAGGCTTTTGGAACAAGTTCAGCCGGAATAGCTTTTGGCGCGGCCGTAGCCGGAGTTCCCAAAGAAGCCATGGCCGAGAGCCAGGAAGGACAGGTTCTGCTGGTAGGCGATAAAATCGCCGTCACCCAAACTGAATATGGAACGGTCAGAGGGTATGTGCTGCGAGGCATTCATTACTACTTGGGCATCCCCTACGGCGACGACACGTCTGGCGAAAACCGTTTTATGCCTCCGCGGAAACCGAAACCCTGGACAGGCGTTTACCCGGCGCTTTGGTGGGGCAATTCAGCCCCGCAAGATATGGAGCACCGGTATGAAAACAAATACGCGTCGTTCCGGGATCATTGGAACTATGGCGACGTGAATGAAGATTGCCTGCGAATCAACGTCACTACTCCCGGCACCAACGATGGGAAAAAACGTCCGGTCCTATTTTGGATTCACGGCGGCGGGTTCAGCAGCGGCAACGGAATTGAACAGGATGGATACGGCGGTGAGAATTTCGCCCGACACGCAGACGTTGTTTTCTGTTCCATCAATCATCGCTTGGGCGCGCTGGGATTTTGCAACCTTGCCGGTGTAGGGGGCGAGAAGTTCGCAGCCTCTGGAAATGTGGGCATGCTGGACATTGCTGCGGCTCTGGAATGGGTGCGCGACAACATCGCCAACTTTGGCGGCGATCCTGGAAATGTCACCATCATGGGGCAATCCGGCGGTGGCGCCAAGGTTTGCATACTCACGGCAATGCCAAGCGCAAAGGAACTATTTCATAAAGCAGTTGTGCTGAGCGGTGCGTCCCGAAGATCGGGCGATAAAACATATTCGGAAAACTTGGGCGCTGCTGTAGTAAAAGAAGCTGGGCTGACACCGGATGATTTAACCAAACTGCAGACGATGCATTGGAAAGAATTCTACGCAATTGCAACTAAGGCACAGCAAGCGATGGCCAAGCAAGCGGGACCCGGTGGCGGAATGATGCGCGGATTCAGCCCGGTTGTCGATGGCACGTTTCTGCCACAGCATCCCTATGACCCGGTTGCGGCACCCACGGCCGCCGGAATTCCGATGATCATCAGTTCCGTACAGAACGAGCAGTCACCAAGTTGGAATGACTCGTCTTTGGAAACCATCACGCTGGAAGAGGTGGTGGAAAAAGTGAAGCAACGAGCAGGATTCGGCGCAGGCTTTGGAGACAAAGCCAAAGATGTAGTCGAATCTTACGCGAAAGCTTTTCCGGACAAGAAGCCGGTCGAAATCTGGTCGCTAGTCAGCAGCAACCGGCAAGGCGTAGTCGCTCTTGCCGACGTCAAATCAAAACAGGCAGCCCCGGTATTTGTGAATTGGTTTACCTGGCAACCGCCGTTATTCGACAACCGCATGCGCGCATTTCATTGCGTGGACATCTGTTTCTGGTTCTACAACACAGATTTGATGCTGACTCACACCGGCGGTGGCCCAAGACCGCGAGCGCTATCGTCCAAGATGGCCGGTGCCTTGCTGCAGTTCATGAAGACTGGCAATCCAAATGGGCCTGGGCTTCCCAAATGGCCGAAATATTCGCAAAACAATGGTGAAACCATGGTTTTCGACGACAAGTCCGAAGCGAAGAATGATCCCGATAGAGAGGCTAGGAAAGCCTTGCCCGTGCTTGCTTAGTTAGGGTAAGACAGAAAAGGGGACCTCTCACGAGGTCCCCTTTTTCGATCTTCGCTAACAAACGAACCTAGCTTTTTTGTTCGTTCGTCTCGTCTTTCTTTTCGAAATGCTCTGCGATGGCGCCAGCGCCCTCAAATCCAGCAATGGCAGAAGCTGCTTCCGTCAAGATGCCGGCGTTCGGATCCAGCTTCTTCATCCCTTCTACCGCCGCCACGGCACCCGCTAATTTTTCAGCTTCATCAAGTAAACCCATGTATTCAATCTCCTTTCGGTTTTCCTCATCAGAATAACATCCAAAACGCCTTTGCGAAATACACCGCTCTTCAGTTGGTGGAAGGCAGCGCAAACGCGACGTATGCTCCATTTTCGATCTCTGGCGGAGGCGCTTTTGAATCGGGTCTCTGGATTTTGCTCTGAGCCGCTGCGCAGAACACGATATATTCGCGTCCGTCGATCTCATAGACGGCCGGAATCCCTTCCATCGCCTCGTCCACCTCTGCTTGCCAGAGCACCTGCCCTGTTTCTTCGTCTAGCGCTCGCACTTTGCGATCACGTGTACCGGTAAAAATCAAACCACCGGCTGTCACAACTGGCCCAAGCTTAGAAAAGTGTGAACCAGTATTTGTAAAACCCTTGGCTGCCAGATCTGGCACTTCGCCGATAGGAATTTTCCATTTAATTGTTCCACTATTGAGGTCGTAGGCCGTCAGAGATGTCCAAGGCGGCGCAATCGGCGACAGACCGTCGGACGTCAGCATGAAGCCAAACCCGCTGCGATAGCGGGTCGCCGGCGTCGATTCACTGACATCGGCAGTTTTTGACGAAGCGGTCGGCGCGCTGCTGAAGAGAAAAGCATTTAAACGCTCCAAATCAGTTTTGGTCAAACTGGAAAATTCAGGCATGAGGCCTTTTCCATGGCTGACCATCGCATCTACCTGTTCGCGGCTAAGTCGCGCACCAATGTTGACCAGCGAAGGCACTGCAGGCGGCTGGCCGCGAAGATCCGCGTGGTGGCACAGACGGCATTTTGCTTCATAAATTGCCATGCCTTGTTGTTCGGGCGAACCGGTAGGCGGAATCTTTAACGCGGTTTCCGGTTCCAATTTCAACATGGCAGGCAAATCCTTCGATGAAACAAACAAAGTGCCGTTTTCCGGGTCCACGGCCGCAGATCCCCAATTTGCCCCACCGTTGTTACCAGGCATCTGAACCGTGTTTCTTAGACCGGGAGGCGTGAATAAGCCTTCGTTACGAGCACTCTTGATTTCGTCGATGATGCGTGCCCGCTCTGCCGGATCCTCGATGAATGGACTCAGATCGTCGGCGGTGAATTTTTGCCGCGCGAACGGTGGCGGCGCTGTGGGAAACGGCTGCGTGGGCCAGGTTTCTTCACCGGGCATGTCAGTTTGCGGAACGGGACGCTCCTCAATCGGCCAAAGCGGCACCCCGGTGACGCGGTCGAAAACGAAGATAAAACCTTGCTTGGTCACTTCAGCGACTGCATCAACAGCGTGCGCGCCATGTTGAACGGTCAGTAATTTTGGCGCGGTGGCATCATCATAATCAAAAACGTCGTGATGCACCATTTGGAAATGCCAGATGCGCTGCCCAGTGCGAGCATTTAGCGCCAGCAGGCAGTCTGCAAACAAATCCGCGCCTTTGCGATTCGCACCATAAAAATTGTATTTTGCGCTGGCAGTCGGTATGTACACAATCCCGCGTTTTTCATCCACAGATATCTCGCCCCACGCATTCGCGCCGCCAATGGTTTTCCAGGCGTCTTTCGGCCATGTTTCATAACCAAATTCACCGGGATGTGGAATGGTGTGGAATGTCCAAACCAGTTTCCCCGTGCGCGTGTCGTATGCGCGAATGTCACCTGGCGCAGATTCATACTCTTGATTTGTTGCCGACCCGAGAATAAGAAGGTTTTCAAAGACCCGTCCCGGCGTAGTGGATTGCTCCAGCACAATGCCGTCGGATTTGCGGCCCAAACCTTCGCGCAGATCAACGCGACCATTGACACCGAACGAGTTGATACTTTGGCCGGTACGCGCGTCCAGGGCTTGAAGAAAGTTGTCTTGAGAAAACAGCAAGCGCCGATCAACGCCATCGACAGATTCCCAATAATTGATGCCGCGGCTGGTGATCAACTGGCTTTGCGGATTCGTTCTATGCACCCAGACCTGTTTGCCGGTAGCAGCATCGAGCGCCACGATTGAATTGTTCTGCGCCAAAACATACATCAGCTGATGCACCACAATTGGATTGAAAAAGTAGTGTTTGTGATCGGCGGTGGGATAGGTCCACGCCACCTTTAATTTGCTTACGTTTGAGCGATTGATCTGCTTCAGTGCGGAATATTGAGCCGAATCGGGAGCGCCGGCGTAATCGGTCCAGTTGGTGTGGGACTGGGCGGCAAGGCATCCCGCAGTCAAGACGATCAGGAAAGTTTTCATTGTGATTGAGTCGCGGCGATTCCTTCCCAAACCAAATTTGCAATCTGTTCAGCAAATTTAACAGTGATTGGTTGGTGGCCGATCAACAAACGATAATACATAGGACCGTACAAAACATCGAGCGCCATTTCTAGATCCACTCCGGGGCGCAATTCGCGTTCATAACGTTCCATGGCCGCCTTTGCAAAGTTTCGGCGCGGCAAAACCCAAATGGATAGAAAAGCCGCAGCCACTTTTGCGTCGCTTTGCGCAGCCGCAATCATACCTTTGAAAATGCGCCCGCGCGGCCCCGTGAGCAGAGTAGCAAAGTTACGTAATTGAATTTGAATATCGGATTTCAAACTTCCGCTATCGGGGAACGGCAACTCTTGCGCCACCGTCTCGCGAAGCGCTTCTAAGAGGACGGCTTCTTTATTTGCCCACCAGCGATAGATGGTGGCTTTGCTTGCCCCGGCACGGTCGGCGATGCTTTCGCAAGTGACTCCGGGATAACCTAACTCCTCCAACACTTCCAATGAGGATTGCAAAATGCGAGCACGAGCATCTTCATCGCGCGGCCGCCCGCGACTGCGGAGGAGATCGTCTGAAGCTAGAACATCATCTGGTTCCATATCTTAATGGATGCGCAACCACGTTACCACTTATTCCGAAACTTACCCGTATCGAAAACAATCAGTCACTTAGATGTGGATTGTAAAAGTAGCTTTATCTCGTCCATATACCTTCATTGTCTTAGCTCTGCTAATTACTCTCGCCGCTCCGATCGCCATTTTACGCACTCCGACTGATATTTTTCCCAACATCAACATACCTGTGATTTCCGTTGTCTGGAATTTTACCGGTCTCAGCCCCGATCAGATGGAGGGCAGAATGATCTCTCCATTTGAACGCGTGCTGACCACGACGGTAAATGATATCGAACACCTCGAGTCGTTCTCATTGAACGGCGTTGCTGTGAACAAGATCTATTTGCAGCCCTATGCGAACGTGACAACGGGCATCGCACAGGTAACGGCGGTATCGCAAACCATCTTGCGTCAGATGCCAGCCGGAGTGAATCCTCCGCTGATCATCGTTTATAACGCGTCCAGCGTGCCGATTCTGCAATTGGCTCTATCGAGCAAAACTATGCAGGAGCAGGAACTGAATGACATTGGAATGAACTTCCTGCGCCCGCAGCTTGTAACCGTGCCGGGCGCCGCTGTCCCCTATCCTTACGGCGGCAAACAGCGTCAAGTAATGATTGACCTGGATCAAGGCCAGTTGCAGGCGAAGGGTCTTTCACCGGCAGACATTGTCAACACAGTATCGTCGCAGAACTTGATTGTGCCGTCGGGAACGGCCAAGATTGGCCAGTTCGAATATGACGTGGACATGAACACCAGTCCTAAAACGATTCCCGAGATAGCTGATTTTCCGGTCAAAGTAGTTGGTAACTCAACCATCTATCTGCGCGATGTCGCGAACATTCGCAACGGCTTTGCACCGCAGACAAATATCGTGCGGCAAGACGGAAAACGAGGCGTCCTTGTTTCGATTCTCAAGGCCGGCAATGCCTCTACTTTGGACATCGTGACAGGAACACGGCAATTACTTCCCAGGATTGCCGCCACGTTGCCGCCCGAGCTACAGATAGAGCCGCTGTCAGACCAATCCATCTTCGTTCGCGCTGCCATCAGCGGCGTGGTGCGCGAAGCCGTTATTGCAGCCTGTTTGACCGGACTGATGATCATGCTGTTCTTGGGAAGTTGGCGCAGCACGTTAATCATCGCGGTCTCGATCCCTTTGTCCATCCTCACCTCGATTCTTATTTTGAGCGCGCTTGGCGAAACCATCAACATCATGACCCTGGGCGGGTTAGCGCTCGCAGTGGGAATCCTGGTGGACGATGGCACGGTCACGATCGAAAATATCGAACGCTATCTCGAAGAGGGCTTGCCGTTGCATGACGCCATTCTGGAAGGCGCAGCGCAGATTGCCGTGCCGGCTCTAGTCTCGACACTTTGCATTTGCATCGTTTTCTTGCCGATGTTTTTCTTCAGCGGCGTGGCACGGTATTTATTTGTGCCACTGGCGGAAGCGGTTGTCTTCGCGATGCTGGCATCTTATGTACTTTCCAGAACGCTGGTTCCCACCTTGGCCATGTACCTCCTGAAAGTAGGAGAGCACAAGCGACGGAGAACGCGCAATTCGTTGGTGCTGTTTCAACGCGGCTTTGAACGCCTGTTCGAAAGGCTACGCGCGCAATATCATGCAGTTCTTACAACCGTTGTTTGGCGTAGGAAGGTTTTTATACCAGTGTTCCTGCTGGCTTGTGTCTGCGTCTTGTTGTTAATCCCCGTGTTGGGAGAAGATTTTTTTCCTTCGAGCGACAATGGCCAATTCAAACTTCACGTACGTGCAAAGACCGGCACGCGCATCGAGGATATGGCGCGCCTTTGCGACCTTGTCGATTCCTCTATTCGACAACAGA
Source organism: Bryobacterales bacterium (assembly GCA_963696305.1). Taxonomy (GTDB): domain Bacteria; phylum Acidobacteriota; class Terriglobia; order Bryobacterales; family Bryobacteraceae; genus Bog-105. The sequence continues at coordinate 27,186 of CAVOJX010000010.1, read as the reverse complement.
TTCCGCACAACGAATTGGAATCTATCCTGGACAACATCGGCCTTCCGTACAGCGGCTTGAATCTTTCATACAGCAACACCGGGCAAGTGGGCAGCGCCGACGCAGACATATTGGTAAGCCTGAACGAGAATCACAGACCGACGGCCGCTTATGTGCACACACTTCGTGAATCGTTGCCGAAAATCTTTCCAGGCACGACATTCTATTTCCTGCCGGCCGATATCGTCACACAGATTTTGAACTTCGGTCTGCCGTCGCCCATCGATATTCAAATCGTCGGCAACGACATGGATGTAAGTAAAAAGTACGCCGATGCCATTCTCCCGCAGTTGAAAATGATTCCCGGCGCTGTGGATCTGCATGTTCATCAAGTGCTTGATGGGCCGAAGCTACATATTGAGGTTGATAGAACGAAGGCGGCGGAAAGTGGTTTCACGCAGAACGATGTCGCTCGCAGCGTACTTACGTCGCTGAGCGGTAGCTTCCAAACACAACCAGCGTTTTGGCTTAACCCGAAAAATGGTGTTAGTTACAACTTAGCTGCGCAGACACCGCAATATCGAATTCAGTCGTTCACGGATTTGCAGAATACACCTATTTCGAGCGCTGGCCGCACGGCCGCGCCCGAAATTCTGAACGATGTGGCCAATATTGCGCGCGGGAGCGAGCCGGCGATTATTACGCACTACAATATTCGGCGCACGATTGATATTTACGGTTCGGTGCAAGATCGCGATCTAGGTGGTGTAGGCCGCGACATTCAAAGGGTATTGAATGCCAACAAGAAACTGTTTGCCAGAGGCACAGAAGTGACCGTGCGGGGACAAGTGAGCACCATGCAAGCTTCGTTCAGTGGTTTGCTTCTCGGTTTGGCTGGAGCGATTGTGCTGGTCTACCTCTTGATCGTAGTGAACTTTCAAAGCTGGTTGGACCCGTTCATCATTATTACTGCGCTTCCCGCTGCGTTGGCGGGAATTGTAATGTTCCTTTTCATCACGCATACGACAGTCAGCGTTCCAGCACTTATGGGAGCAATCATGTGCATGGGTGTAGCCACAGCCAACAGCATCCTGGTTGTTAGTTTCGCCAGGGATCAATTGGAGAAGCACCAGAATGCGTTGGAGGCTGCACTTGAGGCCGGGTCAACACGCTTTCGACCGGTTCTGATGACGGCGCTGGCAATGATTATCGGCATGGTTCCGATGGCGATGGGCCTGGGCGAAGGCGGAGAACAGAATGCTCCACTCGGGCGGGCAGTCATCGGGGGCCTGATGTTTGCAACTGTTGCCACTTTGTTCTTTGTTCCATCGGTATTTGCATTGCTGCATAGTTTGGCCGGCAAAACAAAGGCACCCACAGAGGAGTTTCGACATGAATCAATCGAACATTGAAAGGACTGCAATGGAAGCGCAAGATACGCAAACGGAAAGTTCGAATCCTACAAGCACAGGTGAGCAACAACGCGCAGGAACCTCGGCGAGGGGATTGGTGTGTTTGGGCTTGGCTGCAATGGTGATCGCGGCTTTGGTGATTTGGTCGGGCATTTCGTCGCGCTTGAATGCGAGCAGTGCGCTGACTGTTGAAACAAGCAAACTCGCGGTTCCAAGCTTTTCTGTTATAGCGCCCAAGACAATACCCGGTGCGCAGGAAGTGGCATTGCCGGGCAACGTGCAAGCATTTATCGATACACCGGTTTGGGCGCGTTCTAGCGGCTATTTGAAAGCTTGGTATGTGGATATTGGCGGCCACGTAAAGCAAGGCCAACTTTTAGGGGAAATTGTTGCTCCTGAGGTTGATGAGCAACTGAAGCAGGCCCGGGCTCAGTTGGAGACAGCCCAAGCAAATCTGAAACTCTCGCAAGTGACGGCCGAACGCTATACCGATTTGTTCAAGTCGGATTCCGTGGCCAAACAAGACGTAGACAACGCGGTGCAAGGTGAAGCCGCGCGGCAGGCGGATGTTTCCTCCGCGCAAGCGAATGTCTCGCGCTTGGAACAACTGGTGTCATTTGAGAAGGTGGAAGCGCCGTTTTCGGGAATTGTAACCGCAAGGAACGTTGACGTCGGCGCCTTGATCAATCAAGGAGCCAGCACCACCGGCAAGGAACTGTTTCACGTAGCGTCAATCGATACTTTGCGAACCTACGTGAGCGTTCCTGAAATGTACTCGCAAGCAGCGAAGCCGGGTGTGCAAGCTTATCTAACACTTTCTGAGTTTCCGGGACGAAAGTTCAGCGGCAAGGTGGTGCGCAATGCCAACGCCATTGACGAAGCGTCGCGCACTTTACTGGTAGAAGTCGATGTGAACAATCCGACCGGCGAATTGCTGCCAGGTTCCTTTGTCTCAGTTCATTTGAAACTTCCTTCAACGATTCCGGCGGTCACCGTACCATCGAACACGCTACTGTTCCGATCGGAAGGTTTGCGCGTCGTTCGCGTTATTGGCAGTAAAACGAACCTGACGCCAGTTATCCTGGGAAGGGATTTTGGTGATTCCGTAGAGTTGGTGTCAGGCGTCTCGCCAAGCGACCGGGTTGTGGTGAACCCCAGCGACTCAGTCGCCAACGGCCAAACGGTTGATATCGCTAACCAGGACTCCAGTATTAAATAATGGCGACGAAGATGAGAGCCGGTCTGATCGCTGCGGCGCTAGCGGCACTGCTTACCAGTTGCAGCATTGGGCCGAAGTACGCGAAGCCGGATGTGCCGGCTGCGCCAGCGTATAGCGAAGCTCCGCCTCAACAGTTTGAAAATGCACCCGGATGGAAGACTGCTCAGCCTAGCGACCAGTTGCTAAAAGGCAATTGGTGGGAGATTTTTAACGACGCCGAGCTAAACGCGCTGGAAGAACAGGTACCGAAGGCTAACCAAACGCTAAAGATTTCCGAAGCTAATTTTCGCGAAGCGCGCGCCAACATTCAATTTCAACGGTCATTCCGATTTCCAACCGTAAGCGTTGGGCCAACAGTCTCGAACAATCGTATTTCCGGCAACAATCCCACTGGGGCGCAGGGTCTGAATTACGGATTTTTTGATTTGCCGATTAATGCTTCTTTCGATGCCGATCTTTGGGGCCGAATACGCAAATCGGTTGCGGCGGCAAAAGAACAGGCTCAATCTTCCGCAGCAGACTTAGAGAACGTCAAGCTGGAACTGCAGACTGAGTTAGCGTCTTACTATTTCTCGATTCGCGGCTTGGATTCGCAAAAGCGATTGCTGGATGATACGGTCACCGCGTACAGAAAAGCATACGATCTAACCAACAACCGTTACAACGGAGGCGTAGCTTCCAAAGCCGAAGTGGCGCAGGCTAAGACCCAGTTAAACCAAACTGAGGCCGAGGAAATTGATCTGGGTGTCCAACGAGCGCAGTTGGAACACGCAATTGCAGTATTAACCGGAAAGGCTCCGGAAGGATTTCATGTGTCCAATGGAGAGTTGAAGGATGTGCTGCCGGTAGTACCGGTTGGGGTTCCTTCGCAATTGTTAGAGCGGCGGCCTGATATTGCTGGCGCGGAACGGCAAGTGGCGGCTGCAAACGAGCAGATTGGCATTGCGAAAGCGGCCTTCTATCCGGACTTAGTTATTGCTGCTCAAGGCGGTTTGCAAGCGGGCAGCATCGTGAACTGGTTCACTTGGCCTAGCCGCTTCTGGGGGATTGGTCCACAACTGGCTCAAACTATCTTCGATGCCGGCCAACGCAAGGCACAGGTCGAGATATCGCAAGCTTCCTACGATGCGACGGTGGCGCAATATCGCCAGACTGCTCTAACTGCGTTTCAAGAAGTGGAAGATAATCTTTCTAACTTGCGCATTCTGGAAACTGAAGCGGCCAAGCAGCACGAAGCGACTCAGGCAGCAGAGAATTCGGAAGAACTTGCCATGAATCGGTATAAGGGCGGCTTGGTCACCTATCTGGAAGTCATCACCGCGCAGAGTATTGCTTTAAGCAATGAACGTACAGAAGTGGATCTGATGCAGAGGCGCATGGATGCCAGCGTACAGCTAGTCCGCGCTTTGGGCGGAGGGTGGGACGTCAGCAAATTGCCGAAGACTTAACGGCTATCGCACCGATAAGATGGAAGACGAAGCTCGTCTGAACATTTAACCTTGCGTGAATAAAGATTTTCTAGTTGTCCTGACCGGAACGATTACGCCATCTCCGGGCGCCCTAGTTTCGAGGAGCGACCCAGCCTTACGCCGAGCCGATTACCTGAACGCATTTAAGTTTTGGCTGGATCATCCAGACAGCCGCTTTCGTCGCATTCTCTTCGCCGAAAACTCCGGGGCTGACCTGGCTGAGTTCCGCACATTGGCCGACCAAAGCGGCAAAGAAGTGGAAATTATCCAAATTCCACCGAATCCTCCGCCGCCCCGAAAACACTACGGCTATTCAGAACTGCAGATGATTGATCTTGTTCTGGCAAAGAGCAAGCTGCGCAAGAAGACAACCCACATGATAAAGGCAACTGGGAGACTTACCTTCCCTGCTCTGCCTCGCTTGCTGGATCGACTACCGGAAAACTTTCGCTTTGTGGGTGATGCGCGTGCGCGCCTGCCTTTCCGGCCTAGTGAGCGCGGCTTCGTTTCAGTCCAACTGTTTTTGACGAAACATGATTTCTACGACCAAGCTCTGCGCACCGGCTATCACGATTTAACTGAATCGTACAATTACCCCGAGTTTTTGGAGCATCTTTTCTTCGAGCGTTTGACGCCGCTAAAAGGGCAAGACGGGGTTTTGCTTCGATTTCCGATCAACTGTGAACCGGTTGGTATTGGCGCACACTGGGGCATGCGATACGACAATCCCAAACGGGTGGCAATTGCGAAGGTGCGTGCATTTCTTCGCGTTGTGGCGCCAGACTTCTGGTTTTAGTTCCCGGAATCGACAGAGCATGTATAACTGGCGGCATCGGCAATATCGCCGGAGCCTTTGTAGTGAGCGGTTCCCGGATACGCGCACAACGGGTGCGTCCATTTTGTATCAGGCTTTTGGGCGGTAATGCGATCGGGCGCAACGCCTTTTTCCACCCACTGAACTAGCGCCGCATCAATATCTACATTGGCGCTGCCAGTACCCGCTCCAAACTGCCCAAAATCAGTCGCGCCATTTCCACTGGCGCAGTGCTGCATCCCTGGAACCATGAACAGCCGCATAGAACTTGCGGTCATTTGATCGCCCATCTTCTTTCGCGCCTCTTCATAGTAGTTAATCGTGTTTATTGGGGAGATAGCTGCATCGTCCCATCCGTGATAAAGAATCAGCTTTCCACCGCGAGAAAGGAATGGGCGTAGATCCGCATTGGTTGAGTTCAGGATATGAGCCAGTTTTTCGTCCGCCACTTTCAAATCATGATCTGCGTGAAAGGATTGCAAATCCCAGTTGGGGTTGTTGTAAAGCATGTTCTTGAAAAACTGTGTGCCGTATCCAAATATCCAGCCGTCGCCGGGCTTAGAGCCGGTAATCCAAAGTTCCCAGTTGCCCTTTGCAGCCTCGCCACCGGGAACATAGCCGGGAAAGTACAGTTTTCCATTCGACAAATGGCCGCCAGCATAGAGCTTGTTTAACGTGGCTAGCGCCTCGCTCGATAGGCATGCATCGGTTTCCGGACCTCGGCACAGCAGCACCGACGTATCGAAGCGGCAGCGCGCAGGATTCTCAATCACGTTGTCTTGCACGCCGTCATTCAAATCGCACGTCTTCTGGGCTGCTGCTTGTATGGCTGGCAACTTAGCGGCAGAAATTGCGCTTTTGGGTGTTGCTAAGAAGGCTTGTGCGTTAGCCGTTCCGTTGGTCAACAAGTGCGTCCAGTAGTTGGCAGGTGCGCCGGCGATGATTCCATCGTAGTCATCCGGAAATCGCTGCGCCTCCATCAATGCTTGGCGGCCCCCATTTGAACATGAATTGAAGTACGAATGCGCAGCGGGCGTTCCGTAAAACGCTTGCACCAATTTATGAGCGTTAGCTGTCATCAAATGGATTGCGCGATAACCGAAGTCAACAATTTTCTCTGGATGATTCAACGCCCAACTGGCATCCATGGCTTCCCCTTGGTGTCCGGTGTCAGTCGCTACGGCCGCATACTTTGCGCGAATTGCTTGCGCCAGTCCCATCCAATTGATGCTGCCCGCGTAACCGCCATTTCCAATCCCCTGCAGCCGTCCGTTCCAGCCTTCGGCCGGAAGCCAGATTTCAACACTGATTTTTGAATCGGTGCTTGGTTCGAGCGTCAAGCTCACCCGGCAAAAATTCGGCAGATTCTCTAACGCCGGCATCTGATCAATTGTCAGTTTGTTAGAAGTAACCAATTGAGTCTTGATTTGCGCTTTTTCCAACGGCACCGAACTCAGCGCAGCACAATCTGGCGTTGCGGCAAGCACGGGCAGCGACCAAATGGACAGTATAAAAGCGTAAGTAGCAGATCTCATCACCAATAGTGTATGTCCGCACATGGATAGCTAGAGGCCTCTTCTCCACGTGTTCGCCCGAACGATTGTTTACGGCTTTCAAAAACATCTGCTGTGTTGTAACAACGTCTTCTACTTGATATGCCGCAGCACGCCTGATTGAATTCGAGGTAGACTGTTTGCAGGAGTGTGAGCCATGACACGCGCTTGGTTTCTTACCGCAGCCATCCTAACGGGCATCTGTTCTGCCGGCAGTTTGCTCGCCCAAACCTACACAGTTTCAGCAAAGCCGGGTGCACTTAACTTCATTCAGGGTGAAGTATCGGTCAACGGCGATCCGGTTTGGCGCGCTAATATCAGAAGCACTTTTCTGAATGCCAACGATGTTATTGAAGTTGGCAAAGGTAACGCTGAGGTTTTGCTCACTCCTGGCGTTTTTCTGCGGCTTGGCAATCAGTCGCAAGTCCGCATGATTAAGCCGTCACTTGTGGACACCCAGATTGAGGTAGTCTCAGGCGAAAGCATGATTGAAGTGATTGATATCGTGCCCGGTTCCAGCGTCGCCGTCATGGACCATGGTTCCTCGACGACGCTGCTTAAGAATGGCCTCTTTCGCTTTACGGAAAACACTATTGCTGTTTTGGACGGCAAAGCAGACGTCGCGTTCGGTGATCGCAGAATCGTGCTAGGCAAAGACAAAGTTGTACAGATTGGCGACGCAATGCGGGCCTCGAAAGTGGATCTTAATCAACCCGACGACCTTTATTCCTGGAGCAACAACCGTTCTTTGACAAATGCGGCAGCTAGCTATGCCGGATCTACAGCGGCTTACAATTCCGGAGGCTACGGCTACAGTGGCTACTCAAACCCTGGTTGGTATTGGGCATCTGGATTTAATTCTTACGTCTGGTTTCCCACTAACGGTGCTTTCTACAGCCCCTTTGGTTGGGGATTTTATGGGCCGGGCTTGGTTTCCTATGCTCCCATCGTGTATTTGAATCCGTCTGGATACGTAAATGGCGCATATTATGGCGGGTATTATGGTTATTCCGGCTTTCCGATAACCACGACGAATAAGCCTGTCAGCGGGCCGGTAGCTCCTGTCAAAAGCATAGCTAGCCAGATGATTGTTCCTGTGAATCCTGCCCATGTGGGCACCGACCTTGCCTTGCCTACGCCCGCCGCGATGCTATCTTCTCGAATGACAAACCAGAGCATGGCAAATTTCTACGGTTTGCGAACGGCCAACGGCAGCTTGCCGGCCAATATTCGAAATGGCCAGACATTCTCGAACATGAGTGCAGCATCACACGCTGCGGTTGCCAGTTCGCGCGTTTCTTCGGGTTGGGCTGGCGGTTCCGGTGGCTCATCTTCATCAGGTTACGCCGCATCTACACCCAGTTCCACATTTAGCAGCAGCGGCAACGGCTTTGGTGGCAACAGTGGCTCCATGTCGTCAATGGCTCGCGGCGGTGGTGCATCCTCTGGCGGTGGGCACGCTAAATAGTTTCGATGCCTTATTTGCTGAAGTCTGAACCGGAAGCTTATTCCATTGATCAACTACTGAAGGACGGCGAAACCATCTGGGATGGCATCACGAACCCGGTCGCTCTGCGTAACCTCGGCGGCATGCAGAAGGGCGAGCATCTTGTCATTTATCACACGGGGGACGAACGCCAAGCGGTGGGCACAGCAACCGTTGTCTCCGTCGATACCGCTAATCCGAAATCACCCGTTGTGAAAATCAAAGCGGGCCACAAGCTAACGCAGCCACGGACCCTTACTGAGATCAAGGCTCACAAACTTTTCGCCGATTCTGCTTTGGTCAGACAAGGACGACTATCCGTCGTCCCCCTCACTCAGGCTCAATACGACTGGCTCATCGGCTCTTAGCCTCGCAGAAACGCCGCAATTCCAGCCTGTAGCTGGTGAATCGCATCAGAAAAGTATTTTGGATCGCTACCGACACCGATTCGAATGTAATCCGGCGTGCCAAAGAATTTTCCCGGCGTCACCACGGTTTCGAACTTTTCGCGCAGAAACCCGCACAACTGCTCTACATTGAACTCAACGCGCGGAAACAACACCGTGCCCACACGTAGCGGCTCGTTAATCAGGTCGGGAGTTGCCGCCAAAAACTCGTTGGCCAAGGCGATGTTGGTCTTTAGAATCCCTTGCGACCATGCCGCAATCTGCCCCAACTTTGCCAGTGCTATGCAACTGATTTGGTCGGTAATGTAGGGGTTGTTCACGCCAAACAGATCGTTCAGCCGAAGCATTTTATGCGTCAGTTCCGCATCCGCCAATACCCAGCCACAGCGCAGGCCACTCAAACCATATACCTTTGTCAGGCTGTTCGTGGTTAGGAATGGACCGCCCAGATGAAAGGCGCTTTTGGGTGTCGTATTGCCTAGTAAATCCAAATAAACTTCATCCACCAGAACGCGCGCACCTACGGTATCGGCAATCGAACCCAGAGCCAGCAGTTCGGTTTCGCCCATGAAAGCGCATGTCGGGTTGTGAAGATTAGTAACCATGATCAAGCGCGTTTTTGCGGTCACCGTGCGCTTCACCTCATCCAGATCCAACGGCCGTTTCACAAACTTCACTTCGGCACCCATAAACTTCGCCGTCTCCCACATCAGCGGATATCCGGGATGCTCCATAATGACTTCGTCACCGGGCTCAAGCAACGCCGCCATCGCCAGCCAGTTTGCGCCCGAAGTGCCTAACGCCGTGGTCACGCAATCTTCGCTTACGCCTTCCTTCGCAGCAATCGCAGCTTTGAGCGGCGGATAACCGTAAGCGCCTGGTCCCGATAGGTCGAAACCGCCGAAATCAACACCCAGTTCCTTCAGCGGGTAACTCATCAACCCGCTGTTTGCCAGATTGAACTTTACTCCAGCGGTCTGAATCTTCACCCATTCCATGTAATCCGACCGCATGGTCCTTGCGCTAGTTGCCAACTTGTTTTCTCCTGAATAGCCAGTATGCAGGAATGCCTAAAAGCAAAATTCCAAGTCCAATGAAACTATTCTCCGGAAAGTGATAAAACGTGGCCAAAACCACCAGCCAGCATGCCGCAATAAAGAAGATCGTCGTAAATGGATGGCCTGGCGTGCGGTGCGCAGTTGCCGGCGGTAGCCGCTTTCGAAAGACAAACAGCGAAGCGCCAGTCAGTCCGAAAAAGATGAAGTCGATGGATACGACGTAGTTCAAGATATGTTCGTATTCACCCGATAACGCAACGATGCTCGCCATTACGCCTTGCAGAGCGATGGCGGCAACAGGTACTTTGGTTGACTTCGGTACCCATGCAATTTGAGGAAAGAACAACCGGTCGCGCGCCATGGCGAAAAACACCCGTGGCGCGGTCAACATTCCCTGGCTTAAAAAGCCCAAAGTAGATACCGAGATAGCCGTCGCCATAAAAGTCGCTCCGCGCGAACCAATTGCGCGTTGCATGACGGTAAATGCCGGAGTCGTAGTTGCGGCCAGACCCTTGGCGCCCAAGGCGTGTAAGCACACCACATTCACTGAGAGATAAATAATCGTTACGCCGATAACACCCCACAGAACGGCACGCGCCAGGTCGCGCTTCGGATCCTTCATTTCACCCGTCATAAAACTCGCTGTCTGCCATCCGCCGTACGCGAACAGGACGGGAACCACGGCGGCGCCAAAGGTGATCAACAAATTGAGGGAAGCAGCGGGAGCGGGTTCGGGATTCGCCTCTATGGTTGCAGGCGAGCGAAACCCCGCGAAAATCAGCCCGGCAATGGCACCGATTTTTAGAACCATAAGCACGTTCTGCACAGTGCTGCCAAAGCGGACGCCCAAGCAGTTGATGGCGCTTAAAATCAGCAGCGTTACCAATGCGACGATGCCATCGGAAGCGCCAAAATGCACAATTTCCCTGGCATAGCGCGCGAACGTTACCGCAACGGCTGCCATGCCGCCTGTCTGCATCACTAACAGAAGTGCCCATCCATACAAGAATGCTACCGATGGATGAAAGGCTTCCTGCAGATAGGTGTATTGGCCGCCTAGATTCGGACGCAGCACGGCTAATTCCGCATAAACAAACGCGCCTGCAAGAGCAGTCATTCCGCCCAAAATCCATGCGCCCAAAATCAAGAAAGGCGTATGCACTTCGCGAGCGACTACGTAAGGATTTACAAAGATGCCCGAACCGATAATGCCACCCATAACCAGCATGGTGGCGTCAAACACCCCCAGCTTTCGCGCAAGCGGCTCAGTTTCCACTAACCGTTTGCCACGCGCTGTCGCTTGGAAGTCTTCTTCGGAGCTTCTGCTGTTTCAGCCAGCTCCGATTCGGTCTCCTTCGTGGCGGGCTTACGTTGCGGCAATTCGCCCAAGCTCTTTTGCAACGCTGCCATTAGATCAATCACAGGAGCGCGTTTCCTTAGGCGCCTCCGGCGTAGCCGCAGACAAACCTTCGCGCTTGGCTTCAATCATTTGCTTCATCTTTGTTTGATATTCGTCGTGATACTTCGACGGGTCAAACTCGGCTGCCAAACCTTCCACCAGTTTTTCCGCCAATGCGATTTCCTGCGGCTTAACGGTGACGTTTCTGTCATGGCCAAACTCCGGCACTTCGCGCACTTCTTCCGGATAAAACATGGTGTGCAGCAATAGGCCGTCGGCGTTTGGACGAACTACGACCGTGTACTCGCGTTGGTGCATTGTGATTTTGGCAATCGCGCTATATCCCGATTTCTTCATGGTTTCAAGCAGCAGATGATACGCCTTCTTGCCAGCCTCTTCCGGCACCATGAAGTAACGACGAATCGTAATAGATCGGATCGATGCCGTCGGCTTTTACGAACTCCAGTATTTCCATGGTGTCGCTGGAGGCGGGGGCAATGGCTTTTACTTCTTCGTCATTCACAATGACGTAGCGGTCTTTCTCCACTTCAAAGCCCTTGACCAGTTCGCTGCGTTCCACCAGCCGGTCGCATTGCGGGCAGAATGTCTGCTGCTTGATGCGTCCGCCGCAGACTTTGTGGATCTGATTAAAACTTACTCGTTCGGTGCGCGCAGCAGCAAACAAGCTTAATCGGAATCGTGATCAATCCGAACGCTGATGAACCCTTTCCAAACTGTTGAAGCCATAGAAGAAAGTCCGTCTAGAAACAATATCGCGTTTGAATGTTGTTTGGCAATACTGCTGTATTTTGTTTTACGTACAGTAGATCTATAAAACTTTTCATTTATTTCATCGGCAAACCGCGCGACGAACACGCCAATGCCATCGCCCAGGAATTTGTCAAACGCACCAGCCGCTATGCCGGGTGCGAAATGCGCGAAATTGTTCCAGGGCGGTTTGATATTTTCGACCGCCATGCTGCGGCACGAAAGATCTTTCTTGATCCGGCAGGTCGAGTTCTGGATTCCGTGAAGTTCATTCAAATCGTGGAGCGAGCCGAAAACGAGGGACAAGATCTCGTATTCCTTCTAGGCGGACACGACGGTCTTCCGCAAGAATGGAGGCCAAGGGCAGATTTGCTGCTCTCACTCTCGGCCATGACGTTTCCGCATGAGCTAGCACGAGCAATGCTTGCCGAGCAGATTTATCGTGCTTTCACCACATTGCGCGGCCATCCCTACCCTCGCTGATAAGCTGTAATACCGAATGAAGTACAAATTTGCGCTCTGCATTTCCATTGCGGCTGCAATCGCTTTTTCGCAGAACTTAGACAAAATTCCCTCGTGGGCCTATGGAACCGTTCCAGCCGAACCGAAGGCGAGTCCAAAACCGCCGGATACCGAAAAACATCACATCGCCAACAACGATCTGTCGTTCACGCTTTCGGAAATTCGGAATCCATTCGGGCCGGCAGACTGGTTTCCCAGTGACCACCCCACCATGCCGCCCGTGGTTGCTAACGGTAGCAAGCCGAACGTTTTTGCCTGCTCGTTCTGTCATTATCCAAATGGAAAAGGACGCCCTGAAAACGCAGGCGTTTCCGGTCTGCCGGTTGAATACTTCATACAAACGATGAATGATTTCAAGAACGGCTTGCGTAACAGCGCCGATCCCCGCAAAAAGAATACGGCAAATATGATTCGGTTCGCAAAGAACATGGATGACGCACAAATTCGCGAAGCCGCTGAATACTTCGCAAAAATTCCCTGGACACCATGGATCAAGGTCGTCGAAACTGCGACTATCCCAAAAAACAAAACCTCCGTTGGAATGTACCTGCCGCTGGAAGGCACGGAGCCGCTGGGTCACCGCTTGATTGAGATGCCTGTCAAGCCTGAAGATACCGAAGCGTTGCGCGATCCGCGTTCCGGTTTCATCGCCTACGCACCCATCGGCAGTATCCGTAAGGGTGAACGACTTGTAAAAAATGGCGAAGGGAAAACCACGCCCTGCGGCGTTTGCCACGGCGCAGATTTGAAAGGTATGGGGCCGGTTCCCGGAATCGCAGGACGCTCGCCCAGCTACGTCGCGCGCCAGCTTTTTGACATCCAGCAAGGTTATCGCAAAGGCACTTGGTCTGAGCTGATGAAACCAGTAGTAGAAAAGCTAAGCAATGACGACCTAATCGCCATTGCTGCGTACACAGCTTCGCGCTAACTGACATTCTTCATGGACCGCCCGAACAGCGCGGTCCAGCTTGTCTACGCGCACAATAATTCCGATAGTCAGTTCGCTTGAGCCTTGAGCAATAGCGATGATATTTACCTCTTCGCGCGAAATCGCGGTGAAGACTCGTCCTGCTAATCCCGGCATCCCGCGCATTCCTTCGCCTACGACTGCCAGCAAGCCAACGTTTTCATCCACCTCAATCGGCTTCAGATATCCATGCGCTAGTTCAATCGAAAGATTCGACTCCAGCACTTCCAGCGCCGCAGTCAAATCTTGCCTGCGAATCAAAAAGCAAAAACTCTGACGATAACTGGAACTGGTGAAGACCAGTATTTCCACGTTCGCCAGCGCTAGTGCGTCCAGCGCCCGAGCCATTAGCCTGGTTCCACTCAAGACCGCGTTTGCTGGTTCCATGGAGATCAGCACGACGTTCGACATGGAAGTAACCGCACGTGCGCCCTTGGGCTCATCGAAATGCGAAACGATTTTCGTCCCTGGCTTGTGCGGAGCAAAACTGTTCTTACTCCAAACGGGAATTTGTTTTTCCACCAGCGGCGCTAGCGTCCGCGGATGCAAAACCTTCGCGCCGTTATAGGCAAGCTCGGCAGCTTCGGCATAGGTCACTTCATCCAAAACTGCAACGTCTTTCACCAAGCGCGGATCGGCTGTCATAATGCCGTCCACATCGGTCCAAATCCAAAGCTCCTGCGCATCCAGCGCTGCCGCCAGAATGGACGCCGAAAAATCAGACCCGCCACGGCCCAAAGTCGTTGGACGACCGTCGGCAGTTGCGCCATTAAAGCCGGTAATAATTGGAGCCACTCCCTTTTCTAATTCCGGAAGTAACCGCTCAACACACTTGGCGCGTGTCGCATCCATCTGGGGCGAGGCGTTGCCAAAAACCGCATCGGTAACAATGACGTCCGCGCCATTGATCGCTTTCGCGGGCGAACCCGTCGATTCCATGTAGCGCGCAAGCAGGACCGATGACAAACGTTCCCCGATCGCAATAGCCTCGTCCACCGACCTCGGCGGCCGCTCCCCGAGCATGAACACGCCGTTGGCGATGCGCCGGAACTCACTCACGAGTTGGGCGATATCTTGAATGCCGTCACCGTTTGGTAGTAGCTGCTTACAGGTATCAACGTGCCTGCTCTGCAGCGTCTCAATCGCCGAATCCACCGCCGTACGATCACCAACTTCCGCGCGCCGCAGGGTTTCCAACAGCAAATCCGTCACTTTCGACATCGCCGAAACGACCACTGCAACCGGACGTTTCGTCTGTTCCTTCGAAATAAGTTCAGCGGCCACTTTCATCCGGTCGGCGCTTCCCATGCTCGTACCGCCGAACTTCATGACTAATAAATTGTCCAAAATCGAAAACACTCCCGGAACTTTGAGTTTAGAATGGGTGCGCTTTAAAGAAGCGCACTGGCGCTAACCACCACTTGACCCCCAACCTCAAAATGTGTAATTATTCATAGTAGTGAATAAACATTCACTGAAAGGAGTTTCCGTGGCCGCTCACGTTCACCAGCCAAGCACCCAAGTTGGAGTGCCGAACCTCCGTCATGATCTCGATCTGTCGGTTGAACAACTCAACGCCCTGCTCGATCTAACCGAACAGGTAAAGCAATCGCGTCCTCGTTACGCAAACGCTCTGAAAGGCCGCTACATAGCGCTCCTTTTTGAAAAGCCTTCGTTGCGAACACGCATGACGTTCGAACTCGCAATCAAGCAATTGGGCGGCGACTGCGTAACTCAAATCGGCATGATTGGCGATCGTGAACCATTGCCTGACGTTGCTCGTAATTTGGCACGCTGGGTGGACGCTATCGTAGCGCGAACATTTGAACAGAACACCGTAGATGAACTCGCACGCTGGTCGGGTCTTCCCGTAATTAACGCTCTGAGCGACCTTTATCATCCCTGCCAAGCGCTTGCCGATGTATTCACGCTGCGTGAACATTTTGGCCGCGTGCGTGGTCTGAAACTCGCCTATGTGGGCGATGGCAACAATGTGGCGCACTCCCTCATGTTATGTTGCGCCCGGCTCGGCATTCACATTTCTGTTGCCACACCCGCAGGCTACGAACCACAGAATTCTGTCGTGCAGCAGGCGATCGAACTTGCGCTGGCAACCGGTTCTACCGTAGAGATCACCAACAACGCCGCACATGCCGTGAAGTACGCTCACGCCGTTTATACCGACGTCTGGGCGTCCATGGGACAAGAAGCCGAAGCCGAAGAGCGCAAGCGGATTTTCGCGCCGTATCAGGTGAACGAAGCCCTTTTGGAAAAGGCCCAGAGAAATTCTATTTTTATGCATTGCTTGCCTGCCAAGCGCGGCTTAGAAGTAACCGATGCCGTGATGGAATGCCCGCAATCAGTGGTTTTTGATCAAGCAGAAAACCGCTTGCACGTACAAAAAGCAGCGCTTCTCACGCTGCTCTAAATTAGCGAACATCTTTGCGCAAACGCATTCGACACCCGATGTGTGCGCATATGAAATCAAACAGTTTCTTGGATAGCGAGAGGATAGAAAAGTTGAATAAAGCTACAGCGAAAAAAGTCGCCCTGGCCTATTCGGGCGGATTGGATACATCCATCATCATCCCGTGGCTGAAGGAACACTACGGCTGCGAGATTGTGGCGGTTTGCGGCGACATCGGCCAAGGCGGCGAGGAACTGGATGGCCTGAAAGAGAAAGCCATCAAGACCGGCGCGTCGGAAGTTCATGTTGAAGATATGCGCGAAGAATTCGTCAGCGACTATCTCTGGAAGATGGTCCGCTCCGGCGCGGTCTATGAGCATAAATATCTCTTGGGCACCTCCATTGCGCGTCCGCTGTTGGCAAAGCGTCAAGCCGAAGTTGCGCTGCGCACTGGTTGCGACGCACTCGCGCATGGCTGCACCGGCAAAGGCAATGATCAGGTCCGCTTCGAACTCACCTACAAGGCAATTGCGCCGCATCTGAATGTCATCGCTCCCTGGCGCGAGTGGGACATCATCTCGCGTGAAGACGCAATTGAATATGCCAAGAAACACAATGTCCCGATCGCGCAAAGCACCACCAAGATTTACAGCCGCGACCGCAATATCTGGCACATCTCGCATGAAGGCGGCGAGTTGGAAGATCCCGCCAACGCCGCGCCCGACCACATTTGGATGCTGACCAAGAGTCCTGCCGAGGCGCCCAACAAGCCCGCCGACATCACTATCGGCTTCGACGGCGGCGTACCCGTCTCACTCAATGGACAAAAGCAACTTTCCGCAGTCAACTTGCTCGAACAGTTAAACGTGCTCGGCGGCGAACACGGTGTGGGCCGTATTGATCTGGTTGAAAACCGCTTCGTCGGGATGAAGTCGCGCGGATGCTATGAGACGCCCGGCGGACCATTCTCATGGCTGCGGTACGCGAGTTGGAAGCGCTCACGCTCGACCGCACCACTTTGCATTACAAGCAAAAGCTCTCGTTCGATTATGCGGAAATGGTCTACAACGGCCTTTGGTTTACTCCGCTGCGCGAATCGCTGGATGCTTTCTTCGACCGAAGTCACCAAACCCGTAACAGGCGAAATCACCATGCGTCTCTACAAAGGCACCATCGAACCGGTCAGCCGCAAGAGCCCGAATTCGCTCTACAATCTGGACATTGCCAGCTTCACCATGGGGGCGAGCTATGACCAAAAGGATGCTCTTGGCTTCATCAATCTGATTGGCCTTCCCATCAAAGTGCAAGCCCTACTGAAGAAGTAAGCAGCCATGAAACTTTGGGGTGGAAGATTCGAAACCGGCCCGTCGCAGGTGTTTGAGCAGTTTTCGGGCTCATTGCACTTCGACGGCAAGCTGATACAATGCCGACGTAGAGGGTTCGCAAGCTTTTGCGCGAGCCCTTCGAGCGCGCCGGCATCCTGAATGCCGATGAATGCGCCACGTTGTCAATGCGTTTGCGGACATCGGCCGCGAAGCCCAGGACGAGAAGTATCTGGACGGAGCAACTGATGAAGACATCCATACCTTAGTCATCCGCAAGCTGGGCGAAAAGGTGGGTGCGCTGGCGGGCAAAATTCACACCGGCCGCAGCCGCAACGAACAGGTCTCGCTGGACACGCGCCTATATCTGCGCGCCTCGGCCGATACGTTGCTCGAGCTCGCTGGCCGACCTGATGAAAGCTCTTTTGGATTTGGCAAACCAGTATCCAGAGCCATCATCCCCGGCTACACGCATCTTGCGGCGCGCACAAGCCGTGCTTTGGCCGCATTATCTTCTGGCCTATTTCGAAATGTTCGCGCGCGATTTTGAGCGCCTGGAACAGGCAAAGCGGCGCGCCAACGTCTTGCCACTGGGTTCGGGCGCGTTAGCCGGAAGCGGTTTCCCGTTTGACCGAAACGCCATCGCGCATGATTTGCATTTTCCAGCTATCACGCGCAACAGCATGGATGTTTCCGCCGACCGCGACTTTGCACTCGATTTTCTCTACGCCTGTAGCCTCATCATGCTGCACCTAAGCCGCCTTGCGGAGGATTGGATTCTCTATTCAAGCGAAGAGTTCGAATGGTTGACGCTGGGCGATGGCGTAACCAGTGGTTCCAGCTTGATGCCGCAAAAGAAGAATCCCGATTCGCTCGAATTCATTCGCGGTAAATCCGGCCGGGTCTACGGAGATCTCACTTCCCTCTTCGTAACCATGAAGGGCTTGCCGCTTACTTACAACCGCGACATGCAAGAGGACAAGGAACCATTGTTTGATGCCTTTCATCAAACCTCCGGCTCCCTTGCCATGGCGCGCGTGGTAGCCGAATCCGTCAGGCTGAATCCTTCGAAGCCCGCCGCTGCCGCAGACCAAAGCTGGGTGGTAGCGACCGATCTCGCTGAAGAACTGGCACGCAGCGGCGTCGCCTTTCATCGCGCACATCAGATAGTCGGCAACTTAGTCCTCGAAAGCGTGAAGAGCGGGAAAACACCATCGCAATGGACAGGCGAATCATTAGCTGCATTTGCTCCGGAGTTCAAACCGGAAATGGCGCGCCTGCTGAATCCGGTGGAAGGAATGAAGACCCGCGCCATACCAGGGGGCACCGCACCGTCAGCCGTTTCTGCGGCCCTTACCGAGGCATCCGCGCGCCTCAGTAGTCTCCGTCAACGTCTATGAATAAAAGTTTTCGTCAGGGCCAGATCTTAAACATCATTCGTTCGCGACAGATTTACACGCAGGACGAACTGGCCCGCGAACTTGTTCAGCATGGCGTCCAAACAACTCAGGTAACGCTATCCCGCGATATTCGCGAGATGGGATTAGTGAAAACCAACGAAGGGTATCGGTCACTTCCTTCTGAAACCTCCGGTCCTACATTGGCCGACGTAATCGATGAATATATGCAGGACGTCAAGATCGCTCAAAACCTGCTGGTCATCCGAACATCTCCGGGCAATGCAAACACGTTAGCGGTCGCTTTAGATCACGAAGATCTGCCGGAGGTTGTGGGCACGGTGGCTGGCGATGACACCGTCTTCGTGGCAACTCCCAGCCATGAAGCGGCTACTGTGCTTCGTCACAAACTGTTGCAATATATCGTTTGAATCGAACACGCCCGGCGCGCGCTAATGATGGTGGCTATGGCCATGGTCATGGCCCGCGTGGCCGTCGCCATGCACGTGATCAGTCCCCATCTTACACGGCGTCTCAGTCATCACACAGGGCACATGCTCAAACTGAATCGTTGAATGATGAATGCCTATGGAGCAAAGCTTGTCGTTGATTCGCTTCAAAATCGCATTACTCGCCGAAGGCGGCATGTCTTCTATCAGCACATGGGAACTAAGCGCGTGCGTGTTTGATCCAATGCTCCAAACGTGCAAATCATGAACATCCAGGACACCTTCCACATCTGACATTGCTTGTGTCACTGCCGGCAATTCTAGCCCGTGCGGCAATCCTTCCAGCAAAATATTCAGCGATTCTTTCACAATGCCCCAAGCGCTGTACAAAATCAACGCGCCCAACGCCATGGAAAGAATCGGATCGATATACGTCCAGTGGGTATAGCGAATAATCACCGCGCCGATGATGATCGCCGCCGCCCCCAAAGCATCGCCCAGCATGTGAATGAATGCCGCGCGCAGATTGATATCGTCTTTCTGGCGGCTATTCAGCGCCAGCATAATTCCGGCATTTAGAACCAAAGCCGCCAGAGCCACCCAGAACATCAGAACATCGTCCACCGCTTCCGGGTGCAACAAGCGCACTACGGCTTCGTAGAAAATGGCCATCGAAATGATCACCAGCGTTGCCGCATTGAGAAATGCGGTCAACACACCAGCCCGGTGATAGCCAAATGTCTTGTATTGGTCGGCCGGCTTTGCCTGGACGTAGAAGCCGATGGCAGCCAGCAGCAGCGCTAACGCATCAGTGAAGTTGTGTCCCGCGTCGGATAGCAGCGACAAACTGTGAGATCGGAATCCCGCCCAAATTTCAAAAGCTGTGAATGCCAGCGTTGCGATGAGTGAAAGCTTCAGCACCCAACCGGTACCGACGACATGATGACTGTGGCTATGTCCCAAAGGCTGGTCTCACCTTTTACTTTACGCCACGCCGGTTTGGCTTACTGTTGCGGCTGACCGACCGTTTCGCCCGGTTTTAACAAAGAAGGAACCTTACGCGCCGGCTGGTCTTGTGTCTCGGCGTCTTTCTTGCGATCTTTCACTTCTTTCGCCGGCATCAAAGCCTCGCGTTCCTTCTTTTCTTTGCTGTCAGCCGCGGCCAGCGAAGCTGCACGTTTAGAACTATCTTCTTTGCCCATCTCCTGACTGTCGGAGGTAGTGTCTATGGCCTCGCTCAAGAGGAAGCGATAACGTTCAAGGTCCTTAGGCTGACTGTCCTGAATTTTGTTCAGCTTATCGAGAAAGTCGTGCTCGGCGTTTAAAACAGCAATGGTGCCGCTGTCAATATCTTTGTGGTGCAATAGTGCGTCGTCAGACACTTCATCAATCGCTTCAATAATTTTGGTGTAGTCATCCAAATAGTTGTGGATGAACACACTGCGTCCAGGCTTGTCTTTCGCTAGATATTGCTGAACCAGATCCATCCGCTGACGTGCAAATTTTACGTACAGCAACAGCCTGTCGTTCGGATCTTGCGCCACGCGAATCTGATCCACTTCGTTGGGTGTTAAGTAATCACGGTCCTGCGCAGAGATCACGCAACTCGTGGCCAGGCCAATGAAGAGCATCGCCAACCCCTGCTTCACTTGCGCATCACTCCATCAATGAGTTTGTCATGAATTTCTTCAAGCCGTCGCTTGGTTTGTTCCGCCCAGCCACGCTCGGAAACACTCAAATCATCCACCAACCCCGACATTCGCCGTTGCAAATAAGCCACCTTCATTTCGGCTCGCTTGTACAGCCGGGCTTTGTTGCTGACGGCTAGAGATTGAATACAAACATTCAGCGCACTTGTCATGTTCTCCAGCGCCGCGTCGCCCCTTTCCGTTGCGCCCTTGTTGTACGCCTCGCGTGCCTGGTCGAAGGATTCGTCCGCCATGGACAAGGCTAATTCGGAGCGCTTACTAGGATCGCGTTCCTGGTTGATGGTAGATACTAGCGATTGCGCCATGGCAAGCGAACCAACAATCGCGAATAAAAGACTGGCTTTCATCAATAACATCACCTATTAGCCTCCTTCTCAAGAATTCTGCTGCGCTGTCTAGCCTGAAACTCCTGGTCGGGGAATTTGCCTTGACTCGCTTGCAGAAACTGCTGGTAACTAGCCAGCGCCGGCTTCACCTGGTGCATCTTGTCCAGCACCATAGCGCGCCAGAACATGTCTCCCGGTGTTTCGGCATTTAATGCCCGCACTTTATCAAATGCTGCTAAAGCTTCCGAATATTTTTCAGCCATCACATATGCGCTAGCCGCTTCGTTCCAGGCCTTCACGGAATCAGGACGAACATTCGCAGCCGCCATGAACAAACTGGCCGCTAAGGCAAATTCCCGCCGGTCGCGATGCAGCCGCCCTACTACCATCCGCAGATCGAAGTCATTCGGGTTTGCCGCTAATGCGCGTTCTAAAATCGGCTGCGCCAAATCCGGTTTATTGTCCTTCAAGTACGCCGTTGCCAGCGCTACTTGATTTGCCCCGGACGGCGACATCTTAACCGCCGCCTCAAACTGCGTAGCAGCATCGGCTGGCCGGTTCATTTGTAAATACAGATTTCCTAGAGTTTCTCGCGCCGCCGCATCGTCGGGAAACTGGGCGAACAAATCAACCGCGTCTTGCGGCCGGTTGGCTTTTATATAGGCTGTGCCCAGTTCCATCAAATATGACCTCGTGTTCGGATCAATCGCAACTGCCTGCTTGAAATGTGGCGCCGCGTCATCCAACTTCTCCTGTCGCAGCAGGGCTTGCCCTAAGCCCAACTCAGCCACACCCATCTTCGGGTCAAGCTTCAACGCGCTCTCAAAAGCTGCCTGCGCTTCCGTATACTTGGCTTGCCGCAACAACGCCTCGCCCAAATAACGCTGCGGTCGTGCCTGGTTCGGCCGCTGCCGGGCCGCATCTTGCAACTGGACAATCGCGTCCGTGTCGTCGTTTGATCGCAGATCTAGAATCCCGAGATTGAGTTCTGCTTCGTAGAGTCCCGGCTTCAGCTCTAAAACTTGCTTGTAATGGCCAACAGCATCACTGTCTTTTTTCAGTCCGCTTTCCGCCAGTGCCAGATTGAAAAGTGCCGAGTAGTCCTTCGGATCCTGAGCCGATAACTGCGAAAACGCCTGCTCCGCCTGAGCATAATCGCCATGATCCAGGGCCTGAAGTCCCGTCGTCTGCAGATCAGCGCCGGCAGGAATCCCGAAGATAAGAGCTGCGATCACTAGCGAAGCCAAGTTGCACCCTTTTGGCCCTATTCTACTGCCATTCGACCGACGCTGCCACAGGAGCCGTACCGGCTACTGGTTGGGCTTAGAAATCCAATCATGCTATCTTGCGCTTTTCAGCTGTTGCACCGCCAGTGGCTTCGCGATGCAGGTGGCTTAAATTAATGCCTTCCATCGTCACCGCTATGAAGCCAATCAACAACAACGGCAGCGTTACCACCGCCCACAGAATAAGTGAAAATCGTTTGGCGTGCGGCGTCCCTAAGCCGAACATCATCAGCGTGCGCGCCGCCACCCATTGGAACGCACCCAAATTGCCGGGTGCCTGCGGCACAACGCTGCTCAAACGCAATAGCACCATCATGGTGAAACTCGCTATCCAGGGAACCGGCAATACATTCGCCTTCACCAGGCAATAAATCGGCAAAATCTGCGACAGCAGGTACACTCCGCTCACAGCGAACGCATAGTACAGATAGCGCGAATGCCCAATCAGATGCAGATCGTCAATCAGGGTGTCAAACCACTTGGGCCACATGATGCCGAACACCTTGTCCAAAGCTTGCTTGCGCGCATACATCGCAAAGCCCAGCACGGCGCTCAAAACAACGATCAAAGCACCCAGAAAGTATCCGCCTTTCAATAAAACACCCGGCAGATGCCCCATTCTGAGGGTGACGAAAAAGCACGCCATCAACCAGATTCCATCAAAAATGCGCTCAATCAATGCGGACGCGAAAGTGACGGAAAGCGGAATTTCGGTCGATTGCGCCAACAGAAAGCAACGCACCAGTTCACCGGCGCGGAGCGGAAAAACTTCGTTCGTGAACAGGCCAACATAAATAGCGATAAGCGATTGAAGAAAAGGTATTTTCGCGATCGGCCGCAGAATTAATTGCCAGCGCGCTCCGTGGAAAAGATAAACCGCTGCATCAAATAACAGCGCCAGGCAAACCCACCCCCAGCGCATGTGGTGGACTTCGCTCCATATCTTGGATAACCCGGCACCCTTCAAAACCCAGATCATGCAGATTAGCGAGACTAAGTTCGCCAGAATGATCATGGCCCACGATCGAAACTTCTTGTTAGAGGTTCGGATGGGAATTGGTTTTGTGCCCAAGTTTCCTCAATAATATCGCCGAACCTGTCACAACTGCACTACGGTTCTATTACGCAACGTATACACCCATAGCCGTTTTTACTTTTCGAACCGTATCCTCAGCAATGGGCATCACGTGCTCGCGTCCTCGATTCAACACACCATCCAGATAACCGGGGTCGGCCACGACCTCTTTATAGCGCTTCTGAATCGGCTCCAAGCGCGCTACGACTGCCTCGGCCACACGCTTCTTGAAATCGCCATAGCGCAGCCCCGTCACGGATTCTTTGGTGATGGATGCGTCGCATGCTTGACCTATGGACAATAGATTCGCAACACCCGCCCCCATCGTTTCAGGATCCACTGCCGGAGCCGAATCGGTGGTGGCGCGCATAATCTTTTTAGTAATCACTTTCGGCTCATCCAACAACGCGATCGCATGGCCGCTGCCGGTAGCGGACTTACTCATCTTTTGCGTTGGGTCGTCCAAACCCATCACTCGTGCACCCACCGTCGGCAAATGCGTCGCTGGCATCACGAACGTCTCGCCGTATAGCGAATTAAATCGCTGTGCAATATCGCGCGTCAATTCCAAATGCTGTGATTGGTCTTCGCCTACCGGCACTATGGCGGCTTGATAAATCAGGATGTCTGCGGCCATCAGTACCGGGTATTGCAGCAGCCCATCGCCAATGCTTTCCTGCTTCTCGGCCTTCGCCTTGAACTGCGTCATTCTCTCCAGCCAGCCCAGCGGCGTTACACAGGTAAGCAGCCAAGCTAATTCGGCGTGGCCCGCCACGGAAGATTGAATCACCACAGACGATTGTTCCGGATCAATGCCCGACGCAATAAACAAAGCGGCGGTCTCGCGAATCTTCTCCTGCAATTCTTTCGGGTCTTGATAAACAGTAATGGCGTGCAAGTCAACGATGCAAAAAATGCTCTCGTAATTCGACTGGATCTCCGCCCAGTTCTTCAACGCACCCAAATAATTGCCAATATGCAAATTGCCGCTTGGCTGAACGCCGGATAGTACTCGTGCTCTCATTGTTAATAGAAATGGAACTCTTATCGTAAGGGATGCCCACTATCCAAATTGAGAAGTTGGTCTACGGCGGCGATGGTCTCAGCCGTTCGGATGGCGAAGTTATCCTCACCCCGTTCGTTCTTCCGGGCGAACAGGCCACAGTGTCTACAAGCAAAATCAAGAACGGCTTGCTGCGCGGCTCGCTCGAAAACGTGGAGCAACCTTCCGAACACCGGGTGACGGCCAAATGTCCTTATTTCGGCTCTTGCGGCGGTTGCCAATATCAGCACGCGAACTACGAATTCCAGGTGGAACAGAAACGAGCCATACTTCTGGAAAACCTGCAGCGCCTGGGTGGAATCTCGTACACAGGTCAGATCGATTCCATTACTGCCGAACCGTGGGCGTACCGCAACCGAATCCAACTGCATTTCGAAAAGGGCCACTGTGGCTTCCATCGCGGCGGTTCCAACGAGTTAGTTGCGGTGGACAGTTGCCCCATTTCCAGCCCGCTGTTAAATGAAGCCATTGACAAGCTTACCGGCTTAGCAAAGCAAGCCGAATGGCCGGACTTCTTGAAATCTGTCGAACTCTTCAGCAACGAAACGGACCTGCAAATCAATGTCCTAGATTCCAGCCGTCCGGTTGCGGCGCGGTTTTTTGATTGGCTCCGCAAATCGCTTCCCATCGCTCCCGGTCCCATTTCCTATCAAGCCGTCGGGCACGAGTTCCGCATCAGCCACGGCGCATTCTTTCAAGTAAACCGCTTTCTCATCGATCAACTTGCGCAAGAAGTGCTTGGCACCGTCAATGGGCAGCACGCGATAGACCTTTACGCCGGCGTCGGCCTGTTCAGTATCCCGCTAGCCAGTCGGTTCGCGACAGTCGATTCCGTCGAACGGAGCGGCCCCGCGGTTAGGGATTTGGAATTCAATCTGCAAAACGCGGGGATCACCAACGTGACCCCATCCCGAGCGGCTTCCGAAGACTATTTGCTCTCCCTTCAAAACGCGCCAGATCTGATTGTGGCCGACCCTCCCCGCTCCGGACTGGGAAAAGCCGCCACGAAAGAGCTACTACGCGTGAAGCCAAAGCAACTCACCATCGTCAGTTGCGACCCCGCGACTCTCGCGCGCGATCTAAAACAGCTTCTAACCGCGTTTCGAATCGAACGCATGACCATGGTCGACTTGTTTCCGCAAACCTATCATTTGGAAACCGTCGTCCATCTGGTCTCTTGACAAGATCACTCAAATTACGGTAATTTCTGTTTAGACAGAACTTACCGTAATGACAAGCCTGACAGCCGGACAGCAAAAGTTTATTCTTCACTGGGGCGAACTGGGAGCCAAATGGGGGCTCAACCGCTCGGTTGCGCAAGTCCATGCTCTGCTCTACTTGTCCACCGAACCGCTCACCGCCGATTCTATCAGTTCGCTGCTGTCGTTAGCGCGTTCCAATGTCAGCACCAGTTTGCGCGAATTGGAAGGCTGGGGTCTGGTTCGCGTCGTTCATGTAATGGGGGACAGACGGGACTATTTCGACACGATTCACGACGTTTGGGAAATGTTCACGATCATTGTCGAAGAACGCAAACACCGCGAAATCGATCCGACGATTGCCATGTTGCGCGAATGCTCGATGGAAATGGATCGCAACACGCCAGATGACAAAGAAGCGCGCAAGCGCATTCGCGAGTTGCTCGCATTTTTTGAGCAAACGACATCGGTCTACGAAGAATTTCGCGGAATGCCAGGCGGCGTTCTGCGTCAGTTGTGGAAGTTGAAGGGCGGCTTAAAACGCTTCTTTTCGACTGCCTCCTAAGGCCATGATCACACTCGAAGAGCTCACTATCGTTAGAGCGCCAATCGAGCGCTGCTTCGATCTTGCGCGGAGTGTTGAGGTCCATTTGGCCGGAAACGTTCATTGGGGAGAGCAGGCGGTTGCAACGAAGGGCGTCACTTCCGGTCTGATCGGGGCGCAGCAGAAGGTCACATGGCGCGCCAAACATTTCGGCATTTGGTTCACCTTGACCAGCCAGATTTCGGCGTTCCAGCCGCCGGTCTATTTCCAGGACGTCATGCTAAGCGGACCTTTCCGCACGATGCGGCACGATCATGACTTTCAAACGCTGCCGGACGGATCAACTGAAATGCGCGATAGCTTTGCCTTCTCAGCACCCATTCCACCACTTGGCGTAATAGCAGAAGAATTGGTATTGCGGCGCTACATGCGCGATCTGTTGCAGGAAAGAAATCGGGCTATCAAGGAAGCTGCTGAAAGCTCAGGCTGGCAGAAATATTTGGAAGTATCGAATGCGAATCCTCATTCCAGGCGGTAGCGGCCAAGTCGGCCGTATCCTGGCGCGCAGCCTCCAGGCGTCTGGGCACTCGGTCACAGTTTTGAGCCGTAAAACGCAAACCGAAAAGTGGCCGGTTGTTATCTGGGATGGCCGCTCTCCCGGCGCATGGGTAAAGCAATTGGACGGCTGCGATGTTGTCATAAACCTCACTGGTCGCAGCGTGAACTGCCGTTATAACCGCGCCAACCGCGAATCCATTCTCGGTTCACGCGTTCAAAGCACACAGCTCCTGAATAGCGTCATCGGTTCCATGGCGCATCCGCCGCGAGTTTGGCTCAATGCCGCCACAGCCACCATCTATCGCCACAGCCTGGACCGCGAGTAGCGTCGTGCTTGGGGAGCGGGAGCGTCGCCTGGCCGCGAATCAAGCCCGAGGAAGACGACGGGCAGGTCTTCGACCCATTCTCTCCTACATGTGGTCGCCGCTGACCCCGGAGAGCGTGGCGTCAATGCTCCACGGGAATTTACCGGAATGCCACGTTTCGTGCAAGTCACCGCGCAAATCCTGATGAACTTCAGTACGAGGAACCTGACCCTCGCCGTGCGAAGCTCGGCCTGGCTTGGACGGCCCCGCCGCCGAAGTACCTCTGGACCTCGGTGGCGACCCTGCCGCCCGGCGTGGTCTACCGACCTGTCCGCGAAGCGACGCTATTGGCGGCGCAGGATTTTGCAGAAGCTACAAGCTGCTCTGGTTGCCGCAGAATACTTGACAGGTGCCCAATTCGTCGGGGCTTATCGGGAAGTACCGACGAATCGCTTGACGGCTTATACCGGCAGAATTGTGATCTGAAACGGAA
>CAVOJX010000009.1:0-285907 GCA_963696305.1 Bryobacterales bacterium | reverse complement strand
GCCGCCACGGCCGTCGGCAATGCGGTAAGTGCCCGCACTGTGCCAAGCCATACGAATGAACAGCGGACCATAGTGGCCATAATCGGCCGGCCACCATTCCTGCGAATTCTATCAACGCATGCAAGTCCTTGATGACGGCGTCCAAGTCCAGGCTCTTGAGTTCCTCTGCATAATCGAATTCCTTGTCCATCGGATTGGAAAGGTCGGAATTGCTCGGTGTAGTAATCTTCAGGTTCAACTGATTGGGCCACCAATCGGCATTGGTCCACGCTCCGGCCGCCGTGTTACTCAGTCTTCGGAGCCGAAAATGGGCACTTGCTTTCAGGTTCTACAACGGGCTGCCCATGATTTGCGGGGACAGCTACTCCCGCTTTTAGGGTGTCTGGATTATCCATGTTTCTATCCTTGTCTTGAATTGTTACGTTTTGATTCGCGCCATCACCGGACGGGAGGCGCTTGGTGGGACCGCTGCGAGCGCATTTCTCGCACAACCCCCGGAAATGAGTTCAGATTCGCGGATGGCCCGTTTGCCTAGCGAGCCTGCTGCAGGCCGTGGCACATCGTACCAATCCATGTCTTCCACTTCACCGCAGCGATCGCATATGAAGTGGTGATGCCGAATACCTTTGGCATCGAATCGCGCGGAGCGGCCCTCTACTGCCACTTCACGCACCAAGCCGGCCTCAACTAAGTCGCGCAAAATGTTGTAGGTGGTAGCCCTGGAACAGCGCGGATCTATGTGGTTTATAGCTGCGAAGATTTCCGCCGCAGTGGGATGGCTGGGGTGTTTCAACAAGAATTCCATGACAGCGTAACGCTGCGGCGTGCAGCGCAACCCACTATTCTGTAACGATTGTTTAACCGCTTCTGCGTCTAACAACAATTTAGACTAAGTCTAATGTAATATTTTGTCAAGAGTTGGATTGCGGTAAACGTTGGCTGCCGGACCCTTGCTTAGTGAAGTTTGTTTGCCTTAGCGGCCGCTGCGTCGAAGCTCAATGATCACAACTTCAGGTGGACAGCAGAACCGTATCGGTAGAGTGGAACTGCCCACGCCGCAGGTCGTATAGCCTTGCAGCTTGCCATAGCGCCAAACTCCCCAAGCAAATTCCTTCGGGCACCGCGCATTTTGCCGTAACGCGCCAATAACGGGCATGCGCAGTTGCCCACCGTGGGTATGTCCGCTGAGATTCAGCTGAATGCCCAGTTCATTGGCGTTTTCAAATAACTCAGGTGCGTGGGCCAACAGGATTTTGAATGCGCCGGCGGGCACCTCGCTCATGGCCAGTTTCAGATCGTGGCAGGCGTAGTCGAAATTGTCATCCAGGCCCAGCAGCCAAATCGACTGCCCATCCTGCGTAATCGACGCCGAATCATTCACCAACATGTTCACGCCCATGGCTTGCAGACGCAGCGCAGCATCGCCCGGATCATGATTGCCCAGGATGCCGTAAATACCATGGCGGCTTTGAATACTGTTGATTACAGTCTGCATGCGCGGGTAGACTTCTTCGCACGAACCGCGATCATCGAACCGGTAATCGCCCGTGAAGACACAAACGTCGCAAGGCGTTTTTTCCAACACATTGGCCAGTGCCTCCGCCAAGCCGTCCACACCGTCAATGTGGAAGTCCGACAAGTGCATCAAGCGGAAGCCGTCAAAAGCTGGCGGCAAATCTGGAAATTCCAAGCTCAAGTTGCGGACGATAGGAGAGATGGCGTTACGCTTGCCCCGCCGGTACATTCCGATCATGCTTAATCCAACAATCAGAATAGGCCGCTGCACTTTATGATCGAGAAAACGATGTAACGGGCCGTGCCGGTAGGTATGACCAAGGCGCGCAAACTCAGCCTCCACGGCTAAATGAGGGTGAATGCGCTCTTCCAGTTTTGACAGTACATTCTGGTTGGAAGAGATGGTACTCATGTTTGCAGGGGACGATCAGGGCTCAAAAGGTAAGTGTTCGGGAGAAAAGAAAGATCTATTCCTATGTTAGGCGACGGTTATGCCCTCAGGATACTGCAAGACAAGGTCGAATCGCGAGTATCGCAATCTGTAAGACAGAAACCTGATTGGCCGTGCCGCAAGGGCTGCGATTATTGTTGCCGGCATCTGGCGAATGTTCCCGAAGCGACCGATACAGAGTGGAGACTGGTTCGCCAGACTGTCGAACAGCTTAGCGCAGACCAGCGGAGCACGATCGAAAAGCGCATTCTGGAATTAGAATGTGCGCAGCGTCACATAACGTGTCCCTTTCTGGACCGGGCAGAAAGCACATGTCTTGTATACGAAAATCGACCTATCGCCTGCAGGGTTTACGGGTACTTCATGGATAGGGATCAGGGCCTATACTGCAATACCATTAAACAGGCTGTCGATTCGGGCAATTTTGGCGAAGTAGTTTGGGGGAACGCCGAGTGGGTTCTGGATGCCGAGCGTAGAATCGGCGAAAAGCTTAACCTTTTTAAATGGTGGACGGCGAACCATTAACTGTTACTTTGACCAGCCACTCCTTGTCTAAACGCTTTGGTATCCTACATCCCGCAATTATAATAGGGGATAGGTAAAAATCACAGTTTCTGCAGGGAGTCAAAAAATTGAAATTAATGAAAATAACAGCTGGAAAACTTATATGCGCCGCTACTTTTGCGTGCGCGACCGCTTCGATTGCTTTTGCGCAAGCGGCACCTGATGTGTTGATTTTGGTGGATGGCGAAAAACTAATCGGTCACTTAGAGAGTGCCACTGCTGGCGGAGTAGTATTCAAGAGCGATCTGGCCGGTGAAGTGAAGGTGGACTGGACCAAGATCAAGGAACTGCAATCGTCTGGCAAGTTTGCGGTAGCGAAGAAGGGTGAGGTTTTCGGCACGCACTCCGATCCGTCCAAAATTCCGCAAGGAACTGTCGCTGTAGCAGACCAAAAGGTGGTTGTAACGCCTGCCTCCGGCAATCCGGAAACAGTGGCTGTGGCTGATACGCCCACCGTCATCCCGCAGGATAGCTTCTTACACGCATTCAAACACCCGCGCTTTTCAGACTATTGGTCTGGCGCTGCTGGGCTGGGATTTGCCTGGGTAGAATCAACCCAGAAGAGTGAAACCCTAACCACCGCTTTGAACTTACAACGGACTGTCCCGGCAGAAAGCTGGATTGATCCTCGCTATAGAACAACGTTCACTTTTAATTCCGCTTATGGCGATACAAAATCGAACGGCAGCAGCATCGAAACCAACATCATTCACGCTGGTCTGGAACAGGATGAATATTTCAGCAAGCGCCTGTTCGGCTTCGGAGATGTTTCGTTCGACCATAACTATGCCCAAGATTTATCGCTGCAATACACATTAGGCGGCGGTCTTGGCGTGGTTGCATATAAGGATGCCAAACAGGAACTGGATTTCAAAGGCCAAATCGCCTATATCAGCCAGCATTTCGGCAGCATTTACACCAATGAGTCTGTGATCGAGCCGGGCGCCACTTTAGCCACAGAGACCTCGGTTGAGACGACCAAGGCCTACACCAACAACCTCGTTGGCGCAATCCTGGGCGAGACATACCATCGTTCGATGGCACACGGAATGACCTTTAATGAGGAGATTGACGTCACACCGGCATTCAACAAGCCCAGCGCTTGGACCGCAAACTTGATTGCCAATCTGGGCGTGCCGATTAGCAAGCGCTTCAACATGACCTTCGGAATCGTAGACGCTTATTTGAACAATCCTCCGGCTGGGTTCGAGAAGAACTCGTTCCAGTTCGTAACTAATATCACTTATAAAATTAACTAGTCTTTGTACTAGATTATCGGGCGAATGTAAGCGTTTAATGCTACATTCGCCCTTTTTTGCGTCGAAACAGTGTGTTACCGCTGGCAGGTTTTAGCAGTCATACTAGGTGGAATGGCTCTATCTGAGCAAACCATTTTCCCCAGACAGAATTTGCTGGTAGCGCTTCTCTCGCAAATGAACGATTACATCGTTCTAGTTTGTGATGCAGAGGGGAAAATTGTGTCCTGGCATCAGCCTGACGAGGATGTGCTCGGTTATAACCGATCCGAGATTATCGGTCGGTCGATTGACGAAATCTTGTGGACCGGAGCTGGGCCACTATCGGCTCAGAAACCACAGTCGTCGCTGTTCGATCCTCGCAGTCCCAACGTCCATTGGGTCGTCACTAGTGACGGCGACAAGGTTCTGATGAGTGGTGTAACCCTGGAATTGCAAGATGCAGAGCGAAACAATACGGGCAGCGTTCGCATCCTTCGCAGTGTAACGTCGCATAAAAGTTCTGAGATTAATTCGCGTGCCCTTATCGGCGCACTCGACCAATCGAACGTGCTGATTCGACGTTGGGATGGCGTGGTGGAGCACTGGAGCGATGGATGCGAAAAACTTTACGGTTATACGACGGCCGAGGCATTGGGAAGATCGGCACAGGATTTGTTGCACACTGAATACTCCGTGGCGGTTGAGAAAGTCGATTCGGCTCTACTCAACGACGGCATATGGCGCGGAGAGTTGAAACAACGGCACAAGGACGGAACGTCGATTTTTGTATCCGCGCAAATGGTTAGGCTGGAAGCGGTCACCGGGCAGTTTCCGTTAGTTGTATGTACGCACTCCGATTTGACATCAAGGCTGCACATGCAGCATGAACTGGAGTCCGCCAATGCACGGCTGAAATTGGCTACCCAGGAACTGGAGCGGTCAAATCAGGAGCTAGAGGAATTTGCACGCATAGCCTCGCACGATTTGAGTTCTCCCATCAACAGCACGCGTTGGATGGTTGAGATGCTGGCCAGCAGACACGGTAAGCAATTAGATCCATCCGGTCAAAAAGCTTTGGCGCAGGTCGGGACGAGTTTAGAGCGGATGTCGGAATTGGTGGAGGCTGTGCTGGCCCACGCCCAGGTGGGCACAAGCGCCATTGCCAGCATCGAACCGGCCGATACGGAATTGGCGCTTGAGGTTGCGATGGAAAATCTGCGCAGAGATATCACCACAACAGCCGCGCGCATCCAATATGTGCACTTGCCTCCGCTATATATTGGCCAGCAGCCGCTGACTCAGCTGTTTCAGAATCTGGTATCGAATGCCATTAAATATCGGCGCCCCGAAGTAGCGCCGTTGATTAAAATAAGTGCGGATCGAGATGGTGCAAATTGGCGCGTATGCGTGCATGATAATGGCATGGGAGTAGAACCGGAATGGTTTGAACGCATCTTCATGCCGTTGCAGCGAAGGCATAGCGCGAAAGTGGCGGGTAGCGGGATTGGATTGGCGACTTGTAGAAAAATTGTAAACCGAGCAGGCGGCCGTATTTGGGTGGAATCGAAAGTGGATGTTGGTTCCAGTTTCTGCTTCACCTTGCCCGGTGTTCCGGAAGACAGTGAATCTGAAAATGAAAGGGACGTAGCGAAAATTGTATGATTGGCATCCAAGAGAATTCAATGGAAGACACAACCACACCCGAAAACGGCCAGGAAACTCGGCCCAAACTATTATTCATTGACGATCATCAATTAGTTTTAGATGCAGTGACGTTTGTCGCGAGCCCGCACTATCGAGTGCATACTGCCGACACACTGAAGTCGTTTGAAGAACAAATTGTGAGCGTTCAGCCGGATCTTGTGATATTGGACATCAAGATTCCCGACGCCGACGGTTTCGAAATCGCGAAAAACGTGCTGGAACAGAATCCGCACCAGAAAATTATTTTCTTGTCCATGCACACGGAACCACGCGTGGTGAAGAAAGCCATGGACTTGGGCGCGCAAGGGTACTTGTCTAAAAAAGCTCCGCTGGAGGAGTTGCTCACGGCAATTCAAACGGTGCTAGGCGGCGGAACATATTTGGGTTCAAGCGTAACATCTGAAACACAAGATGAGCTGGAACCGGAAACGATGCTTACCGAGCGCCAGATTGAAGTCCTCCGGTTGATTGCGCAAGGCTGTTCTGCCAAGGAAATTGCTGCCAAGCTGAGCATTTCCGTACGCACGGCGGAATTTCACCGCGCCGCAATTATGGATCGGCTGAAACTTCATTCCACCGCCATGATGACTCGCTATGCGCTCGAACGCGGCTTGGCGTAAGGCGTCTTGAGCTGGCTCGGCTGGGCATTTCTTTCTGCCATTTTTGCGGCTGCTACCGCAATATTGGCCAAACTGGGCGTTGCCGGAGTCGATAGCAATTTTGCCACGGCAGTCCGCACTACCGTAGTCGTCGCATTCGCTTGGGCGGTGGCTTTTGCTCTTCGTCAATCCAACAGCTTCACCGTGCCCAATAACCGCACTTGGTTGTTTCTGGGCTTATCGGGTTTGGCAACCGGACTCTCGTGGATCTGCTATTTTCGCGCTCTGCAATTAGGGCCGGCATCTCGAGTGGCGCCGATTGACAAGCTGAGCGTGGCGCTGGTCATCCTGGCCGGAACTCTTTTCCTGGGCGAGAAAATGACGTGGGGCAAAGGTCTCGGCGGAGTCTTGATAGTTGCCGGTGCAGTCTTAGTAGCCCTTGAATAGCGCCAGCCGATACGCACTGGAAATATGGCTGATATGATGCGCCCATGCCGAACACAACACGCCGATTCTTCCTGGGTGCGATAACCGCCGCAGCGGCCACGCGAGTTTGGGGCGCCAACGACGTCATCAATGTATCGATTGTGGGTTTAGGAGGCCGCGGATCTGACCATCTAAAAATCTATTCGAAGATGACGGATGTCCGCGTTGCTGGATTGTGCGATGTCGATCAAGCCGCACTGGAAAGAGCGCAGGCTACGCTCCTGCAAAGCACTGGCAACAAGGCGAAAGAGTTTGCGGATATGCGCGAGCTTTTCGCCGAACCCGGCATCGACGCAGTATCGATTGCGACCCCCAATCACTGGCACGCTCTCTCGGCGATATGGGCCATGAAGGCAGGTAAAGATGTGTACGGTGAGAAGCCAGCCTGTTACAACATCTACGAAGGCGAGCGCATGGTGCAAGTGGCGCGCGAAACCGGCCGGATAATGCAGGTGGGTTCGCAACATCGCAGCACTCCCTTCAAAATGCACGCGATGGAAGCCCTGCAAGGCGGAATTATCGGCGATATTTACATGGCGAAAGGGCTCTGCTTTAAGCGCCGCGCATCCATTGGCCATGCCGACGATTCGCCCACTCCTCCAGGCGTGAATTGGGATCTGTTTCTAGGTCCTGCTCCTCTCCGGCCGTTCAACAAACTGCGCTTCAAGTACAACTGGCACTGGTTCTGGGACACAGGCAACGGAGACATCGGCAACCAGGGTGTGCACGAGATCGGCATTTGCCGCTGGGCGCTGGGTGATCCAGGCTGGCCGGCTAGCGTCTCGGCGCAAGGCGGAAAATTCGCCTATAAAGACGACCAGGAAACTCCAAACACTCTACTAGCGACTTACAATTTCGGAGGCCGCGAAATCGTTTTCGAAGTGCGCGGTTTGCTAACTGGATCGGAGGGCATGCCCGTCACTCGTTCCATGGGTGCGCCTGCAGCCGGAGCCGTTGCCCCGCCCGCCGCAGCCAATCCTATCAAGGCAGTTCCGCATGGCAAACCTTTGAACGTCATGATTGGGAATCTCTTCTTCGGCACTGAAGGATGGGCGGCTGCCAGCGATGCCGGCTTCCAGGCATTCAAAGGTGAAAGCAACGAGGTTGTGATGGAGGAACTGCCAGGCACCGAAAACACCACTGAGTTACACATGCGCAACTTCTTGGCGGCCTGCCGCTCCAGAAAAGCATCGGAGCTTCACGATGGTCTGGAAAACGCCGTAAAGAGCGCGAATCTCTGCCATCTGGCAAACATCAGTTACCGCGTGGGACGCCAACTGACAATCGAAAACGGAAATTTTCAAAACGACGCTGACGCCCAAAACCTCCGCACCCGGGATTATAGAAAGCCCTACGTAGTCTGAGGCGCGCCTTTTCCGAACCTAATCAGAACCTGTCGCCACGCATTTGATGGAGAAGCCCCGCGTTCAAATGGCTCACATTAAGGTCGGCGGAGTATAGTTGAAGCTTCATCTCAAACTTAGGGGCTCACGTGCCGAGACAATTGGCGATTACCGCTCTTTTCTTTCTCTCGTTTTCGGTTGCATGGTCACGGCAAGTCCTCCCAAACTGCAGATGACTCGGTCCATCTGTGCCTATCCGAAGGCGTCAAAATACAAGGGAAGCGGCGACACCAATGACGCTGCAAACTTCACCTGCGCGGATGAGTAAGAAGAACTGGTAAGGCTTCGTGGTCTCCCACCCCTTTTTGCCGGAAGCATCATACTTGAAACAGCATCTATAACCAAGAGAGATCGGTAACTTAGAAGAACGGATTAAATATGCAAATTGCCATGGTCGGATTAGGTCGGATGGGCGCAAATATGGTGCGCCGTTTACTGAAAGGCGGACACACCTGTGTCGTCTTTGACCGCAGCGAGAAAGCTGTCGAAGCGCTCGTGAAAGAGGGCGCAACGGGATCTACGTCGCTCGATGACATGATTTCGAAATTGCAAAAGCCGCGTGCGGTGTGGCTCATGGTTCCCGCAGGAGTTGTGGAAGATACCCTCCACGAACTATTGCCTAAACTGGAACCGCACGACATGGTGATCGACGGTGGCAACTCGTATTATGTGGACGATTTGAAACATTCCAAGATTGCTGCAGAAACCGGCGTGCAGTTCGTAGACGTCGGCACAAGCGGTGGCGTGTTCGGGCTCGACCGAGGTTACTGCCTGATGATCGGCGGTGACGATGAAGCAGTCCAGCATCTTGACCCCGTCTTCAAAACTCTGGCGCCGGGTCGAGGCTCTGTCGATCGCACACCTGGGCGTGACAAAGCACCCGCTACTACAGCCGAAGACGGGTACTTTCACTGTGGACCAGCCGGCGCTGGACATTTCGTAAAGATGGTTCACAACGGCATCGAATACGGCATGATGGCAGCCTTTGCAGAGGGTCTGAATATCCTCAAACACGCCAACGTGGGCAAGACAAAAACCACATCTGATGCCGAGACTGCGCCCCTGCGTGATCCGGAGTATTACCAATATGATTTAGCGCTTCCGGAGATTACCGAAGTCTGGCGGCGTGGCAGTGTAGTGGCATCCTGGCTACTTGACTTGACAGCGGCCGCTTTGGTGAAATCGCCCAATTTAGACGATTTCGGAGGGCGCGTTTCAGACTCCGGGGAGGGCCGTTGGACTGTCATGGCCGCAATTGAAGAGGGCGTGCCCGCAGACGTCCTGAGTACCGCGCTGTTCGCACGCTTCACCTCGCAGAGCAACGCGGTTTTCGCGGACAAACTACTGTCAGCCATGCGTTTTCAATTCGGCGGCCATGAGGAGAAGAAGGGCTAACTCCCACGCCGCGGTAAATCACAATGAATCGAAAAACCAATATAGATGAAGACGAGCAGGACGAACAGGATCGGATAAACGACGAGGACGATGAAGAAGAAAAGATAAGGCGGGAGCAAGACGACCAGGACGAAGACATTTCCAATACCGACGATATGTGAAGCGACGGCTGTTTCGACGTTATTCTGGCTCCGATAGATCGCTAAGCCTCTTTCCGCCCCGAATCTCACTACTGTGAGCTTTCTACCCGCGCATATGCATTACTTTCTTTCCGGCTGTCGCCTTTTCCGCATCGTTTGCGATTAGACAGTTGAAAGAGAGTAAATGTATGCGTTTGACGAAAGGCGGCGTAGTCGCCCCGATGTTGCTCGTGTTTGGTGTCTTCGCTGCCGGATTGCTGTCGGCCGACACGATCAATTCTTCCACTGCCACCTTCGATCTAACTACTGGCGGCGGTAGCTCCCCCACTGGTGTTGCCAACGGTACTGTGTCGCAATTCAGTCCCACCCTCGGAACCTTGACCGGAATAACTGCGTTTATCAGCGCAGATATCAACATCAACGCCATGGTCGATCTCCTCGGGGGCGGCCCGTCATCCACATTTGGCGGCACATTCTCCGAAATCCCAACCTTGGCGAATCTGCCCGGCGTTTCTCCCTTCAATACTTCCATCGAATATGACGTCAGCCTCAGTTGCGTGACCGACATGTTTGGCAACTGCTCCAACTCCTCGACTTTCGATTCCGGAACCCTTTCGGGCACGCCGATGCTACTATCGCCGGGCAGCATGAACGGCTACATTGGCGTGGGCACGGTTCCCTTTCAGGTGGGTGATTTTGCGTACTTCACTTCGTTTTCGCCAAATCTAGGCGACGCCGAATTTAACAACACCGAAATCACTGGAAGCTTTTACTTGCAGTACAGCTACAACGCCGCAAATGCAGCGGCTCCCGAACCGGGTTCTGCCGCACTGCTGGGAATCGCGGTACTGGGGCTAATTTACTACCGCAGAACCTTCTAGCCGGAAGCAGCGGCACCACTCAATCTTCGGCAACTCGCGCAGCCTTATTCGGACGTCAAATCATGTATGCCGGCGCCACTGGCATTCTTCTTAACTGATGCGATGCCTTTTTCGCGCGCTTCATGGGATGTGTAGCCCTGGCTTGTTCCAATCACCTCATGGTTGCCGGCGCGCAGATTGAACATGAAATGGCCATTATGCATTTCTTTGCGTTCATATCGCTTCTCTTCTCCCGCGTTCTTTTGCACGGATGCAATCCCGTTCTTAGCGGAAGACTTGGCGACATACATTTGACTAGTTAGGATGATGTCCCCGTTCGCTGCCTTCAAATGAAAGTGAAAATCTCCATCTTTCGCTTTCGTGATCTCAAATTTTGCTGCCATATTTTAGTTCTGATGTCCTTGATCGAATTGTTTTTCGGCAAACTGCTGTGAAGATTGTATAAGATTTAAACCTTCTGCTGTAGCAAAAAAGTAATCAAATCCCTGTGGCTGTTGAAGTAGAACGAATACAAAAACTAAACTCGGCTCCCGAGCGTGAGCAAGACGCCAAATATGTCCTGTATTGGGCTCAGATGAACCGGCGAATGGACTCCAATCACGCACTGCTATATGCGGTGGAGATTGCCAATAGACTGAATTTGCCGGTTCTGTACTACGAAGGCTTAACTTGCACGTACCAGTACGCCAATGACCGGTTGCATACTTTCGTGCTGGAGAACGTCCATGAAACTGCGAAACGTCTGCGAAAAGCGGGTATTGGTTATGTGTTCTATCTCCGCAAGACTCCGAAATCTCCGAACGACAATTTCTATCAACTCGCAAAAGACGCTGCCGCTGTCGTCACGGACGACTATCCAACCTTTATCGCGCGCCGCAACAACGAGTTAGTTCCCACCAAACTCGATGTCGCCTACTATGTCGTCGATTCCAGTTGTATCGTGCCCATGAGCGTGATTCCGGTGCGTCAGTACGGAGCGTATACAATACGTCCCAAGATCAACAAAGTGCTGGATAAGTATCTGAAGCCGGCGGACGAACTAAAGGTAAAGAAGCATTTCAAGGGTGAAATCCCTGATTTCCACGTCGAAGTGACGGCGGAAAATATTCCTTCTTTGGTGTCCCATTGCGAGATTGACCATGCTGTCGAACCATCGCGCCAACATCCGGGAGGCCGGTTAGAGGCTGAAAAGCGGTTGGATTTCTTCTTGAAAGAAAATCTGCGGCGCTACGCCACCGGTCGCAATGAACCGGCTGCGCGAGCCACTTCAGGTCTAAGTCCCTATCTGCATTTTGGCCAAATCTCTTCGCTGGAAATTGCGTTGGCGGTGAAGCACTATGCCGCCACTCACAAGCTAGTGGCCGGCGAGTTTCTAGAGGAATTGATCGTAAGGCGCGAACTAGCGTTTAACTATGCACGTTTTGTAGACGATCCTGGTGATCTGGCGAATTTGCCGGATTGGTGTCGGAAGAATATGCGTGCGCACGCAAAAGATAAGCGCGATCCGCTATACACAGCGAAGCAACTGGAAAACGCCCAGACATACGACGAACTGTGGAATGCCACGCAAGAAGAAATGCGAATTTGCGGCGTCATTCACGGTTACTACCGTATGTATTGGGGCAAGAAGATCATTGAGTGGACAAGTAGTTATGAGGAAGCGGCCAAAATCATGATTGACTTCCACGGTAAATATGCGCTGGATGGCAGAGACCCGAACACTTACACCAACATCTTCTGGTGCCTGGGATTGCATGATCGTCCTTGGCCCGAACGTCCCGTCTTCGGCACTTTCCGCTATATGTCGCTCGAAGGAATGAAGCGCAAAAGCAACACGCGCGCCTATATCGAGCAGATCAATTCGCTCAAGACCAAATGACCTATCTCATAACAGGCGCGACCGGTTTTATTGGCGCAAAGTTAGTTCGCCAGTTGGTTGCCGGCGGACATTCGGTTACTTACCTTGCGCGAAGACGAAATGAAGCCTTCGACTCGCAGGTCTCATTTCACTATTGGGATTTGAAGGAAGAGGCGCCGTTGAACTCCGTTCCGCGTCTGGACGCCGTCATTCATCTGCTTGGTGAACCGATTGCCCAAAGGTGGACTGCTCAAGTGAAAGAGCGCATCTATACTTCTCGTGTCAACGGCACCCGAAATCTAGTGGCGGCTTTAGCGAAACTTCGGCACCGCCCTGAAGTATTGGTCTCGGCCTCCGCAATTGGATATTACGGGAATCGAAACGACGAAATGCTTTCCGAAGCGAGTACGCCGGGCAGCGGATTTTTAGCGAAAACCTGTGTCGAATGGGAAGCTGAAGCATTGCGCGCACGGGAGTTCGGTATGCGCGTCATACCAATCCGTATCGGCACCGTTTTCGGGCCGGATGGCGGAGCATTTCCCCAAATGCTTACTCCCACGAAGCTAGGTCTCGGAGCAACGTTTGGCGATGGTAGGCAGTGGATGTCATGGATACACGTCAAGGATCTAATTGACCTATTGATACACGCAAGCATGAAATCGAACTTAGATGAAGTTCTGAGTGGCAGTTCACCAGATCCCGTGACAAATCGCGCATTCACGCAAGCACTCGCAGCAGCCCTGCACCGGCCTGCAATATTATCGGCACCCAAATTTGTGTTGAAATTGGCGCTGGGCGAGATGGCAGATTTCTTGTTCGATAGCATCCGCGTAATGCCGGAAGCAACGCTGCGATCAGGATTTGAATTTCACTTCGGAAAGTTGAATGAAGCTTTGGCTGATTTGACCCAATAACGCACAATAAGTGCCGGACGGCTGCGGGGCCCAATCCGCAACCGTCACAGCGGTGACGAGTACTGCACACCCAAATGCAATGCTCGTCTATCTCCGGGTATCTCAAGGCCAAAGGAGGAAGGCCGAGTGCCCGGAAATGTCAAAGATCAAGGAGTGGTCGCGGAGCCGAATCGACAACCACTCCTCTGTGGAACAGTCGCCGCACAACTCAAATACGGCGACCGTCCTTTCCGGGCGTCTCTAGGCGAAAAATCATGAAACGCCGAGTACCCGGAATCCTGCAAAAAATCAAAGTGCCGGACGGTTGCGGGGCCCAATCCGCAACCGTCACGGCGATGACGAGTACTGCACACCCAAATGCAATGCTCGTCTATCTCCGGGTATCTCAAGGCCAAAGGAGGAAGGCCGAGTGCCCGGAAATGTCAAAGATCAAGGAGTGGTCGCGGAGCCGAATCGACAACCACTCCCGTATGGAACGGCCGCCGCACAACTCAAATACGGCGACCATTCTTTCCGGGCGTCTCTAGGCGAAAAATCATGAAACGCCGAGTACCCGGAATCCCGCAAAAAATCATTGGAGGTGGCAGCGGGGCCCAATCCGCTTACCACCTCGGTTTAGACGGCACTTCACAAGCCGAGTGCAATGCCGTCATTTCCGGGCCTCTCAAGGTCGAAGGGAAAGACCGAGTTCCCGGAAACTCAAAATCAAAAAATCGAGGCTCCATCGCAAACGTCAGAGCGATTGAAAAGGAGAGCTCATAGATGGAGCCTCGTTGAAGCAAAACGGCACAGCTCGTCGAAACCATGCCGCAGCGCCTCCGAATGACTACCGACCAATGTCCCGAAATCGATAGCCCTCGTTCCCCGGTGTCTCGCAGTAAACCGCAAAACTTCCCGGAAATTCTAAATCCGTTTAAAAGCAGGCGGGCTCCATCGCCAAACGCAAAAAATCGATGGAGCGCCGCCCACTTAAGAAGCGTGCCTTGGGGGCCCAATCCCAAGACCGCTTTGTCGAATGGTTTTCGCACAACCCAATGCGTCCACCATCCGTTCCGGGTGTCTCAAGGCGTAAAAGCCGAGTGCCCGGAAAGTCGAAAGAAATTGAAAAGGGGAAAGAGGCGCCTCCTCTTTCCCCGAACAGTTGCTATATGAATAATCTAAGAATTCGCAACTGCCTTCGTTCCCGCAAATCCAAAGCCGGATGGATGAGAGTGGCTTCGAACTCGCGGAAAACCCTAGAACTACTGCCGCAGAAAAATACCGAACTCGCCCGCCTTAGCGTCGAGAATCACGATACTTCCTGGCGGAATCTGACCTTGTGAAACCAAAGCCGCTACCGGTTGAATAAAATTGCGCTGCACGGTTCGTTTTAACTCACGTGCGCCGTATTCAAGGCTTGTGCCTTTATCCAGCAACAATGATCGTCCAGCCGGAGTGCAGACAAATTGGAACGCTCGCAGGCCCATCCGGTTATAAACCAGTTGAGCGAATGTCGCCAGGATGTGATCCAGAATTTCGTTACACGCCGCCCTATCCAGCGGCTTATAAGTAATCACTGAATCCACGCGATTCACAAACTCCGGCGAAAACTTCCGCTTCACCGCGGCCATGCCGATCTTCTGCAACTTATCCACGTCATCGAACGGCGGCGGCGTAACCATCGCCTCAAATCCGAAGTCCGGAACATTAGCCCGCTGAATTGTCTGCGCGCCCAAGTTGCTGGTCATGAAGATAATGCAGCGTTCAAAATTGACGGTCGTGTTATCACCCAGCCGCAAACTGGCCTTGTCCAAAATACCCAGCAGCAAACGCGTCATCGAGGGCGCGGCTTTTTCAATCTCATCAAACAAAACCAGCGAAATATCGCAATCGTCGCTAGCTACGCCATTGATCTTTGCTTGGTTCAACATCGGTTGTGTTTCCCGATGCCCCAAATATCCAGGAGGCGCGCCAATCAACTTCGCAACTTCGTGCTCCATCTGGAATTCGCCGCAATCAACCTTGAGCAAATTCTTTGAACTTCCGTGTAAAACTTCAGCCAGCGCCTCTACGGTTCTGGTCTTGCCGGTTCCCGTCGGGCCTAATAGGAGAACCACTCCAATTGGCCGACCGTCGGGCGATAAACCGGCCTGATGCATTTGTATATAGGGCGAAATTGTTTCGATGGCT
The DNA here is from genome assembly GCA_963696305.1 of Bryobacterales bacterium. Taxonomy (GTDB): domain Bacteria; phylum Acidobacteriota; class Terriglobia; order Bryobacterales; family Bryobacteraceae; genus Bog-105. The sequence continues at coordinate 270,590 of CAVOJX010000009.1, read as the reverse complement.
TCGGGCTGTCCAACGAGTAATTCAGCTAGCCGTTCGGCCAACGTGTCATTAGATTCGGGCACCACTGGCCGTCGCAATTTGCCGGCGTTGTTATTCGATCGCATTTGCTAATTCCCTTTCTGGATTTGCGAATAAACCAAATCGAGTTACTGGCAGCCATCCGTCCGAATGACTTACTGCACTTCCCTCGGCTCGATTTGAATGTAGCGACCAAAAATCCCAAACCCTTACTCGTTTCTTGTTTTTTTGCTGCCCAAGACACCAAGCGCGCAGCGATAACTCCCCTGATTGCAGCAACTTACAGACGCAAAAATATTTTGGCAGTTTTTTTCTAAATCTGTGACTGACTTTTTCGACCCCTCAAAATCGCCGTTTTTTCGCCTATTTTTGTAGCAAATCAATGGCTAGCGACGTCATTCCCACCACCCCGGTCCGCAATGTTGGCTCCGGGCTAGGTTCGAAATGGCTGTTGTGTGGTCCGGGCAGTGTCTTGCCGGCGGCTTGTGCGGCGGCAAACTTACTCGGATCCATTGCATTCAGCCAAAACATGAACGTCGGTATCTTGTGCCCCAAACCGAAAATGCCGAAATCCTCACTCGGCATTTCTGGCTCAGCAGCAAAAACATTTTTCTCGCCCAGCGCCTTTACCAGCGCCGCCTTTCCGCGCGCCGCCAACTTCGGATCGTTATAAAGCGATGGAGTTGATTCATCCTCTAGAACGGTAACTATCGGTGCAAGCTCGTCGGGCAAGCCATTGGCAATCGCCACGCCGCGAGCCGTATGCCGGATACCATCCAAAACAATTTCGCGCGCTTGCTCGCTATATGAACGCGTCGTCAATTCCAACTTCACTTCCGTTGGAATAATGTTGCGCCTGGTGCCGCCATGAATCGACCCAACCGTAACCACCGTCGGATTGCTAGGATCTTCCTCGCGGCTGACAATTGTCTGCAACTGCATAATGAATTCCGCCGCCATCACAACCGGATCTTTCGCAAGCTGTGGAATCGCGCCATGTCCGCTAACGCCGCGAATGGTCACGTCTATCGATGTCGCGCTGGCCAATGCCGGGCCGCTAGCAATCGAAACCGTCCCTGCTGCCTGTCCGGCTGAATCATGCAAAGCAATCGCGAAATCAGGCGTTCCGAATCGTTCATATAAATGATCCGCCAGCATCGCCTTGGCCCCATCAATCGTTTCTTCCGATGGCTGACCAATCAACATCAAAGTGCCGTGCCACTCATTACGCAGCGCCACCATCGCATGCCCAACGCCAATCATCGTAGTTGTATGAATATCGTGCCCGCACGCGTGCATCACGCCCACTTCCTGGCCCTTGTCATTCTTGGCTCTCACGTGGCTCGTATAGCTGACGCCCGTTTCCTCCACTATCGGCAGCGCATCCATATCGGCGCGAATCAGCAGCGTTGGCCCTGCGCCGTTTTTCAGAATGGCCACTACGCCGAATGCCTGGTTACCGTTTGGATACTTACCCACATGCTCGGTCACTTCGTAGCCGTCTTTCCGCAGCGCCGCGGCTAGAACTTCAGACGTGCGCTGTTCCTGGTGCGACAGTTCCGGATGCGAATGTATCCCTTTATATGTCTCCACCAGTTCCGGCAGTTGCGAGTTCACAATCGCCGACAACTCCGCTGCATTTGAATAGCAGCAGAATAAACACGCCACAGCCAGGCCGATAATCTTCATTGCTACATCATCGCAACAGGCGGCGCAGGCTCATCCGGACTCCCCGCCGCGTTCAACGGAGCACGCAGCATCAGAAACGCCAGACCCAGCAGCACCATAAGACCAATGAAATACGAAGGGTGATTGAACACCTGCAGCTTGTTCCGGAAATCCTCCGGTGTGAATTGCAGTCCGGCCCATACCAAGCCCAGAATGGCTTCGCCGGCAATCAGCCCAGACGCCGTCAACACTCCTGCATTCTCAACCCGTGCCTTCTGCGCTACGTTCAGTCCGCGCCGATCGGCTAACCTGTCGCCCACTTCGCGAATAAGGCCGCCCACAAAAATGGCGGCAACAGTTTCAAACGGCAAATACATGCCAACCGCAACCACCATCGGGCTGCGCACGTTCATCGCAATTAACGCCAAGCCCAAAACCATGCCGGCAATGATCAAAGGCCAAGGCATGTCATGCCCAACAATCCCCTGCGCCAGCAATGCCATCAATCCAGCTTGCGGCGCAGCCAGTTGGCGATCGCCAAAACCGGTACCACCAGATTTGATGTTGCCTTCATAAAGCAGCACCAGTGGGAAATACATCACCAGACTTGCTACAACCACCGCAATCAATTCCGCAATCTGAATGCTTCTCGGTGTTCCGCCAAGAATGTAACCAACTTTGAAATCTTGCAGCAATTCTCCGGCAACTGCGGACGAAACACAGACGACCGCGGCCACGCCTAGAACGGCAGCCACACCGCCTGGACCCGAAACGCCCAGCGCCACCATCATCAGGGCCGCAATGATCAGCGTGGATATCGTCAATCCCGAAACCGGATTGTTGGACGAACCAATGAAGCCGCACAAACTGCCTGACACAGTTGCGAAAAAGAAGCCCAGAATCAACATGACGATTGCCGCCACAACGCCCGCAACAAAGTTTTGCGAGAAGTAAATATACAAACCGATCATCAACGCAAAAACAATGCCGATAAGCAGAAACACCGTCTTCGAACTCATGTATTTCTCGGTTCGGTTCGACGTCACGGCCAATGCCGATGGTTTCAGGTCTGTGATGGATCGCTTCAACCCCGCCGCCAGATTCGCCCGCATGCGATACAAAGTGTAGCCCGATCCCACCAGCATGGTCCCCACCGCCACTGGTCTCACAATGTATTTCCAGACCGCTGCCGCCATGCCCGTCCACGATTCATCCGTCGCGTTCGCAGGCAGAAATTCGTGCAGACGCGGGCCCATGAAGAATATCAGCAGCGGCACCATAACGCCCCACGCCAAAATGCCCCCTGAAAATTGCAGCGCGCTTAGCTTGAGACCAATGATGTACCCAACACCAAGAAAGGCCGGACTAACTGTAGGCGCCGCCAAACTGGTAACTCCGCCCGTTTGCAGAATATTGGTGGTGTTTGCCCCGCCTAACCGAACACGGCTGGCTCCCGCCGCACCCATCGAAACAGGAAAATCCGCGTCCGACGCAAAAATTCCAATGCGGCTCAGCAGGAAAACAATTCCGCCCACGCCGATATTCCAGAAAAGATACTTCGCCGCTTCAGCGCCGCGCTGGCCGGCCTTGTGAATCTCCGAAGCCGCAATCGATTCGGGGAAGGGAAGCTCTTTATCTTCCACCATCACTCGCCGCACGAGCGATATGAAAAGCACCCCCAACACGCTGCCCACCAGCACCAGAATCGAAGTCTTCCAATACGCATCTCGGAATCCAAAGCTCGGCCACGCGTGCGCAATCAGAAACGCGGGGATGGTGAAAATAGCTCCAGATGCCACACCTTCGCCAATGGAACCGCTGGTACGAGCGATGTTTTCTTCCAGCAGCGAACCCTTCCACGCGCGCATTACAGCCATGCTGATAACCGCAGCCGGATAAGTAGCCGCAACCGTCATGCCTGCCCGAAGCCCTAAATAGGCGTTCGCTGAGCCTAAAACAACGGTCATGGTAAGGCCCAGCAACATCGCCCGAAACGTTAGCTCGGGCATCTGCATGTGTACAGGAACGAACGGCTTGAAAGCTTCCGGTTGTGTGGACATAGCGGTAACCCGCTATTGTATGGGACGTTGCTGTCGAAATCCTAACGTTTCAACACTTGCTCTAAATATTCCAGCGCACGCGGATCTTTGCTCTGCCCCAGCCAGAAAACCGCGTCCTTTCGAACCGCCGGATCACGATTTGTCTCTGCTACCTTTACCAGTTCCGGCACGCCTTCGTTGTTAGGAATTTGAGTCAACGCGAACACAGCCTTTTTCTTTACCGCAGTGTCGGCATCGTTCGCGGCAAAATCTGCAATCAACGCCGCCTGTTTTTTGCCGGCTTTCTGCGCCAGCCAAAAAATAGCTTGTTGTCGCACTTCGGGAGCATTATCCGTTTTGGCTATGTGAATCAATTCATCCACCACCCGCGGATCTGAATTCTGCGAAAAATCGAACGTCAGTTTTTTGCGGAAGTCGGCGTCTGGATCCTTATTCAGTTCTTCTAAAGCCACAAACCCTGCCTGCCCGCGCATCACGCCCAGCCAAAAAGCGGCCTGTTCTTTCATGTGCTGGTCGGTGCTACCCTTCGCAAAGTCTTCCAGCGCGCGCGTTGCCGATTCAACTTCATGAATGGCAATCGCAAGCAACAAACCATCACCCAATTTCTTACTGTTTGATCCGTTCCCCGCAACCGTTCGCAGCAAACGCACGCTGTCATCGCCATTCACGCCGGTCAACCAGTGGACAACCATTCCTCCGCCATCAATGTGGCACTCGCCTGAAAGAACATCCACTTTGGTGATCGCGCTGCCATCGGTCCGGAAAAGAATAAAATCGCTCGCCGGCTCACTCGTCGATAATGCTTCATCCCGATCATCTTCCAGATAGTGAACACCGCCGCAACCGCTGTAAGAATTTTGATGCCGCCGAACCGACACAACTTCATATCCAAACCAAGCCGGCTTTCCGCCATGTTCAATTTGCGCCACCTTCTGAGCCAAACTTGGCGCTGCGGATTCGGTCACTAGTTGCGCATTCCGAATATCCGGCTGTGCGGCTGCAGCCACGCCCGCAACGGCCAACACGACAATCAGATTCTTCATTTGCTTAGAATCTCCTCCATGTAGTCGGTCACGTCTTTTCCGTGCATCATCGAAAGCTTACTCACAATTTTGCGCTTTCTAGTTGCATCGCTCTCAGCCTTCGCCAGCGCTATCAGATCGTGGGAGTCCCCCGATATGAACATGCCATCCAGCGCCGCCTCTTTCACGCGCTCGTCCTGCGAACCGCTATAAATCTCGTTTAGGAACCCCGCCGATTCTTTGCCTTTCATCGCCGACATCATGCGAATGGCGCGAATCTGCAAATCCGGATCCATCTTTCCACGCGCAATTTGATCAATCACGTCCTGCGCTTCTTTCGACTGGCTTTGCGCCAACACAAACAACGCGCGTTCCTTTAGCTGCGGGGATTGCGTGCTACTTTGCAGAATATTCTTCACGATCGGCAGCGCCTTTTCCGGCTCCTGATGCATCAGGCTATTCAAAGCCAGCATTTTTATTTCATCTTCCGGACTGCCCGACCTATAAACATCCGCACGCGCCCTGGCGTCCAATTCAAAAGCGACAGGCTTCCGATACTCCGCCAGCATGGCGTCGCATTCACCCCGCCATTTGCTTTGCGCATATTCAGAAGACAACGCCTTGCATGTGGAAATGGCCCGTCCCGTGTTGCCTTCTTTGTCTTGCGCATACGCTTCCCAATAAATCGCTCCATCGGCACGCTTGCCCTTCATGTCCGCAACGTGCCTGAACAAAACTTCGGCGTCAGACCAGCGGCCATCATTCATCGCCTTGGTTCCTTCGTCGTACGCTCGGTCTTCGTTCACCTGGTCCTCGCCGTCCACCACAATCAACCCAGCCACAACATGCGCGTCCGCCGCCATGCTGCTTAGCCAGCAAATCGCCGCCACCATCAAAATTGTTCTCATTCTTCGCTCCTTATGTTTTTACTGGGCTTCGCCGCTGTTCTGTGCGAATCGCCTGCACCAAATCGTCTAAACGCCACTCCACTTCCGAAAAGTCGCCCTGCTGGTCGTCAGCCACTTCCGCTAACACGCGTCCAAGCCGGTCCAGCGTGTCGGTCATGGGCCTGTCATGCGCAAAAGCTGCGCTTTGCTGATACAGCCGGTTGTCTGCTAACAGTTCCTTCGCCTGCTCCGCCAGCGCGGCATTCCCTCCGCCCGAAATCTTCAGCTCCACCAGAAACCGCTCTGACCGTTCCAAATGCTCTGCCGTGGCCGTCAGCAAAATTCGTTCCGCTGCCTCCGATTGCGCCAAACTCTGGTCCGCCTTATGCCTCGATTCCCACACGCGTCCCGCCCAGAAAGCGACTGCCAGCAAGGCTGTCATCGCAATCGCCAGCCCGGGTTTCCACCAAACATGCCACTCCCAGACTCGCCTCCGCTTCTTGTAAGGCTGCAGTTGGGGCGAGATCTCGCGCCAAATCCGATCCGCCAAATCACGCGTCTCCTGAATTGGCGATTCTTCCTCTTTAAATCGCCGCAACATCTCTTCTTCGCTCAAAGGTTCGCTCATTGCTTCACCCACAACGGTTCCAGGGCCCGCCTCATTTTTTGAACCGATCGAAACACCGCCTGCTTCGCCGAATTAACCGTCATTCCCAACACGTCCGCCACTTCATCCAGCGACCGCTCCTCCAAATGCCGAAGAACGAACGCGGCCCTTTCCACTTCAGTCAAATTTTTCATCGCCAAATCGCGCTGGTCCGCAATCTGCCGGCTATAAGCCAAACGTTCCGGCGAAGCCGCTCCAGTGGCCAAGTGAAAATCGGCGGATTCCAAATTCACATGCGCCGACCGAACCTTGGTCCCGCGCTCCTTTTGCAGAAAGTTCAGGGCACAATTAGCCGTTATGCGATAAATCCAAGTCCCAAAATCCGACCGCAGCTCAAAATTCCCTAACTGCTGATAAGCCCGCAGAAACGACTCCTGCAAGACCTCTTCCGCATCACTCCGATCGTTGGTAATCCGATACGCCAAGCGAAACAGCCCCGGAGTATAGCGATCCACCAGCAGACGATACGAATCCCGATCGCCCGCCAGAATCGCTTCCAGCAACTGCTTGTCGCTTTCGCTCATGCAAGCAGCTTAGACAAGACGAAATGAGCCACAGTTAGGAAAGCGACCAAATTTTGTTCACCCAGCTACGGACAATGCCTCGCCCACACCCTTTCCGAGCCGCGACTGCAAAGGAGCGGTCCTAGCCGCCAAAATCGCCTCCCTACTTAAATAGCCAAACAAATTTTCTTCCTATTCCCCATTTCGCCCCGCCTCCGCCCCCATTACCCACGCTTGCCGAAAAAATGCTTGCAACGCCAGGACGTCGGCGTTATGCTTGCCCTAGTCCGGGTTGTTTTCATCTTGGTTTAGGTTTAAGACTGGTTCAACCAAACTGGCGATCATAACTCGGCAACTGGGTACGTGGAGGCCAAATGGTAGTCTCTGACCGCGTTTCAACCCTGCTCCTGCAAAAAGGAAATGCCGTCTTTTCGGTGCCTTCTACAATGTCGGTCTATTCGGCCATCGAAACGCTGGCTGCAAAAGACGTCGGTGCACTGTTCGTTATCGACGACGGCAAACTGGTGGGAGTCATCTCCGAGCGAGATTATGCTCGCAAAATGATCCTACAGGGAAAGTCACCCAAGGAAACTTTAGTTGGGGAGATCATGACGAGCTCTCCGATTACCGTTCGCAGCAATGAATCTGTCGAGGAAGCCATGCGAATCATGACCGATAATCACATACGGCACCTGCCTGTCATCGATTCCGCCGGGAACCTCGCCGGCGTGGTCTCCATCGGCGACTTGGTGGGCTGCATCATGACCTCGCAGCATCAGGCGATCAAGCATTTGGAGCATTACATCGCCGGCGGAGCCTCGCACTAACCCAAGTTTTTCGACAAGCAAGCCAGACAAGGCAATACGAGCCGCACTTAGGGAAGCGAACAAATTTCTTCCGCTTCCCTATTTCCTCGAGCCTCCGCCCCTATCACTTAGGCGCAATCATCCTGCCCGACTCATCCCGCTGAATCACGCTAAAACGGTCATACCGTGACTTCCCAGGCGTAGTCTCGCGTTCCTTCGTGCACTCCGGACACGGGCAAGGTCCCCACGACTCCGGTCGCGGTTGCGGGTACAACGCTTTCTTCGCGTGCCCTTTGCCCACTAACTCCTCAGCACGCAAACGCGGCCATTCCTCCGGCAATATACGTTGCACGAACATGCCTCCGTACATCTGAAACGTTGCTGGCGTCTTGGCCCATCGGTACTCGTCCGGCACACCATCCACAAAATTCAAACGTCTGTAGATAAGGTCCGGCTTCGGATTCATCTTCGCCAGACTCTGTACAATCTCCTCGTTCGGAGGATAAAACGTGGAGACAGTTTTACCGTCCTCCACTCTGACCTCAATCCACTGTTCCAGTTGGATCGGCCTTCCCGTTTGTGATTTCTTTTTCATTTCTTACCTTCTTGCGGTTCTAAAATCTCGATCGGTTCCAAGTCCTCATAGCGCGTGTAATTCACGCGCGGCCCATCGGCCAACTGCCCCGTTTGGGCTTCCTCGGCCACGATGCGCTGAAACGTCTCCAACTCGTAGTGGATAAATGTGTTTTTCGCATTCGCATATCGCTCGCGCCCGTGAACGTTCACCCAGGCGTATTTTTGCGGCAGCTCTTCGCTTTCCTTACACAGGAACTCGCGCTTCACATCGCGAAACCAAGGCTGGAATTGCGGCTCCAAAAAGCGCGAACTCGGCGGGTCATACCAGTGGCTCCATTCCCCATCGGCGTTCTTCTCCAGATAGACCAACTGTTCAAACGTGAGCTGCCCCGTCAAATCCGGATTCAAATTCAAAACCGGTTTCGCGTCCTCCTCCGCCTTCTTCTGCGCCTTCGCACCGGTGGGCAAAAATTTCTGCAGAAACCGCAGCGCCTGCCGAAACTCCCGTTTAGCGCTATGAGCATGCTTCTTGAAAAACTGAAAATGTTTTAGGGTGAAAGCGCGCCAAAACTCCATCGGCAGCCCCGTCCAATACACATCAAGCTGCAATTGCCGGAAAACTCTCTCCGCGCGCTGCCGCACCCAGTCCGTCTGCACCACATCATTCCGCAGCGTGCTCAGTAAATGCGACTCTCCCGCAAACTCCGTCGTCCAGGCAGAGTTCAGCCGAGCCAGTTCTTCGGGGTTCTCGTTGGGCAGCAGCAACGACTCCAGTTCTAACGGCAGCGACATCATTCCGCCCACGAGTCTGCCAGCACCCCCTACGCCCCGCTACCCCCAAATGCCCGTAAGTGAATGAGCCTACAGCTAGAAACTTTTTTCCAATCCTTTGTGACCCAAAGAAATCACAGGGTCAACAGACGGCCATCGAAGGCAGGCCCACACCCAGATAAAGAGTTTCAAAAGACCACTTCGATTGCAAAGATCAGCAAGACGCGTGATCAGCCAAATTGAAGTTGAGCCGCGAAAGTGGTTTTCGTAAGCTTGAACTATGGAAGTGCAATTCGCCCCAGACGTGCAAGCGCGGCTTGCGCAACGAGCCACACAGGAAGGTATGAACCCTGATGAGGTGGTGCGCGATGTTGTGGCGCGATATTTCAAAGAAGAAGACCGTTTTGTTGAAGCCGTCAAACGGGGCGAGGCAGCCTTAGAGCGTGGCGAATTTCTCACGCATGAACAAGTAGGCGACCGCCTGCGGCGCTTTCTCAAACCCTGATGAAAATCAGGTGGTCTGTACCCGCCGCCGAAGACCTAGAGCGCATATGCACATGGATTGAACGCGACAACCCGGACGCGGCCAACCGTGTTGCCACGATTATCTATGAAGGTTGCTCACAGCTTAAAGATTTTCCGAACATGGGAAGGCAAAGCCGCCGCCTGCCCGGACGCCGCGAGCTTCCTTTTCCGCCGTTGCCTTATGTTGTTGTCTATCAGGTGAAAGGCGATGCCGTTGAAATTTCTCGCATCTTTCACGGCGCGCAGGACTGGCCTTAGCCCCGGCAATTGCCGAAAAATTTTCTCAGCGCGCTGCCGCAGCCAGTCCGTCTGGACCACATCGTTCCGCAGCGTGCTGAGTAAATGCGACTTCCCCGCAAACTCCGTCGTACAGGCAGGGTTCAGCCTTGCCAGCTCTTCGGGTGGCTCGTTGGGCAGCAGCAACGACTCCAGATCTAAAGGCAGCGCCATCACTACGCCCATGAGTTTGCCAGCGCCTCCTACGCACCGCTACCGCAAAAGCCCGTAAGTGAATGAGTCTATAGCTGCAAAAGTTTTTCTGTTCTTTTGTTGCGACCCAAAAAATTGCAGGGTCACACGTCACTTACCGGGACGACGCACGCAAAGTGCGTACTTGGTGTTGTGAAAGTAAGGTAAGTCCCCTGAGGCTTTCGAATTGACGAAGTCGAAGAAATACCCATCCCCGTAAGGATGTCCGAAACGATCCTTGACCCGGCGGCTGCTGCTCCAAGGATCGCCTGTCAGTGAAAGGCCCCCTCTCACATGACGGCCAACACGGCCAATGCTGATTTCGAAGGTTGCGGTGTTGTCGCTTCGTTCTGGAGTAGAAGCGCTCCTGTCAACAAGGCTTGCCAACTCATCGATTGTTGCCAGCCTCCAATCGGAGTACCCGGCTAAGCGCAGATCGCGGCAGTACTTCGTCGCCTGTCGCCATGTCACGTCTTTGCCGTTATCCTTCCCCGCCCACATGAGTCCCGTGGATGGATCGACCCAATACTCGCGTACCTGAACCTCCTGCGCGGACCCTCGGTCCTCCGTTGCGACGGCAATTAGAGCAACGACAGATAAGAGAAGAATCAGAAGAGCCCTTGCCAGCCACTTCATGCCGTATGCTCCAAACTACGAAAAAAGGATCTGTGAGGTCTGAACATCCAGCTTACAGAATAGATGCACTACCAATCTTGAAGATCGTCCTTTTGACTAGCTGTGTTTTCTTCGCCACCGACCAAACTCGCTCGAAAGTCCTCGCCACAAGATAAACTTGTTGCTGACATGGCAACCGTTCCGCCCCACCCGATCGGCGAGAACGAGTACCTACACACCTCATACCGGCCAGACTGCGATTATGTGGACGACTTCGTTCTGGAGCGCAACTCAGGCACACATCTGCACGGACGCCTGCAGACCTTGATCGCAGCCTACCTGTTACAACGCGAACGGCAGTGGCAGATTCATTGCAGTAGTTGAAGTCCGACTGAAGATCCGGGCGCGAAAGTATCGAGTGCCGGACATCATGGTTCTGAGTGCGGCCGCCTCCTACCCGGCAGTAATCCGAAGAACCGCCATTACTTTGCATAGAAGTCGTTTCCCGCGACGACAAATTGGCGGACTTAGTGATACGCGCGGGGGACTACTTGGCTATGGGCGTGCGCACTACCTGGATTCTCGATCCAGTGACAAAGCAGGCCTTCATCTACTCCAACCAAGGCACAATCGAATCATCGGAGTCGGTGTTGAGCTGCCGCCAGATCGAGTTGCCGATCGCGGAATTGTTCAGCCAGCTTCAGACGACACCTCGCCGACTCGATCAACAAGGTCGGCGAAGAACGTAGGACGGCGCGCCCCCTTTCAATGGAAGAGCCGGTTTGGCAGAAGTTATCGACCGCAAACCAATATTGGACTTCACCTGCAGGCGGTGTTAATATCGGCGAATCACTCTCCGCCGCAAACGCATTGCTCTCGCCTTGCTTGCCCTCGCAATAACGATGGCCGCCGCGTCCGCGCAGTCTCCCTGCGATCCCAATCTCCTCCAACCAACCGGCAACCCCTACGGCTACCGGCTTCGCGGCGACCGTTGCGAAGGCGTCTACATCCAGCAGGTCGGCGGTTCCCCTTTAGCCGTCGTCTCTTGGACTCGCGCCTTCCCCGATTACGATCTTTCCTCCAACCAGAACATCGCCGTCGAATGGGATGCGGCCCATCTGGACAGCCCCGTGCGCCTGCGCGCCCAAGGCCTGCGCCACCGGCTTTACTACCGCATGGACGCTCTTCGCCCATCGAACAGCAACTCCTTCAATTGGCCCACCGGCCTCCTTTCCGCTCTCAACATCCCTAGGGGCGACGCCGGAATCGTCGGCCTCGCGCAGGCATCCGTCGATGGCGCCTCACGGGAAATCTACCTTCCTCTTCGTGTGAGTCAAGGTTCCAATCCCCCTCACGACAATGCCTATTCACTTATTCTTTTACCCGGAGTGGAGTTGAAGGAGGTCTATCTCACCCTCACCGGACTTCCATCTGAAGCCAAGTCTCCCAAGATCAAAGATGGCGAAGCCGTCGGCTATGGCTACTATCCCGCGGAACGCCCCGTCGAAATCCCTATCTCCGGCCTGAAGAACCGCGGCTTCTATCATCTTGAAATCGGCGCCACCCTTCGAAGCGGCGGAGCGGCCGCCGCGGAACTCTGGTTCTACCACCCGGGAAACTAATGCCTGATTCGGCGCCAGATCCGCTCCGTGACTTATTCAGACGAGAGCTCGACTCACTCGCCGCCGAAGCATCGGCAACTGACGCCACCATTTCGCCCGCTCGCATCAAGACACTCAACGGTCTCGCCAAACTCCTTGAGACCCGCGACTCTCTGCAACCCAAACCCCGCAACTGGGCGCCGGCCCTTCTCCTGATTGCCACTCTCACTATCGCCAGCGTCCTCCTCTTCGCCCACGTCCGTGAAACCGAAATCGAGATCGACGCCTCGCTCACCCAGTTGAGCTTCACCCTGACCAAAGCCCAAGCCCTCACCGGCGCGGTCGATCTCGCCTCTCTGGGCGTCTCTGGTCTCCGCGAGCTTCAATTGCCCCAATCGCCGCCCTATCTCGCGCCCGTCATCTCACTCTCCGCCGCCACCGCGAACCTGCGTCATGGAGTTGTTACCCTCTCGCCTTTGCTGGTCCCCGCCGCCGCCCAAATCGACTTAGCTTGCTCCGACGTGGCCAATCAGTACCGCTTATCCATCACCGCCCCGAACCTCGTCCTCACGCCAGCGGCTTTTGGCCCCGTCAATATCAGCGTTCCCGGTTCGCCGTCTCGCGCGCTTGACTTCACCATCCCTAAGCCGATTCTTCTCCGCGGCGGTCCCGCCGATGTCGGTCTCGATCTTACGTTTGCGGCCCTGCCCCAGACGCCCATATCGCCGCAGTTGAAGGTTCGCCAGGTCTCCTTCTCCCGCATCGACCAGTTTCTCCAGCCCGATCAGACTATTGTGAAACGCCTCTCCACTATCCTTTCCGGAACCCTATCTTTCGAATCCCTGAACGGTGAAGAACTGCGCCTTCGGCCGGGAGAGGAATTACGCTTTGAACAATCCGAAGGCGAAATCCGCAGTGTGGCACTGGCGGCCAACCATATCGATTTTACGTTCCACGGCCGCGTCCGCGGAATGACCGCCGGAACCGGCGAAGGTCATCGCAGCATCATGCCCACCTATCTCGACTGGCTCAAAGCCCGCCACGGCTTGTCTCTGCTTTGGGGCACGGCCTTCTATCTCTTCGGCATCGCCGCCGCCGCCTTGCGTTGGTTCGGAGTACGCCTGTGAAACGTATCCTTGGCGCTCTGTGTCTCTTCACCTGCTTTCTGCGTGCCGACGGTCCCGCCCCTCACGCCCACGACCTCGACCCCATCGTCATCCTGAACGGAACCTTCGCCGACACCCCAACCTTTGGCGCTGGCATCGTCTTCTCTCGCGAAAAGGATTCCCTCTATATCGTCACCGCCAATCACGTCGTCCGCGCCGGCGGCATCTCCGCAACCAACCTCTCGGCGCGCCTGAGAATGGCGCCCGGCAAAAACCTCCCAGTCAAGCTTTCCGAACATTTCAACGCCGCCCTCGACCTCGCCGTCCTCAGCATCGGCAATCTCGCCGCCCAAGGCATCGACCCCTGTTCCCTCTCCCTCGCCCGGTTGGCCCTCCCAGGCAGCGCCCAGCGAGGCGATAATGTCTTCCCTGTCGGCAATCCCAATGGAGTCGCCTGGGCTAGACCCGTTCGTCCCGATGCCATCTCCGACGTCTCGGACGGCACCATCGTCTTCGAATCGTCGTTGATCGCTCGTGGCCACTCCGGTGGAGGACTGCTCAACGACGATGGCCTGATCCTCGGCCTCATTCAAGCCGACGAGCCTCCCTACGGCCGCGCCCTCGGCTTCGACAAGATCCTCCACGTGTTGGAAAGCTGGGGCTACGTCATAGACCTCGCCGCCCTCAACGAGATTCACGATCCCCCGCTCATCGGCGCAGTGGCCAGCGGAGACATCGCCCAGGCCAAACGTCTGCTGGCTCGCGCCTGCGCCGACCCCAACATCAGGGGCACGGAGGATACGCTTACTCGAAGAGGGACTCACGAATCTGGAAATGGTCAAGCTTCTGGTTGCTTCCGGGGCCGACGTCAAAAGAAGAGGCAACAACGGCCCGATAATCGCCGCCGCCGCGCAAACTCGCAAAGCCGACGTTGTCCGCTTCCTGCTATCACAAGGAGCGCCATGCTGTGGTTACGCCCCCTTCGAGGCTACCGAAAACGGCGACCTCGAGGTGCTGAAAGCCCTCGTGGAGGGTGGCGCCAACGTCAACGCAAAGAACCCAGACGGGGATTCCCTGCTCCAAGTTGCGCGGAGCCGCAAGCAACAGCCGGTCGTGGACTTCCTCCTCCAACACGGCGCCCTCGATACAACGCGTGACAAATGACCTTGCACAAGTGCGAAGCGATCGCATAAAAACAAAGCGGCTCAAAATCGCTTAGAAATCCACCGCGCGCCAGTCACAAAACTTCCAAAAAAACTTTCTACCTATCAAATCAACCACATAACTCACTTCGACAACTCGTTCCGCCCCGGCGCCATTCTAGACTCACACTCAGAAAGGAGCTCTATCAAATGAGCAATCACTGGAAAAAACAAAAGGGTCCTGACCCTTCCTACCGGATCGTTGAATCCCCCGCCACCACCCCTGCCAACCCGGACGCCCCGGGACCCACCAGCATCACAGGAAAGGCTATCTCGTCGAAGAACGCCATGAAGCACGGCTGCTGCGCACCGCACACTCTCATCCTGCCGCACGAATCCATAGACGACTACAAATCCATAGAAACCTCCTGGCGCAAACTCTTCGCGCCCAACACCGAGACCGAATACCACATGGTCACCGATCTGGTGAACGCCGACTGGTTCTTCCAACGCGCCTCCCGCGCCCACGCATCCGTTGAAGAAAGCATCTACAAATCCAACCCTGACCCCGCCACCTGGACCGAGGAGCAACAGAAAACCCTCGCCCGCCACCTGCGCTACAAAACCGCCGCCAGCAACCTAGCCGACAAGAAGCGCAAAGCCTGCGAAGACCACCGCAAAGCCCGCCGAGCCGAATCCGAAAGCGCCACCAAAACCGCCATCGCCAAAGAGCGCCTCGAAGTCTACAAAAAGAAAAACCGACCCGAAGAAACCTGGAAGGAACATCTAGCTGGCATGAAGAAGCAAGCAATCGCCTTGGGCTTCAAGCCGCCCGAGTTCGATCCCACCAAGCGCTAACCGCTCCTTTTTTTCAAAAAACCGACTCGTCTCCAGGGATCAGTGTGCCCAAATCCCAACCGAAACACCCTTCACCAACCCAGTCCCCCCAACACAAACGCGAAAACTCTTGCCCTCCTCACCCCTCGGTCCACCCAAACGCCCCGAACGCCTACCCGCAGCCCTTCACCCACCCCTCGAAACGCCACCTTCCCCATTTCTTCCCCGGTTCGTTTCGTAACGCCAACCAACCCGCTCAATGCTTCTGCTTTTTGTACTCCCGCTCCAAAGTCAACTCCATCCTAATCTGAGGCATCGACAGCACCATGGTCTTCTTGGTAGCGTCAATTTCCACCGTGTAAGGTCCATCCTGCGTGCCATACTCGTCAAAAAACGCCAACTGGTCACCGTCCAGCTTCCAAGTGCCATGCCGGTCGGTAGCGGTACCGGAGATGATCACCTTCTGAACAAAAGTGCCGTCTTCCACCAGGGTCATAGAGCCGCTGCAGTCATTTGGATGCGGAGTACCGTCAAAGCAAACATGCTCGGTGGGAAAACCCGTGTGATCGCTCAGCTTGGTGTATTCCCACCCGCCGCTGTCTTCCAGCAACTTCATCTGGTCGGCATTCAGATCCTCAACCAGAGCGCCGAGCGGAATAGCCAGAAGCGGGATGACGCACAAGCGGAGCAGCCAAGTTGCTTGCATACGTCGATTATCCGTTATTTTGATAAGCGAATACGGATGTCAACCGCGCTGATGTATTTATCGGCCGCGCCATAGTATCCCGTGATGGCAACTCGCCCGGCCTTGTTGTAGTTCACGATCGCGCCTTCCAGGAAGATCACATTGGGAACCTGCCCGGTCTTCTCCCAATCCAGCCGCGGCAGCATGAACGGTGCGTCCGCCCGCGCGATCACCTTGCGCGGATCGGCCTTATCGAACAGCACCCATCCCGGACCATAAACCAAAGACTCGGAAGCGCCGTTGTACAGCAGCAAAATGCCTTCATCGGTAACGATGGGCGCGGGTCCCGGTTCCATCACGCGCGAGTCGAACGCATCGGGGCGTCGGTCCAACACCGGTTTCTCTGTCGCATCCTTCCAATGCAGAAGATCGGTCGATTCAGCCAAGCCCATATAGTCGCGTGGCTTGCCATCGGAATCCTTCTTGGTTCCCAAATAGTACATCCACCACTCGCCGTTGATCTGCTGAGGCACGACCGCACCCGATTTCGTCCACTGCGTGTTCCAAGTGCCTTTGTAAGCGGGCAGCAAAATGCCCTTGCGCGTCCAATGCACCAAGTCTTTCGAGGTGGCTAGCGCAAGCTGTGCCGAGTGGCCATCGTAAGCGGTGTAAGTCAGATAGTACGTGCCCCCAATCTGAATCAAGCGTGGATCCTCTACGCCGCCTCCCTTTTCGTATGGCGCATCCGGCGAAAGCACAGGTTCCTGGCGAACGGTAAAGTGCAATCCATCCGGGCTCTCCGCGTATCCAATGCGCGAAATGCCTTGCTTATCCTGCGCACGAAACAGCAGCACAGTCTTCGTCCCCAACCTGACGGCCGCCGTATTGAACACGCCCGCTTCCATCCACCCGCTAGTGGGCTTTAGCAGAGGTTCAACCGAAAGACGCGTTCCAGTAACTGCCACGGAAGCCGCATTCAGCAAGGATGCGGCGGCTAAGAGAGCAATACTCCTCCACATACCCATCACTTGCCCGGGTTCTCAATCGGATAGCCTTTTTCTACCCAGTCCGTGTGAAGATTGGTCGCCAGCTCCACGACTTTGATCTTCGTGTAACCCATCTGACGCAGCGCTTTATACGCTGGGCGAATATTGGGGCACTTCACAAACGGGCAACAGCCGCAGTAGATGACGATCTCCGCCGTGTGCGGCACGCCTTTCAATTCTTGTGCAAGAAGATCAATCCCCTCCTGCTTCGACCCAGGCCCCGCCAGCTTGGCTTTCGGAATATGGGCGCCCCGATAGATCATGGGAAAGCCGACGAACAGTATTTCAGGAGTCGCTCCCGAAGCGGATTTCAGTTCAGCGGCGAAATCGGCCGGCGAGATCAACTCAGCAGATTGCCAAGGGTCGCCGGCATCTTGCGCGGCAACCAATACGCTCAGCAACAACAGGAGGGGCAAAGCCAGTTTGCGTTTCACGTATTCATGGTATGCCAGCAAAGGCGCCCGCTACTTTGCGGCCACGCCCAGGGCAGCCATCGTCCGATCGTAAATCTCATCGGGCGATCCGACTGCCGGAATCGAAACCAATAATCCGCTGTCCTTATAGAACTTGATCAACGGCGCGGTGCTCTGCTCATAAGCTTTCATCCGCACCGTAACGGACTCCGGCCTGTCATCCTCGCGTTGAATCAGCGGGCCGCCACAGTGATCGCAAATCCCTTCTTCTTTTGGAGGATGAGACGCAAGGTTAAACACGGCTTTGCATGCCTTGCAAGTGCGCCGCCCGCTTAAGCGCGCCACAATCTCCTCCAGCGGCAGCTCATAATCCAACACCGCGCTCAATGTAAGATGTTCTTTTTCCAGGTACGCTCTCAGCTGCTCTGCTTGCGACAGGGTGCGTGGAAAGCCATCAAGAATGAACCCACCGCCACAGTGGATGCATCCGCCGCGCTCGCGCACCAAATCCCAAACCGTCTGATCGGGAACAAGCGCGCCGCTGCGCATGTAAGTAATCGCTGCCTGCATGGCTGGCGTTTGCTGGCAAGCATCCTTGCCGCTCGCCGCGCGAAACACGTCGCCCGTAGATAAGTGACAAGGCCCCAAACGGTGAGCCAACAAATCGGCTTGCGTCCCTTTACCGACGCCCGGCGCTCCCAACAGCACCAGCCGCCATGGTGACGGTTTATCTTCCGGGATGACCGAACACTTCGCCGGCGGCCCTTGCAGCCAAGCCAAACGGTTGTTTGGGTTTTGTTCTTGCATGCTAAGTGGCCTCTTATTGCCACTCCCTTGATTCTCCTCCAATACGCAACCTAAAGCCGTGCGCAAAGTCACATCATTTCGAAACGCATAGAATCAGAAGAATTCAAGAAGCTGAATTAGGAGATACCCCAATGTATGACATGAAGAATCTATCCAAGCTGAAGGCCTTGGACACGAACGCCCCGGCCGCAATGCAGGCATTTTGGGCTTTTGACAAAGCTGCCATGGCCGACGGAGCGATCCCGGTGAAGTATAAGGAACTGATGGCTCTAGCCGTCGCGCTCACAACTCAATGCCCTTACTGCATCGACATTCATTCCGGCAAAGCGCGTAAAGCTGGCGCAACCGATGCCGAAATCGCCGAGGTGGTAACCATCGCCGCCGCTCTTCGGGCAGGCGCCGCCATCACTCACGGCACGCATGCGTTCCATGCGGAATGACACTCAAGCCAAACCCAGACGCGAAAACATAACGTGTTGGCGGCGAACCTGTTCCAATTCATCGGTGTCGCACAGGTCCTGCACGTATCGTTGTCCTTCATACTCACTTGCGATGTAGCCGTCAAATCCGCTTTCGATCACCACCCGAAGGATCTGGTCATACCGGATGCTGCGTTCCTGATAGTCCTCTGTCATTTCCCAGAACTTGCCGTGGCAATGGCGTACGTATGGCATCAATTGCGCAAGCAACTTCGGGCTGTCCGGGCGGATGCTGTACACCGTATCCAAATACCCTTTATCGCCGTCTTTCGCGCCCATGTTGACCACGTCGGCCAAGGCTTGATCGCGAGTAACATGATCCGCCCAAGCCTGCTCGATAAACGTGGCTATGGGCCGTTGCAGCACTCCATCGCGAATCATGCGCTCTCGCTGAACCTGGTTGGGAGAACTCTGGAAGATACCGAAATCCGGATTGAGCCCCCAGTGCTTTGTCTTCGTGCGGTCGATAATCTCAATCCATTTGCGGGTGAGAATGCTATCTAGTGACGAAGGAAAATGCACCTCCGACCCCATCCATATGTCGTATTTCTCCGCCAGTGGAAGGCTCTTTTCCATTACATCCAGCGGCGTTCCAATCAGCATCCGCATATGTTTGAACCCAAGCCGCTTCGCCAGCTTGAAATCTAACTCCAACATCTGAACGCCTTCGTCCACGCTCAATTCGTAGTTCTTGCGCAGATACGTGTTTTGAAACTGAGTGTAGGTATCGGGAACGGTGTGATACTTGTCCATCAGCTTGAACCAGTTATCCACCCACTGGTTCGATGGATTTGGAAAATCCGGCACCATCGCTTCGGCCAGCATCTCGATTCCGTACGCACCGATGGAAGATGCCTCCGCGATGCAATCCTCCAGCGTCATCGTTCGCGTATAAAAGTGCTCCTGGTAGGAGTACAGCGAAACACCACGCTTTGCTTTGCTCTTCGCGGCATCGCCAGCTTGCAACGCATCGTTATATAAACCAGCGGATCTGGCTACCGTCGTCAGCGCAGTGGCGCCGCCCACGGTCTGTAAGAACTCTTTGCGAGTCATCGTTTGCCTCTTTAAGTAACCAGCGTCATTCGCTTTGTAGTTGCGGTCGGGGCATCCAGCATCGCTGTGACTCCTGGCGGAAAAAAATGCAGCGGATCATTAATCGGCACGTAGGAGTGGCGCCAACCAATGGAAAAGGACACCGTATGCATCCCAGGAATCAGTCCACCCGGTTTCTTAACAACCAGCGTTGCAGGATCGCCGAAAAACCAACGCACGTTCGTCGCGTTCTCCAGTTCATCCATGGTGAATCGCCGCTCGTGCAAATAGAAGGTCGTGGCTTCACGCGCAAATTTCTCGTCATCGACGCTCAGTTCAATTCCGTTGATGGTAGAAAGCCAAACGCCGCGGTAGTAGGGAAGCCGAACTCTTACTTGAAACCCTGTTACGTTCGGGCCTTCGCGAACGTTCTTGAACTCTTGGGTCAAGATCATGTACTTCTCGAACATGGCGATCTCCTTGCCGTTTAGTACGCGACTCGGAACATCTTACTACATGAGTCCAATCCGCTTATCGCGCACTTAGGCAAATATTGATAGGCTTGAAAGTGAGGCACGCCCGCATGCGCATATCAGTCGCCGCAGTGATGATTTTTGCGTTTCTTTCACTCGCCCAAGACGCGCAGCAAGGTATTGCGCCGCGTGCTGCGGCAACCGATTATGCGGCGAATTCGCAATGGCAGAACATTTCATTTGGTGCCTCGCTGGTTCCGTCCAAACAGGTTGAGCACTTATTCGCTTTTGATATATCCAGGACCTATGCTGTGTTCGAAGTGGCCTGCTACGCCAATAGCGGAGCCGCGCTGAAGATCAGCTTAGCCTCGTTCGTCATCAAGAATCGCTCCAGTATCGACCCGATTCACCAAGCCGACGCCGACACCGTTGCCTCGGTTATTGAACGGCAGAATGAACCTTCGATTCCCAACCCACATGGAATCGGGGTGGGCGGCTCTGCGACGGTCGGCGTCGCGCATGGTACAGACCCTTACACGGGTAGGCCCGTCACCAGCGTCTATACGGCGGGCCAAGTGACCGCAGACAACAATCCTCGCGATAGCGCGCCTCCGCCAAGTCCAAAACCAGGCGGCACACCGGAAGATCGTCGCTTGCTAGCCACGCAATTACGCGCGCGCAGTCTGCCCGAAGGTCCCGTGAATCATCCGGTTGCCGGTTATTTGTATTTCCGCAAGTCCGACATCAAATCCAATCCGGACGGAACCTACGAATTGCAATATCTGGCAGAAGATGAATCCGCCGGTACAACGCATGTCGTGACTCTATTCGTGCCGGTAAAGCCGCGCTGAGGTTGACACGACGATAATCGAGTCTCCGGCAGGTCACAAGCGTGCGGCGGTTGCGCTGTGGAATTCCGTCAAGCGCATTGATCACAGCAAGATTAATGATTGGTGGATGGCGACACGCAATGCGCTTGCCGTAGCTGTCCCTTTGGCAATCGGAATTGAAGCCGGCAATCCGCGAGCCGCAGTCGCTTTAGCCATTGGCGCTTTGAACGTCTCGTATTCGGACGGCCGCGACCCTTACCGGCAGCGTGCAGCGCGCATGCTCACGCGTAGCGCACTGCTATGTATTGCGGTTTTTCTCGGAGCGCTCACCGGAGCAAATTATTGGGCAGCCATCCTGTTGGCGGCTTTGTGGTCTTTCACGGCGGGCATGATGATGGGGCTAAGCACGCGAACGGGTGATTTGGGTTTAACTTCGCTCGTGACGTTGATTGTCTTCGCGGCGCGCGGTGCAACTACTCCGTTGGGCGCTCTTTACAGCGCTCTGCTAGTATTTGCCGGCGGCTGCATTCAAATATTGGCCGCTCTTTTGTTCTGGCCGCTCAGGCGCAACAAGCCGCAAGTGCAAGCGATTGGCGAAAAGTTCTTGGATTTGTCTGCCGCTGTGGACCCTGACATGGAACAAACAAAGCTGACACCTGTTTATACAGTCAGCCCTCAAATCGAAGATCTTTTGAGTGCATTGGGCAGCGATCACACTCTTGACGGGGAGCGTTCGCGCTTGCTCTACGATCAGGCGGACCGCCTGCGTCTGTCGATCTATCTCGTGACTCGGTTGCGTGACGAATTGGGCGAATCGGACAATCAGTCTAGCGAAGTAGAAGGCGACGCCGCAGAAGATTTAGACCACTTTCTAAGAGGCTGTGCCAAACTGCTGGCCGCCATCGGTCAAACGCTCAAAGACGACACTAAAGAAGCTAATTTCACCGCGCTGCGGCAAGATTTGACGAAGCTGATTGATCGGGCGCAAGGCCGCAAACATGATCGAGATTTGAAATTGGGCGAAAAAATAGCCAGCGCGCTGGATGTTGTGGCGGGGCAGTTGCGCCTAGTTACGCAGCTGGCGGAAAACACTACAGAGAAAGGCGCGCAATCGTACCTGAAAGGCATGAAGGCGAAGCCCTGGAAATTGCAGCCGGGAAACTGGCGCTCAGCGTTGCGGGCGAATTTCGCATGGAGTTCGCCGGTGTTCCGCCATGCCTTGCGATTATGCGTCTGCGTGACGTTGGCGGACGCAGTTCAGCGGGGCATAAACTGGCAGCGCGCGTATTGGATTCCGATGACCGCGGCGGTTGTGCTGAAACCCGATTTTTCCAGCACGTTCAGTCGCGGGGCGCTGCGCCTGGCAGGCACCATGCTGGGTTTGTTCGCGGCCACGCTGGTTTATCATGCTCTGCCGGTCAGCGGATGGACGCAGTTTTTTTTGGTTGGTGCGTTTGCCTTCTTTCTGCGTTATTGGGGTCCGGCAAACTACGGAGTATTCACGCTTGGAATCAGCGGTTTGATTGTGTTTTTGCTAGCCGCAACCGGCGTGTCGCCGGCCAATGTGGTTGTCACTCGAGCAATGAATACGGTGGTGGGAGGATTGCTTGCTTTGGCCGCGTACGCTGTATGGCCTACTTGGGAACGCCACACGATTTCCGATTCCATTGCGGATATGTTGGACGCCATGCGCGACTACTTCAAATTGGTTGCCCAGCAGATTGCCGGATCACCTGACCATGACGAAGCGAAGCTGGACCAGTTGCGAAAAGCCTGGCAATTAAAAAGAACCGCGGCTGCGGCTGCTGTAGACCGCGTCTGTTCCGAGCCTGGTCTGGGCCGGGTGAAAATTGAAGCACTTCAATCCATCCTCGCTAGCGCCAGAGCGTTGGCATATTCAGTAATGGGCCTGGAAGCAGGATTGGCGCAGAGCTCTCCGAAATTCAGGCCTGAAGCTTATCGCGACTTTGCCAAAGACGTGGATCTCACACTCTATTCTCTGGGCGCCGCGTTGCGTGGATCGAAATTTGCAAATGCAAATCTGCCTCAACTACGCGAAGACCACCGCCGGCTGCTGGAAGCGCGCGACGCTTTTGAAGGCATGGATGAATACGTACTGATTGAGACAGACCGGCTGACGGTAAGCTTAAACACTTTGCGCGAACAAGTGGAACGCTTCCTGGCTTAGACGCCGAGCCTTTCTTTTAACGCCTTCACGCGTTCGCGCGAGACTGTCAGTTCTGTGTCTTTTCCATCGTTCAATTTGACCAGTAAGCGTTCCGAGAACCAGGAGTGCAGTTCCTTAACGAAATCGAGATTGACGATGGTGGAGCGGTGAATGCGCACAAAACGATCCGGATCGAGCCGCGCTTCCAAATCGGCGATGGTTAGATCAATGACGAAATCTTTCTTTCCCGTGGCTGCATACGTCAGTTTGTCGCTGGCGTAAAAGTGCGTCACCTTCGGGACTTCAACGAATTCAATTTTGTCTCCCAGTTTGCTGGGCAAACGCGAGAGAGATCTTGAAGGCTTGGCCAGAGTTGCTGCCAGTTGTTCCAACACTTTGTCGAGTTGCGGCCGCGGTTCATGGCCGCCCAGTACGCGCTCCAGTTTCGTTAAGGCGCGTTCCAGATGCTGAATGTCCACCGGCTTCAGCAAATAATCCACCGAATGGACTTCGAAAGCCTGGAGCGCGTATTGCGAGTAAGCCGTGGTAAAAACGACCAACGGCGGCACTGCCAGTTGTTGCAACATCTGAAAGCCATTCATGTCGGGCATTTCGATATCGGTAAAAAGCACCTCGCAGGCAAGCGTCGGAAGCACTTTGATTACTTCAAGCGGATCTGTGCTTTGACCAATAATCTCCACGCGCCCGGTTTGCTCAACCAAGCGCGCCAAGCGGCGCAGTGCCAGCGATTCGTCGTCAACTAGATAAGCGCGCATCGGGAATAGTAAGGCCAATAACGGTCGCGCCGGAACGGCTGGAGATCTGCAAGTCAGCAGCCCCTTGATAAAGGCTCTGCAAGCGTTCACGTAGACTGCTCAATCCGTGACCGGCCGGCAAATCGAGTGAATCAAAGCCAGGACCGTTATCTTCGACAGAAATGTTAACGCGCCCACCTTCGCGCCGGGCGTGAATCGCAATATCGGCACCGCTGCGGGTCACGCTGACCGCGTACTTAATACTGTTCTCTACTAAGGTTTGCAGCGATAAAGGCGGAAAAGGCAGATCGTCGAGCTCGGCTGGAATGCGGATATCGTAGCGTAGCCTGCCTTCGAAACGCGCTTTTTCAATTTCCAGATAATCGCGGACGATTTTCATCTCGCGCGACAGCGGCACCAATCCGCCGCGCGACGAATCCAGCGAGAAGCGCAACAAGTCTGCCATCTGGCTCAGCATTTTTTCGGCTCGAGCGGGGTCTTCCTGAATAAGCGAAGAAATGGAGTTGATGGTGTTGAAAAGAAAGTGTGGATGCAGTCGCGATTCCAGCGACGAAAGGGTGGCTTCGGTGGCCAGTTTTAGAGCTTTTTCGCGTTCGACTTCTTTTTCTTTCAATTGAAGTCGGCTCACTTCAAGCTTCGATTTGATTGAGCTATAGACCGTTATAGAAGCGTAAACCAGGACAGCCAGGACAAGTGAGATTTGCAAAGAGAGCCAGTAAGAAACCCAATAATTATATGTGGGACCAAGTACAACTCGAACGGGAATACCCGCGATTAAACAGCCGATTGTGGTGCCGGCCATTATTAGTAGCGCACGCAAGGCCCAGCGTGATGCCGGTTTCATTCGGCAGGTACGTTCCCAGACAATCGGGCTTAAAGGATTCAAAATCCCGCCAACACAGATTGCATAAACCATGCCGATCGCGTAGCCGGTCAACATCTGTTGGTGTGTTGGCCAATTACGAAGTGCGGAATCGACAAATGGAACCGCCAACACGGAGAAGCCGCTAATGATCAAAAATCGGAGAATCGCACCTCGATATCCTGCGTACTTTTTTGCGTATTCATTCATGAGAAGCGTGCCTATTGGAAGCTTACGCGAAAAGAGATGCCAAATCGCGTACGCCAGACGGTCTACCTATAAAACGCGATGATTTAGCGGGTTTTGGCGACTAGCGGAGGGTTCGTCCGGCTGTTACCATCGAATTTGAGCATTCTAGCGAGTGATGCCAGGAGTGTCTACTTCGGCCGCCTCAACCTTGTTCCCATAATGGGCGCGATCTACTGGGTCGCTCTGCTTGTAACGGGCACAGATATTATCAACGCGTCGCTATTCGTCGCTTCGATCATATTTGGTCTTATGTCGGTGAGTGCGGCAGGCGGCATTAAGACTGCGCCTGGTTTGCTGAACTTCATTTTGATTGCGAAATTCGTTTTGATCGCAGTCACCTTGAAAACGCTAACCTGGCAAGCTGCCGACTCGGGATTACACGCTCCGCGCACTACGGGCAAAGTGATGGCGCTCGGCTTCTTCGCGCTTTATTTGGCCAGCTTGATCTATCGACACGTGGTGAAACTCAAAGGGTTGGTAACGGATGTCGAAGATCCGCAGCTTTATTTAAGCCTCACGGTATTCTTCTCGGTTGTTTGCATCGGCAGCACTTTCGTGATTTTGATTTTTCAAACATCGTACGACACCATGCTGACCGGCGGATTTTGGGGTATCGCTCACCAATTCGAAGCCGTGACTGCGTTTTGCGTCGTTCCGGCGATGTATTGGGCATGGAGTTCGGGCCAGAAGCGTTTTCTTTCTCACCCGCTGGTTGTCGGCATCCTGATTGCGGAGCTTGCCATTGGTGTTGCGTTGACTACAAAACAGGGCATGATGGAACCGCTACTTTGCTACTTGGGCGTTGGCTTTATTCGCTACGGCATACGCAGCCGAGTGGTATGGAGCATTTTGGGGGCGGGCCTATTTTGTTATATGACAATTGTCTACCCGTACAGCCAATACGTTCGCAGCCATGGCGGACGCGACGGCACGCTAAAGGAACGGTTAGATTCAATTCAAGAAGTTTTTTTTGGAGTTTCTACCGATTCAGAATTTCGCTCCAACGCGGAATCAAGCACAACGGAAAACGGTGAAACTTATTTAGGAAAAGACAGCCTTCGACCCGTCAGCAGGCTGGCCATGATTGGCGAGGCGGACAGACTAATTGCCGCAACCGACGAGACGCAATCCTTTACCGGTTGGGAGACAATCATCAACGGCATGAAATTAATGGTGCCGAGTTTTTTGATTGGCGATAAACCTACCTCGGGCGGCGGCAACTTTCTTGGTCACGTCGCAGGCGATCTGGCTCCTGATGACATGACGACGCAGGTTTCTTACGGCGTCATGGCGAATTTGTACAACGCGTTCGGCTTAACCGGCGTCCTGCTAGGTACAATTGCGTTCTTTTTTGTTTTCTATTACGTTCTGAAATTGTGGTTTGCCGATTCCGACCTTTCTATGGGCCCGTGGGGCGGGAGTGTTTGGTATCTGCTGATTGGAACGATGTATGAGCACGGGCTGGTAGAAGGACCGATCGGCAACATTCTACCTTCGCTGATTAATCTGTCAGCCATCGTTGGTCTAATCTTTGCGGCGAAGTTTTGGGTGAACTTTTCGCGCAGACGTCACCCCGCCGATTTGCGCCCATACTACTAAGATGTACTGCTGTTATCCTGAGGCCACGTGTCGTTCTCTATAGGGCAAATTGTAGGCGACTATCAGATTGTCGAGGTTTTGGGCGCGGGCGGTATGGGCACGGTCTACAAAGTCCGACATCTGATTTCAGATCGGCTGGAAGCAATTAAGCTGATTTTGCCAGAGCTGACGGAGAACCCGGAATTGATGGAGCGCTTCATGCGCGAGATCAAAATGCAGGCTCGGCTTTCCCACCCTAATATTGCGTCACTGCATAACGCGGTACGGCAGGGCGACCAGTTGCTGATGGTGATGGAATTCGTTGAGGGCAGCACACTGCATAGCGTGTTGCGTCGGGGCCGGATGGAATTGGGCATGGCCCTGGATATCGTGGAGCAAGTGTTGAGCGCGCTTGAATACGCGCACATGCAAGGCATTGTACATCGCGACATCAAGCCGGCGAACATTATGCTGACAGCGCGGTCGAGACAAGTGAAGCTGATGGATTTCGGAATTGCGCGGTCGGTTTCTGAGCAGACATTGACACGCACAGGATCGGCCGTGGGCTCGGTTTTCTATATGTCGCCGGAACAAGTGCAAGGCTCTCCAGCCGATGGACGCGCGGATCTATACTCGGTTGGCGTTGTTTTGTACGAGATGGCGACTGGCGTCAGACCAATAGTGGGCGAGGGAACGTATTCAGTGATGAACGCGCATTTGTCCACGATTCCGCGTGCGCCTTCATCGCTAAATCCGCAGATTCCCGAGATGTTGTCGTTGGCGATTCTAAAAGCGCTGGAGAAAAGACCGGAACTACGATTTCAGACTGCGCGTGAGTTTTCCAACAGTTTGGCGGCGCTTAGAACTCGCTTTGGCTCGGAAGGGCGGCAGCAATTGCCGCAGCAATTTGCAGAAACAGAACTGGCAACACCTTCCGTAAGACCGGAGCGGACTGCGCACACGCCGGGCACGCCGCCGGTTGCCACGACCAAGCCAGGACAAACGACTGAGAATCTAGCGCGCTTTGACGCTGAAAAATTGGAGAAGCTGGTCAAGGAGTTGGCAGTGTTTGTTGGGCCCATGGCAAAGGTGCTGGTTGGCCGGGCAGCGAAAAAAGTGCAAACACTGGCGCAGCTTTATGACGCTTTAGCGACTGAGGTGCCGGAAGGCGCGGAACGAAAGAAGTTTTTAGCGAAGCGTCCGAGCATCGGATGAGAATTTCGGCTGTCACTACGTCCGAATGGATTCCAGATACGCTTCGCGCGCAATTCTGGCGATAACCGATTCACAAATAGTCTCATTTTCTGGCGAATCTGAAACGAACACCGCGAAATAGAGATGTTTCCCATTTGGCAAAGTGATAATGCCAATATCGTTCGTAGCGGCGGTGATTCCGTTCTGCGTTCCGGAAGTGCCCGTTCTATGCGCAACAGTGACATTAGGTGGCAGCAAGCCGCGAAGACGATGTACGCCAGTGGTCGTTTCCGTCATCCATTCAAGCAGTAGCTTTGTGCTCTCAATAGACAACGGTGAATTAGTGGACAAAAGCGCTAGAAGCTTAGTCATAGCAAAAGGCTCGGCATAGTTTCGATATTGCGCTTGCCAATCGGTGCCGATGGTTTTTTCCGTGTCCACAATGGCGACGCCTTCCAATCGTAGTTTTCGAAGGTAGGCGTTAGCTGCGGCCGGACCGCCAGTGAGTCTCAATAGAATGTCCGACGCAACACCATCGCCTTTCGAAATTGTGAGTCTGAGAAGTTCTTTGAGGCTCACGTCTACGTTGGCATCTGGATGAGCGTCCCGAAGCGCACTGCTCTGACCAGGCGAGATGCGATCTGACGGCAAAAAGCGAACGGGTTGGTCTAGGGAGAGCCTGTGATCATCTACCTCATCCAGAACAGCCATGGCAATCGGCAGTTTATACACCGATTGCATAGGAAAACGATCGCGAATGCGGAGAGAACAAATCTCTTTGCCGTCTAAGAGGCAAGAGACGCCCACCTTTCCGTGCGACGCAGCGGCGATCTCGGCAATTCGGTCAGGCAGAGAAGCGCCGGAAGCGATGATTCCCAAGCTAAACAGTAGGTAGAATCTACTGAGGGCCACCGCTGCTCTCATCGCTTTCGAGCATCTGCATGGCGCGCACAAGGCTGCGGCGCATACGGTTGAAGGAAGCTGCCAGCGTTGAGATTTCGTCCTTGCCGTGGACTACAAATTCAGCGGCGTCCATTTTGCCTTGGCTGATTTCGTCCGCGATCGCAGATAAGCGAGAGACGGGACGGATGACGGTAAAGATAAGCACGGCATCGAGCACGATTAGAACAACGATAGCCACGATGACGAAATAAGTAATCAGGTGGCGCAAAGATTTATCGGCCATCTCAACGGGCACCGTTTCAGGCACGGACACTATCTGCGCGCCAATGACATCGTTCAGTTTCCAACCGAAGCCGTTATTCGAGCCGTACTGCCGGATCATGGAGACAGGCGCCACGCTTGGAGTGCTGTGGCACTCCAAACAAGCCGCATCCTGGATTCTCAGCGGTCGAGCGTAATAGAGCGACATACCGACGGGTGTTGGCCGTTCGCCGATAATCTCCGATTTGCCGCTATCGTTGCGAAAAATATTGACAACATCGGCTTCCCAATCACTGGCGCGATCCACAAGGTTAGTCGGGTTCAGCGTGGCTTCTTTGTACGTATAGCCGGGATTGCGCTTGTGCAGATAATCGAACACTTGCGTGGCTGAATAGGCGGGAACGGTTTGCGGCAGAAACTCGGTCTGTTTGGTTTGCAGCTTGTGCAGGAGGGGAACAATTTGTTGACCGGTGTAGGCGCGGGTGGCAAGCGTCGATTCCATCATCAGACGGGCCTGTTCCATGACCTCCTGTTTGGCGTTGTCACGCAGGAAACCGTAGGCAAACCACACGGCCAGAATCGTTCCAAGCGCAAAGATAGAAATGAAGATTAAGTTGAAGCGCGCCAGCAGTTTCATAAGTTCGTTTACTAAGCTTACGAAAACGAAAATGGCCGACTGGCGTTTTGCGCCAATCGGCCATTTTCTTTTCTTACTGGATGAGAGCTACTGGCTTACTTGGGGCAACCCAAAGCTTTCATCGTGGTATCGGACAGCGGTTGCGGGTTCTTCACCGCGGGAGGCATAACCGTGGAGCCGTGGGGCACCAGGTACACTTCAACGCGACGATTTTTGTCGGCTTCGCTGACTTCCGAACCCTTGCGTTCGGTTGCGCGAGTGGCCGAAGTACCGCACTGGCCAGGTCTGGTTTCGGAGGTTTGGTCAGTGCCTTCCCAATCAATCTTGATTCGGGTTGCATCAACCTTGCCGCAGGTAGCAGTTCCGCCGCTGAGGACAGCCGCTGCATTCAGAGCGCGCTGCTCATCGAGCGGAGTCGGGGCGACCTTATGGCGTCCCTTGCCTCTTGCGCCGGTGGCTTCCATTTCGTCAGTATCGCGATGGGCTACGAGGATGATGTCGTAGTCGCCGCTCTGCATCTTGGAAGCAGCGTCATCAATCAACAGGCGTTTGCCGCAATTGTTGACGCGTGCGTTGTTCTTGGCGAAGATCACATCGTCAAGGCGGACCCAAGTCGGTTCGCACTTCACATTGATCGTGGTGGTTTGGGTGGCGCTCTTGCCGCTAGGATCGGTCACGGTCAAGGTTGCCGTAACGGTCTTGCTTTGTGATTGAGCGGGATCGAAGCCACTAAGCGATGACGCATCGAAGGTCGCGTTCGGGCTGCTGTCGCCACTGACGCTGCCTTCGCTTACAGTCCACTTGTAGGTAAGGTTGCCGCCGCAAGCGCCAGGAGTGGCCGAACCGGTCAGGTTGGCGGTATGCGGTCCTTGGTTATCTTTGCAAACCAGGTTGCTGCCGGAACCACCAGTTGCCACAGCAGATACGCTGCTAATGGTCGGGGTAGTGTCAGCAACTGTCAGAGTCACGCTGCCCGTGACAGGAGCGACCGGAGTAAGCGCGGCGGGCTGAGTCCAGCAGCGCAGCGGGAACTTCTTCGGCTTTTCCATGGGAGGAGGCAGCGGGGTTGTGTCGGTAACAGTCAAAGCAACTGTGAACGAACTATTGTTGCTAGGCGTGAAAGTCAGGTCAGGCGCATTGGCGTCCTGAGCTTGGCCGTTAACGGTCCAGGCAAAGGAAAGCTTGCGAGCCGGATCTACACCAGGCAGCGTTGCGTGCAGCGTCACGGGCTTGCCCTGGCAGATGGTGCCTTCGCCGCCAGTAATGCTAGGCGTGGGCAGAGCCGGGGGTTGGGCAGGCGCCGGGGGCATCGGCGGACACTTGGTGTTGCCACCGAAGTACACCAAGCCAGCTGTCAGTTGGACACCGTTGTAGCGCTGGTGGCTGGGGATGTAAATACCGCTGGTGATGTTGTTGGTATTCGGCAAGCCATAGGTTGGATTGCGCGACATCAGATCCCGGATATCAAATCGCATTCCGAAGTGATCTGTAAAGTGGATCTTCACGCCACCGCCAAAGTTGCCGCCAACTTGCAGGTTGGAGCGCAGAGCTCCAGCTTCGTAGGGCGACTCGGCAAAAGAGTTGGCGTTGAAAATAGCATTTTGTGACGGGGTGAACCGAATAGCATCGACACCGCCAGTCACGTACGGCTGAATTCTTGAGCCGCGCGGCAAGATATTAAATACCGGGTCCAAGCCAAGAACCCAGTTGTGCGACGCAAAACTATACGGGCCGTAGCCGGGGACGTTCGAGGCTAAAAAACTCATCGGGGCATTGACATAATCTGCCCAAACTTCCAGACCAAAATGCGGAGTCGGATTATAAGCAATCCGAACGCCGCCGAGGCCACCTTTGCCGGTGTGCAAGGTTAGACCTGTATTTAACTGGCCGAAAATATTCACACCACCAAACGGATCGATTTCAAATAAGTCAGGATATTCATCTCCGGCCGTGGCAGCGACTTTTGCAGCCTTCGGCGTGTCCTGGGCAAACGCCGCTGTGCCTAGGCACAACGCGGTACACAGGAGAGCTGAACTAACCGGCTTTGCTAGCCGAGTAATCATTTTTCTCCTCCAAAGTGAGACATGTAATAGAAAACCTTCATAGACCAAATAAGCAACAAACTACTTCAGACTTCCCAATCTAGTCTACAATCTTGGTACTTCAACAATTTGTTACAACGACTACGGGACCGGCAAAAACCACCACCGGCCGCCGTACGCTGGCAAGTTAAAAAAAAGCTTATTTCGGACAACCGATTGCTTTCACAACCGCCTCCGGCACAGGCTGGACATGCTTGGCGGCTGGCGGCATGGCCTGTAAACCCTTAGGTATTAAGTAAACTTCGACTCGACGTTCCTTTCCTTCAGCCGTAACGTCATATCCTTTGCGCTCCTTCTGAGCAGGCAAGGTGGAGGTGCCACATAAGCCTGGGTCAGGTGTAGAGGTTTGATCAGTAGCTTCCAGGTCGATCTTGATCTGCGAAGGATCCACGGTGCCGCATGTCTTGCTGTCGTTCATCAGCACAGCCGCGGCATTCAGGGCACGCTGTTCGTCCAGCGTATGCGCCGTCGCAGCCTTCTTACCCTTCCTTATAACACCGGAATACTCATTCTCGTCCGCCGACCGGTGTGCGACCAAAAGAATATCGTATGCGCTGCCGGCCTGTTGGGCCGCTTCATCAATTAAGATTCGCTTGCCGCAGTTGTTCACGCGGGCGTTGTTCTTGGGGAACACGATATCGGGCAACCGTTTAAATTGTGGCGGGCAGTTCACCGTCACTGTGGTTGACTTTGTATCGGACTGCCCGGTTTCGTCGCTGACCGTCAGAGTTGCGGTAACGGTTTTGGATTGCGATTGGCCGCCAGCTTCGAAATTCAAATTCGAACCATCGAAGGTGGCGTTGGGGCTGCTGTCGTTGGTGACCGCGCCTTCCGAAACTTTCCATTTATAGGAAAGATTGCCGCCGCATGCGGAGCCGGTAGCAGCACCGGACAAAGCGGCCGAGTGGACGCCATTAGGATCTGCCGCACAGCTCAAAGCGGTGGGTGAAGCCGAAACGGCGGTAATCTGCGGACGCATGTATTCCTGAACCGTGATCGTGCGCGGGCCATCGACGACAGTGCGGGTTGGATCAGTCGTGTCGGTTACCGCTACTTCAACTGTATAATCGCCCGCGCTGTTGGGGGTGAAGCTGAAGTCGGGACCTTCCGTCTGCTGCGCCGCGCCATTCAGTTTCCAGGCATATCGAAGGGTATGGTTTGCCGGATCAGCGGTTGTGGCGTGCAATTGAATCAGCTTACCTTGGCACAGTGCTCCGCCGGCGGACGATGCGCCAATGGCAACTTCACCGGGTGCTAGGGGCGGAACGGCCACTTGTTGGCCTGCGGGCGGAACGTATGGCACCACATGTCGTCCGAAATAGAGGACCATTCCAAAAGTGGCTTCCAGGCCGGGCAGAAGGACCTTTGAGGGAACATAGATGCCGCCATCTGGATAATTGGGGAGGCCAAAGGTGGGATTGTGCGGAAGAATTACGCCCCGGACATCGAAGCGTAAGCCGAAACGCGGGCTGATGTGATACTTTACGCCGCCGCCGTAATTAAACGCGACTTCGAAATCGTGCCGCAAGTTTCCGCTTATGTATGTAGCGTTGTTCGCGGTTGCAAAATCGGTGGCTTGCTTAGTGGGGACAAAATTAATGGCGCCGAAACCCGCAGTCAGGTAAGGCTGAAAACGCGATCCCCGTGGCCGAAGGTTGAAGACGGGATCAAGCGAGACGCCGTGACTCTGCTCATTGAAGATATAGGACGGCAGTCCGGGAGCGACCGGTTGAACGAGTTCGACGTTATTGCCCGAAAAGTTATAGCTGAATTCCAGGCCAACATAACGGTGGAAATTGTAGGCAACTCGCCCACCACCAGTACCACCGTCCACGAATCTTTCGTCCAAACCTTGATTGATCTGGCGAAAAAGACTGACACCGCCAAACGGGTCAAGTTCCAACAAATCGGGAAGTGCATCCGAGACGTCAGCGTTTGCCGGCGTCGTTACTTTTGGTTTAGGGGAATCCTGAGCTAGAGCGTACCCCGCCGAGGCTGCTAACAGCAAACCTACTGCGAGGAACCGCGGAAGAGACAATCCACTAACTAGCACCATTCCATCATGTTAGCGGAAAAGGTGCTAGTTACGGAAGAGGATTCCTAGGTCTGTCGTAATTCCATATAGTCTGCTGGTAGTATAGTCAGGCATCCAGAGTCGCCGAATACGGGTAGTAGGGAGCGCACTAGGTACCAGACTCCAAGTTTTTCCGGCATCCAGACTAGTGTAAAGATGGCCGTATTCGATGGCGTATGCCACGTTGGGTTGGCTGGCAAAAAGTACCGATGAAACTGTCGAGGCTGGCATTCCGGTACTGGCATACCAAGTGGCACCGCCGTCTGCAGTTGTAAACAATCCTAAGCGGGTGGCGGCAAGGAAAGTCGAGCTTTGATCCGGCGGAATCGCTATGTCGTTGACATCCGAGGGAGGCAGCGGGAAGTTAACCTTGCTCCAGTTGCCGCCATAATCGGTGGAAAAATACAGGCCGGTGTTGCTGCGCGCGAAGATTTTGCCGTCAGCTGCCGGGGTAAGGAAGAGGCCACTAACCGATGGCACTTCCGGAAGAACGTTTGTCCAACGGTCACCCTGATCGGTGCTGGCGTAAAGACCTAGGTCCGTGGCAGCGAACACAACATCTTTTGTTCCATTGCGCAACGAATAGGTTCCAAAGAATTCAGACGGGTAAATCAACTTTATTTTCTCGGTGGGCTTTGCGGGAGTGCGCGCCACCGTTTTCCCTGTTTTTGTTTTGGTGCTCTTAACAGGCGTTTTGGGCGCCGGCGGCGGGGGAATGATCGTCACCACTTTCATGGGGACAGGTTGCCAGTCTGTTCCTCCGTCGATGGATCGGTACAGTTGGCGCGACGATGCGCCAAGCAAAAACTTGGCGTTTTCTGCCGATCCAGAAACGGACTTGAGGTGAACGCCGGCCAAGCCTTTTACGCCATTCATTTGAGTCCAGGAGTCACCTTTGTCGGTGCTAAGAAAGATGCCGCTGGATTCACCAAGTTGCGGTTCGACCGCTACAAAACGATCGCCTGACCGCGTGACGCCACTGATGCTGCGATCCACAAACCCTTTATTGCTGAGCGCGATGCTTTCGCCGTCGTTATTCGTTTTTCCAATGCCTTCGTATTCCATGGCCATATAGATTTCGCCGGTTTGCTTGGGATCAAAAACCATGGAGTTGACTTGAATGCTGTTCAATGTTCGCCAAGTTGTGCCGGAATTCGAAGACTTAAACAAGCCTGCTGTCGTGCCGGCAAAAATGATGCTCGGATTTGCCGGGTCTTTGCGGATGACGTGGGTCCGTCGGGAGGAGTTAGGGATTCCGGTGAGTTTCTGCCACATATCGCCGCGGTTGGTGCTGGAATAAATGCCGCTACAGGCACTGGCGAAAATATCTTGCGGATTGGCGCCGTCCACGTAAAGGGAGAAGACATCAGAATCGTCAATCATTCCGTTATGAATGGACTGCCAGGTCTTGCCGCCATCCATCGTCTTCCAGGGCAGATGCGAAGTGCCTGCGTAAATGATATCGGGGTTTTGAGGATCGATAGCGACGGCGGTAATGCCTTGCATTTCTTCCAGATGCGCGTCTGAAATGCGCTGCCACGTTTTGCCGGAATCGTCGCTCAACATAACTCCGTGATTGGTGCCGCTGACAAAGCGCGTAGGCTTGCTAGGCGCCGCAACGATGGAGCGAACCCCGAAACCATCAACGTCCGGAACAGCCGTCCAGGTTTTGCCCTCGTCGGGACTGTCGAACAATGCGCCGCCATCGGCTGAAATGATCCCAGCCATGTAGTGGTGGTTGTCAGAGGGATCCACCAGAACACAGGTAACCTCACTTAAATTTCTTTTAGGAAAATTAAGCAGTTGCCAGGTTTGCCCGCCGTCCTCGCTCCGGTACAGCAGCGAGTTCATGGCGCCCGCCAGGATGATGTTCGGGTTTGAAGGATCAATGCCGACTGACTTGGCGGAACCGCCGAAGGGTCCGGCGATATGCCAATCAGACGATGGCGCATCGGCGGCCGAGGCGGCTGAAAGGTGGAAATGCGATGAGACACAGCAAAGGACACTCAGCCCCAGGACTGCGGCTGATGGATAAGCAAAACGTTTGAACATGATTACTTGGTGTTTCCGACTTGGACCGTGAAACTAAGACGATAGTGGGTGGATAACAGCTAAATTAGCAGTTCCTTTTTTAGAGCGCAGTAGCTGAGGTTTTAGACGTAGGGCTTTGTACGAAGGTTTTGGCTATGTTTCTGGAGGTGGCTGGTTGATCTGGCAGGGGGATGGGTATCAAAAAGTAAGTCTAGGATGCCCAAAGCTGTGCCTAAAATAAAGGGGTGGGGACCATGGTCAATTTCGACCCGGATATCGAAGCGCAGCTTCTACGCGAAGTTCGCGAGCGCAATTTGGAATTTGATCGAGTCGTGAACGAAGCCCTACGCCTTGGCCTTGCATCTGTGCCGAAGGACCGGTCGCGGTTTGTGCAGAAGACATATTCCTTAGGCGCAATGAATCTGGACCGAACCAAACCTTCGGCGCTTGCGGACATGTTGGAAGAGGCCGAGATCATTAAGAGAATACATCTGGCCGAAGGGCGATGATCCTTCCGGACGTAAACCTGCTAATTTATTCGGTAAATCGCGACTCGCCATTTCACGGCCGCGCGAAGGCATGGCTGGAAAACGCACTTTCAGGAACCGAAGCTGTTGGATTCGCCTGGAACGTTTTGCTCGGCTTTGTGCGCGTTACCACCCGAGCCGCAGCAATGAGCAAGCCGTTAGCAATAAAGTAGGCGCCTGACATCGTGGCTGATTGGCTGGCATCTCCTACGGCCGTGATCGCCCAGCCAGGACCATCCATTTTCACGTGTTTAGGGATCTGCTCAATTGTGCAGGGAACACAACGGCTTGCTTTGCTCCATTGACAACGACTTTTCTCGCGTTTCTGGCCTTCGCTGGCAGAATCCACTTGCCCAGCCTTAACGTCAGCTTGCTTTCGCGCTTTGGAGAACACTGCGATTTGCGAATTGCATCCCGCGTCAGGTATTCTAGTTAGGAGTACTTTCTAGGAAATTCAAGGTTAATGGCAAATACAGTTTCATCGTTGAAGCGGGTGCGCATTACTGAGCGCCGTACCGTTGTCAACCGCATGCGCAAGACCCGTTTGCGCCATCAGATTCGGACAATACGCCGTCTGATCGATCAAAAAGACGCGGCTGGCGCAAACAAAGCGATTCCCGAGACGTTTTCATTGGTGGATCGGGCCGCCAAGTGGGGCATTATCAAGAAGAATACGGCAGCCCGCTATAAGAGCCGCATTGCCCTCCGAATCCGCAAAATCGCCGCGTAGTCGTTCCTTCTGATCCGAATTTGTTTCCCTGTTAGACTGACGGTCATGCAATCAGCGCGTCTGAAGGGAATCGCGTCTCTGTTTCTGGTTGGAGTTCTGGCGGCGAAAGATCCGGTTACCGCGAAACATGGCATGGTTGTGGCACAGGAGCCACTGGCAGCCGATGTAGGATTGGCGGTACTGAAAGCGGGCGGAAACGCCATTGACGCCGCAGTGGCGGTTGGTTTTGCACTGGCAGTCACCGATCCCAAAGCTGGCAACATCGGCGGTGGCGGGTTTATGCTGATCCGCTTGGCGAGTGGTAAAACCGCATTTCTGGATTTTCGCGAAGAAGCACCACAGAAGGCTTCGCGCGACATGTACATTGGACCGGATGGCAATGCCACCAAGGACAGCATCGCCGGTTGGCGCGCTTCCGGTGTTCCCGGTTCAGTCTCCGGTTTTGCATTAGCGCACAAAAGGTTTGGATCAAAGCCATGGAGCGAACTGGTGGCTCCGGCTGTGAAACTAGCTGGCGATGGAATTGTGGTTTCAAAAGCACTGCAATCATCACTGGATAGTGCCTCGAAGTTCCTATCGAATGATCCCGAATCCACACGCATTTTCCTGAATGGCGGCCAGCCTTATAAGGAGGGCGCTACCTTCAAACAGCCCGAACTGGGCGCCACGCTGGATCGCATCGCCAAGCATGGCGAAAAGGGATTCTATGAGGGCGAGACCGCAAAGTTGTTGGCCGATGCGATGGCGGCGCATGGCGGTTTAATCACCGAACAGGACCTTAAGGCATACAAGACACACGAACGAACCGTTCTTGAGGGTGATTACAAAGGGTTCCACATCATCACGTCGCCTCCACCCAGTGCAGGCGGAGTGGGCCTTTTGCAGATGTTGGGTATTCTGAGCGGTACGCATTACGACGCTGACGGCGCGGATTCAGGCAAAGCCGTACATTACGAAGCCGAAGCAATGCGCCGGTTTTATGCCGATCGCAGCGAATATCTGGGCGATCCGGATTTTTACAACGTGCCGGTGAAAGCACTGCTTGACCCGAAATATCTGGCTTGGCGGCGAGCCTCCATCGACCCGGAGCACGCGACACCCAGCGACGCAGTTGCCCCTGGACTACAAAGATCTGCCGAAGCACGCATTACTTGGGGGCATGAAAGCGAAGAGACCACACATTACAACGTGGTTGACGCAATGGGGAACGCGGTTGCCGTTACCTACACGCTGAACAATTACTATGGAAGCGGCGTGACGGCGCCTAAGTTAGGCTTTGTTTTGAACGATGAAATGGACGATTTTGCGGCCAAGCCGGGATCACCCAACATGTTCGGTGTAATTGGAGGCGAAGCGAATGCGATTCAGGCGGGCAAACGCCCACTCTCTTCCATGACGCCAACCATCATTACGCATGACGGCAAGGTTTTTATGGTGGTGGGTGCTCCAGGCGGCTCGCGCATCACGACCGGCGTGATGCAAGTGATTTTGGATGTCATTGATTTCCACATGAATCCGCAAGACGCCGTTGATTTGCCGCGCTTTCACGAACAATGGAAGCCGGATACGCTCTATCTGCAAAATGGCTTTTCCGAAAAGTCATTCGCTGAATTAAAACAGATGGGTTATGACATAAAGCCTGTCGGAGGGGTGGCGCAGGTGCAAGCAATAGTGATGGAGAACGGCATGTGGGAGGGCGGAACCGAGTCCCGCCTGAATGGGAAAGTAGCTGGTTACTAAGAACAACAAATGCAACAACTGCTTTCCACAAGCTTGTTCTCTCGCCACCGTCTGACCACCGTATGGATGGAACGGATTTGGAATGGCGGATTTTCGGGCGTTGAGATTTTTTGCGCACGCCAACATTTCGATTACCGCGACAAAGCTCAAATTGCTGAACTAGGGCACTGGTTCCGCGATTCTTCTTTGACCATGTTCTCGCTGCATGCTCCGATTTTTAGCGACGAGTTTTCGGGACGTTCCGGTCCGAACGCGATTATCGATATCACCGAGCCATTGAAGGCCAAACGCTTGGCGGCGGTGGATGAGATTAAACGCGCGACCGAAGTTTCCGAAGATGTACCGTTCCGTTATTTGATTGTTCACGTGGGTACGCTTGGCCAGGAGATGGATGAGCGGCGCTGGGATTCCGGGTTTTCGTCGTTGGAGGAATTGAAAGTGTTTTGCGGACAGCGCGGCGTGGAATTGCTTTTGGAAAACACCTCCAACGCGTATTCAAGCGGAGAGCGGCTGAACCAGTTTTTGACCATGACCCATTTGAATTTGGGTTATTGCTTTGACGTTGGCCACGCACACTGTCATACCAGCATTGCCAGCGAATTCCAGTTGATGAAAAAGCGCATCAAGTGTGTGAACATTCACGACAATGACGGCAAGATCGACCAGCATTTATTTCCGGGAAGCGGCACAATAGACTGGCCAGTGACAATGGATTTGCTGCGCACCTGCGGCGACCAACTGGCATTGGTGATGGAGGTCAACGATGTGATTAGCTTGGAACACCCGGTAGATGAGGCCCGGCGTGCGATGGCTAAGTTACTGGAGTTGAAGGCGGAACATGAGCGATGAGACAGCCAGTGCGGCGATAAAAACAATTCAGATCAGCGACGCGCATGCGCATGTGGGCGAAAGCGTAACCATTCAAGGATGGCTTTATAACCTGCGCAAATCCGGCAAGATTGTCTTTCCCATTGTTCGCGATGGAAGCGGCCTGATGCAGTGTGTGGCGGTAAAGAGCAATCTTCCGGAAGAACTGTTTGAACAGCTAAAAGGGCTTACGCAGGAAAGTTCGCTGAGCATCACCGGAACCATTCGGGCGGAGCCGCGCGCGGTGGGCGGATTTGAGATGGATGTTACCGGCGCGCACGTTCTGCAGCGAGTAAGCGAAGAGCATCCATATCCGATTACGCCGAAAGATCACGGCATTGATTTTCTGATGGACCACCGGCACTTATGGCTGCGCAGCAGGCGCCAGCACGCTGCCATTCGAGTGCGTCACGAGATTATCAAGGGCATTCGCGATTTTTTCGATTCGAACGGCTTCACATTGGTGGACACACCAATCTTTACGCCGGCGGCATGTGAAGGAACCACAACGTTATTTGAAGTGGATTATTTCGAAGACGAGAAGGTGTATCTCACGCAATCGGGCCAACTCTATAACGAAGCGAATGCCATGGCGTTTGGCAAAGTCTATTGTTTTGGGCCGACGTTTCGTGCGGAGAAATCGAAGACGAGAAGGCACCTCACTGAATTCTGGATGGTGGAGCCAGAAATAGCATTCGCCGATCTGGAAACTGTGAAAGACTTTGCCGAGAAGTTAGTTGTTTCGTTGGTGGACCGGGTTTTGGAGAACCGCAAAGAAGAGCTGAAGGCGTTGGAGCGCGATACTTCAAAACTGGAAACGGTGAAGACACCGTTTCCGCGGATGAGTTATGACGATGCGGTGAAAGTTCTGGAAGGTAAAGGCAGCGAAATCAAGTGGGGGGGCGATTTTGGCAATACTGACGAGACGCTGCTGACCCAGGACTACGACCGGCCTGTGATGGTGGACCGCTATCCAACCGAAATTAAGGCGTTCTACTTTCAACCAGACGAACAGCGGCCGGAAGTGGCGCTGGGCGTGGATGTGATTGCGCCGGAAGGCTACGGTGAGATTATCGGCGGGGGCCAGCGCATCCATGATTTAGCGCTTTTAGAAAAGCGTTTGGATGAGCACCAGCTTCCGCGGGAAGCATTCAACTGGTATTTGGACCTGCGCCGTTTTGGCACGGTTCCGCATGGTGGATTTGGTATGGGCGTTGAGCGTTTTGTGGCCTGGATGTGCGGTTTGGAGCACATCCGCGAAACAATTCCTTATCCACGCATGCTGTATCGCACACGTCCGTAGGGCATGCAACATTCTCACATTTGCGTGTTGGGCGCTCCGATGGATTTCGGGGCCGGACGCCGCGGGGTGGATATGGGACCTTCGGCGATACGCAAGGCGGGAATTCACGCGAAGTTGACCAGCCTGGGATACAAAATCCAGGACTTGGGAAATGTTTTTGTAGATCAGCAGGAGAGCATGCCTGCTGGCGCGGCGAATGCTAAGTTCCTGGATTCGATTGCCACTAGTTGCGCCGGTCTGGCGGCTACGGTTGAAGGCGTGCTGGACGGCGAAAAATTTCCGCTGGTGATGGGCGGAGACCATTCCATTGCGGCAGGAACAGTCGCCGGAGCGTCGTCCTCGTATCGTCGCAAGGGCGAAAAAATCGGGCTGCTCTGGATTGACGCGCACGCCGATATGAATACTCCGGACACAACACCGAGCGGTAATGTGCACGGTATGCCACTTGCTTGTTGCATTGGACAGGGACCCAAAGAATTGACCGAAATTCTTGGGTTTTCGCCCAAAGTGGATCCGAAAAACGTTGTGCTGATCGGCATTCGCGACGTGGATCTAAGCGAACGCGATTTGGTCAGGAAGTCCGGCGTGACGGTATTCACGATGCGGCAGATTGATGAGATTGGTTTGCATACGGTGATGGAAAGGGCGCTAAAGGTCTTGAACGATGGCACTGCAGGATTCCATTTATCGCTCGATATGGATTCCATTGATCCGGTGGAGGCACCCGGTGTCGGCACTCCGGTGCAAGGCGGCATTACCTATCGCGAGGCGCACTTAGCAATGGAAATGATTTGCGATTGCAGCCGGATGGTCTCCATGGAAGTGGT
Organism: Bryobacterales bacterium; assembly: GCA_963696305.1. Taxonomy (GTDB): domain Bacteria; phylum Acidobacteriota; class Terriglobia; order Bryobacterales; family Bryobacteraceae; genus Bog-105. The sequence goes on along the minus strand of CAVOJX010000009.1, from coordinate 228,725 downwards.
GGAAGTAAATCCGGTATTGGATACGGCGAACCGAACCGCTGAATTAGCAGTGCAACTGATCGCATCCGCCATGGGTAAGAAGATACTCTAGAATTTGCTGAACTTCTTTGGCGTTGTGCTTCGGGTCTTTTGTTTTGTGTTTCATTTGACCTTGGGAGTATTTCTGGTTGCCACTGCGCTGATCGCTTACTACACGCAGCGGCCGTTTCCGCTCGACGTACTGCCCTTTTCGGATGATGTCATCGTGCGTGACACCTTGATACTGGGTAGCGCCGCCGTTGTGTTCACTCTGCAAGCATTGACCCGAACGTTCAAATTTGCATTTTTTGTTTGGAATGTGATCGTGCTGTTCTTGGTGGTGCGATGGATGCCGGACGGACTATTCAAGTGGGGCGCGCTGATTGCGCTGTTCGGTGCGGCGTGGACGTTGGGTTCGCGCAGGCGATTGCCTATCTTTTAGGTTTTCGGGCAAGCCGAGGTCGAAATCGCGGTTGGTTAAGAGATCGAACATGCGCCCCAGCAGGTGTTTCATCTCCGCGGCGGAAAGCTTTTTGGGATTGCAGGTATGTTCCAGAAGTAGGCCATTTAAGAGAACTTCCAGCAGAACCTTGATGTACTTTTCGCTGTCTGGTGAAAGAAATGCGATGGGCTCAATGTTGTCCATGACTTCCAGACGAAAAGATTCGCGAATGCGATGATGAGCCGCCGCGTACTGCGCAAGGTGTTTGCTGTTGCGGAGCACATAGAGCTTATATTCTAGCGAGAGAATGTTCCAGCGGCGATCGCTTGCGTGGCTGATGTAGTGCTCGCGAATCGCCCGGCAGCGGGCTTTGGAATCGGCAGTCGACTTGATGGCTGCGGCCAATTCACCAACGCGCTGGGATGCATGCTCTTCGAGCAGCGCAATAAACAGATCTTCCTTGGTAGCGAAATTGGCATAGAAGGCGCCGCGAGTATGTCCGGCTTCAGCCGCGATATCTTCCAGGCGGGAGCGTTCAAAGCCATCCCGCGAGAACACGCGCAATGCGGCCGCGAGCAGCTTTCGGCGGGTCGCCTCGGTTCTTTGCTGATGCTTATTGGCAGTGGCTTCCACACTTAAAATTATATACATGCATGTACGAATTTGCTACATTGGTTGTGGGATCTATGAAACAAATGTCTGCCCGAGCGGCAATCCTGGCATTGGGGTTTGGATGCATCCTGGCGCAAATGGCGCCGGCACAGGCACCGGGCGGTGGTGGAACCAATCTAAGCCGCGCCTCACAATTGCCGGCGTCTACAGGTGAAAGCGGCGGCAGCCCGGTAAGTGTTCAGCCAAGCTCAGTTCAGGTGGGAGGCGGCTTTTCCGGCAGTATTGTGGGAAGCCAAATTCCCGCCGGGCCTGTACAACTGACGCTGGCCGACGCGGTTAAGCGCGGATTGGCGGCAAACTTGGGACCGATAACTGCGGACGATTCTGCACGGGCAGCCCGAGCTGAGCGATTGCAAGCTCTGAGCGCGCTGCTGCCGAATATTGCGGCGACTGCGAGCGACACAGTGACGCAGGTCAACTTGGCGGCCTACGGATTTCAATTCAATGTTCCCGCCAGCCTTGGGTTTTCTATTCCTAGCGTAGTCGGGCCTTATAACTACTCGTCGTTGCAAGGAAACTTGAGCCAATCGATCTATGATCCGGTGGCACGAAAGAACTGGCAGGCAGCGAAGGCTAGTGAACAGGCGGCGAATTTGTCGGTTAAGGATGCGCGTGAGTTGGTAGTGCTGGCGGTGGCAGGAACTTATCTACAGACGCTTTCAACCGCCGCGCGGATTACTTCGCAGAAGGCGCAGGTGGATAATGCGCAGGCGATTTTCGAGCAAGCCAAGGTGCGCAAAGCAGCCGGCACAAATGCGCGCATCGACGTGACGCGCAGCCAGGTTGAATTGCAAACCGAGCAGCAGCGCTTGAGTTCGCTGACGGGTGATTATCGCAAGCAGATGATTGCTTTGGCGCGGCTGATTGGGTTGCCTCAGGATAGAGAGCTTAACTTAGTTGATGCCTTGGATAAGAACACCTCAGCCATTCCCGATGCAGCGCAAGCGATTCAACAAGCGCTGAGCCAACGCAGAGACTTGCACGCGACGGAAGCTCAAGTAAAGGCAGCCGAGTTGGCGCTTTCGGCTGCACGCGCGGAGCGCTTGCCCGCCGCTTCGGTAAGCGGAAACTATGGCGTGATGGGGCCGAACCCGACCACAACGCACGGCGTTTTTGGAGTGACTGCATCCGTGACAATGCCGATTTGGATGGGTGGACGGACGGGGGCTGACATCGAACAAGCCGAGACCACGTTGCACCAAAGACAGGCTGAACTGACAGACCAGCGGGGCCGAGTAGAGCAAGGCGTCCGCAACGCCTTGATCGAACTGGAGACGGCAACCGGACAGGTAACCGTGGCGGAAAAACAGCAGAAATCTGGCGACAGAAACGTTAACGCAGGCGCGCGATCGTTTTGCGGCCGGTGTTGCGACAACCGTTGAAGTGGTGCAGGCGCAACAACAACTGGCCGGCACCGAGAGCGATTATATTTCGAGTTTATTTGCGATGAATCTGGCGCGCCTATCGCTGGCACGCGAAATGGGACAGGCAGAAATGGGCTTTCTAAAAGGAGAGGGGAAGTGAGCGAAGTGGCGACCGAACAAGAATCAAAAGACACATCTGCGACAAAAGATACGGCTGTAACCAAGGGGCGCGGTCGGGCGTTTGCCATTTTCTTCGTGGTGCTGGCATTGCTGGCCGTGGGCGGAATCCTTTACTGGCTGCATGCACGCCAATTTGAGGAGACCGACGATGCGCAGATTGACGCGCATTTGAACCCGGTGACGGCACGCATCGACGGCACCATCACTCATGTTTATACCGATAACAACCAAAGCGTGAAGGCGGGTGATTTACTGGTGGAGCTTGACCCGCGCGATATGCAAGTGTCGCTGGATCAAGCCCAAGCACAATTGATGCAGGCGAAGAGTATGGTGCTGGAACAGGAACCCAATATCGGCATCACTCAAGTGCAGAGTTCAACCAGTATTTCGACTGCAGAGGCAGATGTGGCCACGGCTCGCGCCAAAGAAGCGGCAGCAGCGCAAGACCGTACAACAGCGGCGGCGCGTTTAGCTGAATCGCAGGCGAATTTGAGTAAGGCGCAACAGGATTTAGAACGCTATAAGATTTTAATTGCTAAAGAGGAAATCTCGCAGCAGGAATTTGATCAGACGGCGTCCACTGTGAAGGCAAATTCTGCTGTGGTGGATGCGAACCAGGCGGCGCTGGAATCGGCCGCGCGCGTTGTGGATCAACGTAAAGCGGAAACGGATGCGGCGCTTAGCCGGCTGACGCAATCCAGACGCACAGCGCCGGGTGAATTGGCCATCAGGCGCGCTTTCGTCGCGACTCAGGTCGCCAGTGCGCAAACGGCCAGCGCGGAATTGGAACAAGCGCAATTAAAACTCAGCTACACAAAAATTGTTGCGCCCGTTTCGGGAATTGTCATGAAGCGATCGGCTGAAGTGGGCGCACACATTGCAGCCGGGCAGCAGTTGATGACGATTGCGCAAGTGGATGACGTGTGGGTGACGGCGAACTTCAAAGAAACGCAATTGGAAAATATTCGCGCAAATCAAAGCGTGAGCATTTACATCGACGCCATCAAGAAAAATTTTGACGGCTACGTTGAAAATATTGGCGGGTCTACTGGTGCGGTCTCGAGTGTTCTGCCGCCGGAAAATGCTACCGGAAATTATGTAAAAGTGGTGCAGCGCATACCGGTGCGCATCCGTTTCAAGAAAGATCAGCCGGGCCTGGATGTTCTGCGGCCTGGGATGTCGGCAGTTCCTCAAGTTCGCATTGGAAAGTAGGCAAGATGCCGTCAACTCCTGGAACACATCGCGACTGGAAGCCCTCTTTCAACCCGTGGCTGGTGGCGCTTACCGTCACTCTAGCCACGTTTATGGAAGTTTTGGATTCTTCCATTGCTAACGTCGCCCTTCCGCATATTGCAGGTTCGTTGGGCGCAACTTATGAAGAATCCACCTGGGTTTTGACAAGCTACCTGGTTTCGAGCGCCATTGTTTTGCCCGTATCCGGATGGCTGTCAACGAGGATCGGCCGCAAGCGGTTTTACATGATTTGCGTGGCATTATTTACCGGATGCTCGCTTTTGTGCGGATTAGCGCCGACGCTGCCGTTTTTAATTCTCGCGCGCATTCTGCAAGGCGCCGGAGGCGGCGGATTGCAGCCTTCGGAACAGGCAATTTTGGCCGACAGTTTTCCACCTGAAAAACGCGGCTTGGCATTTGCAATGTACGGGATGGCGGTGGTTGTAGCGCCGGCGATCGGGCCGACGCTGGGCGGTTGGATTACCGACAATTTCAACTGGCACTGGATCTTTTTTATAAATATTCCTATCGGTCTTTTGTCGCTGGTGCTTACGCAACGCATGGTGGAAGATCCGCCGTGGTTGAAGGAAGACCGCAAGCTGAATATCGGGATTGATTACATCGGCTTGTCGCTAATTGTTATTGGAATTGCGTGTTTCCAAATGGTTCTTGACAAGGGCCAAGAAGACGATTGGTTCAGTTCGAAGTTCATTTTCACGCTGTTCTGTATTGGCGTTCCGATGCTGATTGCATTCTTCTTATGGGAGTGGTTCCACGAAAATCCGATTGTCGATGTGCGGTTGTTAAAGAACCGCAATTTCGGGACGGCGGTGTTTTTCTCTTTCGTGCTGGGTATTGTTTTGTTCGGTTCAACCGTATTGATTCCGGAGTTTTTGCAGAGCAGTTTGGGCTACACGGCTGAACGCGCGGGCATGGCGCTATCGCCAGGCGGAATCGTGTTGATGTTTATGATGCCGGTGGCTGGAATGCTCTTGCAAACCAAAATAGATCCGCGAATCTTAGTTTCGTTGGGATTTTTGGGGACGAGTATCACGCTGCACATGATGTCGATTATTTATTTGCAGATCGATTTCCGGACGGTCGTGATATTGCGAATGCTGCAGGTGATTTCTATGCCGTTGATTTTTATTCCGATCAGCACGCTGAACTATATCGGAGTGCCGCGCGAGAAGAACAATCAAGTGTCGGGCATGTCTAACTTCTCGCGAAACCTGGGCGGAAGTATAGGCACTTCGCTGTTGGGTACATTTTTAGCCAAGCAGAACCAAATGCATCAAACCGTGCTTGCTTCGCATACAGATCCGTCGAATCCGGGCTATTTGGCGATGTTGAACGGTTTGACCAGTCAATACATCAGCCAAGGCACCGATGCGGTGACAGCGGGTCATAAAGCGCTTGCGGCTATCTACGGCATGATGCAGGCACAGGCCGGAGTGTTGAGTTTTGAGAACGCGTTTTGGGGAATGTCGTTGATTATTGCTTGCCTTGTGCCGCTACCGTTCATCATGCGCAGACCGCCGAAACAAGCCAAGCGCGAACTGGCAATCGAACACTAAGATTGCCGTTGGCGACAATGGAAGATTGAGAATAAACGATCAAGAAAAGCGAGTAATCGTCGCTATTGATGGTCCTGCGGGCGCCGGCAAAAGCACGCTTGCACGGCGCGTGGCCGACAAGCTTGGCTATTTGTACATCAATACCGGGGCGATGTATCGTGCCGTTGCACTTTGGGCGCTACGCCTAAAGGTCTCGACTAGCGACATGCACCGTTTGGAGCAACTGGCGGAAGCGGCGCAGATTGAACTTGCGGCGAATGACAATCGCGTTTTGCTGAACGGCGAAGACGTGACCGAAGCGATTCGCGATCCAAAAATTTCGGAAGCGGCTTCGCAAGTATCCGCAGTTCCCGGAGTTCGCCGCGCATTGCTGGCGCTGCAGCGAAAGATGGCGGAAACAACCAGCGTGGTGATGGAGGGGCGCGATATCGGAAGCGTAGTCTTTCCTTCCGCCCAAGTCAAGATATTTCTAGACGCCGATCCACAAGAACGCGCTCGACGCCGCGCTTTGGAATTGGCGCAGGAAAACCACGACGCTTCGGTGGACGATGTGGTGGGCGCGATTATCCAGCGCGATCAGCGCGACCGCACGCGCAAAGAAGCGCCGCTGGTTCAGGCTCCCGACGCGCAGTTCGTTGATACAACCGGACTGTCGTTAGAGGAAGTAGAAGAGATTATTCTTCGATTGGTGCGGGCGCGCACTTCAAACGGCAAGGCCGCGGCAAGCTGATTTAAACATCAAACAGGTGATTTAGATCGTCCTCTGTCAGTGCGTTTGTGGGCGTACCAGTTTGGTCAAAAATGCTGCCAACCAGAGCGCGCTTACGGGCTTTGAGTTCGTCCATCTTTTCTTCAATGGTTTGCGTGGCTACTAAGCGATAGACAAAGACGGGCTTGTCCTGGCCGATGCGATACGCACGGTCAATCGCTTGTTCTTCAACCGCAGGATTCCACCACGGATCATAAAGAATGACGGTATCGGCCGCGGTGAGGTTCAGACCGACGCCGCCAGCTTTGAGGCTGACCAGAAAAACTTCAACGGTGCCGGTTTGAAAATCTTCGATGGCGGTCTTACGGTCGCGCGTTTCGCCCGTGAGCAGCGAATAGGCGATGTTGCTGGCTTTGAGACGCTGGCAGATGAGTTCCAGCATGGATGTGAACTGCGAGAAGACGATGATTTTTCGATTTTCCGCCAGCAGCTCGTCCAGCATTTCCATCAGCCGCTCTAATTTGGCTGAGGGTGTGGCGTGCGCAGAAGGAATGTTCAGCAACCTGGGGTCGCAACAGACTTGGCGGAGTTTCAACAGCGCGTCGAGGATGATGATGTGGCTTTTGGCGAGTCCTTTGGCAGCAATGGCGGCGCGGATCTTCTGATGCATGGAGAGCCGGATGGAATCGTAGATTTCACGCTGTTGTTCATCAAACGAGACCGATTCTACAATTTCCGTCTTAGGCGGCAGTTCTTTGGCGACCGCTTCTTTGGTTCGCCGCAACAGGAACGGCCTGACGCGGCGCGCGAGGATTTGGCTTCGCTCCGTGTTGGCATGTTTTTCAATAGGATTGCGCCATCGGCGCGCGAAGTTGGTTTTGTCGCCCAGATAGCCAGGATTGACAAAACTCATGAGCGACCATAATTCGCCCAAATGATTCTCCATGGGCGTGCCGGTTAAGCAAAAGCGATGGCTGGCTTTCAAATCGCGAATCAGCTTGGTGGTGGCGGCGTTGGGATTCTTGATGACTTGCGCTTCGTCCAGGATTGCCATGTGCCAGTGCCGTTCAAGCAGGACAGCTTGGTCGCGCGCGATCAGCGGATAAGTAGTTAAGACGATGTCATGGTTATCGATTTGATCGAATCTGGTTTTGCGGTCGGCTCCGTGCAGGAGAAGGACTTTCAGATCGGGCGCAAATCTGCGGCTTTCGTTTTGCCAATTGGTCATCAGGCTGGTGGGCGCAATGATAAGCACGGGCTGGGTGAGCCTACCGGCCGCTTTTTCGGCAGAAAGAAGGGCGAGGATCTGTACGGTTTTGCCGAGACCCATGTCGTCGGCCAGAATGCCGCCCAAGCCAACATCACGCAGCATGTTCAACCAGGCAAGGCCGTCGGATTGATAAGGCCGGAGTGTGGCATGGAAGTTGTCGGGCAAAGCGACCGGCTGTGGCGACGCGCGAATGAGACGGCGAATGTTTTCGAGGCCGCCAAAGACGATGCCTTCCTGGCTGTCGAGAACGGAAAGCAGCGCGGTCTCGGCTTTAGAAATCCGAACTTTTCCATCCTTGGCCACCACCGAGCCGCCCACAGTCAGTTCGTGAAGAGCAATAATGACGGGCAGGAAACGCTTAGCGGCCAAGGCAAGATGGCGACCGTCATCCAGCGGGACATAAATATCTTCGCCGCCTGCGGCCATCTGTTCGACTTCCGCGGGATCCAGTTTGTCGGATAGAACCAGGTTGGCGAGGATTTGCGCAAGATCATGCTTTTGGCCGTCAATCTCAACGCCCATTTCCAGTTCGAACCAGTCAATACGCGCGCCCTCGTGGACCTGAGCGAGAATGTCGCCGGTCGGCTTGGCGAGGCGGTACGGGAAATTGTGATCGACAGTTATGGTGTAACCGTCGGCTTCCAGAACAGGAACATCCCGAGACAGAAACTCGAGCCATTGATAAGGATCGTCGAAGGCCAGATCGTGATGAAAGCGGGCGTCTAAAGAAGGATAGATTTCGCGCGCGAAGCGCAGATCGAGAAAGAAGAGCCGGGAAAGCAGCGGCTTTTCCAAACTTGGTTGACGCTTCACCTGGTAGCGGCGACCGGCGGCGGTTGCATCCACTACGGGCCGTGTGTCAGAGAGTGGGATTTGCACCGGCCCGTAGTTAAAGCTGAAACGCGCCATGGGCGCATCCAAGGGAAAGTTGAAATTCAACGTCTCGCCCAGCATTAAGTGGAGCGAGGGCTTTGGCACGGCATCCAATACGATTGCGGGCTCGGGAGGCTTTGGAACGAATTCAGAGTTCGCGGGCAAATAGCGCGAGAGCGCTTCACCGACTTGCGAGATGTGGGCGGGTGAAATGGCGGGCGCGTTGAGCAGACCATGCGCGAGTTCAGGAGAGAGCGATAGCGCTATCTCGCCTACCAGATGTTGCGCTGTGTCGATATAGACGGGCGGCTCGCCATTCAGCGCAATTCCGTCTTCGACTGTGACGACGGGTCGAAGTCCGCGCGAATCCGGCATGGACCATTCAATTTGTCCTGGACGAGGCGGACCGAAGTGAAGCGGGGGACTTTGATGAGTCTTCCAATGCGCACGTCCCGTTTCGAGGATGCTTTTCAATAACGCCAAGGAGCGAACTGAATAGGTATAGGCGCTGTTGCGCGAGGTTTGAAGCACCTGGCAAATCTGGATGTCGGAATAGCGGAAGAAGCGCGGCCAGTTGTTGGCGTAGTAGTTTGCCAGCGAAGAGCGGCCGGTGCTATCGGAATATTCGCCCGATTTGAGCACGCGAGCGGTGAGCAGATCAACGGCCAGATGAGGAGAGGCGTTCGGCGCATTGAAGGGAGAAACGATATACAGAAGGCGTTGATTGATGTCGCTGGGAAACTCTTCGCCGTTGGCAGCATGAGCGAAGTCCTGCAACCAAGTCTTCACGTCATGAGGGAGCGGAGCAACGGGCGGTACAGCACGCGAGGGAGCAACGACCGGCTGGGTGGGCGCCTGCGCCAAAGCTTCCAGCAACGCGGCAGCGACATGCTTGCAATTGTGGGCAAGTGGACAACTGCAGGTGCCATTGATATGAACTCGTGAACTTGGCAGCCGGTTTAGAGCAATGGTCAATTCGTATGGATGGGGGCGGGAGCCGAGCACGCTGGCGGTGATGGACTTCAAGTCAGGGCTGACCGAAAGATTCGATACGCGGCCCTGCATCTGATAGGTCTTGCCGCGGCGGTATGCGGTTTCGGGAATGTGCACGACGATATCGCGAGGCGAGAGCACGTCCGCCAGCGTGTGTGTTTGGTTGTCGTCTTGGGGGAACAGAGTTTCCTGCATTACGGGAGGGACCGCTCTTCCATTTTTGCAGCCCGCGTTGCCGGCTTTTCAAAATGACTACAATGAGGGTCGATGGCACTGTTAGACAGAATTCAAAAAGACATGGTGGAAGCCATGAAAGCGAAGGACGAGGCGCGGTTGGGCGCACTGCGCATGGCAAAGTCAGCGTTGAAGAAGCATGAGATCGACGCGATGAAGCCGTTGGACGAAGCGTCGGAAATGCAAGTGATGAACACGCTGCTGAAGCAGCGGCACGAATCGGTGGATATGTTTCGCAAGGGCGGCCGCGAGGAATTGGCCGCGAAGGAAGAAGGCGAGATCCGCGTGCTGGAGAGTTACATGCCGCAAGAGGCGACTCAGGACGAGTTGGAAACGGCAGTGAGTGCGGCCGTGGCTGAGACTGGGGCTACTTCGGCAAAGCAGATGGGCTTGGTAATGAAGGCTGCTCAGGGGAAATTGGCCGGCAAGCGGGTGGACGGGAAGGTTTTGAGTGGATTGGTGAGGGCTCGACTGCCGCAGTAACGTCAGGGATCAGGGGTGAGGGGGCAGGCTGGCAGGGATCAGGTGTCAGGGGACAGGGGTCGGCAGATGTGGGCGCTTGCGCGCCCGGGAAGACGGGTGACTCTTGCGCGAGCGGGAATAGGGGGATGGTAATTCAGAGCTTTAAGGAATTGATTGTTTGGAACAAGGCTATGGAGCTTGTTCCGAGCGTTTATGGGCTTGTGAGACGCCTGCCTAAAGAGGAAGTTTATGCTCTGGGAGATGAGATGCGTCGGGCGGTTGTATCTGTGCCGGCGAATATTGCGGAGGGGCATTCTCGGCAATACAGGCGAGAGTATGTTCACCATTTGTCGGTTGCTCGAGGTAGCTTGGCGGAGGTAGAAACGCTGGTTTTGGTCGGCGTTCGGCTGGGATATTTCACGACGGAGGGGATCGCAAAGACGCAAGCTGAGATTGAGGAGTTGCGAAAGACGCTTTGTGGGTTGATTCAGCGGTTAAAAGGGTAGGCGGAGGGTTTTCGAAACGAACCAGCGAAGAGATGGGGAAGATCGTGTTTTGCGGGTTGGGTGAAGGGCTGCGGGTAGGCGCTTGGGGTGGTTTGGGTGGGCCGAGTGGTCACGCGGCCAAGAGTTTTCGCGGTTGGGTTGGGGGGACTGGATTGGTGAAGGGTGTTTCGGTTGGGATTTGGGCACACTGATCCCTCGAGACGAGTCGGTTTTTTGAAAAAAGGAGCGGTTAGCGCTTGGTGGGATCGAACTCGGGCGGCTTGAAGCCCAAGGCGATTGCTTGCTTCTTCATGCCAGCTAGATGTTCTTTCCAGGTTTCTTCGGGTCGGTTTTTCTTTTTGTAGACTTCGAGGCGCTCTTTGGCGATGGCGGTTTTGGTGGCGCTTTCGGATTCGGCTCGGCGGGCTTTGCGGTGGTCTTCGCAGGCTTTGCGCTTCTTGTCGGCTAGGTTGCTGGCGGCGGTTTTGTAGCGCAGGTGGCGGGCGAGGGTTTTCTGTTGCTCCTCGGTCCAGGTGGCGGGGTCAGGGTTGGATTTGTAGATGCTTTCTTCAACGGATGCGTGGGCGCGGGAGGCGCGTTGGAAGAACCAGTCGGCGTTCACCAGATCGGTGACCATGTGGTATTCGGTCTCGGTGTTGGGCGCGAAGAGTTTGCGCCAGGAGGTTTCTATGGATTTGTAGTCGTCCATGGATTCGTGCGGCAGGATGAGAGTGTGCGGTGCGCAGCAGCCGTGCTTCATGGCGTTCTTCGACGAGATAGCCTTTCCTGTGATGCTGGTGGGTCCCGGGGCGTCCGGGTTGGCAGGGGTAGTGGTGGGGGATTCAACGATCCGGTAGGAAGGGTCAGGACCCTTTTGTTTTTTCCAGTGATTGCTCATTTGATAGAGCTCCTTTCTGAGTGTGAGTCTAGAATGGCTCGGGGCGGAACGAGTTGTCGAAGTGAGTTATGTGGTTGATTTGATAGGTAGAAAGTTTTTTTGGAAGTTTTGTGACTGGCGCTCGGTCGAGCCCTTTGGTGGTGGTCACTCGTATCGCAAAGCTCGAATGGGATCGATAGAAGCGGCGTGCAACGCGGGGATGAAACCAGCTAGCAGGCAAACGATGAATATACCGGCGGCCGAGAGGCTGAACGTAAGCGCGTCGAGCGATGTTAGGCCGAAGAGCATTGCGTTTAACCAGTGAGCGGCGGCCACAGCGAGCGGTAAGCCGATAGCCATTCCTGCGGTGGACAAGATCATTCCCTCGCGCAGAACAAACCAAAGCAATTGGTGGCGCTCGCAACCGATGGCCATCCGGACGCCAAATTCGGAGGTGCGGCGACTGACGCTATAGGCAAGCGTTCCATAAAGGCCGCTGGCGATCAAGATAATTGCCAAGACGCCAAAGAATAGCGACAATTGCGAGACTAGGCGCTCTTGGGAAATGCTCGCATCGAATTGGGCACGTTGAGTCATCGGTTGCAGCGGAGCTAGATCGGGAGCGATGGATGCAACCGTGCGGCGGACATCCGGGAGAAATGAAGACGGATCGCCCACGGTTCGCATTTCAATATGAACGCCACCGAGGGGAGAGCCTTGTCTGAATGGGAAATAGGCCATGGGTATTGGAAGCTCGCGGACGCTTGTATATTTGCTGTCGGCAGCGACGCCGATAATCGAGTAGGGCGTGTTGCTGTCGAAAGAGACGTAACGACCCAAAACCTGGCGGTTTTTGAAGAACTGTTTCACGAACGTTTGGTTGACAATTGCCACCTTCGCCCCACCGGAGTCGCTGGGGCGAAAGTCGCGCCCTTGCAGGATGGGGACACCCAGAGTGGTGAAAAAGTCCGCACCAACCGCATTCCAGCGCATAAAGGCATTCACACCTTTGGGAACTTGCCCGTCAACCCATGCAGTTGTATTGTTGCTCCAGCCGGAACCAATGCGGTTTCCCATCATGGTGACGTCGATGACATGGGGGAGAGACCGCAGCCTTTCGAGAACTGAGTTATAGAAGGCGAGGGTGCTTTGATCGTCACGCGGGCTGAGACCGAAGACCAGCAGGCCATCGGTTTTAAGGCCGAGATTCAGCTGTTCCAGATTACGGAGCGTGCGGGTGAGCAAGCCTGCGGATACGGCAAGTACTAAGCCAAGCGCAACTTGGGCCATGACAATCAACCGACCGCCGCGCGACTTGGCTTTCTCCTGGAACGCAGTGGCGGAGGAATCTTTCAGTGCCAGAGCAGCCGGAACGCGACGTACCATGAGGAGCGGAAACAGGCCGAAGAGAACGGCGATCGAGATCATAATGGCTCCGGTGAAGATAGCAACCGTACGATCGGGGGCTAGGCTGACGTCAATCCCCGCCGTGTGAGCCAGTACGCGAGCAAACATCATTCCAAGAAGCCACGCGAGGACCGCGCCAGCGCATGACAGCAAGAGGCTTTCGGTGAGAAGTTGACGGAATAGCCGGCCCTGGCTGCCTCCGATGGCCAGTCGAATACTGAATTCACGACGGCGCGCTGCATTGCGAGCGGACAGCAGGAGAGCGACGTTACCGCAAGCAATTAGCAGGATAACGCCGACGATACTAAGCAGAAGATAGAGAATCTTTCGGTAATCCTCGGCTTGCTCACCGAGACCGCGTGCCGGCGCAAGATGCAGTTTGAGAGGCGTTTCGTCTTTTTTCGGTTGACCGCCCAGAAATTCATATGCGGCGTGCTTGAAGGGAGCGGCGAGTCGTGCCTCGGCCTGCTGTGGGGTAATGTTTGGGGAAAGGCGCGCGAGCAGCGACAAACACCACCAATCGGGCGATTCGTAAAAGCTCTTCCCGGATGTACCCCAAGCGTTGACGGAGGAGCTTCGTTGCAATGGAATCCAGACGTCGGTAGGACTTGGTTCGGTGCCGGTGAAGCCCCTGGCGGCGACGCCGACGATGGTAAAGGAAGCGCCTTTGATGGAGATGGACTGGCCAACCACGGCACATGTAGACGCAAGGCGCGAGTTCCAAAAGCCGAAGCCGAGGACGGCGACGGGGGAATGGTTTTTCTCGTCATCGAGTGTAAGAGGACGGCCGCAAACAGTAGTCACGCCGAGGCCGGAAAACAAATTGCCACTGACCATTTCGACACTGGCTTCTTCCGGAAGCGAGCCCATTCGGACTGCGATTTTGTTGAAGCCGAGCGGTACATAAGCAATAAGGGACGCGAAGACTTCCTGTTGGGTACGAAGACGCTCAAAGACGGATTCACTAAATGATGAATCGCCGTTGTTGCCCGTTTGCATCGCGCCGTCTGGTTGACCGGGCAACACGCGCAAATAGACGAGGTCCTCAGGGTGCTGCACGGGCAATCCGCGAAGGAACACGGCATTGACAACGCTGAAGATAGCGGTGTTCGCTCCTATGCCAAGAGCGAGGGTCAGAATGGTGACCAGAGCGAACAGGGGATTTGCGGCCAGCGACCGAAACGAGTATCGAAAATCTTTGCGTAAGTCTTCAAGCCAGTTCCATGTGAGCATGTTTCGCGAGTCTTCTTTCAATAAAGTTGTGTTCCCGAAGAGACGGTCGGCAGTGGCGGCGGCCTCTTTCTCGGGCATTCCTTCAGCGGCCAGCTTCTCCGCCCTGAGCTGGCGATGCAGACGCATTTCGGTTTCGAGATCGGCAAGCTGTTCGTCTCGACGCCACCAAATTTTTAAGAGCTGGAGCAGGGTGCGCATTGTTGCCTTCCTACTATGCGGGTGCGAGAATTCGGCCTATTGCTTCGCTAACGCGCCCATAGCGGGAAAGTTCTCGGGAAAGTTGTTTGCCTCCGTCTTTTGTTATGCGGTAGTAACGGGCCCTGCGATTTTCGGATGTTTTGCCCCATTCGGCTGCCAGCCAGCCTTTCATCAGCATGCGTTGCAGCGCCGGATAAAGAGAACCTTCCTCCACATGCAGAACATCCTGGGACAGAGTTTGAATCGCGTCGGCGATTTGGAAGCCATGGAGTTCGGCGTGACGATCGAGGGTTTTGAGAATCAGTAAATCGAGGGTGCCTTGAGGGATTTCTTCACGCGTGGTGGCCATGACATAGACATTCTATGTTACATATGCGAACTTGGCAATAGGACTTGTTACCGGCCTTTCGGTTGAACTATGCAGCGCCGATGACGGCACAATAGCCATATGCGACGCACAATACTAACTTCGCCTCCGGTTTGTCCCGCGATTAGCCACGTGATTTTATATGTAAGAGATATTGAGCGCGTCGCGACATTTTATGAGTCGCTGTTTGGAATGAGGCGCATTCCTTCCAATGAGACAGGGTGGTTGGAATTGGAGAGTCCGAGTGGTGGGTGCTCCATTGCTTTGCATATTCGGACGAGCGTTGCGCCGAGGGTTTCGACAGTGAAGCTGGTTTTTGGGGTGGCAGATGTGTCTGCGTTCAAGGCGGCGGCGGGTTTGCGTGGACTGAGGTTCGGGAAGATGTATAGCGTGGCAGCGACTGGTCATCAATTCGCGAATATGCGTGATCCGGCGGGGAATTTGGTTTCGATTTCGAGTCGCCGGATGAAGAAGTAGGGTTGGGTTCGGCCGATCTCTATCCAGCTTGATCGATCATGACCAGCAAGTAATGATCCTCGGCTTTGAGAGCATGAACGGCTTCAGCCCAAAGGCGGGATTTGAGTTTATCGTGACATGAATCTCGGCGGATGCTTCGAACCAGGCTTGCAATTTTTTGTTCGTATTCGTCCTGGCTGTACGAGCGGTCAAATTCTTCTGCAATTTCGAGAATGTTGGGCATGGTCGAGGCGGTTTCGGAGAAGTAGAGCATTTGCTTCTCGACATCGGTCAGCGTGACGCCGTCCTGCTGCGCTTGGGCCAGGATCGCAGCGATGAGATACTCTTTGGCTTCTCGCGTGGTCGAGAATTCTGCAACTGCTGGTGACTGTGGCGACGCTCGGCGGGAGGAACCCGTCAATAATTTCCAGATGTTCATTTGGCGGCGCTTTCTTCTCCTCGCTTCAGGTCGAAGTGCGCGTGCAGTAGTTGGTCGTTTGGCAGTTTGAATGTCCAGTCTTCGGCGTGGTGATTCGCGTCGATGATGGTGAAGACGAAGGCGGACAGGTATGCGGGCGCTGGGCTGCCTGAAATATCGACGAACTCGAAATTCACGACCTTAGGGTCCGGCGATTTGCGAGCCAACATTCGCGGTCGGTTGCCGGCTTCGCAGTAGTGAACTAGGGTCAGGCGGTCATCGGCCAGATAGATCATTGTCGGCTCGGGTACACCGCCGGGAGCAATCTCATGCACCAGGACGTTTCCGCGGGAGGCCACGCGCAGCGTCACCTGGATTGGGCCCTCGATGTCCGGATTGGGCGGGTTAGTTGTGACGCGGCCGTTCCAGGTGCCGGCCAGGGTCTTCAAGGCATCGAATGAGATTTCTCCGTTTGACTTCGCGGGAGTTGCTTTGGGCTTGGGTGCAGAGTTCTGCGCAAAAGCAGGACGACACATGGATGCGGCGATGCAAAGCACCAAGAGCAGGGAACGATGGCCAGTCGATTTACGCGCCTGGACGAAAATGCTATCTGATTTAGCTTTTCGAGATGCCGGTTTTACAGCCATTGCGAATAGTCCGATCCCTGGCCGGTAGGCAATTGTTTTGGCCAGTCAGAAAATGATCATAACGCTAGTGCGAGTTCATTCGGAAAATGGGCCGGGGCGGAATCCAGAAATGCAAAGAGGGGGCAGGTTTTCACCTGCCCCCTCTTTGTTTCGGTCTGTTAAAGGGTTTTATGCGGCGCTGAAGAAGGCGGTGGGGGATTGAATGCCTTCGTCCTTCAGAACTACCTGCATGCGCTCGAGGGCGGATTTGTGAATTTGGGAGACGCGGCTCTCGTTCACTCCGAGCATGCCGCCAATTTCTTTCATTGTCATATCGCGGACGTAGTAGAGTTCGACCACTTGCTTGTATCTTGCCGGCAAGGTTTGCATGGCGACGAGGAGCTTCGCTTTCAGTTCTTCGCGGGCAAAGACTTTATCGGGAGCATTGGCGGGTCCGGCGACTGCTTCCGAGATGTAACCATCTTCGCGTTCGCTGGCTTGCAATTGCGAGGCGGCTAGGCCGAGACTGCGGAAATCGACCAGAAGCGATTGCCAGCGGCGCAGGCTGAGGCCCATGGCTTCGGCCATCTCGAGTTCGTTTGGCTCGCGCTCTAGTTTTGTCGCCAGTTCGAGGCGCAGAGTTTCCATTTGACGATAGCGTTTGCGCAAATCGCGCGACGCCCAGTCTTGTTGCCTTAGACTATCCAGGATTGCACCCCTAATCCTGTGCTTGGCATATGTCCGAAACGCCACTTCTCTGTCGTCCCGATATTTCGTTGCCGCATCGAATAGGCCCATGGTTCCAGCGTGAACCAGGTCGTCCATCTCAATATGAACGGGAAGAGATTTTTGCACGTGCGCCGCAATGGCCGACACCAGGGGAAGGTTCTCCAGAATCAAGGCATCCCGGCGAGCCCTCAATTGAAGGATCTGTTTCTTTGTGTCCGATACAGTTGTCCTTCGGGACGAAGTTACTGGTCGGCTCTTTCGTAGCGGCGCAGTTGCGGTAGCGTTCACTTTATATCTCCTCGGCCAAAACGCTCGGGTGCGTTCGGACGAAGACAAAAAAGCATGTGCGCCACCATGCAGTTCGGTACTGTGTAAGCCGTTGATTTTATAGAGAATCAGGCGATGGTTTGCATGGATTCCGGCAGCTTGGCGAAGGAAATCCCCAGTTGTTTGCATCAAGTCGGAACAGACTAAGGCTGGAGCCCGTACCAAAGTGAATTGTGTGGTGCAGAGCGGGATCGTGTTCTCGACCGTTTGGCAAATTGGACTTTATAGGAATTTCCCGCAGATGCGGCATACAGATGCTGGTGTGATGATGGATAGCGCGATGGATATCCAGCACTATGATCTACACGGGATAGGCGTGGCCGAGCTAACGCCAGCCGGGTGGATGGTGAAGAACGACCGGGACGCGGTTGATGTGATTGCGGCGGCAGCGGGTCGTTCTGAGCTGATTGTGATTCCGGTTTCGTGCTTGACTGACGACTTCTTTCGGCTTAGGACTGGGGTGGCCGGGAGTGTGGTGCAGAAGTTCGTGACTTATGGGCCGCGGCTGGTGATTTTGGGCGATATAAGGGCCCATATAAATGAGAGCTCCGCTTTTCGCGACTTTGTTTATGAGTGCAACGCTGGAGCGCACATCTGGTTTCTAAAAGACAAGGATGAACTGAAGCAACGATTGGGCGGCTAAGTTCCGGTTTTCCATGGCGCGCGAGGATCAAATTCGCGTTCGATAGAGCGTTTTGGTGGCTTGCGCTCGCGCTCGTCGAAAGATTTCCAAATCTCTTCCTGGTCGATTAAATCGATGATGGAAATCTGGAATTTCGCTAGAACTTTATCGGCGAATTCGATATTCATGGTGCGCACGCCCTTGAGCATATTGTGCAGATGAGGCTGGGAGACCTGCAAAATGCGGGCGAGGCCGCGTTCGGTAAATTCACCGCTATTAATTCGAATTTTAATATAATCCTTAAGCCGGATTATTAATTCTTCAAATGTGATTTTATTCCGGATTAATTCTGATTTCACGCAGAAATAGGGTCGCTTCATTCTCGCTCTGAACGTACTTTTTTACAATACTTAGACCTAATTTTTTTCCGGGGCTAAGCTGAAGGAAATACGGGTCTTATCGACAAAAGGCAAGAAAACTTTACAGTTGGGGCGAGAAAATATTTCAGAAATTCTTGGCAAGGTACTGCTAGTACCGTATCGTTAATTCAGAAAGCAAACAGCTCACGGAAAAAAGAATCCGGAAAGCTGAGAAATGAAAGAAAAACAACGATGCAGTGGACACGTTCAGAAACATTAGGATTAGCGCAGCAATCATGCAGTATTTGCTATGGTTTAGGGCTGCGACCGGGGCGCGCCGGTAATTCCGCTCCATGTAATTGCGTCTTTAGAGCAATCTTCCGCGCTTGCTATACGCGCTTTCAATCGTGTGCTTCGAAGGAAAAGTACATCAGCCGAGTATCCCTGGAAGCAAATCCAGGCCGGCAACGCAGGTCGGTATGGGGTTTGAAGAACGAGGAGTTCATCGCCGACTTCTGCTTGATCAGCCAGCGCACTTTAAACGCTCGGGATCACCGGATGTTCCGATATCACTTTTTGTTAGGAGCTGACTGGAAGCTTTGCTGCCGCAAGCTGAACATGGATCGTGGCACGTTTTTTCACGAGATCTACCGCATTGAACAAAAGCTGGGCAAGGTTTTCCGCGAACTGAAACCGCACGCGCTGTTCCCCGTTGACGAGTATTTCAACAGCACCGGCCGCGAAGCCGTGGCACAAAGAAGCATTCCCGGATTCCGTGTGGAAGATGAAGATATCAACGTTGAGGAAATGCCCCGTTCGAGCAAGTTATTGAAGTTCCCCATCAGGCGCGCCGCGTAAGGCATTCGGCGCGGCTTGATTGCTTGAGGGAGGCCAGAACCGGAAGTGGAGCCGGTTCTGGCCTTTTTTTATTTTTAGAGAACGGGCGGCATGGGCAAACCACACTTACCCAATGCTTTCTCTATTAAACCTATGGCTTCCTGTTCCTTTACGGCTTTGGCTACCGACGTTTCCAAAATCATCATGCTTCTGGCACGTTCCAGCATTTTCTTTTCGCGGAACGAGAGCGGTTTCGCCATTCTTAAGATAACCAGAGCCTTGAAGACCTCCGCTATCTCCAGGAGACTTCCGCCTTTCATTTTGTCTGAATTCTCTTTAAACCGGTCTTTCCAATCGTGAGCGCAACAGGGGTGACCTGCCGCCAGATAGGTTAAAACTCGATTGATTTCGCTGCATTTTGTTACTTTCCGGAGACCGACGTCAGTGACGTGGGAGAAAGGAACCATAACGGTCATGCTGCTGGGGGATAAGCGAAGCAGATAGAACCGCTCCATTTGAGCTCCGAAACTGCGGGAGCTAATGTTCTCGATAGTTCCGACGCCGTGGTTCGGGTAGACTACCTTTTCACCGACCTGAAAGGTCATGCAAGGACCTCTTTTCTAAGATTTCGAGGATTCGAAAAAATCCTATCGTTTTAATCTGGCCTGAAAGGAATCTTAAACCCGCGTTAAGATTTCGTCAAGGGGCAAACGTTCATAGTCACAACCTCCGAGGATGTGTATAGTTTGTGTGCGCTAAGTGAAACATCCAGTTGATGCTGCGCGGCAAAACGGCAAAACGCCACCCCTGTTACGTGTATCGCAGTGAGCAAGAAAAAGGCGGGCTCGGGATGTCACTAAACCGAGTCCGCCTATCCCTAACTTAAAGGAACTACTAAAGAATTTCCCTGGACCAGCTTTCGAGAATCGACTTTACCTTTTGGCAGAATTGATCGGCTAACGCACCGTCGATGAGGCGGTGGTCAAAGGTAAGAGCCAGATGCGCCTGGGATCGGATCGCGATGGCATCGCCGTCTACAACTGCTGGTACTTTTTCTACGGCTCCCACGCCAAGGATGGCGACTTGTGGCTGATTTATGACCGGGGTGGCGAAAATGGAACCAAAACTACCGAAGTTTGTTATGGAGAACGTGCCGCCTTGCACTTCGTCAGGCTTGAGCTGACGGGATCGGGCGCGGGTTGCCAGGTCAACGATGGAGCGTTGGAGTCCAGCCACATTCTTTTCGTCGGCGTTGCGAATGACCGGAACGATAAGGCCGCCTTCAAGGGCAACGGCGATTCCAATATTGATGTCCCGATAATAAATGATGTTTTTGCCGTCAATGGAGGCGTTGAAGATGGGGAAGCCACGCAACGCTTCTGCGGCGGCGGCAGCGAAGAAGGGCAGGAAAGTGAGCGAGAAGCCGTTGCGGCTTTGGAATTCGGCTTTGGCCTTGTCGCGGAGCTTGGCGATTTTGGTGACATCTACCCGGTGTACGGTGGTGACGTGGGCGGAGGTACGCTTGCTCGCGATCATGTGCTCGGCGATCTTTTGCCGCATGGTGCTCATGGGTTCGGTGCGCACCTTGGCCGATTCAGCCAGCGGCATAGGCGCGGGGGCTGCAGTTTTCTCTAGAATGGCAGGCGCTGCTGCGGGTTGCGGCGGTTGAGGTGTTGAAGGAGGAGGTGGCGCGGCAATTGCCTGCGGTGCGGGTGGCGGTGGCGGAGCCTGGGTAGTGGTGGCGGCCGAATAAGTTTGAGCCGCCTGGTTCGACATGTAGGCTTCGACGTCCTGTTTGGTGATGCGTCCGCCAGCGCCGGTGCCTTTGACCTTTAAAAGATCGATGTTGTATTCGCGGGCCATTTTGCGCACGAGGGGCGATAGGGGACCTTGGTCTTCATCCTCGGAAGCGGCAGCCGGGGTCAGGGATGCGGCGACTGGAGCAGGAGGCGGGGGAGCAGCCACGGGAGCTGGTGGAGGAGGTGGCGGCGGGGGTGGCGCCACAGTGGGAGCAGGCGCAGGTGCGGGAGGTGCCGACGGTGGAGGAGGCGCAGGTGCGGCCTCGACTTTGGGAGCAGGTGGAGGAGGTGCAGGGGCAGCGACGCCGTCTCCAATTCTGGCAACCACTGCATTGATAGCGACAGTTGTGCCTTCGGTTACGAGCACTTCGCTAAGTACGCCTGCAACGGGCGATGGAATTTCGGTGTCCACTTTGTCGGTTGAAATTTCAAACAGCGGCTCGTCGCGCTCTACTTTGTCGCCTACTTTTTTCAACCACCGAGTCAAAGTGCCTTCGGTAATACTTTCGCCCATTTGGGGCATCACTACGTCGGTCATCGCGTCTCCTGCATCTCCTGTTGCGCCGCTAGCAACTCAAAATCAAAAACCTTCGCGAAAGAAGCGCAGACGGCGCTGATTACTTCTTCCCTTGCCGCCATGCAGCCTAAACTGCGCAGCGATGTTACCGGCTTGGTTAAGCCGCACGGAACAATGTATTTGAAATAGCTGAGGTCGGTGTCTACGTTCAGAGCGAATCCATGCGACGTGATCCACCGGCTGATATGTATCCCGATGGCAGCCACCTTCGCGCCCCGTACCCAGACACCTTCGTAGCCGCGCTCGGGAATCCGTTCCGCCAAAATCCTAAACCCGGCTAAGGCATCAATCAGCGTCTGCTCCACCCCATGAAAATAGGAATGTACATCGCGCCTCCATTCTCGCAAATCGAGGATGGGATAACCCACAACTTGGCCGGGGCCGTGGTAGGTGACATCGCCGCCTCGATTGGTCTCGAAATACTCGATTCCGGTGCGCGCGAGGATTTCGCTGGACGCCAGAATGTTGGACTCGCTGCCGTTGCGGCCCATGGTGACGACATGGGGATGCTCGACAAAAAGCAGCGTGTCAACGCCCTCACCGCGCTTGCGCTGGGCGACGATTTCCTGTTGCAACGCTAACGCATCCGTGTAGCGCATTCTGCCGAGATCTCGCACAGCCAGGGGTCGCATGCCTTATGAAGCTTAGATGTTGATGGATTGGTTATAGACGCCGTTAAACGCTTCGCCGATGGCTTCGTAGATGGTAGGATGCGCGTGGATGGTGTTGATCATCGTGTCCACAGTGGCTTCGGCTTCCATTGCTGTGACCGCTTCGGCTATGAGTTCGAAAGCTTCAGGGCCAATGATATGAACGCCCAGAATTTCGCCGAATTTTTCATCCGCAACCACTTTCACGAAGCCTTCATGCTTGTCCAGGATGGTGGCTTTGCTGTTGCCGACAAATGGGAACTTACCGATCTTCACTTTGTAGCCTTGGGTGCGCGCTTGCGCTTCGGTTAGGCCGACACTGCCGATGCCAGGATCTGTGTAAGTTGCACCAGGAATGCGGTTGCGATTGATTGGTGTGGTGGGTTTGCCCGCTATGTTGGCGACGGCGATCATGCCTTCAGCCGTGGCTACGTGCGCTAATTGCGGGGTACCGGCAACGACGTCTCCGATTGCATACAAGCCTGGCTCTGCGGTGAGTTGCACGCCGTTGACGCGAACGAAGCCCCGGTCCAATTCAGCCTTAGTGTTTTCGAGTCCGACCGAGTCTGTGTTGGGCTTGCGTCCGACGGCCACGAGGAGTTTGTCGAACTCCATTTCCTCTTGGTTGCCGTTGGCTAATGTCACTGTGACGCTGACGGAGGCGGCATTGCGGCGGATGTTTTCGGCTTTGGCGCCGGTTTCGCAACGGATGCCGATTTTTTTGAAGTGGCGATCGAGTTCTTTTGAGATCTCCTCATCTTCTACCGGCACCACGCGCGGCAACATTTCGAGGACCGTTACCTTGGAACCAAAGCGGTTGAAAATAGATGCAAATTCGACGCCCACTGCACCTGCGCCGATAATGCCGAGGCGCGCCGGAACGGTTTGCATGTCGAGAATTTCGATGTTAGTGAGAATGAGTTCCGGGTCGGGTTGCAACCCGGGCAGCATGCGAGCTTCTGATCCCGTGGCGAGAATGATGTTCTTGGCTTCGACAGTTTGTTCGCCTTTATCGCCGGTGACTTGGATCTTGCCGCCGCCAAGCAGTTTGGCTGTGCCTTTAATGACGTCGACTTTGTTTTTGCGCATCAGGAAGTCGATGCCCTTTGAATGCTTGGAGACGATCTTGTTCTTTTTGTCCAGGATCTGAGGGTAGTTGAGCTTGGCGTCGCCGCAGATGATGCCCTGCGCGCCGGGGTTTTTGAAGTAATCCCAAACATCAGCGGAGTGGAGAAGCGACTTGGTGGGGATGCAGCCCACGAGTAAACATGTGCCGCCTAAGCGCGGTTGTTTTTCAATTAGAGCGGTCTTCAGACCGTATTGGCCAGCTCTAACGGCCGCAGAATATCCACCCGGCCCGCTGCCGATAATCACCACATCGTATGTCATTTGCGCCTTAATTTTAGCATCGGGATCGAAGATGGATGGGGGGTTGGAAAGGGCAGGGTACAATTGCCGGCCAACTGAAAGTGAGTGTTTCGTGGCCGGTGGACATGCACGTCGCCAGGGGCGCCGCTACGTGTTGAATATTTAAATCGCCTTACGTTTTTGCGGAAGCTCCTGATCGCGATCAGCTAAGAGATTATCCGGAAAGTGGGCATTGTCTAAAGCGGCATAAATCTCGTCCCATTCGCCGGACACCTCGGACAAAACTACGTCACCTGTGCGAGGATCGCGCCGAACAAAAATCTCTTTGGATTTGAAGCGGAATTCGGCTGGGAACCGGACGGCTTGGCTCTTGCCATGCATGAATACCTTGGCTTTGTTCGCTCGGTTACTATTACCATCGATTTTAAACGAAGGGGTGCTTGAGCAAGTTCTCCCTCCGAGCTAGAACTCACTCAAGCGTGGGGTTTATGCGGGTGATGGTCAGGATCCAGTCACCTACATTTGATTTCTTGCTAGGTACTGATGGCAGCCAGGGAAGCGTTACAGTTTGTTCGAAAAAATCAATGGATGCGCTGGAGCAGCATATCCACGCTGCGATGCGCAGGATTGCTGCCAACCGTAACATCGGTGGCTTCAACCCACTCGCCTTTGTCTGTTACATGCATGCTGTTCACTATGTGCGCTGGACCGGCAGAGAAACCCCAGGTGAAGCTGTTTCCGGTGACCGAGAGCTCGGTGTCGATGTAGTGTCCATCGTTGTAAGCGCGGAAGCGATACGCGTGAGAGCTGTCGTCGTAAGCGATGGTGGCTAAAGCGCTGAAGAGAACCTTTCCGTCGGAGCTGGTGCTTTGACCCTGAACCAGCAGAACCAGACCATCCAGCTTGTATTCGACGTCCTCTGTCTGGACGAGATGAAGTGGCTCGCCGCGTCCAGCAGCAATGGTGACCGGGCCGGACCAATGACCAACTAGAAACGACAACTTTTGCATAGCTTCGCGCTGCTCGGCAACGCTATTGGAGGAAGGTTGCTGCGCGGCGAGAGAGAGGCTGAACGAAATGAGGGGAATTGCGACGAGCAGCGTTTTGGGATAACGGTGGGAGATGAGTGTTCTCATCATTCACGCTCACTTTCTGCTTACATCGGCTAGGTTACTCCTCATTAATTGAGCCGTAGAGAGCTGGATAACGAAGAATTTATGTGGTTCTGGCAACCTGCGAATTGTTCCAGCGTCCAACGAGGAAGGAGTATTGTTGGGGTTGCGAGCATTTGCGTTGTTTTTTTGCCTGATTTGTAGCGGTGCGGCGCAAGATACGTCTACACAGCCACCGGCGCAAACGCAGCCGACATCGCAAACACAGCCACCTGTCCATCGTGACGAGGTTACAGTCGAAGGTTCGCCGGACAAGCTTGAGCCAAACAATTCGGGTCAACAAACGTCTACCGATTCGG
The DNA here is from genome assembly GCA_963696305.1 of Bryobacterales bacterium. GTDB lineage: Bacteria > Acidobacteriota > Terriglobia > Bryobacterales > Bryobacteraceae > Bog-105. Next base: position 203,892 of record CAVOJX010000009.1, on the reverse strand, counting down.
CAAAGCAATTACCTACGCTGCCCGCGACGGTTTCTGACGTCTTGCCACTGACGCCGGGTATCACTCGTTCGCCACAAGGCGGCTTGAATATTTCAAGCAGTGGAGAGCAGCGTAGCGCTTTAATTGTGAATTCCGCTGATGTGACGGACCCGGCGACTGGCCAATTCGGCACCACTATTCCGATTGATGTTGTGCAAACGTTAAATGTTCTGCAAACGCCGTATCAGGCCGAATACGGACGATTTACGTCGGCACTGGTTTCGGTAGAGACGAAGCGCGGCGGCGATAAATGGAAAGGTGAAGTGAACGATCCTTTCCCTGACTTTCGCATTCGCAGCTATCACATGATTGGCATTCGCGATGCTACTCCGAGGGTGAATTTCGAAGGGCCGCTACTTAAGAACAAGCTTTTCTTTTCGCAAGGGTTCGAATACGAAGTTCGCAAAACGGAAGTGATCACGCTGCCGTTTCCCGCCAACCAGACGCTGAAGCAAGGATTCAATTCCTTTTCGCAGTTAGATTACATTCTGTCGCCGGCGCATTTGTTCACGGCTACTTTACACGTTGCACCGACGGGGCTGGAATCGGTCAACCTAAGCACATTCAACCCGAAATCGACAACGCCTGATGCCAGCTTGCACGATTACACGGGAACGATTGGCGACCACTGGTCGTTGTTTCAAGGCGATTTGCTGGAAAACACCGTCTCCTACACACGATTCATCGCCAATATTTGGCCGCACGGGCCGGAGGATCTGATCATTACGCCGTCGGGAAACGAAGGCAATTATTTTGCACAACAGCAACGCGATTCCGCACGGCTTAGCTTTGCTTCTGTCTATTCGCTGCACGCGCTGAATGGCTGGGGTGAGCATCATGTGAAAGCGGGCTTGTACTACGCACCCAGTTCGGAGAACGGACACATCATTGAGCGCCCATTCAGCGTAGTGGATACGGCCGGAACTGTATTAGAGAGCAGCAGTTACACGGGCGGATCTCCAGTTCTTAAGACCGATTCCGAAATTGATTTTTTCTTGCAAGACCACTGGCTGGTCAACCCGCATTTCGCCATTGATGTAGGCGCGCGAGCCGAATCGCAGGAACTGACCGAGACCTTGCGCATGGCACCACGTGCGGGATTTGCATGGACTCCGATGGGCGACCGCGGCCCAATCATTCGTGCGGGCGCGGGGTTGTTCTACGATCGAGTCCCGCTGGATGTTTATGCGTTCGCGCAATACCCGAACCAAGTAATTACCACTTTTAGCCCGACCGGCGAGCTTTTAAGTGGACCGATTCTGTACTTGAACACGCTGGGGCAAGTGGTTTCGCGCAATCCATTTTTGTTTCAAGAGAAAACAGCCGGAGATTTCTCGCCCAGAAGCACCACCTGGAGCTTTCAGGCAGACCAGCAGGTGCGGAGTTTTTTGAAGCTGCGAGTTTCTTATGTGCAAAACGAATCCGCCGGCTTAATTGTTTTGAACCCGATTGCGCCGCTGGCCGGGAGTGACCAAGGAACCATGCTGTTGACGGGCGACGGGCAGTCCCGCTACCGGCAGTTCGAAGTTTCCGGGCGCATGCGATTACAAGGTGAGCGTCAGCAGTTGTTCTTTTCGTTCGTTCAGAGCCACGCGCGCGGAGATTTGAATGACTTTTCAAATTTTCTGGGCAGTTATCCGCTGCCGGTTATTCGTCCGAACGAATTTGGCAATCTTCCGGCAGATCTACCCTACAGATTTCTCATGTGGGGATTGATCCACCTGCCATGGAAGATGCAGATTGCGCCTATCTTCGAATGGCGTACCGGCTTCCCTTATTCCGTATTGGACGCTTCGCAAGCCTACGTTGGTGTGCCGAACAGCCAGCGGTTTCCCAACTTTCTTTCGTTGGATGCGCGTATTTCGAAGGATTTTAAAGTGAGCCCGAAATACAGCATTCGCATATCGGTGAGCACCAATAACGCCACGAATCATTTCAATCCTGATTCGGTATATGCAAACAATGATGCGCCGCTGTACGGCCAGTTTCTGGGCCAGCACAAACGGCGCTTTATGGCTGATTTTGATTTTCTGTTTTAGCGTTGTTTAGTGTGAATCACCGTCGTGGTCTACGTCACCGGCGGCGGCTGCTTGAGCCTGCGGACTCAAATGCACAGAATCTTCTTTTTTCGCGGCAACGGGTGCGGCGGTCTGGGGCTTTGTGAAAGACGCCGATTGGACTTCTGCGGCGGATGATGTGGAAGAAACGCTATTGACCATGTGTTCTGTTGAACTCCTCACAGACCTTATCGCTGGTGTTGTTGCGAGAGCCTAATGTTTCAACAGACAATTTTCTCAATCGCAGCTAAATAGCTAGCGCTTGAGGCGGCAATTTACCGCTTACTTATCTGATCGTTCTTCTGCCGTTTACTTTGAGGAAATGTTTAGTACACAGTTAGGAAAAAGCCGGTTAATGAAGCGGCAGTTAACGAAACGAGCTTTTCTTGAATCAAGTCCTAATCGTGTGTCTGGTTTACGTCCCCTCCATTGAGAAGTTGGTTTCTCCATGATCACTCGCATTCTAGTCAACAATGTGCGGCATCATGGTTAACGTCGATTGGTTGGGATATACCTGTGCCGAGCAGGTACGACGCGGATTGATGGCGCTGCGGCATCGCGGGCCCGACGCTGAACACCAATGGCGCAATCCCTCTGGCACGGTGACATTGGGGCACGCGCGACTTAAAGTGATTGACCCGGTGGCGGGCGATCAACCGCACAGCAACGAATCCGGGGATATCTTTAGCGTTGTCAACGGCGAGTTTTATGGATATGAAGCCATACGCGCCGACCTCCAGTCGCGTGGCCACCGGTTCCGATCAGACGCTGACAGCGAGATTCTGGTTCACCTTTACGAAGAACATGGCGCTGATTGCCTGCAGTATTTGCGCGGCGAGTTTGCGTTCATCATTTGGGACGAACGGAAGCAACAACTAATCGCTGCCCGTGACCGTTTTGGCATCAAACCGTTGTTCTATACAGAAAGGCGCGGCCAGCTTCTATTGGCGTCGGAAGTTAAGGCGCTGCATGCGGCGGGCGTGGATGCAGGCTGGGACGTTGAAGGCTATTTCGAGAAGCTGGTCTTGCAGTTGCCTATCGGCGGAAGGACGCTGTTTCGCGGTATTTCTGAGCTCGACGCGGGACATATTCTGGTGGCTCGCGACGGGCAGGTGAGCGTATCCAAATATTGGGACTTCGACTTTCCGCCGGAAACGGATATTCGATGTTTCGATTCTGAAGACGCGCTGGCTGAAGAACTCTGCGCGCTTGTGGACGACGCGGTTCGCGTCAGGATGCGTGCCGATGCAGAAATAGCCTGCTATTTGAGCGGCGGAATCGATTCCAGTAGCGTGCTAGCTCTGATGAGCCGGCATGCTACGAAACCAGTACATGCGTTCTCGCTGACCTTTGATGACCCGGCATTCGATGAAGGACGACAGGCACGGGAGATGGCCGCCACGTTCGGAGCAGCGCTTCATCTTGTTGCTATGAATAGTGACCGGCTTGCGGAACTGTTAGCGCCTGCTGTTCAACATTGCGAGACCTTCTTTACCAATGCTCAATGCGCTGCGAAGTATGGCTTAAGCCAAGCCGCGCACGAGGCGGGCTTTCGCGTTGCCATGACCGGCGAAGGGGCAGACGAAATCTTTGCGGGCTATCCAGCGTTTGTGCTGGATGCTCAGACTGCGGGCAAGCCGCACAATCCCGCGTCGGCATTTCAACAAAGGCTCGGCTTCACGCCGGTTTGGCACGAAGGCAAAGATGCTTTTCTGCGTGTTTTGAAGCCGGTTCTGCCAGCCGACTTCGATCAAGAATGCATTCGGCACAGATTTTTAGACTCGCTGGATTTAGGCGGACAACTGGTTGGACGTTCGCACTTGAACCAGAGCCTGTATCTGTTCAACAAGACCGTTTTACCCGGACACGTTCTTCCTATGTTGGGAGATCGTATGGAAATGGCCCACTCGGTAGAAGCCAGACTGCCGCTGCTTGACCATCGACTGGCCGAATTCACTCGGGAATTGCCAGCTTCCATGAAGGTGCGCGGCGCGGCTGAGAAGTTCGTGCTGAGAAAAGCAATGCGGAAGGTTGTGCCGCCGTCGATCTGCGGGCGCAGGAAGTTCGCTATGTTAGCGCCACCAGTGTTGTCAAAGGCGAGCGCATTGCGAGATCTGGTTTTCGACACTTTGCATGGCTCAGCGTTGGACAACTTGCCGTTTTTGAATAGGTCTGCCGTTCGCCGGCTACTGAAAGAGGCGCTTGAAGGGGGGCCATCGGATGAGACGAGTTTGGAACAGCCACTCATGACATTACTTAGTTCTTGCCTGCTCGGCGAACGCTTTAAGATTACGGAGGCCACGCGACAATGATGAGGCGAATTGCAAGTGTCAGGTGGTTTGTCCTGTTGGTTGGATGCGTCTGTACTGTCCAGGCACAGACGCCAGATCCAACACAAGCGACGGTTCCTGAACGCGTAGTGACATGGAAAACGATTGGTCCGAATATTCTTACCGACCAGAAAGACGTGTGGAGTTTCCCGGCGAGAATTCCAAGGCGCAAGATATGGTTTCCCACAGTTGCGGTTTTGGGAGTAACGGCGGGACTGGTTGCGATAGACCCTATTGAGAGTTCCTATTTTCGTAAGACAACCCAATTCAATGGCATGAACAGTGTCTTAAGCAGCACGGCGACAGAGATTGGAACTATTGCGGTTCCGGCTTCTCTGTACTTTTGGGGACTTGGCCACAAGGATAAAAAAATGGAGCAAACGGCTCTGCTGGCCGGCCAAGCAGTAGCAGATGCAGAGATCTTGACAACGGTTCTGAAAGCAGCAACAAAGCGTGCTCGCCCGGGCGATGTGCCAATCAATGGCAACTTCGGCGATTCCTGGTGGGACCGTAGCGGACCATTGTGGCGCACAACGGGCAGCTTTCCTTCGGGTCACGCCATCGCCGCATTCTCAGTTGCCACGGTGATTTCGCGCCAATATCACAATCATCGGTGGGTTCCATATGCTGCTTATGGTTTGGCGGCGCTAGTCGGATTTTCACGGCTGACACTATCCGCGCATTTTGCTTCAGACGTCTTTATGGGAGCGGCGCTGGGTTATTCCATCAGCCGGTTTACGGTGTTGCAGCAGTAGAACAGCTGTTCGCTTGGGCCGACGAACGCGTTAAACTGAAGGCTGCCGAGAGTAGATTTCTACTAACTGGATGATCGCGTTGCGTATTATCCCCATTTTTCATGAGCCTTTCGAGTACTAGCATAGGAAGTCCCGCGGCAGTCATTCCTTTCCGGGTTCGGTTAGAACCGGGTCTGATTGAAAACATATGCAAACTCGCGCGCTCCAAACGCGACACGAGTTCGTCGGGCGGCGATATGAGCGGGTTGCTTTGCGGCAGGAGCGAACCGGGGACTCGGATTGTTGTTGCGCTGAAGCCGTTTGTTGAGCTTCCTTCCGACGCCGCAGCCGGCGAACTTGCCAACTGGGAGCGGTTTTACCAGGCAGCGGCAGCCGAGATTCAAAAGGACCCAAAGTTTTCTAAGCTTCAGATTGTCGGCTGGTACTCGTTTCGTGACAACGGCGGTCTTTTGCACAGTGATCTGGAGTTTCACAACGAGCACTTTTCCAGTGCCGAGGATGTTGCTTTGATCGGCTGGCTCGATGCACCCAACCAAATTACGGCTGAAGTGTATTCCAAGTCGGAAGACGCCAAACTTAGCTTTGACGATTATCGCTGGGGCTCGGTGCGGCTTTCGACGGAAATTCAAACGATGCCCGAACCGCTGGACTTGGCCATGCGAATCAGGCTAAGTGATGATTCGTATCTGCGCACGTATGAGGCTAGCGAGGGGTTGACGCCGTTAGGCCAGCTAAAAGAAAAGCTGAATGCGGCCAGCGACCTTGTATTCGGATTTTTCGGCCGCCGCAACGGGCGAGAGGAATTGGAGCGGGTGCGCGACATCATTGGTGACGCACGTCTTCCGGTGCGTACGGAGCCGGCGGATTCGAAGCCGGCTGAAGCGGCTGACCAGACTGTGTCTAAGGCTCCGGATGCTTCGCCTACGCCGGTTGCGAAGGCCGCTGCCGTAAATGTTCGTCCGCCAGTTGAGATTCCAGCTGCGGCCAGTGCCGCTTCCGCGCCGAAAGTCAACGAAACGCCTCCTTTACCTGTTCCGGCTGCGCCCACGGGTGATGTGTCGTCTTTCGAACGCTATGCGCATGCCGAGGTGGACGACGATGACTTCGAATACTTGCACGACCGCGACACCGAGCCGCCAGAGGAAGTGATTCACTGGCCGCTAGTGGCGGGCGTGTTTCTCTTAACCGCGGCTTCGGTTTTTGGAGCGCTGGTCATTAGGGGCTCAGACAGTTCCACTCGCGCAGGCCGATTTTTTGCGTCGCTATTCCAGGGTGGCGATCTGAATTTGCACGTGGCCAATGAAGACGCGCGCTTACGCTTGACGTGGAATCAGAGAAACAGCGCGGTGGCCTCGGCTACGCTGGGCGTTCTGCACATAGCCGACGGTCCCATTCAGCGCGATGTTCGATTGGACGGGCAGCATATTGCAGATGGTTCGGTGTTATATCGTCCGCTTAGCAATGACGTGACTTTCCGTTTGGAGGTTCGGGGCGAACAAGGTAACGCCAGCGGCAGTGTGCGTATTTTGGATGCGCTGGCGAATGGCGCCGGAACCGCGCTGGATGTCAGTGCTACCACGCCGGGAACGTTGGTTACAGCGCAATACATGAATCCGGTGGACCCCACCGCACCGCACTTACTTCGACCTACGGGTAGTAGCGATACGACGACGCTGGAAGCCCTGCCAGATAACGGTTTGAACACGCCGGTGACTACACCTCCATCAACTCCTACCGGTGCTGGCCGAACGCAACCGTCGGTGGCAACCAGTGTTCTGCCCTCTGCATCCACGCAAGAGAATCCGCGCTACGAAAAACCGAGCGCCCCGATTCTGCCTGACAAACAACCAAGCAGCGCGGCAGATTTCGGACAATCAAACGGGCGCGAGACCATCAATGGCTGGGACCCTGCGCCGGTGCCCAAACAAGCACGCCCCAGCACAAACAATTTGATAGCGGCTATGCCGATTGCGCAGATTGCTCCGAACATAAGCAATCTTCCGGCTGGCACTATTCGGTCGGGCATGCACGTGACAGTTAGAGCCTACATTTCGGACAGCGGACACGTTACCAGCGCGCGAGTTTTGACCCGGCATGTGAATTCAGCGGTTGCGAATTTGGCGGTAGAAGCGGCGCGCCAGTGGTTATTCGAACCGGCCCGGAGCAATGGCCGCAACGTCAGCAGCCAGCGCGAGATTGTTTTCGATTTTCCCGCGCACTAATTTTTTTTGCCTACTTCCACGTGCAAGCGCAGCGATGGAATCCAAACCGGCCCGCGGTCCTGGTTGTAGGCCGGATTGTCCACATGCTGCAAATCAAAGGCGACGGTAAGCCAAGAAGTGGCGCGAGCGCTGTAGTAACTCTCCCAAATGGTTTCGGGTGCGTAGTTCAAATGTCCATCGCCAATTAAGAAATCGTAGCCACCCAGGGCCAGATACTCTGCGTGAACAGCCGATAAGCCGCCGAATGTCACTTCCGTTGCCACAACATCATCTTTGCGATGCCAGCGCCGGCCATTCACCGAAACTCCGCCGGTTGCCAAGCGGTCCATTGCGGTAAAAGCGAAGCTCTCGGTTTTGCCGTCGTTCCAGCCGAGGCGAGTGAAGACGCCCCAATCCTTGGTGATCTCCTGATCGGCGCTGATGCCTACGCCATATTTCAGCGTTCCCACTTTTCGGGTTGCGGTGATATCCGGGACGGTGCCGGTTTCCTTAGCCAATTGAATGGCTTCGCTATAAGTTCCGGCGTCCGCGTGGTTGGCGTATTCCAATACCCGGATAGTACCTGGATGCTTGCGCCATGCAAAGCGGCGCTCCTGCTCCAACACATCGCCGCGATCGCGAAAAATTCTTCGATCGAGCTGCGAACCGTTGGCGACTTTCGGCATGGCCGCGCTGGCGTACCGGAACGACCAGTTTTTGGTGTGCAGTTCATGTACCCAGCCCCAGGTGTATCCCCGCACATCCGCGGCATAATCCCAGGCACCGTTGTACATGACTGCCCAACCGATGAACTGCGTACGCGGATCGTGCGTGTACTGGTTGTCGTCAAAGAAATCCGTCAAAGTGAAACGGCCTGCTGCGATGGTGTAGCGGTCCACCGAACGTTCGCCGGCCAGTTGATTTTCATCCGCATCGACGGATTCTGTTTCTTTCCCCCAAGAAAAATCGTGCGTTACGTACAAGCGCGCCAAATATGGTTTAGGCGTGGCTGAGGCGACGCGCGGCAATTCGCCGTTGGACGAATTGGCTAAGCCATTGACGCCGCTGAAGCCGCGCCCGCCAGCGATTTCCGGATCGAAATACAACTGCGTGTTCGGGGTGAGCCGAAGGCCAAAAAACAAAGTAGTTGTTATGGATGCATCGCGTTCCGGGTAATCCTGCAGACTAAACGGGCTTTCATAGGGTGAATGAAACGTGCCGTGGTATTGGCCGATAGACGTCGCTTGCCAAAACAAATTCCAGGTTTGATCCGGCGTTGGTGTTGGCGCGTCCTGCGATTGCCCACTTGACCCAAGTAGGACGGCAATCGCAGACAGACGCAGAAATCGCATGTGAAGTTTGTGGTGCAACTTGAAATCCAGAATGTCAGCCGATTGCTCTCGACGCATCAATCGAACTGCGTGTTGCCGCGCCTGACATTACGTCGCTTGGCGAAGTGCCATCGCAGTAAGGTTCGGCAGGGAAGTTGAATAGAGATGGGCCCATTAATTCCAGCATCTGTTTCCCTATTGCCATTCGATCTCCGTGCCAAGCCGGGCGCTCGGTCACATCAAGCGCGCCCTCAAGGCAAAGGGTAGCAAACCCGTGAACACTCGCCCAAGCGAGCAGACAGCGGGCATCCAAGTCACCATGATCTGGGCGGCCTGTGGCCGCATCGCATTCACGAAAAGCATCTTCCAAAACCTCATATGGCGATTGGCAGGCAACCTTGAAACGCTCGGATTTCGTGTCTAAAAACTCGGGTCGGAACATGACGCGAAAGTGCTCGCGTTGTGTAAGTGCGAACTGGATGTACGCTGCGCCTACGCACGCTGCCCGCGCCATCGGGTTTGATTCGGCATCGCGTTCGGATTTCATGAGCGCCGTCAGTGCCTCAAAGCCTTCGATGGCGAAAGCCGTGAGCATTCCGGTTTTATCGCGGAAATGATGGATAGGCGCTGACCACGAGACGCCCGCCCGGCGCGCACATTCGCGCATGGATAAGCCTTCAATGCCTTTTTCGCGAAGAACCGTTTCGACGGCACGCAAGAGTGCAGGCTGTAAGTCACCGTGATGATAGGCCTTGCGTGGCATGCGCTATCAGTCTAGCAAATTTGCCAAATCTTATCTTGACAATGACAACTTGTCGATGTCAAGATAAGGTTGCCCGCATTTTCATAGCGACAAAGGATGATGGAAGACATGCCGGATTACGATGCCATAGTAATTGGTTCTGGAATGGGCGGGCTTACGTTTGCTTCCGTAATGGCGCAGATGAAAGGTTGGCGGGTTTTGGTGCTGGAACGCCACTTTAAGCTGGGCGGGTTCACGCACACTTTCACCAGGCCGGGCGGTTATGAGTGGGACGTCGGGATTCATTACGTGGGTGAAATGGCTGCGGGTGAGAGAAGCCGTTCCGTTATGGATTTCGTTACGGGCGGTTCGGTGAAATGGTCGCCGCTGCCTGATGCATACGATGTTTGCGTCTATCCGGGCCTGCGTTTCCCATTTGTCAAAGGCGAGCAGAATTTTCGGAGCGCGTTGATCAGCCAATTTCCCGCGGAGGAAAACGCGATTGATCAATACCTTCGCGACACACGTAAGGCTGCGGATTGGATGACGCGTTTTGCCCTAGCGGATTCATTGCCCGCGCGGATTGGAGGCGCCTTACGCAAGCTGAACCTTTGGATGGGCAAGCTTGGCATGACGACTACGGGCGAATATATGCGCGCGAATTTTCGCGATGAGCGATTGCGCGGATTGCTGGTCTCGCAATGGGGCGATTATGGTCTGCCGCCGGCGCGGTCGGCATTTGCCATGCATTCACTGATCGTGCGGCACTATCTTGAAGGGGCTTGGTATCCGGAGGGCGGCGCAGGCGTCATTGCGGCAGCGGCTACGCAAGTGATTCGTAGTGCTGGTGGGGATTTACAAGTTAATCAGGACGTACAGCGGGTGTTGATTGAGAATGGGCATGCGTGCGGTGTGGAAGTTGCGTCGAAGGGCACGACGCGGCAGTTTCGCGCGCCTGTAGTGGTTTCAAACGCGGGTGCGTGGACGACCTTCAACAAGCTTGCTCCAGGTTTGGGTGTTGACTTGGACTGGGATAGCAGTGGATTTTCGGTGGTGACGCTGTATCTCGGTCTGAAGCGCGATCCGCACGAGTTGGGATTCAAAGGCGAGAACCACTGGCTGATGGAGTCGTTTGACCATGACGCCATAGCCGCAAATAGCGCCGAACTCGCGCAAGGAAAAGCGCAGTTTGGTTATCTTTCGTTTCCGTCACTGAAGAATCCGCGAGCGGGTGCGCATACGGCCGAAATTATTTCTGCGCTGCCTTATGAGGTGGTGGCGCAGTATCGCGATTTGCCTTGGCGTCGTCGCGGCGCAGAGTATGCGGCGTTGAAAGCACGGATGTCGGACGCACTGTTGGGGTTGGTGGAAAAGCACTATCCGGGTTTTCGCGATTTGGTGGCGTATCAGGAAATGTCCACTCCGTTGACGGATGAAACTTTCACGGGATACCCACGAGGCGAAATCTACGGTTATCCATGCACGCCCGAACGATACAGGAAAAGTTTTTTGCGCCCGACTACGCCTTTGCCTGGGCTTTATCTTACGGGCGCTGACGCGCTGAGTTTGGGGATTACCGGGGCTATGATGAGTGGCGTTGTTACGGCGGGCTTGGCTCTGGGTCCAGCGGGGTTTTTGCGAATTATGGCGGCGACAAGGAAGCCGCGGAAGGCACTTGGAACAAGCCGGGAAGCGTTTGCAGCTACAACTTCGTAGGGCGCAGCTTGTACTTAAGCACAAAATAGTTCACCCAAAGGCTAACCGCCAGCGATATGCAGGGTACGAATACCTGCGGATAGTCGCGAAAGAAAAAGTGAAAGGCGAAGCTGCCTTGTTGTAAGTAGAGAACTCCACTAAGTGAAGTAATAGTCAAAGCCAAGGCCCAAGCGTATATCCGCCGCTGCCATCGAAAAAGGCCTTGCGTCCTTCGAAGTGACCGCATTTCGAGATCGGCGGGCATTGTTGACTTCTGGAGGGGGCGCATGTCGCCGAGGCTCTGTACATCATGTAGATCAAGTTGGCCTCGCAGTTGGGCATCTTGTTTGAGATACTCCTCAACCAAGATGCGCGTCCCCGGCCTTGCCTCACCTTCGGAGTAGAGCGGCCACAGATCGAGGACCACATCTCGTGTTACTTTCAGTGAGTATTCTTTAGAATTTTCGTCGCTCATGTTATGTCCTGTGAAGATTCATAAGAGCCGCGCGGGCCCAGTGTACTTTAACTTTCGCCGAGTTCTCGGAGATATCGAGTACCGCTGCTATTTCCCGATAGGGCAATTCGTCAAGCGTTCTCATGATCAACGCGGCTCGGTCAATTGGAGGTAGTTTTTGCATGGCGCTCCAAACGGTCTTGAGCTCCTCTTTTTGATGCACCCGCTGGTCCACGCCTTGTGAGGAATCCGGCATGTTCTCTACCAAGCCAGTGTTTCGCGAAGCAGCGCGCATGCTTTTCAGAAACAAGTTCTTTGCAATGGCAAACAGATAGCCCTTCACTGTCTCTATCTGAATGGAGTTCTGCGATGCCCAGGCGCGAACAAAGGTTTCGGAGGTGATATCTTCGGCGTCGCTGCGATTGCCGGATAAATACAGGGCGAAGCGAAACACATCCTGCGCATATTTTTCGTACAGCGAACTGAAATCTGTCATGTGCGGTGGACGAGCGGCAGCAACAACTATTTGAGAGCATAGCGGGCCAGTAATAATCCACCGATGCCATCCTGCAGAAAATGGGCGATCATGCCGGGGCGCAAACTGCGACGCCAGTTGGCGAGCAATCCAAAGAGACATCCATAAACAGAAATGACCATCATCATCTTGGGACCTTGGTAAGCGTGGCCGACGCCAAAGGCAATGCCCTGAATCAGGATTCCGGCGGTGACGTTGTTTGTCCAGGCAGTAAACTGCGGCTGCAGATACCCGCGAAAGATGAGTTCTTCACAAATGCCGGCGGTCGGCGCGAGTAATAAGTAAGCGGCGACCTCGGAGTTTGTACGCGGGAGGAGATTTCTCAATCCCTCATTAGCAGTAGCGCCAACTAAATGCCCAAGAATGCTTAGGATTACATTCGATAGGGCCAGGAACGCTATGGCTAAACCAATGTCGCGAAGTATCGCGCGGATGGTTGCTGTCGTGTCACCGAGCAAAGTTCGCAATGAGTTGCCGCGCGATTTGCATCCGAACCAAATAAACGCTGTAATCAGCCATTCGGCGGTGGCGGTAAACACATAACCAAATATCTGATGGGAAGTCTTAGCGTCGCCACCGGATTGCCGAAGTAGGAGGCTGGATGCGGCCAGCGCTGCGATCAACAGCAGAACGGCTACAGTATGCCAGACGGGCGCAATAGATTCAGCTTTCGTGTTCATTGTGAGCTTCACTTGATCTATCCGCAAGGGAGCTGGAAGTTACACGAAAAGCTAGGAATATTTTTACAGTTTGGGGGAGCACTCGGCCTATCGCCGAATGGGTGGGTCAGGCGCCGTGGTGCGATAGACCCACTTGTTTAATAAGGATTCGTTTAGCCGATTGCCAAAGGATCGAGCGTTTGTCCCTGGTTCTGAACGCCATTTTTCTGAAACGACGACATCAGTTGGCTTAGCATCTGGTTGGGACTGTTGGTGCTGGAAGTGGCTTCAGCCGCAGTGCTGGTGGCTGAAGAAGTGAGCAATTGAGCAAAAGTGGAAAGCTGGCCGTTGGCCGCCAGATTCTTTGAAGATTGGCTGGCAGAGTCAGAAGGTTGTAGATAGGTGCTGGACAGACTGTTGAGAGAATTCACGTTCATGCTTTTCCTAAAAGCATTTTGATGACCAACGTCAAAATACTGATAATCACGATCGTCAACCGGGTGGGTGGTCGTGAGAATGTCAACTTATTGACAGAACTGGAATTCGAGAAGCCGCCAAGCTACCAAAAGACTGAAACATTGATTTCGACTTAGTCACGGCTAAGGTTTTCCTTAAATGGTCTAAGTTGCCCTGTTGGTTGGCAACAAACTTGACGATATAAATGGCATGAGTACGAATGCTCTAAGCGCTTTGAACAATAATTCTCTGGAGAAGATTCTTGATTCCGCTCTCCAAGGTACGGGTCTGTTGGTCGCGAGCAGTACAAGCAGCAGCACTAACGCCAGCACTAAAAGCACCGCTGGGACTTCGGCAACTCAGAGTTCAGACAGCAGCCAGCTTTCACCGTTTGCACAACTGGTGAGCACGCTGCAGGAACTTCAGCAATCGAATCCTACCGAGTACCAGGCAGTCACTCAGAAAATCGCGACAAATCTAACGGCTGCGGCCCAATCGGCACAGGCAAGCGGCAATACAACGGAAGCCAACCAACTCACCCAGCTCGCGACTGATTTTACAAACGCTTCCACTAGCGGGCAACTGCCGAACCTGCAAAATTTGGCAAAGGCGATGGGCGGCCATCACCATCATCATGGGCATGGCGGATCGAAAGATTCGGATTCCAGCACGAGCAGCACCAGCTCCACGGACTCGACCTCAAGCAGCAGTTCGTCCAGCAGCAGTTCGAGTAGCTCCAGCAGCAGCGCCAGCAATACTTTGAGCCCACTGCAACAGTTGCTGTCTTCGTTAGAAACGACTGGGAGCCAGAGTCAGTCTCTGAATCCGATGTCGATCATTATGAATACCCTGTCGAGCGCAGGGCTTACCAGTTCCAATAGCTAGCGAGATTTGCCCGCTTAATCGTCCCGGCCGGATAGGCGCTTCATTCCACCGTTGAACGCCGCGAGCAAGGCCGCTCCTACCAAGGCCGTTGCCCCGACTGTCCCAAATAAATATGGCAGCGGCATGGTCTCGTAGACCGACGCCAATCGTCCACCTATGTAGTCTCCGATAGAGAGCGACAAAAAGAAGAAGCCCATGATCAATCCCGCTATCCGCTGTGGCGCCAGTTTCGTCATGGCGCTTAATCCCACCGGGCTCAAACACAATTCACCGATTGTCTGTAGTAAATAAGTCAAGGTCAGCCAAATTGGACTTACGCCCAATTTGCCGGATATCGGTATCAAAATAATGAAACTCAAACCCGCAAAGAACAGTCCAATCGCAAATTTAATGGTGCTGGATGGGTTGCGCTCAGCCAGCTTCACCCACAGCCAGGCAAAAACGGGAGCGATGCCGATGACGAATAAGGCGGGCAAAGATTGGAACCATCCGGCCGGAAACTCCTGGTCCGACCAAGGAATCATGCGGTTAGTGTTGCGTTGAGCAAACAGATTAAGCGTGGATCCAGCCTGTTCGTAGATCGAGAAGAAAAGTGCGGAGGCGGTGAACAAGACGAATATTGCGATCAAGCGACCGCGTTCTTCTTTGCTCCACTTGCCAAGAATCAGCAGTCCTACAAACAACACAGCGACAATCAAGATCAGCAAAAAGCCAAAACCGGAGGATAAGGACAGAATCGAAATAACGCCATCGTGGGCCAGCTTTCCTAAGAGCAAAAGCGCGGCTACGAACAGCAATACTCCCCAACGGAACTTGACCCGCTCTGGCTGTGCAGCTTGCACGCTTAAGCCCGCATTGCCCAGTGTTTTGGTCTGTAAAGCGTACTGAATAACGCCAATGGTCATGCCCAATCCGGCGATCGCGAAGCCATAGTGCCAGTTGATTTTTTCGCCGACATAGCTGCAAATCAAGGGTGCAAGAAAGGCGCCCAGATTGATGCCAATGTAGTAGATGGAAAAACCAGCATCGCGTCTGGGGTCGTGCTCGGCATAAAGCTCGCCAACCATTGTGCTGACGTTGGGCTTCAAGAGTCCGGTGCCCGAGACAATCAGCACCAAGCCGATGAAAAACGTTGTAACGGTGGGAATGGCCAAAGAGAAATGTCCCATTGCGATGATGATGCCGCCATAGAGAACCGTTCGTCTGGCGCCAAAAATTTTGTCGGCGATCCATCCGCCGGGTAACGCCAGCAGATACACCATGCCTGTGTAAATTCCGTAGATGGCGCCAGCCTCGGGCGTGGCAAATCCAAGTCCCTTGCGCGCTACCGGTGCAGTCATGAAAAGTATTAGTAGCGCGCGCATGCCGTAGTAGCTGAAACGCTCCCAAAGTTCTGTCAGGAAGAGTGTGCGCAGGCCAACAGGGTGACCGAAGAAGCCGCGCTGGGCATCGCGTGCCAAGTCAGGTTGGTTGGGCGAGTTTAGCAAATCGTTGAGTGTAGCATCGCTGAGTGTTTAATGGTGATATATGCAGCTGCGGGATTTACGCTTCAGAAAAGCGGCATTTACTTTCTGTGTGTTCGCGTTATCCACCTACGGCGCATCGCAAATCGCCATCACGCCAAAGACCGCGCAAGTGGTCACCGAAGGTGGAACGATTAAATTCAAGGCTAATCGCGATGTGGAATGGTCTATGTACGCCGGTAGCCAAGGCACCGTGGATGCTGATGGCACCTATCACGCTCCAGCGCATATTCGTATCAACCAAAGCGTAGGAGGCTGTCAGGTTTTGCCGAACAACCACGTGCTGAACGTCAGAATCGACTCGCTTCCCTTGCATCCGAAATCGCAACAGTGGATGCATACCGTAACCAAGGCTGGGATGTCGCTTAGTGCGGGCCGCTTGCATTACATGCCCAGTCTGCCGTTGAATCCGGTTACATCAGCCACCCCGAGCCAGCGCATGACATTCGCCTATACGCCCGACAACAATGGCCCATTCCGTGTGTTGCCGCCATCTGAAACGGAAACGGAATCCGGCTCTTACACGCTGGCTTTCGGAGGAATGGACCGCCACATTGTCATGGTGGAAACCGATACCTGCACTTTCCAGGAAATGTATAACCTTTATCCGGCTGGCACAAACGTTTCCAACAACTGCCCGGCATGCACGAGCCAGAGTGGCGTGCGCTTCGGCGCGCTTCAATATGCCCTGCCGAAAGGTGCAACTGACGCAGCTTCTCTATTTTTGTTGCCGCTTTCCCTGCATCGCGATGAGGTGCTTTCGGGCGCAATACGGCACGCACTGCGATTTACGTTGGCGGGCAGCTTTATTCGTGCCGCTCACATCTGGCCCGCAAATGCCGAGGCTGGGTACAACCAAACAGACGTGCCGCCTTTCGGTGCTCGCTTCCGCCTCCGGTCCGATTTTCAGGTATCATCCTCCAACCCGTACGTCGCTGCGCTGGTTACGCAACTGAAACAGTACGGGCTTGTTTTAGCCGATATCGGCGGCCAATGGGACATTGACGCGTCGGACGTTCAGCTCTATTTCGATCCGGAGATCCGTGCAGCATTTCAGGAGGTGGCAAGACTGATTCCGCCCTCCAACTTTGAAATCGTGGACGAAAGCGGCTTGATGCTGAATGACAAATCCGGCGAGACTCCGTCCGATGCCGAGGCCGTTATTGCCAAGGACCGCAAGACAGGCGAAACGGGGCTGGCGCGCATCACACTTGCCGGAGTGGCGATCGGTGTTGACTCTACTTACTTGGTAATGCAAAGCGGTGCTCCCGCCCACAAAATTCGAGCCTGGGTCAACGGTTCCAGCGATAAGGCCGTGGGCTGGAGCATGAATCCGTCGATAGGAACCCTTACGGCGGATGGCGCCTATACACCGCCAACTCAGCTGCAGCAGAAAACCGAGTTCAACATCATGGCGGTGGCGCATGCCGACCAGCAAGTGAAGACGTTTATTCATGTCACACTTCTTCCACCTGGTCCCATTCGCATTAACAATGGCAGCCGCACTCCGACCAAGGATTCGCAAGGCAATATCTGGATGGCCGAGTGCTGCATCGCCAGCGCGTATACCTATGACTACGGTGGTGGGACTTGGCCTAGTCAGCCTGACATCAACCTCTATAAAGACGCGACTGTAGATTGGAATGATATTTCCTATCGCTTCTACGTGCCGCCGGGTAATTACCGCATTACCGCGAAGTTTGCCGAAGCCAGTTACCAAGCACCAAACATTCGCTGGTTTCATCTGGAGTCTCAAGGGCACTTGATTTATCGCGACGTAGATTTGTTCGCCCAGGCTGGTTTCAAATCGCCCATCGATTTCAATCTGCCGGCTGTGGTTGGGCCTGATGGCGCATTGAATTTTTCTGTGCGCCACGTTAAAGGCGAGCAGGCGCTGCTAAACGCACTGCAAATTGTTCCCGACTCCGGTACTCCCCGCCTGCAGCTATGGCCGGTGAAGAGCAATATTTCAGTTGCCAAGCGGCAGCAGTTCTACGCGATTCCGTGGTATGCCAACATGACGGACAAAGATGTCAAATGGTCTATATCGCCGAATGTGGGCAGCATTGATCAGCGGGGCGTCTACTCTGCTCCGATAAGTCCCGTAGCAGAAAATACGGCAGTTTCAGTTATTGCTACCAGTGCGCTAGATCCCCGCTTAACGGCGAAATCCGTTATTGTCGTCAACAAAGGTATTCCGACCATCCGAGTGAACTGCGGCGGCGGTGAGTTTACCGACGCCCAACAGCATTTGTGGTCTGCCGATTTTGGCTATGACGGAGGCGTCAGCTACGGCGGAAATTTGCCCATAAAGGGAGCCAGCGACGATATGCAGAAGCTGTATCAAAATTCTCGATACAACTATGGCGTCAGCGGTTTTTCCTATTCATTTCAGCTGCCAAATGGAAACTACCGAGTGACGCTGAAGTGGGCCGAATACAGAAAAGCAGCCGACGTACCATCGCCGCATATGCTCTACATGAGCGTCTCCATCAATGGTGCGCGAGTCCTTCACAATTTTGATCCCGTAGCCGCTGCCGGCGGCGTTCTGACGGCGATCGACAAGACGTTTTCCGCCACGGTGACAAAAGGCGTTTTGAGAATCGATTTCATGGGCGATCAGGGCGCTGGATATATTGGCCCGGATATCAACGGCATAGAAATCGATCCCGTTCAGTAACTCGTGGGTGATTTGCCTTTTTTGATGGCTTCCGTTAGTGTTGTGCGAAGCGCATTGAGCGCCGTTTGCACTTGCTTCTCGAACAACACCGGTCCGTGGCCAGGCACAACATGTTGAGGATGTAACGCTTCGATCTTATCCAGCGATTGCAGCCAGGTTTCCCAATCCTCAGTGGTCCCGGCATCCAGATTCGGCAGATATCCATTGATCATGCAATCTCCGGAAAACAATACGCCATCGGCGGACGCCCAAATGGAAATATTTGTGTTGGTATGACCGGGTGTCATGATGAAATCAACGGAAACGCGACCTAAATCCATGCTGCTCTCCTGTTGAATGGGATGGTCGGGGAGCGCCAGTCCGACACCGCCAAAGAAGACGTCCGCCTCATTGTTCTCACGCCGGGCACGGTTCGCAATACCGTCATTGAATTCTTGAATTTCCGCCGCAAACTGTTCCTGGCTGCGGCGAAGTTGTGCGTGACCCCATATTTCAATACCTCTATCGCGAAAAAAACTGTTGCCGCCAATATGGTCAAAATGTTTTTCGGTATTGATGACGCGCAGAGTATTCACCCCGCGTATAGCTTGCGCGTATCCGTAGATCGTAGCGGCCGCCAGCGCATTCGCCGCCGTGTCAACAATCAGTGTGATGTTGTCGCCCACAACTATGCCCGTGTTCACACACCATGGGGTGGCGTATCCAAAGCCTGTTAGCGCATAGCAAGACGGCGAAATCTTCATCCCTAGATCGGGGTCAAACTCTCCAATAATCGCCGCGCCAGTTTTGAATCAACGCTTTGATCTGTTTGGAATCGAGATTCTCATTCAGGGCTTTTGTTGCCAGGGCCACTACTTCACCGTCCGAAGCGAAGCGTAAGGCGATCAGTTGCCGTTCTTTCAGTTCGGGTATGCGCGCGCGCAAAACATTGTCGCCAAGGGTCTGAAGGCGGAGCCGCTCCTCTAAACGAATGACTCGATCCTGTACCTTCAGAGAATAGGTTCGAACCATGAAAATTGTGAGAAACAGCAGTAACAGGGTTGCAGCGACAAAAAACGATTCCAAAGTCTTCATGTGGAAATGAGCAACCCAGGCCCAAATCATCAGTCCCAATGTGATGGGTGTGAGGATGAAATGAAACAACGGATCGTAGCGCGCGTGATTCTTGAAACTTTGAACTGGTTCACTCATAGTGCAGATTCATCATACTTCGGAAGGGGGGACGCCGGTGGGATTTGCCCTTTGGTGGGATGAGCAGGAACGAGTCGTTTGGGCGCAAGGAACACATGAATACCGGCCTATGGGCTCCGCGGTGGTTGCCTTAAGCGACCAATTTCGCTTGCGCGATTTCCGCCAGTCGCTAAGACGACCTCGAACGTTGAGCAAGCAATTCGTTGGCTTCTTCGGATCGCTCGAAGAGGTAAACAGATATGTCAGTCATCCGGCCAAAAAACGGAGACAACGGCCAACTCCGGCGCATCTTCTTTAACTATGGACCTACTCATCCGATATTTGAAGCCGCAATGGCGATTTGTTCTGCTCGCGCTTCTGCTTGCGGCCATCAACCAAGTCTTTCTCGCTGCTCGACCCATCGATTTTCCGCCACATCATGCGATTCTACGCGACTAAATTTCACCAATACTCCATTGGCGATTTCATCAACGGCGTGACTTGGCTGCTCGGTTTGGCGGTAGGGGTGGCGTTCATTTCGCGAGTGGCGAAGAATTTTCAAGATTATTACGTCAACGTGATTACGCAGCAAACGGGCGCAAGCTTTATGCGGCGGGCGTGAAACGATCACTGTCGCTGCCGTATGCGCTGTTTGAAGATCAACGAAGCGGTGAGACGCTAGGCCGACTGCAAAAGGTTCGGACGATGTGGAAAGTTTCATCACCGCGTTTGTGAACATTTTGTTTACGGCGCTGGTAGGCGTGATTTTTGTGACCATTTACGCGATACAGGTGAGCTGGGTGATTGCGCCCGCTTTCCTGTTGACCGTGCCGATTTTGGGTTTCTTCAGTTCTGACCTCAGCCGGAAAATTAAGCCATGCAGAAGGCGATTGTCGCGCGAGACGGCGGCGCTGGCCGGGTCGACAACCGAATCTTTGCGCAATATTGAGCTGGTGAAAACGCTGGGCTTGGCGAATCAGGAAATCTGACCGGCTGAACAATACGACGGGCAAAATTTTGAAGCTTGAATTGAAGAAGGTTCGTTATTTGCGCAGCCTGAGCTTTTTGCAGGGCACTTGCGTGAACCTGTTGCGCACCAGCATTTTGTTCCTGATGTTGTATTTGATTTTCACGCAGCGCATTAGCGTGGGCCAGTTCTTCTCGTTGTTTATCTATTCATTCTTCATTTTTGGGCCGTTGCAGGAATTGGGCAACATCATCAATATTTATCGCGAAACTGAAGCTTCGCTCAACATCATACAGGACATTCTGAATATGCCACCGGAAGAGAAGCCGGCGAATCCCAAGCCGTTGGGAGTTCTGCAATCGACTGGAGTTCAACCAAGTGACGCTTCCAGCACAATTCGGCGAACCGGCCGGCGGTATGCGGCGTGGATTTTCATTTGCAGAGCGGCGACACGGTTGCTTTTGTGGGACCTTCGGGGGCGGGAAGACAACGCTAGTGAAATTGTTGGTTGGGCTTTATAGCGCCGAAGGAAGGGACGGTCCGGTACAACGGGCATGACATGCGGCTGACATTGACCCGGATGAATTGCGGGCGCAAATTGGTTTCGTGACGCAAGATACACAGCTGTTTTCCGGGACGATTCGCGAGAACCTGCTGTTTGTGCGGCCGAATGCGACGGACGAAGAATGTCTTGATGTGCTGCACAGAGCGGCGGCGGATTCGTTGCTAGCGCGGGCAGACAAAGGGCTCGATACGCTGATTGGCGAAGGCGGCGTGAAGGTTTCGGGCGGTGAGAAGCAGCGGCTCTCCATTGCCAGGGCGCTGTTACGCAAGCCGAAGCTGCTGGTTTTTGACGAAGCGACTTCGTCACTGGATTCGATCGACGGAAGAAGAGATTACGCGCACTATTCGCGACGTGGGTGAACGCGCCGACGTGATTACTATTTTGATTGCGCATCGTTTCTCTACCGTCATGCATGCCGGACGAATTTACGTGCTGGAGCGCGGGCGAATTCGCGGAAGTTGGAACACATGCAGAACTGGTTGCCAAGAAAGGGCTTTATTTCGCCCTTTGGCGGCAGCAAATTGGTGAAGGCGCAGGCGAACTGCTTCCCGCGGGCGCTTAAATGCTTTCTAGTCGCCGGCCACGGCTACAAGCGGTTTGACTACTTTTTCGTAACCGTAAGTCGTAGCAAGGGCGCCATTGGCAAACTTGAGATTGCCAGGACGAAGCTTTACATCCTGGCAACGAATAACAACGCTGTCGGCAAGCACGGCGTCTATAGGAATCGTTCTCGGAAGTACTTGATTGATGCCACCGTCCGGTGGGTTCATGGGCAACACTGCAAAAGTGTTATCTAACGGAAGCGTCAAAAGCTCTATCGATACCGGATCGAATTTCAATCCCAAGGCACTGGCTTTTGTCATCATCCAGGCAAGCGGTATGTCCGACAGGGCTGGGTTGTTTGGGGGAATTTCGCTCACCCCACCGCCCACATCCGAGTGGTAGCCAGAGAACCAGACTTGTTCCAACGTCTGGCCAGGCGAAGCCGTTTTCCAAAGCGTGGGCTGGAACTGCGGACGCTTCTCGTCAATCGCAAGCGCGTGATAGGCATTCAGCACGTTGGGATGAAGCGTAGTATCCATGAAACTGTCAATCGGATCCACGCCCCCCAATACCGAGGTAAAGCCAAGTGAACCTACGGTGTCCCAAACTCCGACCATTGTGATTGTCGCTTGGCTCATCTTGAACGCGGCCAGCGAAGCCAAAATGTTGGGACGCTCGCTGCGATGTTCATAGGCTTCAAACGCGGTGTTCACCAGATCGTCGGTAGGATTTTGTGTAGGCAAACCGCACGCCGCGATCATCCCTGCCAAAGCACGCGCGGTAAATGCGCCGCGGCTGAAGCCAAAGATGAAGATCTCATCGCCGGCCTCATAGACATTCGAGATCTTGGTGTATCCGTCCTTAATTTTTTGGCGAATTCCAAGGCCGATCGCGCCTTCGATGACCTTTAAGACGATGTTGCTCACTGCCCCCACGCCGTCATCGTAAAAAGGCATTTGATCGGATGTTACGAGCAACGATTTGTACAACTTGTACACGTTGCTGTGACTGCCCGAGTTATCCCAAGTGCCATCGGAACAAAAAACAATACGCTTGGCCATGTTGTTACCCTCGCTTTGTATCAGTGAACACTATCACAAAACCGTTACAATTGGCGACGGCTAGAATGCAAAGATATTTCATGGTCCGGTTCATCCTACTCGTCATTGCGGTAAGCGGCAACGTTTTTGCCATCGATTCCCAACCGCCCGAAGCGGATAAGCAACTTGCCCGCGACATTTACAAACAGGTTATTGAGATCAAATCTGGTTTCACAAGCGGCGCCACCACGCCGGTCGCCGAAGCTATGGCTGCACGCCTTCGGGCGGCTGGTTTTCCCGATGCCGATATCTTTCTTGGCGGTCCAATTCCCACGAAAGAAAACCTGGTCGTGCGCTACCACGGAACCGGCGGGCGCAAGCCTATTCTCTTGCTAGCCCACACTGACGTCGTTGAAGCGAAACGCGAGGACTGGACTACCGATCCGTTTGAGTTCATCGAAAAGGATGGATATTTTTACGGGCGCGGAACCACCGACGACAAAGCCCAAGCCGCGGTTTGGATCGCAAACCTCATCCGCTATAAGCGCGAAGGATTTAAGCCGGATCGTGACATCATCGTCGCACTAACGGCCGATGAAGAGGGTGGCGGTCCTTACAACGGAGTGGATTGGCTTATTAAGAATCACCGTGATTTGATCGATGCCGACTTGTGTCTGAATGAAGGCGGTTGGGGCGAAATGGCGGGCGGAAAAAAAATTTCTAACGACGTTCAGGTTTCCGAGAAGTATGTGATCAATTTCCGCCTGGAAGTGCACAATAAGGGTGGCCACAGTTCATTGCCCGTGCCTGACAACGCCATCTACCATTTGGCGGGCGCACTGTATCGTCTCAGTCAGTTTGGTTTTCCGCTGAAAACCAACGACGTCACGCGCGGCTATTTCACGCAAATGTCAAGAATAACTCCAGGATCTATCGCAGCCGATATGAAAAGCGCCGGCGAAGGCTCCACTGAAGTGCTTCCGAAACTTGCTGCGGCGTCTGTCGGTTGGAACGCGATGCTGCGAACCACCTGCGTCGCCACGCAATTGGAAGGCGGCCATGCTATGAACGCACTTCCGCAATTGGCTGCTGCAACCGTGAACTGCCGCGTCTTGCCGGAGGATTCGCTTGAATACGTGCAAAAGAGTTTGCATGATGTTGTGGCGGACGAAAAGGTAGACATCAAAGTTCTTGGCGATCCTGAGCAAGGGCCGCCCTCACCGGTCCGTGCGGACTTGTTTAAAGCTGTAGACCGCATGAACGACTTATTGTGGCCAGGCGTTCCAACCATTCCAATGATGGTGATGGGCGCGACCGACGGCCGATCTTTGCGTCGGGCTGGCATCCCAACCTACGGCGTGCAGGGCTTCTTTCTCGATCGCGATGACATGCGGATGCATGGCCAAGATGAGCGAATGCCGGTCCAATCCTTTTACGAAGGCCAGACATTCCTATACGGTCTGGTCAAGTCGCTTTGTGAGCAAAGTCACTAGCGTATATATACGCGAAAGTCATTCGGCCGTTACAGTTGTCTGAATATTGACTGGCGGTCTTGTCAACGGCCTCAGTGTGTCGTACGCTTCCGATAGTTAGACAAAAAAGGGAATATGAGCGTAATCAGCCTCGCGCAGCAATTGAAGTCAGATCCTGACCGTGTCGGCCTGACAAAAGAAGATCTCAAACGCGCATTCATCGACAGTATTCTGTACGACTTGGCGCGCTTCCCCGGACGAGCGACGCCTTTGGATTGCTACCTGGCGGTGGCAAGAGCCATCCGCGACCGCATGGTGCATCGCTGGACCCACAGCATGGAGACGTATCTGGATCAAGACGCGCGTGTGGTTTGCTACTTGTCCGCCGAGTTTTTGCTTGGACCTCACTTAGGCAACAGTCTGATCAATTTGGGCATCACGGAAGCGGCAAACGAGGCAATGCGCGAAATCGGCCTTGACCCGGACGCGATTTTGGCTGAGGAACCGGAGCCTGGGCTTGGCAATGGCGGCCTGGGACGTTTGGCCGCTTGCTATATGGATTCGCTGGCGACATTGAAGATTCCCGCCATCGGCTTTGGTATTCGCTACGAATACGGAATTTTCGATCAAGTCATTCGCGATGGCTGGCAAGTGGAAGTGACCGACAAATGGCTACAGTGGGGCAACCCCTGGGAGATTCCACGTCCTGAGGGTGCCGTAACAATCGGCTTCGGCGGACACACCGAATCGTACTTTGATGCACAAGGCAAATATCGAGCGCGCTGGATCCCAGACCGCTCTGTAAAAGCAGTTCCTTACGACACACCCATCGGCGGCTACAAGAGCAACAACATCCATACGCTCCGTTTGTGGAGGGCTGAAGCGGTTGAAAGTTTCAATTTCAACGCATTCAACGTGGGCGATTATTTCGGCTCGGTGCGCGAAAAAATGCAGTCGGAAAACATCTCCAAAATTCTTTATCCCAACGACGAAAACATTGGCGGCAAAGAACTACGCTTAGAGCAGCAATACTTTTTTGTTTCCGCTTCCCTGCAGAATTTGATCAACATCCTGCTGCGTACTGGGCGTCCGCTGGACAAATTCCACGAAAAATTTGCAGTCCAGATGAATGACACTCATCCATCGATCAGCGTTGCCGAACTTATGCGACTGCTGGTGGACGAAAACAGCTTGGGGTGGGAAGAAGCGTGGAACATAACCGTAAAAACGCTGGGATACACAAACCACACACTTCTGCCCGAAGCTTTGGAAAAATGGCCCATCTCTCTCTTCCAGAGTTTGCTGCCGCGGCATCTGGAAATCATCTTTGAAATTAATCGGCGCTTTCTGGACGACGTGAAAGCAAAGTTTCCGAACGACGAAGGCCGCGTCCGCCGCATGTCCTTAGTTGACGAAAGTGGCGAGCGCTATGTGCGCATGGCGCACCTGGCAACTGTGGGAAGTCATGCTGTGAACGGCGTAGCCGAGTTGCATACCGAATTGTTGAAGAAAGACGTTCTGCGCGACATGTACGAAATGTACCCTGAACGTTTCAGCAACAAAACCAATGGTGTAACACCGCGCCGCTGGATGGCGCTTGCCAACCCAGGCTTAACCAAGCTTATAACCAGCCGTATTGGGGATGGTTGGCTATCGAATCTGGACCAACTGCGCAAGTTGGAAGACAGCTTGGAAGATGTCGAGTTTCGCAAGGCATGGCAACAAACGCAACGGGCCGTGAAACAGCAATTGGTGGATTACATCCACGCTAAAGCCGGCGTGCATGTAGATCCCTTGTCCATGTTCGACACGATGGTGAAGCGCATCCATGAGTACAAGCGGCAGCACTTGAAGGTCTTGCACATTGTCACCATATACAAGCGCATCAAGAAGGATCCCGCAGCCCAGATTGTGCCGAGAACTTTCTTATTCGGTGGAAAAGCCGCGCCTGGGTATTTCATGGCGAAGCTCATCATCAAGCTCATCAATTCCGTCGCCGATGTTGTTAATTGGGATCCCGACGTCGCCGGAAGATTACGCGTCGTGTTTCTGCCCGATTACAACGTCACTTTCGGACAACGGGTTTATCCGGCGGCCGATCTGTCGGAACAAATCTCACTCGCCGGCAAAGAAGCTTCCGGTACCGGCAACATGAAATTCGCCATGAATGGAGCTTTAACAGTCGGCACCTTGGATGGCGCAAATATTGAGATTCGCGAAGCTGTAGGTGCGGAAAATTTCTTCTTGTTTGGTCTAACCACCGACCAGGTTTACGCAATGAAATCTTCTGGCTACAATCCGCGCAAATTTTACGACGAGAATGCCGAGCTGCGCGAAACGGTTGATGCTATTGGCTCCGGTGAGTTTTCGAAAGGCGATAGCTCCTTGTTCCGCCCCATCGTCGATACGCTTTTGTATCGCGACGATCCCTATATGCTGATGGCGGATTATCAGTCTTACATCGAATGCCAGGACAAAATCAACGAGGCTTGGCTCGATCACGATCGTTGGATCCGCATGTCGATTCTGAATACCGCGCGAATGGGCAAATTCTCGTCCGATCGCGCCATCCGCCAATATTGCGACGAAATTTGGCACGCCAAGCCTGTCGAAGTTGCCTTGAAAGATTAGCGTTCGTGTGGCAATGTCTTCAGCTTTTCAATTAGCGGCGCGGCTTCGTCTTTCTTCTGTTCCGCCGTCAATGTTTGCACTAGTAAATACGTGCCTGAATAATTTTGCGGGTCCAACTCCAGGGCCCGCTTCAGTGCACCTTCCGCATTGAAATAGTTCTTCTGCTTCATATAGCACTTACCCAGCAAAATGAACGGCGCGCTGAAAAATTGGTTCAGCCAAATAGATCGCTGCAAAGCGGGAATCGCCAGATCCCAGTTTTCCTGCCGCGAGTATGCATCGCCTAAGCGATACCAAGCCATCGAATAATTCGGGTTGATCGCAAGCTCTGCCTTCATATCGGTAATACCCAATTCGGTGCGGTGCGTGGCAATTTCGATTTCTCCCAAGACAAAATGCGCTTCCGGCAGCTTGGGGTCCATCGCAATGGCGGCGCGCTCCTCTTCCTCCGCCTCTTGTTCGTAATCGCGTTTCAGCATCATCTGCCCGGCCATCAAATGCGCCGCGGCTGAATCCGGTTTTACCTCAAATAAGCGCGCAAAAGCGGCGACGCTCTCTTGCCGTTGGTGATTCAACAAATAGGCGTACCCAAGCATGAAGTTCGCTTCGTTTAGCGGTCCCACCTGCTGTAACCAGGGAATTGCTTTCGGCGCTTGGTTTAAATCGAAATAACTCTGACCAATCAATAGCGATGATTCCCTATACTCCGCTGACCCCGGGTTCTCTGTTTTGATTGCTTCCTGCAATTGCGCAATTGCTCCCGCGTAATCCTTTTGATGGTAAAGATCAACCCCGCGTTGATGAGCTGAAACCGGCGCGGACGCGGGCACTTGCTGCAAAAAGGGTAAGAGAATCAAAAACAATAGAAGCTGGGCCATAGAAACTCGCTATATATTGGACAGGCAGAGTGCCTATGCCTAAAGGAATGCAGCCCGCGCTGCCATTCGCCTTTGGGGCGACACATTCCAGATAATAGGTTATCCAAAGGGCCCATCACGCGTGCGGTCGTCAGCCATAAGGCCACGGACCTCAAACATTTCCTTGCATTTTTGTCCTATTCGTGATAAGTAGACAGAACGGACAAACTTAGTCCGGGAGGAATAGGTTGCTTTCGTCTCGCTTGCCGCTGGCATTGTCAGCGTTGTTAGTCACGTTACTTGCTGCCCAGTCAAAGGCACAAGTAGCTGTTACGCGTAATAACGCGATCCATTTTGAATCGTTGACTAACGAATCCGGCCCGACTTACGAATCTGTGCCCCCGCGCCAGATGAGTTACAAGTCTTATACCTTTTCTATCAAAGAAAACGAAAGTCTGGACGCCTACACCGTCCCTGGTGAAAAGCTCGAAGGCCGCAAGCCACTGGGCCGAATTTTTCTAATCACTACCTGCGAAGCCAAGTGCAATACTGTCGAGCCGGAATTGCACAGAACCGTTTTTGTGAACGTTGGCAAAAACGCCACGCAGTCCGAATGGGTTCAAGCCGCCTTCATTGATGGTTTTGGCGTCACCATTAAAAATGACATTTTCAAGAACCCCGAGTTGGAATTCGCATTGAATGGCAACTTGATCCACGATACGGGTAGTGAGTTGCACGTCGGCAATTCGAGTGTCAGCCATTATTACCTGCAAGTTTTTGAACCCTCCGATTCTTGCCGGAAATATAAAGCCTCCTACGGGCCAGACGCTCGAACCAGCGGAGACGATGACGATTCCATCTCGGTAGACCTGCCTTGGAAGCCGCGCGAGCCCCAGGTTGCCAATGGCATCGTCGTTGGCGCTCCCAAAGTCTACGATACTTACGCACTGCGTAACATGCTTAATTCGACTGCGCAAAAGCTTAGTCAGATAAACCCGTTTGTCGCGGGTCAAATTACAGGCAATTACGGCAACTTACAAGGTGTTACAAGGGATCAGAGTTACTTGAACGCCCAAGTTCAAGTGTCACCTCCCGCCGCAGCTACCGTAAGCTCAATCACCGCTCAGAGTGGAAGCTGTCCAGCCGGTTACTATCCTTACGGCGCATTGGGTTGCCAGCCAGTTGCAAGCGGTGCGGCAACCACCGTTCCGCCCGCCACATCGTTGTCAGAAACAATTACCCCGGCCGCTCCTGTTACTCCCGCTATCCCTGCCGCCCCTACTTACAACCCGCTAACCGCTCCTTCAAACGTCGGACAATCCAGTGCCGATGCTTTGGTGGAACAAGTTCAACTTAGCGGACAACTGCAGATTTATCAATTGCTTCTGCAGGGGGCACAATCGGATACGCTTCTGGTCGAGAACTCGCGCGCCATTGCTACCCGGGCGCAAACCACGATCGGCTTCCCCATCTCAATCGATCCACCGCGGCAGTTTCGCCGTGCCGTGGCCGAAGTTCGTATTCTCATCGAACCCTATCCAACGCCTGAGTCTGGTGGGACGCCTCCCGTCAGTATCGTGAATTTATTGCCGTCGCAAAAAACCTACAACGTAGCCAAAATCACCAGCAAACAGAAATCGTTCGGCGGGGCAGCAGTCATTGATCAGGTTGTAAATGCCGGTGTGTCCGGAGGCAAAAGCAAAGACCGCCTCTACCTGGCAAAAGATACCGACACAGTTGCGCTGCAATATGACCATCCGTCTGTCAAACCCCTTGGCGCGCCCTTTCCCGAAAAAGTTTTGACCAGCCTGGAGGTGGGCGTACGTATGCAGAAGCTGAGCGATTGCGATGACGAATGGTTCGTCGAGGGTCCAGTGGAACCGCCAACCCAAAACCTGGATGCCAAAACTTTGAATGATCGTGCGGTTGATGCCAAACGTTCGCGCAGCAATTCAGTTGTGTTCGGATGGCAGTTTCGTCCCGTGCTCGGCGCCGACTATGTCTTGAGCGGTCCACGCCAAGTCTTCGCCCAACTCGCCTTACCCGAGGGGTTGGATGAATCCACATTCTCGCCCGCTGTCATGGTGCAAACTCGCTGGCGCGAATATGACGAGCGGAAACAAGTCGTTGGTCCGGTCTTCCATAGTAGCTGCACCGTTACTGCCATTAAAGACCCGGTCATCATTCAAAACCCGTTGCGCGTCCGGGATTCCACCTGGGACGACATTGGCGGCGGCCTTGTCAAAATCAAAACGCACGGCAGTTTCTTTTCGCCCGGAATTTCTCTGCAAAGCGGTTCCAATACTTATCCGGCCGTGGCCTTCACTGGACAAGAACTACAATTCTTTGCGCCCGCCAAAGACCTAATCACCAATGGCGAAATTAAACTTGTGGGCGAAAGTAATCAAACCGCCAGCATTACCATCCCCATCAATCACAGCAAGGAAGGTTGCGAAATCAACAGTACCTGGCTCTGGGCTATTCCGCAAGCCGATGGAACATCGCGCGTTCGTGTAACGCTCGAGCCTGGCAAAGGCTTCAAAAGTGAACTGCCGCATGCCAAACCGCTTGTGCTTATTGGCTCCGATGTTTATGGCCTGCGCGACAAGCCGTTTCAGAATGGCTTGGCCTGTGACAAGGGTATGGATTCCAGTTGCGTTTATCATTTCACCGCCACCACTGCTGACCTGCGAACGGCTAGCAATTTCTATCTGCGCGAACTCGATTGGAGCGGCTCTAATTTGCAAGGCCCCATTCACTTCGCTCCATTCTTAGCCTCGCTAAGTCCATACTCAAGCAGTCCGCAAAGCCCTTCCGTAAAACCTGCGCAAAAGAAAGCGTCTGGGGTTAGCTCCGAAGTCACTTACTTGGCCTCGGGTACTGATCTCCGCATCTTGCATGAAGCTACGCTGCCGCAAATCCGCGCTTTCTCTATGGATGAACCGAACGGCATAACTCCCAAGATGCTCGAGGTTCTTTCCGATACCGAAGCATTGATCACGCTGCCCCACACTCCGAAAGGCAAAACTCTGACCATCGCCTGGAAGCCGACCCCCAACTTCTGGCCGCTTTCGCAAGAGTCGCCCATCGTTTGGGATCTTACTCTTCCCGGCCAGGAAACCAAGGCCAGCATCGCCGCCGCACCCTCGCATCTAAGCACGGGCGACAGTCGAACGGTAACTTTCAGCGGCGCAGATTTTTCAACCGTCGCGGGCGTGAGTTTCGAGAATTCGCCTCTCGTGTTCAAGGTTTCCTCGGACGATCCTACCTCCATGGATGTGGTCATCCCAAGCGGTGTCACCAAAGACGCTGGCCACAAGGAATTAATCGCAACTACCAAAGACAAAAAAGGCCAAACCGGTCAGGTTAAGCTGCCTATCGAAGTGTTCAAACAATAGCGGTTGCGCAACACCTTACCGAAATAATTGTGGCGCGAATATTTCCAAATAGTCCCGCCAATTATTCCACGCGTGAAACCCGCCGCTCTCATGCGTAACCGGAGATATTCCATGCTTCTTCAATAAGTCCACGCTTGCGGCGCTATTGGCATTCGCAATGTCGTATTTGCCAACGCCCACCCAGTACAGCTTGAAAGGTTTGCCACTGGCCGCGTACTGTGCGAAGTCTGTTTTCTCTTCCTGATCGCGCATGTTCTCAAACCAACCAGAACTGAACACCCCTATGTATGCGAACAGATCGGAATTCGTTAACGAGACATCCAAAGTCTGCAAACCGCCCATCGAAAGCCCTGCCAGCGCCCGCTGATCCCGATTGGCAAGGGTCCGATAGTTGGCTTCGATAAACGGTATGATGCTGCCCGTCAAATCTTCATTGAACGCATCGTGCCCCATTGTGTTCTGTCCAGTCCTCAATTGAAATTCGCGCGCCACGTGTCCAGCAGGCATCACGATTATCATGGGCTCCGCCTTATGTTCGGCAATCAAATTGTCCAAGATGGCGCCCGCGCGACCCTCTGTCCACCACGAATCATCCGTATCGCCGCCGCCATGCAGCAGGTACAGCACCGGATAGCGCTTGTTGCTGTTCTCATACCCGGGCGGTGTGTATACATGCATCCGTCTCAAATGGCCAACCGCGCGCGACGAGTACCAAATGCTCGCAACGGCTCCATGCGGCACATCGGGCTTGTATTCCATGAACGCCGCGCCCGGCACTTCATACATGCTTCGCACTCCGTTCAGCACTTCGCTCGAAGTTGGATTGCGCGGATCCGTCGTTTGCACCCCGTCTACCAGAAACGTATAGCGGTAAACTCCCGGCTGAATGGGCCCGAAGTCAATCGTCCAAACGCCGTCTGCGCCGCGCGTCATCGCTCGTCCCGCCATTCCGCTCATCATTTCTTGCGGCGAAATTCCGGGCGTCGCTTCCATTCCCTCCGCCTGCAGTTTTACTTCTTGCGCTCGCGGCGCATATAGCCGGAAAATAACGTGCCCGCCTGCGACGATCTCCGGCGATTTTAAAGTGTCATTCGGCGTGGGCGCGGGCATTTGAAAGGCTGGCGGCACGCTTTTCTGCTGGGCATACGCCAAGCCCGCCGCAATGACCATTCCAAGCAAAGTCAGCCGCATTCTATTGATTCGCATTTTTTCTCTTCTTGTTTGCTAACAAGCAAAACCAAGAAACATATTACGCCTGTGCACGATTCAGCCGCCGTAGTTCGCGACCACCCGAATTACTTTGCCGTTTCCATCGAGTTCCATGAATTCGCCCGTCTTTGTCCCTCTTTGGTTCTTGTAATAAAGGACAATGCTTGAGATTCCCCACATCACATCCAGCAACTCAAAGCGTAGATCCGGATACGCCTCAAGACCACGTTGAAAATAACTGCGCAGCCCGACTTTGCCGGCGACGGTTCCCGAAGCATCGTTCAATAGCCGTGCTGCCACTGGCGACGTCAGAACGATATCCGCCGCATAGTGCGACAGAATCGCGTCCAGATCGTGCGAATTCCACGCACTCACCCATTCCTCCGCAAATTGTCTAACTGCCTTTTCCGTCAGCATTTGGCTTTTCTCGCTCTTGGTCTTAACATGCTTCATCATTATTTCCAAACCTTCGGTAAACTCGTACGATGTCCGATTCGATGGATCATGTCAGCGACACCGCATTGCTTGTTGCCGCCGCACGCGCCGCCGAAACGGAGTTGGAAGACGGACTTGTTCGCGATCCTTATGCGGCGCGCCTTGCTGGAGATCGCGGCATTGCCATCGCCCGACGTGGCTCGCCGTCGCGTTGGCGCTCCTTCGGAATCGGGCTCCGTTCGCGTTTCATCGATGAGTTTCTGCTGTCAGAATTGCAAGCTCAAGTGGTTGATTGCGTTCTTTGCTTAGGCGCGGGTCTGGATGCGCGGCCATGGCGGCTGCCTTTACCCAGCAGCTTGCGCTGGATAGAAGCAGACTTCGCGCCCATTCTCAATTACAAACAAAGCGTGTTGCAGGATATTGCGCCACGTTGTCAGCTCGAGCGCGTTACCGCCGATCTGAATAGCCAAGCCGATCGCCGCCGAGTTCTTGATATTGCGCTAGGTAAAAGTAAACATGTGCTGCTGTTAAGCGAAGGATTGCTTTTCTATCTTCCTGCCGAAACTGTGCAAAGCATCGCGATTGAGACGGCGTTGTGTTACCGCTGGTTAGAGGATATCTCGCCGCAAACATCCATGCTGTTGGCCACCGGCGGCGACTCCATGCATCAAGCTAATGCACTTCGCCACGAGACTCGCCTGGAAGGCCCCGAAATTCTTGAGACCATCCGTAGGTCTGGCTGGAATTCCGTCGCGGCCAAAACTTTTATGAAAGACGGAGCGTCTTTCGCTATTCAGCGGATGGCAAAGAACGGTTGGGCTCCAGATCCTAATACGCCGCACCCAAAACCCGATGATCCGTCTGGCGTTTGGCTTTTCGGCCGTATGTCAAATCCGTGAAGCTCGCTATCCGTGTTTGGCCAAAAACGCCACCGCATTTCGCCTTTGAAAAGGCTCGTTTTACGGGCATTTCAGGTGTCACCTAACCATTGCCGAAGAGGATAGTATCCGGTCATTACGTCTAGCTACTCTCTTATGCAGTCAGCGTTGTGAGGCTCGCTGGTGTCTCGCGGTAGTTCCATGGCAGCAGCTCCGGTGGGTGCCCGGAGAGTTTGGTGGCATGCTGCTGCATTTCCGTGACGCGCAGGAGTTTTCCAAAAAAGGCGCCCATTGAGGGGCCAGTTCGGCTACGGCTAAGCTAAAAGTTCGTGAAGAATTACTGGAGGCCGACCGGGTACCGGATGTCAAAAACGGTTAGTGGGATATCTCGCGCCGCAACCAAACAGGGAAGACCGACATGAATGACAGCGATCAGTACCACGCGTTTGCAGCGGACTACGAGTGGCTCTTTTCTGACACCACGCTTTCCGGAGACTCGCAGATCGAGGGCGTTGATACCGATCCTCACAGCATTCAACAAACCCCGGATTTTGGACTGCGCCTGTGGGACGGGTTTAGCAGCCCTCGCCCTCGCCCGACGTGGCTACGAGGTGCTCGGCACCGATGCCAGCAGCAGCATGGTGATGCGGGCACGCGGACACGCGGCTGAACAGAAACAGCAAATAAGTTTCGAGGTTTGTGCTTGGCAGTTCCTGCCCGCGACCGTTCAGAAGCCCGTAGATATGGTGATTTGTTTGGGTAACGCACTGGGGCACTGCCGCGATGAGCATGAGATGCTTGGCTCGTTGCGAGGCATGCGGGAAGTAATGCGAGAAGGCGGGACCCTCGTGATTGAGTCTCTCAACTGGGAGAAACTGTATGCGGACCGGGTTCGCTTCACGCACTTTGATCTGCGGGAGAGGGGCGGTATACGTTGCATCCCCTTATACGTCTGGAACTTCGGTCGGGAGTTTCATGAGCCGCTCTTGGTTGAAGTTGTTCTCGTTTTTGACCGGCAAGGGACGGTTCAACTTAAGACTTACGACATCGCGTATCAGCCATTCCATACCGCTCAGCTCCATACGCTACTGCAGCAGGCTGGATTCAGTAATCGGACAACTAACTGGACGTCCCAAGCAAGCTCTTATAGGGTTGTGGCGAGTGCGGGGACCCTCAATCCCTGATGGGGCAGCAACCATCTTCACCTCCACGGCAATGGATTGATTACTCAGCCTGACGCCGCCCATTCCCGACAAAGGCATCAGTCGATCGGGGTGCCGCTTCGCTGAGACAGTCGAAGCGGCAACACCCAGATCGAAAGCTCTGCTGACGAAGCGTCCGGCACCATTCTGTTGAACGGTGCCATTCCGCGCAAAACGCAAAATACTTAAGAAGCTGTGGTTGAAGCACTGGCAAGCGTGCTGTTAATTGTGGACCAAAGACCGCTAATCGTAGTCCTGGTTCCGCTCAGCAGGCCAACGGCTGCCAATGCGATAAAGGCCAATAGCAAGGAATACTCAACTAGATCTTGGCCGTCTTCTTCTTTCCAAAAACTCATCAATAGCTTTACCATCGAAGTCACTCCCCTTTTTGTGTTAATTTACCAGTGGCGACATTAGTAGCCAAGAGAACGCATCTCGCGATACTATATTGCGCGCGCTTCTACTGGGCATATCGGATTGGATCGATATTTGCTTTAGCCAAGCGTCTAGCCTGCAGGTACTTGCACCTTACGCACTAATGCTTCTTCTCACCATAATTTACTAATCAAAAATCGTCTAAAGGTATTGCTTCCTTCCGCCGACGAGTAAGCATGACCAACATTCTGTTTTTCTCATTGTGGCTCGCAGCACTAGGCGGATTGATTTTGGCTTATGTGGCGCGCCGCCGCAACAAGCCTGCATTCTCAAAGTCAGTCGAAAAGCCAAAAACCACCTAGTCTTACCGCTGGGTCGGTACTTAGGTTGTTCAGTTTTGGTTGACGCAACTAAACCTGAACACGCAGATCTGTCTGGAGCAGATCTTCGAAGACCGTTGCATACAGGCCCTGCTGGCTTGCCAGTCGATTAGATCGGCTCCGCAGGAACTCGAAACGAAACGGCGAAAGTGCCTCTGCCTCACGCAGAAAGGACGCCGAGAAAAATTCATGAGAATCGGCAATCGCCCGCAGGATTAACGATTCCCAACTTGTCTTCAGCAGTTGTTTCAGCGTCAGCGTGCCGTTGCTTAGCTTGTCCATACGCGCCCCTACGCTTTGGGCAAGGCGAAACAGTTGTATCGCGACATCGTCCAAATCTTTGCCAGCTGACGCAGCCAGAGTGAACAAAGTCTGCGATCCGCGCCGCCGATCGTCTTTTAGATCCTGTAGATCGTCGCCCAGCTGCAGCAAAACACCCCATTCAAAAGCAAACAAGCTCTCTTCCGGAGCCAGCCATCCTCTAACCAGGCAAGCATCCGCCAGCACCGAAGTGCCCCCTTTGGCGCAGCTAAGCCGCAAAATGTCCGTTGCATTCCACGCATTCTTCCCGACTAGTTGCTCAATGCTTTGTTCTTGAGCATGGTGAATTCGCAACAAGCATTCAAAAACCTGCGGAAAGTGCTTCCTCGGATACTGCCCTTCAATCATCGAAACCAGATTCCACAAACAACTTTCAAGATCCGTCTCCGCGGGAGACGGCTCTCCTGACAACCGCAGGAGCAAGCGCTGGCTAAATCGGCGCTTGGCGCCAGCGTCGATACTCTCGTCATCCAGGAGATTGTCGCTGTACGGGTAAATCATGCTGTAGCCAAAAATGGCCGGCGTCAGCAAGACCTCTGTTCCGAACAACGGTTGAAGTCCGCACGCCGTCCATGCGTTTCGCGCCGCCTGGATGATTTCACCCATGCCCAGATTGGGATCGAAGCGCCGAGCCTGCCTGCCCAGCTCGGCCCCGACTGGAAAAAAATCCTGTGTCAACAAATCGATGGCATCATGCGGCAGCCCCATGGCCTCGGCCGCGAAACGACTAAAAAGCGAGATCATTTGGTCCGATGGACCATTGTTCTCCGGCTTCTGCGCGTTCCGCTGGTATCGTTGCTCTACCGCTTCCAGCGCTCTATCGTACGCCCGCTCCCGAACTCCCTGTTCGCGACGGCTATACCGGCGTCCTCTATGAATCGGTCCCTTCGAACAACGCTCCCAGAGTGAGACGGTTTGCCCGATTCGCTCATCGACCCAATCCGGATCAAATACATCCATGCAATGGGAAACGAAATTCATGAAACATTCGTTCGCAAGTCTTCCTTAAACGTCCTTGCGACCGGCTCTATTGTACAAAAGCTAAGTAGATGCCACCAATGATCGATACTAGAGCGGAGAGGTCTACATGCGCTCTTTTTGCGTAATTCTTACTGCGGCGATGACGATGTGCGTTCCTATCGGGTTCGCCCAACAAGACGGCCCGTACAAGGTGCTCAAGACTGCGAAAGTCGGAGGCGAAGGCGGTTGGGATTATATCTACGCTGACGCGGAGGGCAGGCGGCTCTACATACCGCGAGGCGCAACCCGGGCGATTCCGGCTACCGATACAACTCCGGAAGTTCCCGCCGTCGCCGCACGCTTGACAATCTTCGATCTCGACACACTCAAACCGCTTGGTGAGATTGCGGGCGTCGCCGGACAAGGTACTGCGGTGGATCCGGTCTCGGGTCACGGCTTCACCAGCGATCATCCCAAAGTTTCCATGTTCGACGTTAAAACGATGACCTTGTTGAAAAGCATTGATGTTGGTGCCGCTCGTCCAGACGGTATTATCTTCGATGCCTTCAATCAGCGTGTTTATGTTTTTAGCCATCCCACTAAGGACGCCACCGTCATCGATTCTAAAGATGGTACGGTGCTTGGGACCATCGATCTAGGTGGCGTGCCGGAAGAGGGCGTGGCGGACGGTAAGGGAATGCTCTATGTGGTGATGCAGGACGCGGTCGGTAGCGTTACCGCTGTTGACGTGAACACCATGAAGGCAGTAGGTCACTATACTTTTGTCGACAAGGGTGGTTGCAATGGACTCGCTTTGGACGTGAAAAATCAAGTCCTCTTCGCCGCCTGCTCACGCGCCGGTAGTCCGCCCGCGATGCAACCCACGATGGTGATTCTAAGCGCTAAAGACGGCAAGATTCTCGCGAACCTGCCCCTGGCTGGCGGCTCCGATGGCGCAGTCTTCAACCCTGCGACGATGGAGGCGTTCAGTACCCAAGGCAACGGCACCATGACCATTGTCAAGGAAAACAGTCCGACCAGCTTCGAGGTTGAGCAAAACCTGCAAACCATGAACGGCGCGAGAACCATAACGCTTGACAAGAAGACGGGCAACCTTTTCACCATGTCACAGGAGCGCGGTCCCGCACCGCCGCCTCCTCCAGGTGGTGGACGTCCTCCCCAAGGCACGCCTGTGCCTGGCTCATTCACAATCCTGATGGTGGGGAAATAGCGCTCGCGTCCAGCTTGCGCACGTAGCTCATCCAAATCTCCGCAAGTTGGCGCCACTTATCCTCCGGCACTTCTTCTTTCGTGCTTTCAGTTTGGTAGACGAAGTAGAGCGCCGGAATGCCAATCGAAGGCTGGGCTTGCATATAGCTCCACCACTCCTCCAAGTTCGTGGAAGATGCGTTGTCGCAATCGACTAAATTCCAACCGGCTATCTTGGCGATACGCGCCCGCTGCCGCATCATCTCCGGCACATTCCGCGCGCCGTACCAGATATCGTTCAGCCGTAATACATCGGAAGACTCACGGAACAGCGGATTCGGAGTCTGTGTTTCGACCAGCGCATCCGGCCTCCATTTGTGCGTTTCATCAAAGAGAATGTATTGAAAGCGGCGGACAAACTCAATCCCGAAAAGCGGAGTATGCATCGTCAAGTTGGCATTCCGTGAAACGCCGCCCACCCAATCTTCCTTGAATCCATCAACTCCTAAGTCTGCTACTAAGTGGCGTATCTTCCCGCGCAAATACTTTTCATACTCTGGGTTTGAAACGTCTCCCGCAATCGCGTGACCACCCGATTTCACCGCTAGTTCATCCGGCAAGCCTTCCACATGAAACGCGGGAACCCATAACAAGACGTGCCGCCCTTTCGCGTGCTGCCTGGCGATGAATCCTTTCAGGTCCGGCCACTTCTTTTCATCGACATCAAAAGTGCCGTAATGGCTTTGCCATTTGTCGTCAATGATGATTGTGCCGACAGGCAATCCGCGGCTCTCGATGACACCAATCCACCGTTCATAATCTACTTGTGTCGCTAAGTCGTGCGCTTCTATTTGCTTCGTGGACGCCTCACGAGTCTGTTCAGCCCAGCCGCAAAAGATTGGCCGATGGTGCCAGGCAACATCCGCAAAACGGCTTATCGTGCCGAATCCGTTCTGATCCACCCATGAGATGTATTGAGACAGCGCGTCATATTCGTTAAAACCAAAATGAAGTGCAATTGTCGGAGATGCAAACCCGTCAGACGCGGAACGGTAGCCCGCATAATTTACCCAAAACGACGCCCCTGCGTAACGCGAGCCGGAGTACTCCAGCCCATTGAATTGATAGCTTCCCGGTTTATCGCCAAGCCCAATGCTGGTCCATGTGCCGCCCTTGTCGAACGCCATGAATAGAGGCGGAGGAGCAAACAATCCCGTCATAAATTCCGGATGGAAACCATTTGGGTCCGGACGCTCGGGCATAACACCAACCGATTGCGGCATCGCAATCGAAAAGTAGTATTGATCCGCGTGATTCGGTTGTGGCGAGAAATACCGTGCCGCGTAAATCGTCGAATTAGCGGAAACTCCGGGACTGGTGCCATTAGCCCACGGCGCAGAGATGCCGTTCGAAAAGAAATAGCAGCGCTCCAGCAGTTTTGATCCAGTTGCGAATTGCTGAAATTCGATGTGGTCCTTGCGAAACATCCAGACAAATTTCCGGTTCGCCCAGATATTACTTTGTGCCGTAGCCTCCCAACGCTCGTCGCCGTTTGGCAGTGTTGCGGCGTTTTTCAGTTTGATGTCTGTAAGCTTTTCTTCGCTATCCGGCGTCGAAAGACCAGAAACAGCCGGAAGTTTCAAAACGAGTTGATCCCCGTTGCGAATCGCAAGTGCCGGGACATCCCCGTCGATCACCTCGACCGAATAATTGTGCCGCTGAATGGAAAGTGTCTGCGCGGACAGCGCAGTGGCAATCAGCAGGGTGACAAAGTAAATGTGCTTCATTGCGAAGACTATTCTATGTGCGCCACAGGAGTGTAATTTGGAATACTAGGCAATTCTGTTTTCCATAAAAAACGTGCCGACGCGCAAAACCTGCTATACTTCAGGTGTCTTTGCCCGCATTCCGTATCACGTTTCAAGTGCCTTCCGACCGCTACATTCGCGTTCCCAATCAACTTGGCTCTCTGAGCAATCCGACAAAGATAAATCACCTAAAGAAAGAATTCACACTGTGACCAACATATTTGTCGGCAATCTCAGTTATCAAACTACTCAAGACGATCTTCATGCGGCTTTTGCTGCTTATGGCGGCGTCGAGCGCGTTAGCGTTGTCACTGATCGGGACACCGGTCAACCCCGCGGCTTTGCTTTCGTCGAAATGACGGAAGCGGATGCTGCCCAAACGGCCATTACTAACTTGAATGGCACCGACCTCCACGGTCGTGCTCTTAACGTAAATGAAGCGCGTCCCAAACCCGCAGGCGGCGGTGGTGGCGGCGGTCGCCGGTCCGAGTCGGGCGGCGGCGGAAATCGTGGTCGTCAAGGATCGCGCTGGTAGTTGGATACGATCCAAACTTTTAAGTTGGCCGCCTACCCTGCATCGAATAGATGCCCGGTGGGTGGCCTTTTCAATTTCAGAAAGGAATTAAGCCATGCCAGGTAGAGGGCCACAGACGTTTAAGAAACGTCAAAAAGAACAACAACGAAAAGAAAAACAGCAGGAAAAAATGGCGAGACGTTTGGGCCGCAAAGACGAGACCTCACCATCCACCGAAGATGATCCGGAACAGTCGGCCGCTCTCACTGTGCTAGACGGCCCGGTTGAAACACCGGAAACTCATTCATAACGGATGCGATGCGCATCCGAGAGTCGTGGTTTAAACGCAGCCAAAGCGAATCTGGATGTGGGTCAAATACGATTTTCGAATTGCCGGTCATGACCGTCCAAGCACCTAGCCGGATTTCTGCCTCTAGTTGTCCCGGTCCCCAACCGGCATAGCCGAGATACAGTCGAAATTTGGATGCTTCCGTTTCTGAATTGATCGATTTGTCGATTAAATCCTTATTTCCAGTTAAATAGACGTCCCCCATAACATGAGCGGCGTTGTCCGCACTCGCGGTTAACCGTATCAACGCCTGAGCGCCAGTGACTTCCACTGGGCCGCCTTGATAAACAGGATCGTTGGCCGTGCGTTTGGACTTTGGAAAAAGCTTGGAGATGGTAATCTCCGTTTGCCGATTCAAAACCATACCTTCGGCTCCGTTTCCTTCATCGAATTTCACAATTAAAACCACTGTTCGTGAAAAATTCGGATCGCTGAGCTTTTCGTTCGCAACCAAAATGCTGCCTTCGGAAAGTTCTTGACCCGCTACGCTTATGGCCACCAAGAAAATGCCAAACAGTTTAATGGCGGCCGGCATATCAGGAGACCTTTTTCGCTGTGTACTCGACGGTTTGGCTGGCTGCGGGAATTTCGGCTTTGAATTTAATTTCCTTGCCGTCGCTGCTTACTTTGCCCGTATAGTGAATTTCCATATCGTTTCCCTGAAAGCTTGCCGTGATGCTGAAGGAAAGATTGTCGCCATCGACTTTCCCATCTTTGATTTTTGACGTGCCCAGCATTTCGCTGCTTGTCTCGCCCGTCAGCGTCGTGCCGTCCACTTTGAAGACAAATGTGCGTTCAATCGTTCCATTAGGTGTTTCGGCCGAGCCTTTCCACGTGCCCGTTACGTCGGCGGCCATGGCCGTTGCCGCAAACAGAGCGAAAAGAATTAGTAACCATTTCATGCGTATACTCCTTACAGCGTCCAGTTCAATATATCCCAAATTTTGGGGATAAACTGGATTCTCGAACCCGCATGAATGGAATCATCGACAAACCTAGCAATCATTCAGTCGATCAGACGGTCGAGAAGTTAAAGGTGATCCTAGAATCGAAGGGGATCAAAGTTTTTGCTTTGATTGACCATAGTGGGGAAGCAGCGGCCGTGGGAATGAAAATGCGCCCGACAAAGCTGCTGATTTTCGGCAGTCCAAAGGCCGGCACTCCGCTTATGTTGGCGGCGCCGAGCGTCGCGATCGATTTGCCATTGAAAATTTTGGTCTGGGAAGACGCTCAGGACAAAGTCTGGCTCAGCTATAACAGCCCAACATACTTACAGGAGCGGCATGGCTTGCCGCCGGAGTTACTTCAAAACATCGCCGCGGTGGAAACCATAGCCAATGCGGCTGCGCAATAACAATGCTTGCTGCCCTCTTATTAGCGGTAAGTTGTTGTGACCAGTGGACGCTTGCGCAAGATACACATTTTCAAATCTATTCGCAGACGGGCGAAGTCTCGGCGCAGCGTGCATTGGGTTGGTTCGAGCGGTTGCACTCATTTTTCGTGCAAACGAAGTTGCTGGGATCTTCTTTTGACGATAAACGCTTGCTCCTTCTGCACGTTGTCGGGTTTCGTTCCACAAAAGAATATGACGAATATCGAACCCATCCTGTGGCTGACGCTTATTACGCTTTTGATGGCAGTGGCGATTACATTGTCATGGCGAGTCTGGAGGATGCGAACTTTGAAGGGACGGCGGCACATGAATACTTCCATTACGTGGCACACGCAAGCGGGTTAAAACTTCCAGACTGTTTTAGTGAGGGTTTGGCCGAATACTTTTCGACACTTCGCTCTTATCAAAATGGATACCACTTGGGCGGCGATCTGCCGGCAAGAATGCAAACTTTGCGAAAGCGCAAATGGCTGCCACTTGCAGAATTGATCGATTCAAGCAACGAATCTGATCTGGCGGATGCCAGAAAACGGGCCGAGATATTTTACGCAGAAAGTTGGGCTTTGGTGGATATGCTCGTTACTTCCAGCGAATACTCGGGGCAAACGCCAGAGTTCCTGTCGCAATTACAGTCCGGTGCGAAACCAGCACAAGCATTTCTGAAATGTTATGGCGTAACGGTCGCGGAAGTTGAGAAAAGTCTCGAAAAATGGGTGGGACACACACGGCCAGCTTATTTTGCAGCTAATAAGTCATCCCAATCACAGGTATCTTCATCCACACTCTCAAATCGTGAAGCGGAGTCTTTGCTGGCGCGCGTATCGCTTGTCAGCGGGCATCTTGAAGCAGCGCGAATTCAATATGAAGTTTTGCAGCGTGAAGAACCTGAAAATGCTGAATTTGCAGCTACGCTGGGCGCGATAGCGGAGCGACAAGGCCAACGCGACAAAGCTTTGGCCCAATGGGGACGCGCGCTGGATAAGAAAGTAACTGATCCGGAATTGTGTTACCGGTATGCTCTGCTGGCAGAAGAAGCCGGACAACAGAAAAATGAAAAGGCAGCGCTAGAGCGGGCGGTTGCGCTTGCGCCGGGCTTCGACGATGCGCGCTACAAACTGGCTTTGATCGAAAGCCAGGCCGGCGATTACGCCTCAGCTGTTGTTCAATTAAGGGCCATACGCGTTCCATCAGGTAGCAGAAGCTTTGCTTATTGGATTGCAGTGGGCGCCGCCTTGACCGAATTAGATAAGCGAGACGAAGCAAAAGAAGCGGCCCAAAATGCACTGAAATCAGCACAAAATGATGAGGAAAGATTGCAAGCACGGCGCATGGCGTATATGGCGGCTACGGACTTGACCGTGCAGTTTTCGACCGATGCCGAAGGCCGCTCGCAAATGGTGACCACGCGCATTCCGCACGGCACAACGGTATGGAATCCGTTCGTGGAGGCAACTGACCACATGGAGCATTCCAAAGGGACACTCAGCCAAGTTTTATGCGCCGGAGGAAATCTGACGGGCTTTGTTCTGCGCACGTCGGCTGGAAGCATAACTATGGAAGTAACTGATCCTAAGCATGTGCTGATGCGCAACAGTCCGAACGAGTTCTTTTGTGGCCCAACTGCAGGCAAGGTAGTCCAGGCGGATTACGCCGTCACCCAAATCGCAGGGAAGACGAGGAATGTGTTGCGGGGTATGACATTCGATCAAGCTCCGCAAGCAATCGTGAAATAGAACACTGTCCCCGCACCAACCTCGGACTCCAACCAGATTCGCCCACCGTATCGCTCGACAATGCGCTGGCAGATTGCTAAGC
Source organism: Bryobacterales bacterium (assembly GCA_963696305.1). Classification (GTDB taxonomy): domain Bacteria; phylum Acidobacteriota; class Terriglobia; order Bryobacterales; family Bryobacteraceae; genus Bog-105. The sequence continues at coordinate 160,059 of CAVOJX010000009.1, read as the reverse complement.
CCAGACCTGTTCCCTCATACCTGCCATCTCTGCCATGGAGGCGCTTAAACAAACCAAATACGTGGTTGCGGTCTTCGGCATCAATCCCAATGCCGTTATCCGCAACGGCAAACCGCCATTCCAGCCCAGCCTTTACGGCCGACACTTGAATCTGTGGAGGCACACCTTCTCTCCGGTACTTGAGCGCATTGCCAAGCAAGTTCTGCAGGAGTTGTTGCAGATGCACCTCACTCATGCGAACCGACGGCAGATTACCGTTCGAAATCTGCGCTCCCACCTCCGCCATCGCAGGCTGCAAGCCTGCAATTACGTTCTGCAAAACGGCTGCCGCATCCACGGTTGCTGCGTTTTCGTCCTGCGATCCGGTAGCCGCGCTCGAATACTGCAGCAATCCGGACAACAGCTGATTCATTCGCTGACCGTTTTTGATGATGACGTCCAAGAGCCGTTTGGCTTCTCCGTCCAATTGACTCGCGGTTCGCCGCTGCAACAACTGTCCATAGGTGATCATGCTGCGCAATGGTTGTCTTAAATCATGCGATGCCGAATACACAAACTGTTGTAGGTCTCCATTGGCGTGCCGCAACTCAGTTTCAATGCGTTTTTGGTCTTCAATGTCGGTGCAAGTGCCGAACCATTTTGTAATGATGCCCGATGCGTCCCGATGCGCGAGCGCCCGTGTCTTGAACCAACGATAGCGCCCATGCCGCCCCTGGAGTCGAAACTCCACATCAAACACCTGGCCGGATTGGACTGCCTCCTGCCAGCGTTGCATCGTCATCTGGCGATCATCATTATGCAAACGCGACAACCACCCATGTCCCAACTGCTCGGCAGCTTCGACGCCGGTATAGTCTACCCACTGCGTGCTCAGATAGTCGCAATCGCCGTCAGCATTGCAGGTCCAAACCAGTTGCGGAACGCTTTCTGCCAGGGCGCGAAACTGAGCCTCGGTCTCACCCAGTCGCTCCAGGCTTTCTTCCAGTGCGCGCGCGGTGTGCTTGCTGTCGGAAATATCAATCGCGATTCCCGCCATGCGTAAGGGCGCTCCGTCCTGGAACGTAGCCGCACCTTTGGCGCGAATCCAATGCACTGACTTATCCGGCCAAACCGCCCGATACTCAATGTCGTACTCTTTTGTACCGCCACTTTGAAGGCAAGCTTGAACTGCTTGCTCCGTGCGTTCCCGGTCGTCGGGAAGTAGCGATTCCATGAAACGCGGATAAGTGATTGGGACGTCCTCGGGAATGCCGAACAGCTTTTTGCATACTGGCGACCACTCCAAAGTGTCTTTCCGAAGGTCCCAGTCCCAGTAACCTACTTGCGCCCGGTCGCCTATAAATCGAAAGCGTTCCTCCTGAATCCGCAGCGCTTGTTCGGCTTGCTTCTGCTCGTGGATATCAAAACAATACTCTGCAATGGTGCCGTGTCCTATGTCCCGTCCTGTCAGTCGCATCCAGCGCCGGCGGCCGTCCTTCAGGATCAACTCTTTTTCGTAAGGTCCGATCAGGCCAGTTGTCGCCATTTTCCGCATCTGTTGTTCGCTAATCTCGACCCATTCGGGCGGAGTCATGCGACGCCATGTCAGCTGACCACTATTCACCTCCTCTTTCGAGTAGCCGGTCATATGCAGAAACGGAGTGTTGGCGTCCACCACGCGACCCGTTCTATCCAGAAACAATACTCCTACGGACTCCGTGTCCAACGCATTGAGAAAACTCTGCACAGTCTGCGCCGATACCTGCTGTGACAGTTTCAGCTCGGTGACGTCGAAGTTGATGCCTAACATGGCGGACGCTTTTCCCGACTCGTCGTAGGAAATGGTCCCTCTGCTATTCATCCAGCGCAATTCCCCGTTGTCGCTGCGGCGAATCCGAAAGTCCGTATCGAGGGTGCCGGTCTCAAGCGATTGCCGTACTGCCGCCTCAGCGCGCTCTCGATCCTCGGGCACTACATATTGAAGCCAATCCTCGTACCGGCCACCGAATTCGCCTGGCGCTATTCCATAAAGGGCCAGCAACTCCTTCGACCATTCCGCCGATCCTCGTTTTAAGTCCCAATCGAATGTGCCGGCGCGCCCAGCAGCCAGCGCTAAGGCAAGCCGCTGTTTGTACCGATCCTGTCCTTTTGGCTTACCCTGATCTATCAAGCCACCAACACTCATCGAAGAGTTTACTATTGTGCGCATGAGTGATCGCTGCTTCGCATCTGACATCACCTCCGAGTACTGGACTCGGCTCTGCTTCCCGCCATCATCACGTCATGAACCGCCGTCCCATCTTGCGTTCATTCACCGGTGTCGCACTCACCAGCGCGACAGCTTCACAATCCCAAACTCGCCAAAAGTAGCGACTAATCTGTAGAGGCCAGCCACGGAACGCTCTTGTTATATAACGATTGCGCGCTGGCAAACTGCTCGTATTCGCTGGCCTCGGTTCGCATTCGGATCAGTGACAATACAACATGGCAGCGATCCGGCGCCGCAATCTTCGCTACATCATTTTGGACCGTCGTGGACGATTGCTCCTCCGATCCAAAAACTGGTTTCGATATCGACACCTTGGCCAGTGACTTATCCCGCCTGCTCGATCAAATGGAATCGCGTTGACCGTATTGTCATGGTCGGGCCCACCCTGCGGTTCATTTTGAAAACTTCCGACAATCCGGACGGCATCGATCGCGCAGTGCTCAATCAACTGCGAGCCGCATGGGAACACGATTATCCCAACAAGCCGACAATGCTCGTCCCGTCTTCATGCCCGACACGTCAGATGCCATGGTTCAGTGGGGTATCCACTTGATGACGCAAAGCTCACTAAAGGGCTGTCATCCAATGCCACCACACCCGCACTGAAACCGACTTCCGTAATGATCTGTCAAGGCAGAAGGTTCCGACGATGATTGTCCATGGTGACAAAAATGTTTCCGCTTTCATCGATTTCACCGGGCGTAGAACAGCTGCTCCTCATACCCCACTGCGAATTCAGAGTTTACGTCCGCGCTGCGCATGTACTTTTCATTACGCATGTACAACGCTTTAATCAAGACTTGATCGACTTCGTCAACGCGGTCTGAAAGCCACGCTTGCTACATCGTCTGATGCGGACCGGCATTACATTCAATCCCTCTCGAACAGCCCTATTTGGCTACTCGTCATTCACAAAGACTTTCGCCATACACGGTCATCATCGACTCGATCGCCCAGCCTAAAAGTGCAGTGCCCCACTTCGACAAAGCCATGACGTGTGTAAAAGCGCTTTGCGCGTTCGTTGTGATCGAACACAGTTAGATAGATTTCGGGCGCACCTGCGTCCCGCGCAGTTTCAAGTGCCCAGCGCATCAAGCTTTCCGCTACCCCGCGTCCATGCCACGGAGACAAAACGTACACCTGCTGCAACTCCATCGCATCCGGAAGCGGCGCTGGTGTGGGCGCCACCAGTGACGAGAGCTTTGCGTAGCCGATTGGCTGCTCGCCGCTCACCGCGACTCGCCAGCGAATAAGAGGGTTGGCGAGGTCCCGCGCCATTGTGCCGCCGGGCCCGTAGGCTTCATCGAGAAACCGCGCGAACGGTGCGGGATCGTAAAGGTGTGAAAAGGTATCCGAGAACGCCTCACGCGCCATTGCCCGGAGCGAGGCGTAAATAGTTTTGGCCGGCGTGCAATAACGAACGATCTCGCTCATGTAATCGCATGCTTATCATGATCGAGCCCGGCTTTCAGATCAACCAAAAGCAGATCATTGGTCACGGAAACGGTCTGACATGAATAATTCCGCTAGCCAATGGCGAAACAGCCGAGATCAAGACACGAACCTGCAGGCAGTTCACAGCAATGCTGCCAATCCCCCAAGGCGCATCAACAAACCGATCCTCGCATCGACACCGGCCCGCGTTCGCATGCGTCACATTGGGCAGCGCCGGCGAAAGTCTGAGTTTCCGCGCCCAGCCGCAGCTCTCAATCGCCACTAGCGTACGTGCGCCGCTACTCAGTAAAGCCGAAAATGGCATCCAACAGCGATCCAAACCAAGATCCCCTGCCTACTGACGTCAGTGACCCTGATACGGGCTATTACAAATCAAGAGGAGCTATTCCTGGCTATCCCGCAAAGCAACCAAAATCGGCTCCAGTTCCTTCAAATCCTTCTGTAGAGCCGCCAGCGCCCGTTCACAAACATCGGTATCCCCACGCTTGGCCGCATACTCCAATTCCTGTGCATTCGCCCTCGCCTTCAATGCATGCAGGCTGCTTAGCGATCCCTTGATCGTATGTGCAACGCGGCTCAGCACGTCCATTTTCCCGGACATCAGCGCTTCCACCATCTCCGGTTCCTGACGCTTCCGCTCCACTAAAAACAAGTCGATAATCTCCACCATTAATTCGATGTCGAAACCAACCTGCTCCTTGAACTTCTCCGGTTCCATTACACAAAGCGAAGCCGCATCTTCGCCACCCAATCCCTTCTCTTTCGCCGCCAGCACTTGGGCCAGTCTGGCCACTGTCGCGCTCAATGCAAACGGGTCAATACGCTCAGGAATCACCGCATCTAGATTTTCCCCGGTGGGCGCCGCTGAATCCGGTTTGTCGTCTGATGACTCCGCCGATAGCCCAATCACAGGCACCGGATTCGCCCCGCGCTGTCTTGCCTGCATCCGCCGCAGTGTGTCGCTGAACTCCTTTAGCCCGCGCGAGCGCAACTCGGACTCCATCAGCACTGCGTCGAATCGCTCCATGCTGATAGCTTCAGTGGCTTCGGCGAGCCCGGTTGTGGGTAGAACCGAGTGGTTTGCCCTTGCCAGCCGCGCCGCAATCTCTTCCGATTGCTCAGCACTGCGATGCACAAGTAGAAATCGCAACGAATTCATAATAAATGCCTTTTCGACAAAAGCCAAACCCTAAAATGAAGCTGGTCTGCCTTCTGGCCGCCTGTCTACTCTGAAAATCGGCAATTTCCATGCGCAACTTTAGCCGCAACTCCCTCACTTCTCAAATGTATGATGTACAATCTAGTTTTAGTGGGGGTGCGCCTTCCCTAGCCTTGACACTCGCACAGCCATAGTCCCCGGCCTCCGAAGGCCTACCTGGGTTTCGCTCCTTGAAACCGCGCTCTCTCCTGCGTTTAACGTTCTTTTCCCAGACGAATGTCACGTCTGCGAAAAACCTCTCAAGTCCGTTTCTCGTATACCTGTCTGCAGGTCCTGCCTCACTCTTCCTCAACCGCTGCAAGCGGAATACTTCTGCCGGGTATGCCGCACCCCCTTCGTGGATGCGTATCCCCTGGATGAGAACGATCTCTGTATCGTCTGCCGCGAGAGTCTGGCGAACTTTGATGCCGCCTACTCTTACGGCAGTTATGAAGGTCCCCTCCAAAAACTCATTCAACTCCTTAAATATGGAAAGATAGAAACCTTGGCCGGGCCATTGTCGCGCCTGCTGTTGCAAAGCCTTCCATTTGGAGAAAATTTCGACGTCGTTATTGCCATGCCCATGCATTGGCGTAAGCGCTGGGAACGCGGATTTAATCAGGCCGAATTGCTTGCCAAACCAGTGGCGCGCCGTTTTGGCCTGAAGCTGTCTAAGAATCTGCAGCGCACTCGCTATACCAGAGCGCAAGCCGGTTTGAACGAACGGCAGCGCCGCGAAAATCTAAAGGATTCTTTGTCAGTGAAGCGCCCCGCCGAAATCGCCGGCAAGCGGGTGCTGCTGATTGATGACGTTTTCACCACGGGCGCCACACTGCGCGCGGCCGCCGCTGCTCTTAAAGCTAGCGGCGCATCCCGCGTGACGGCGCTCACCCTGGCCCGTGTGGATAACCGTGCGCTTGCGCCGGTCAACGTGCGACGCAGGCTCCGAGCCAGCGCGTACGGCGAGGGTTTCGATACGAGTTCGGCTTCGGATGCCGCGCGCTGGTCTGAAAACCAAAACGCTGCTACCGGAGCGAAATAGACAAATAGGCCGCAACGGCCCTTCGCTTCGCCTCATTAGCGGGCGTAAGGGTCCGCGCGGAAGTTTTGGGGGAACGTATTCGAATGGCGACAACAGATCGTCTGCACCGGCCCGTGCTCGTGCTCAATGCCAGCTACGAGCCGATCAACATTTGTGCCGCTCGGCGCGCACTTGTCCTTGTCTTGAAAGGAGTGGCTTCAGCCGAGGAATTAGCTCCATCTCAAATTCACTCCGCCAAGCGCGCTCTGAATGTGCCGTCCGTTATTCGCTTGTTGGAATACCGCCGTATTCCGCATCAGACTCGCGCCCTCTCGCGCAAAAACATTTTGATGCGCGACCGTTACACCTGCCAGTATTGCCACAAAAGCCTTCCATCCGGCGAAATGACCCTCGACCACGTCATCCCACGCTCCCGAGCGGGCGAGACCACTTGGGAAAACCTCGTCGCCTGCTGCCATCCCTGCAATAACCGAAAGGGCAACCGCACGCCCGAAGAAGCCGGCATGAAACTCACCCGTCCGCCACGCCCCTTCAGCCTCCACACCAGCCGCCACCTCATGCGCCTCCTCGGCCGAGGCGACGACCAATGGCGCAAATATCTTTTCTATAGCGATTAACCGTGCTCCGTTGAACGATTGAAGCGCGCTTCGACTCCCTAACGAATTTTCTCGTCCTCCGTCAAAATCAGACATGCAAGACCTGAAGCATGCTCTGCGCCTGTTTGCAAAAACCCCAGGCTTCACCGTCATCGTGGCCATTACTCTCGCCCTCGGCATCGGCGCTAACGTAGCCATATTCAGCATCATTCAAGGCACCCTGCTCCACCCACTGCCATACAAAAAGCCAGACCGTCTCATCAGCATCCTGGACACCAGCAAGCGCGAAAAAGACCTCGCAAAAATCTTCGCAAGCTATGCCGATTTTGAGAACTTTTCGCGCCACTCCCGCACCCTGGAATCTCTCGCTGCCGATACCTGGGCCGGACGCGCGACTGCTGTACTCACTGGCCACGGGCAAACCAGAACCTTTCTCACCATTCCGGTAACACCCACGTTTTTCGAAATGCTAGGCATCCCCGCGCAAATCGGCCGCATCTTTCACCCCGACGATATTCACAACGGTTGCTCCGTCGTCCTAAGCGATAAATTCTGGCGCACCCGCCTCAATGCCGACCGCGCCATCATCGGCCAACCCCTCGCGCTCGACAATCAGTCCTGCACCGTTCTTGGCGTGATGCCCGCGACATTTGCGGTCTACCCTCCCCAGACACAAATCTGGACGCTGCTCCTGCCGAACGATCCGCGTCTACGCAACTTCAGCGGTGTATTCATGATTGGGCTTCTGAAAGATGGCGCGTCCATCGCCCGGGCACAATCGGAACTCACATCGCTCCACACCGCACTGCATGGCGGCGATACAGAACGCGATCTAACACCTCTCGTAAGCGGCCTTCAGAGCCAGTTCACTTGGCTTGCCAGCCGCACTTTGGGCAGCACGCTCGCTTTGGTATTTGCGGCCGCCCTCATCGTTTTCTTAATAGCGGCTCTAAATATCGCCAGTCTCTTAATCAGTCGTGCCTTCGCTCGCCGCCGTGAATTTGCCACGCGCGCCGCTCTTGGCTTAGGCGGCGCTCATTTATTTCGGCAGCTTCTTGCCGAGGCCTCAGTGCTTTCGGTCAGCGGCGCAGTGCTGGGAGTGATGCTCGCGGTCCTTTGTACGCGCTATGTCGCTGCCGTGCAACCGGTCGAACTACCCGTTGGGTCAAATATCTCGCTCAATCTTCCAGCCCTCGTATTTGCCGCTGGAATTTCCTTATTAACCGCCGTTTTTTTCGCAGTCTTTCCCGCTTTTGCTATCTCACGCGGCGACCTTTACACCAGCCTCCGCACAGCAACCGGCAACATGGCTCCCGAGCGCCAGCGACTTTGGCAAACATTAGTGGCTGCGCAAATGGCGCTTTCCGTCATCCTCTTGTCCGCCGCCGGACTGCTCATGCAAAGCGTGCTCCGCTTCCAATCGGCTCCGCTCGGCTTCGCGCATGAGAATATCCTCGCTTCCAATGGCTCACTGCCTGACACCTACGCCGATAAGCCCGCTCGAACAATCGGCTTCTATAATCACCTTCAACAAAAACTCGCCGGTCTTCCCGGTGTCACCAGCGCAACCGTAGCATCCACGCTTCCGCCCTATGGGTTGGGCTTGGAATCTGTGGAAGTTGAAGGTAAGCCCGTATCCCAAAACGCCCGGCTGCATGATGTGGGCGAAGCCGCCGTTGACACCGCTTATTTCCAGCTCTTCGAAATTCCGATCCTCCGTGGCCGAGTCTTCAGGCAAAATGATGATTCGGCATCAGACCGCGTCGCCATCGTGAACAAGGCATTTGCGGACGAGTATTTTGGCACACGCGATCCGGTTGGCCAAAAGATTCGTATCGCGGATGAAACCGCCTTCGTGACAGTCGTTGGTGTAGTGGGCAACGAAAAGCGTCCCACCGTATATGAAGAGATGACCTGGGCCACACAGCCGGCGGTCTATCGACCGATCGCTCAACATCCGCCCCCGGCCTTCGCCATCGCCGTTCGAACCGCCGCCCCGCAAACTGCCATGGCGGGCGAGATCGAAAAAGCCATCGAGTCTGTCGATCCGCAAGCCGCCCTCGGAGACATCGAACAAATGCAGGCGCAACTCGAGCCTTATCTCAAATATCCGCGCTTCCGAGCAGCACTTTTCGCGGCATTCTCGTTCATCGCGTTAGCGCTCGCCTCTGTCGGCTTGTACGGATTACTGGCGCAATTCGTCGCCCAGCGCACCATTGAAATTGGGGTGCGGAAAGCCGTCGGCGCAGTTGCGATTGATATTGCCGGCCTGATCGTTCGCAAAGGCGGCGTGCCCGTCCTGACGGGCCTGGTCATCGGGATCGTGTTGTCGCTCGCGTTGACCCGATACCTACGGCATCTTGTCTACGAAATCACGCCCACAGATCCCGCAACTTTCAGCGCGGTAGTGGGCATAATGCTCGCGGTAACCGTATTAGCGATGATCGTGCCTACACGCAGAGCGTTGCGCCTAGATCCGATAGCCGCATTGCGAAGCGAGTAAGATCAGTTGACCGCGGGCGCAGGCGGCGCAGAAGACGCAGCAGCCTTCTCGGGCTTATCCGTCTTCTCTTTGGCAGGCTTCTGTTCCTTAACCGGACTAATAATGACGTGCGCATTGCGGCCTTCCAAACGCGGCTGGCCTTCAATCGCACCCACTCCGGATAAGTCTTCAGCGAAGCGCAGCAACAGCTTCTTGCCCAAATCCGTGTGCGCAATCTCGCGCCCACGAAACTGAACAATGGCCTTCACACGATTGCCTTCCTTCAAGAACCGAATCGCATGATTCTTCTTGAAGTCGTAATCATGGTCATCCGTATTGGGCCGGAACTTCAGTTCCTTCACCTGGATGACATGCTGTTTCTTCTTCGCTTCGTGCTGCTTCTTCTTCTGCTCATACTGCCACTGGCCGTAATCCATGGCCTTGGCCACGGGCGGCTCAGCCGTCGGAGCAATCAGAATCAAATCGAGCCCAAGCTCTTGTGCCTTGCGAACTGCGGCAGATGTGGCCATCACCTCAACCGTGCCGTCAGGAAACACCGCGCGTACTTCACGCACACGGATCGCCTCGTTCACATTCTCACGTACTTTTGGCCGGCGGGGAGGAAAACTTCTTGGTGGATACATGCCGGACTAGCGGACAGCGCATTTGCATGCGCAAGCTGCGCTTGACAGCGCGGGTTGGTAAGAAAGGGTTTTCTTCAAAAAATAGTTACCTCCTATTAGCATACACGGAAATTTAATTCAAAGGTGAATGCCGCGCCCGCTGAACTCTCAAAGACGGACATTTTGCTCGACCTCCAAATCTGTGAGAGTCTAATGGTAAGCGCAATGGAAATCCAGCTCACCCCCGAACAAGAAAACTTGCTCGCCCAACTTGCCAGCGACAAGGGCAAGGCAGTGGATAGCTCGCAACGGAAGTGATTCGCCACTATCTCGATGACGAGACCCGCTTCATCGCTGCGGTGAAGCTCGGGGAAGAGGAATTGTCGCGCGGTGAATACCTTACAACTGAGCAAGTCGGCGCGCACATCACGCAGCTTTTTAAGTCCTGACGGAAGTTCGCTGGTCTCCCAGAGCTGTAAAAGACTTAGATCACATTTTTAAGCGTATCGGGCAGGACAATCCAACAAAGTGGTGTCGATTGGAAACCTCCATTTCTCCTGTATAATGTCGGCTTTCGGCATACGATAAATGCGCATCGCAAGCCTAGGTCATGCAGCCTTCGCGGCTACCTTCATTTTCCTCGGAATCTTAGGCTTCCTAAAAGGCAGTTTCTCCCCAATATGGGATCCAGTTCCCAAAGGCCTGCCAGCTCGAGAACTGCTCGTCTATCTCTGCGCCTTCATCTCCCTAGCATCCGGCGTCGGCTTGCTCTTTCAACGCACAGCCGCCCTCGGCGCCCGCACCTTGTTGGCATTTCTCCTCGCTTGGCTCCTGCTGTTCCGTACGCCGCCAATGTTCCGCTCGCTCAACGTGGAATCCTGGTGGGCCGCATGTGAAACCGCCGTAATGCTGGCTGCTGCTTGGGTACTGTACACCTGGTTCGCCACTGACTGGGATAGGCGCCACGTCCCGTTCGCTCCCAGCGACACAGGCCTGCGCACCGCCAAAGCGCTCTATGGCCTCGCCATAATTCCCTTTGGCCTGGCCCATTTCCTTTATTTTAAAAACACCGTCTCCGCAGTTCCTAGCTGGCTGCCATGGCATGCCTTCTGGGCGTATTTCACCGGAGCGGCCCTCATCATCGCGGGCATTGCCGTACTCATCGGTGTCTATGCAGGCCTCGCCGCCACCCTCTCGGCGCTCGAGATCGGCATGTTCACCCTGCTTGTCTGGGTGCCCATTATGGCGAAAGGCTCCAAAGACCCCTACGATTGGAGCGAGACCATCGTCTCCGCTGCCCTAACCGCGGGCGCCTGGGTAGTGGCCAATTCTTACCGCGGCATACCCAAGAGAGCTGGTTAAAATTTACTGTCGACGATCCGGTGTATACACTGCGCCTCGTGACTGATCCGTCGAACTACTTCCAGATCTTGGCCGTCTCCTCACCCCCCACTAAAACAACAACTTCAACCCAAACTGAACCTGCCGAGAAGTCCCAGCAGTCGCCGTAATCACCCCCGCCGTCGAAGACACCGTACTCCCCGCCGCCGTATAAACCACCGCATTCGGAGTACTGAAATTCACGTTGTTAAAAATATTGAATAACTCCGCCCGAAACTGCAAACTAACTCGCTCGGAGATCGCCGTCTTCTTCGTCGCCGAAAAATCCACCGTGCGCAGCCCCGGCCCATACAACGTATCGCGCCCCAAATTCCCGTACGTCCCAGCCGCCGGATTCAAAAACGCCGCCGGATTAAAGTACTCATTCGGATTCCCCAAAATCACCGGTCCCGTAAAGCTCGGATTCGCCGAAGGCCGTATCGGATTCCGGCTGTCGCCATTGCCAGTCGGGTTGTAGCCAAGCTGCGGAGTGAACGGCAATCCCGATTGCAACGTCACAATCGCACTCGTTGACCATCCACTAATCAACTTCTTCTCAAAACCTCTCGCCCCAGCGCCAAACGGCAATTCATAAGTCCCATTCAGCACCGCAATATTCCGCACATCCGTAGTGGACGGACCATAATCCTCCTTGGGATTCAGCGGATACATCACAAACCCCGGAGCATTCGATGCCACGCTGCTATTCATCGCCGTGCCGTCGTCCAAGCTCTTTGACCACGTATAAACGCCGCGAATCTGCAAGCCATGACTAATGCGCTTCTTCACATCCAGCTGCAAAGCGTTGTAAGAGCTGATGCCTTCTGAGAACCAAGTCGTCGTGTTTGCCAGCGCCGGATTCGCGTTCTGCGCACCCGTCGGATAGAAAAGCTGCCCCGCCGCATTCACACTCGGATACGGCTCATTCGCATCCAGCGAAAGCATCTCGTGATATCCGTGCGATCCCACATAACCAACACCCAAACTCGTATCCGCCGCAATCTGCTGTTCCACCTTAAACGTGTAACTGATAATCGTCGGCGTGTAAGCGTCGGGCTGAATCCCGCTCGGCGAAATCTTTCCCAAACCGCTCAAACTCTCGCCCGGTGCAAACGAAAGGTTCGCTACATTCACACTCTTCAGTGTGTCCGTCGTATTAAACGGAGCCGAGTTATCAATCCGGTAGTCAATGTTGTCCATCAGCGCGTTGTACATGCCGAAACCCGCATGAATGACAGTCTTCGAATGTCCCGACGGGTCCCAAGCCAATCCCACGCGCGGCTCCGGCAAAAACTTCGCCCGGTTCACCGTGAACACCGAACTACCCACTTGCGGATTCGTCGCAATCACACCGTTATTGAATAGATACGTTGCCGCCCGGTCGTGCGCTTCGTCCCATCCGTTCGTTCCTTCCACGCGCAATCCCAAACTCAACTGCAAGCGTGACGAAGCTCGAATCGTGTCCTGCACAAATCCCGCATACTCAAGTGACCGCCATCCCAGCGGAGTTGAAGTCGGCACCACCGTGAACGTGCCCACTGTGCCCTGCAAAAAAGTCGTCAAATTACTGAACGAAGCTTGCCCAAATTGATACTGCGCCAGATCATCATTCGCCTGAATGCGCTGCACCCACACGCCTGCTTCAATCTGATGAATGCCATGTGAAACCACCACATGGTCGTCATAAGTGAACAAATTCCGCACCGCTGTCAAATTGCTTCCCGCATTTGCGCCCGCTCCGCTAATTGACGACGCGCCATTCAAAGCCGTCCCGCCGCCAATCACCACCGCGCCAATCGGGTCGCCCTGCACCCATCCCGGCAACGTGCTGTCAGGAACTTCGCCGGTGAAGAAATAACCCGCGCGCGAAAATCCAAACCGAGCCGTATTCAAAACCGTCGGCGAGAAAACATGCTGCTCCTGCACGCTCGCCACTTGTTCGCGCAATGTCTCATACACCGTGCTTAACGGATTCACCGAAGGCGTGTTCGCGCTCGAATCGTCAATCGTATAAACGCCAAATAATGTGTCGCGGTCCGAAAAATTATAGTCTCCGCGAGTCGTGCCGAAATCCTCTCGGATGCGCTGCAACGGATTGCTATACGAAATGCCGATGCCGCCGCCTAACTCCGGCCCGTTCTGCACCGGCCACAACGAAAGCAAGTTCACAGCGGCCGGAGACAGATTCTTCACCTTCGTCTCCACACCCGCCGAATTCGGCAGTAATCCCAGCCGCGCATTATTATCCGGCACCAGCGTCACGTCACTCAATGACAAGTGCTGCCGGAAGCCTTCGTAATTACCAAACAAAAACAACTTATTCTTCCGCAGCGGCCCGCCCAGCGCTCCACCGAACACATTGCGCTGGAACGGGGGTGTGCTGCGTTGGTCAAAGAAATTCCGCGCATCCAAATCGCTGTTGCGCAGAAATTCATAGACCGACCCGTGCAAACTGTTCGTTCCCGAAGCCGTCACAATACTCACCTGCGCGCCTGGCCGCTTGCCATACTCCGCGCCATAGGTGTCAGTCACTACATTGAACTCGCGAACCGCATCCACGCCCAATAACTGGCCGCTCGTACCGCCCGGGGTGGTGTTAATCGTCGAAGCTCCCGTATATTCAATGCCATTCAAAAGAAACAAGTTCTCTTGCGGCCTGTGCCCGGAAACGGAAAACATGTTGCCGACCGACGAACTCGATGTCCCCACGCCGCCCGATCGCTGCGACGTGTAATTCACTGTCGCAGGATTCAATGTCAGCAACTCATCAAAACTCCGTCCGTTCAACGGCAATTCCTTCACTTGCTGTTCATTCACCAAGCCTGCGGTGGATTGCGTCGAAACCTCAACCGGAGCCAGCTTCTCTTCCACCGTTACTACTTCGTGTACTGTGCCCACGGCCAGCGTGAAATCCACCTTCGCTGTTTGTCCAACTACTAAGTTGATCCCGGTTTTGGTCTGCGCCTCAAAGCCTTCCTTTATCGCGCTGATTTCATACGGACCAACCGCAATCGATGGCGCCGAAAAACGTCCATTCGCATCCGTCACCAGCCTGCGGTCCGCGCCCGTCTCGGTGTTGTGAATCGTCACCGCAGCCGCTGCTATCGGTGCGCCCACCGCGTCATAAACCACTCCTGAGAGCGCGCCTCCTACTACCTGCGAGAACGCCAGCGCGCCGCCCAGTAAAGACAAAGCAAATCCCCGTACCAACAACTTGTAATCTGACATTGAAAAATCCCCTAAAGCCGAACCATTTCGGCCACTAAGCCAAAGATCTGTGGCGACCGCTCGAAGTAAACTCGCTCGACGCCAAACGGCGCAACTGCGGCCTTACAAACGTTCCCGAATCCCATCCGTAAATCAGCGCCTCTGATATGTCCACTAACGTACGCCGATTCCGCCGCGCATACTGCACTATCAAACTCAAAGCGTCGCGCACCGACACATCGCGCTGTTGCGACAAAATCCCAGCCGCCCGGTGAATAATCTTCCGGCGTCGCGTTCCGCGTTCCAATGCTTCCAAACGCGCTGCCGATCTTTCCCGTTCCCGCACCAGATACAAACGGTGAAACAGCAATCCCAATTGCTGCCCAACAAACTTCGCCGCGCGCACCGGACTTTCTACTTCGGGTCGTACATGCGGATCGAAGAAAACACGCACTTGTCCAAACTTCGCTTCGTTCGCCACAACCGCCCCAATGGCCGACGCCCGCGTCAATGACGAAGGCTTCATTACTTCATAGATGGGCAAATAGGGTATTTCGCCAGACGGTTCGAAGCAAAAGCCAACCAGACCCGGCACGCGCAATATGGCCGCGCCAATCTGCGTCAGCGCCGCTTCTTCTTGTTTGGCCGTCCACGCAATGTGGCCAATCGTGCGCACCAATTCAGTCTCTGAAATCTGTCGCGAATAAAGGGAAAATACTTGGGCTTGGGCTACGGCACTCATCTAAAATCGATTCCTCCACATTTCTTGGGCAGCTTGGCTTGGGTTGCGCTTCCGTTAGCGACAACAACCAGCTCGCGCCATGCGAAGAACCAAATCTGAAAAATGCCTAAACATAAACTACCGTTACTTGATAGAGAATAGCACTATCATTATCGGGCGGTCAAGCGATGTAAGACCATGCATCTTCGAACCTGACGCCAAGGATTTACGTCATTAAATCGATCCGGTTCGGTTCATTGCCACCGATTCGGTCCAGCCGCTGTCCCATGGCTGGAGCCGCTGTCGGATGTCTCTTCGCCAAGGCCGTACTGCAGGCCATAATGGCCCTGGTCCCCATGTGGACTTTTCCGGATGAAGCGGACGTGTCAGTCAATACGCCTGTTCTTTTAGCCACCATTGCCGTAGCCATGCTAACCGCCATCCTTTTCGGTTTGGCGCCCGCTCTCACCGCTGCCAAGCGCGACGTCAACGAAATCTTGAAGGCTGGCGGTCGAGGCAACAGCTTTCGCCGCGGCCATCTACGCAACTTACTCATCATGTCCGAAGTGGCGCTCTCACTCCTACTGCTCACTGCCTCCGGATTGCTCATGCGTAGCTTCGTGCGCGAACGCCAAATGGAAACCGGCATTCGCAGCGATCATGTTCTCACCACGCGCCTCAATCTGCCCGCCAAGCAATACAACACCACCGCCTTACAGACCCGCTTCCTGCATGAACTTCTGCAAAAGCTGCAAGCCGAACCAGGGGTGCAATCCGCCGCAGTAGGCACAGGTATTCCAGTCGTTTATAGCCCTTTCACCAGTGATTTCGATATCTCCGGCATCACCCACTCCGAACGCTGGAACGCGTATATGACCGCCTGCAGCGCATCCTGGTTCCCAACCCTCGGCACTCGCCTGCTAAGCGGACGGCTCCTGACGGAATCGGACGACAATGACCGCAGACAAGTCGTGATCGTCAATCAAACCATGGCGGCAAAATATTTCCATGGGCGCAATCTCATAGGGCAGCATCTGCGTCTCGCCGCACTGAAAACTGCTGCTGAGCCCATCGAAAATCCATGGTTCGAAATCGTCGGCGTTATCTCCGACGTGACAAATCAGGGCACCCGCCAAGATGTGTTGCCCGAAGCGTACCTGCCTTACACCATCGAAGGTGTCGCCAACTACGTGCTCTTTGTTCGGACAGTCGGTAAATCGGAACTCCTCGCGCGCGATCTGACCAACCTGATCCTCACCATTGATAGAAATGTCATCCCGCAAGAGACCTGGACCCTCGATTACGTTCTGAATCTAGCTCAATACTCACGTCCGCGCTTTTTCGCCATTCTCCTGGCCGTGTTTGCCTCGCTTGGCCTGGCTCTAGTCAGCGTCGGTGTTTATAGCGTCATCTCTTACACGGTTTCTCAGCAGCGTCATGAAATAGGAATTCGTATGGCACTCGGAGCCACCGCCGTTACCATTCGCAAACATATCGTCGCCGCCAGCCTCCGATTCGTGTACATCGGTGCCGCCGCCGGCATCGTCCTTACTTTGTTCCTATCTCGAGTCATCGCAAGCCAAGTATGGGGCGTAGCTTGGTACGATCCGGAAACCCTCGCCGGCGTCTTGCTCCTCCTAACTCTTGTTGGTTTCTTAGCTGCCTACGTTCCCTCTGTCCGCGCTAGCCGCGTGGCGCCAGTTATCTGTCTCCGCAACGAGTAGACATCCTAATGCCAAAAAAAGCGCCCGGACAAGTTTGCCCGAGCGCCTGCCTCACTTCAAACGTGTTACCTAGCTCAATTACTTACGAACGCCGGCGTAGCAACACAATCGCCAAGCCAGCAATTCCAGCAAGTCCTAAAGTCGCAGGCTCTGGAGTGGCAGACGGCGGAGGTGCCACCTGTCCATTCTCCACCAGAAACACATACTGGCCCGGCGTCCCATCGTTCGTGCCGATGTTCAAAGCGTCTGGGCCTCCATCAATAAATGAACCCGGAGTCAATGAACCGGGCAACTGATAATAAGTTCCCGCAGCTCCCGTTCCATTTGCATAACCTACCGCTGCCGATACACCGCCAAGTCCATTACTGCCGCCGCTCGCTCCGCCGGTTTCCCACTGAATAGAGCCGTAGTTATAGACAATTTCAAAGTCTCCCGTCCCTAGGTCTGGCCGGTCGACTAGCAGCACCTGAAATGTGTCGGTTTTATTGCTTTCGGACGGGAAGTAGCCTACGGCGTTCCAGGTGACTCCGAATGCCGAGTTACCATCATAGGTGCCGGTACCATAAGTTACTGTCCCGGTTCCTCTAGTGTCCACATCCGCATAATATGGAGCAATGATCGGCTGGCCGCTATAGGAAGCACTGAGGCCAGTCGGTGTATAGGTGCCTTGCCCATTGTTGAATGTGATGTATCCGTTGTTACTCACATATGTCTGAGAGTAGTCTGTGCCGAAAAAGTTTGCAGTGAATCCTAAACCCACGGCACCGCTATAGCAATCGTCACAAATCGTTAACGTAGTGCTATTAAATCCAGGCACCACGGTCGATGCTTGTCCTAAAACGCCTCCGGCTACAAGTAACACGGAAGCCACCAATGTCGCTTTCTTCATCTGTCCTCCAAATAATCAATAATCAGGCGAGACTAAAATCTACGAGGATCTTAACAACTCAGACTAGGGAACTACATCCACCCTTTGGCCATTCAAAGGAGATAGTCATACTGGTACTTTTTGGAGCGAGTTAGGTTAAAATCGAGCCACCTGCCAACTCTCATTTGCCTATTTGCCCTTTCTTTGTGACGCACGTCACTTGGCCCTCTGGTCCGCGGTTATTGATTTTCCTCCGAACATCAGCTAGCCCGCTCTCCCAACTCCGAACCTACCCCTGACGAGTGGATCTTCTACCCACCTTGAGCGCTAGAATCGTGCCGGGCCAGATGCCCAGGCTTGCTCTATCCGTTTTTCTGAACGCGCAAGCCGCTCCTGAATAGCAACGCCCCTCAACTGGAGGGCGAAGTCAGCCATGTGCGTTTCGGCAGTGTCATCACCGTCTGATTTGGCCAGGACTAAGGCGCTCGCTATAAACTGAGACTTGACCTTCGCACTCGTACTGCTTGCAGCGCAACTATTGGACGGGCAGAGCCAGTGTGTGAAATGCCATCCTGCGGAGACCAAATTGCATTCCCAGACCGCCATGGCAAAAGGAATGCAACCCGCGCTCACATCTGCTTTCGGCCAACACATTACAGATCACGCCTTATCCGAAGGGCCTGGCGGCTTCCGCTTCATTTACACGCCCGTTGAGAACGGTCTGCAGGTGACAGCCCAACTCGGTAGTAAAGAGGCGCGAGGTGTTATTGAATGGGTCCTTGGCGTCGGAAAACAGGGTCAAACTCCCATAATCCGCGTCGGGGACACCCTCTACGAATCGCGCGTTAGTTACTTCAGCAAGATCAATCAATATGGCATCACAGTCGGCCATCCGCCCGGCATCTCCCCTGACGCCGACCACGCTCTCGGTCGAAAGAAGAATCGCAGCGATGCCACGGCGTGCCTTTCCTGCCATACCACCGGCTTAACGAAAGATCTTGAGCCGGTTATCCCCGGTATTCAGTGCGCACGCTGCCACGAAGGCGCCGACGCACATGCTGCCGATAGCAAAGCGCCGGTTGTGAATCCGCGCAAGCTAACCGCGCGCCAGCAGGTCGAACTTTGCGGCGTCTGCCACCGCACCAAAGCCCCGGTGGACGATCGCCAAATCGAAAACGTTCGTTTCCAGCCGTTGCGTCTCATGAAGAGCCAATGCTTCCTTGCTGGGGACATTAGTTGCCTCACTTGTCATGTCGCCCATCGCGATGCGGTTCGCAATGGTTACGCTTTCTATAACGAGAAATGCAAATCCTGCCACGGCGTCACTGTCGCCAAAGTCCATACCGATGAACGCTCTACCGGCAACTGTGTCGGTTGCCATATGCCGGCTGTTCAGTTACACCCGGGCTTGCGCTTTACCGACCACTTTATCCGCGTCGTCACTCCCACGGCCGGCAACGGCTGATTGCCTCTTCCAAAGGCCGAACTTGGCATACTAAAACCGTGCCCACCCTTTCCGACTTCATCACTCAAAACGAATCTCGCTTCCTCAACGAACTTCTCGATTTCCTCCGCATCCCCAGCATCAGCACCCTCCCCGAACATAAGTCCGACGTTGCCCGTGCCGCCCAATTCGTAGCCGATAGCCTCAAATCCGCCGGCCTGGAAAACGTCGAAGTCATTCCCACCGCTGGTCACCCTCTCGTCTATGCCGATTGGCTTCACGCTCCAGGCAAACCCACCGTCCTCTGCTACGGCCACTATGACGTCCAACCTCCCGATCCCCTCGAACTCTGGGTCACGCCGCCCTTTGAACCCTCCATTCGCGACGGCAACATCTACGCCCGCGGCTCGTGCGACGACAAAGGCCAGGTCTACATGCACGTCAAAGCTATCGAAGCACTCCGCGCCGCTCACAATGGTTCGCTGCCCATCAATGTCAAATTCCTCATCGAAGGCGAGGAAGAAGTCGGCGGCGAAAGCATCTCCAAATATGTCCCCGAACACACGGCCAAACTCAAAGCCGATGTCGCTCTAGTCTCGGATACCGAACTATTTGCCGATGGGGTTCCAACACTTTGCGTCGGTTTGCGAGGCTTGATGTATCTCGAAGTCGAAGCCAAAGGCCCCGCGCGCGATCTCCATTCAGGCATGTTTGGTGGCGCAGCCCCCAACGCAGTCTATGGCCTCATCGAACTTCTCGCCAAAGCTAAAGATGCCGACGGCCGTATCCAAATCCCCGGCATCTACGACGACGTTGCCGCTCCCGACGCGAAAGAGGTCGAAAGCTGGGAACGCCTGCCCTTTACCGAAGCTGAGTTTTTAAAGGATCAAGTCGGCTCCAGCGCCCTCACCGGCGAACCGGACCAATCTGTCCTCGCCCGTATTTGGGCTCGTCCCACTTTCGAAGTGCATGGAATCGCCGGCGGCTTCACCGGCGCAGGTGCCAAAACCGTCATCCCAGCCAAAGCGGTTGCGAAGGTCAGTATACGCCTGGTGCCGAATCAGGATCCTCAAAAAGTACTAGAAGTCGTTAAGCGATGGGTCCAAAACAATACGCCTAAAGGTATACAAACGGAAGTAAGGGTCCTGAGCGCGGCTCCCGCCGTCATTGTCAATCCAAACCATCCGGCCATCGCCATCGCCGCGCAATCTTTTGCCGAAATGCTCGGAAAACAAACGGTTTTCATTCGTGGCGGCGGTTCCATCCCTATCGTCGGCGAATTTGCTCGCCATCTCTCCATCCCAACCATCCTGATGGGATTCGGCCTCCCAGACGACGGCATCCATTCCCCGAACGAAAAGTACCGCATAGCCAACTACTATTTAGGTATTCGCACCGTCGCCAACTTCCTTGACGCTTACGCCAAAGTACGATAAACATGGGACTCACGAAATTTTAGCGAATAGGCAGGAACCAACCGGGGCAACCTCAAGCCAAGATCGGAATCGTTATATTCTGTCCTCTTGCCCCGTTGCAGAGATGGCTGCAATTACCACAGATCTAGAGCAGTCCGATGCG
Organism: Bryobacterales bacterium; assembly: GCA_963696305.1. Taxonomy (GTDB): domain Bacteria; phylum Acidobacteriota; class Terriglobia; order Bryobacterales; family Bryobacteraceae; genus Bog-105. Next base: position 139,493 of record CAVOJX010000009.1, on the reverse strand, counting down.
CTTAATGCCGCTCCCGCCTCTTCGCTCTCTCCTACTCTCACTCAGCCGCAGATCGTGGCTCGTTCTGCCGGGGTTGTCTCTGCCGCCGTCTTCCTCAGTCGCATCAGCGGGCTAGCTCGTGAAATGGTAATGGCCTACGCCTTTGGCGCTGGTGGCGTTCACGATGCTTTTCTCCTCGGCTTTCGCATCCCCAACCTCCCTCGCGACCTCGTCGGCGAAGGCGCATTCTCCTCTGCCTTTGTCCCCACCTTCACCAAATCCCTGCTAGCCAGCGAAAACTCCGACGCCGACCGCCGCAACGCCCAAGCTCTCGCCAGCCAGGTCATCTCCGCCATCCTTGTTGTTGTGGGTGCCCTGTGCCTCATCGGCATCACATTCGCTCCTCAATTAGTTGCCCTGCTCGCCCCAGGCTTCCAATCCGACCCCGCCAAATTCAACCTTGCCGTCCGCCTCGCGCGCATCATGTTCCCCTTTCTGCTCATGATTTCGCTCTCCAGCCAGGCCGCCGGTATGCTCAACGCCCAGGGCAGTTTCGGCCGCCCCGCCACAGCCTCCATCTTCTTTAATATCGGAGCCATCGGCATCGGCCTCTTGCTCGGCTACGTCATCGGCCCAGTCATTCACCTTAGTCCCATAGAAGGAATGGCCTATGGAGTTGTTGCCGGCGGCTTCATGCAACTTGCCTGGCAACTCCCGCACCTCCGCGGCATGGGCTTTCGCTTTGTTCCCATCTGGCTTTGCAACCATCCCGGTTTGCGCCATCTAGGCAAACTGATGCTGCCCGCGCTCCTGGCCAGCATCGCGATGCAAATCAACTTGGTCATCAATACCAGCTTCGCCTCGCGATTCATAGATCCCATGCGCGGCGCCGATGGTCCCGTCAGTTGGCTTGGCTATGCCCTCCGCTTCATCCAGTTCCCAATGGGCATCTTCGCCGTGGCGCTTGCCTCTGCCATGCTCCCATCAGTCTCCCGCAGCGCCGCTTCCCTGAACTTCAACGAATTCCGCACCACGCTATCCCGATCCCTCTCGTTGGTTTTCTTCCTTACCCTTCCGGCGTCGCTGCTACTGATCGTCCTTGGCCGCGCCCTTATCGGTTCCATCTACCAAAGCGGACACTTCCAGCTCTACGACACTCAGCAAACCGCCGTAGCCCTCTCCTGCTATGCCATTGGCTTGGTTGCTTTCGCCTCCGCCCGCCTCATGACGCCGGCGTATTACGCCCTCGCCGATTCCAAGACCCCCATGTATTTCGCCTTCCTCTCCATCGGCGCCAACATCCTCATCCCGCTTTTGCTCGTGAAATTCGCGCACATGAACTTCGCCGCCATGGCCCTCACCACATCCATCGCCATGTCGCTCGAAGCGCTCTGCCTTTTCGAAGGCCTCCGCCGCAAACTCGGTGGCTTGGAAGGCCGCTATCTCGTTGATCGTTTTGCACGCATCGTGAGCGCCGCCCTTTTCATGGCTATCCCACTGGCTGCCCTCGATCGCCTCTTTATTGAACTCGTCCCTGCCACACGTCTCGGCTACCTGCTCGAAATCATTCTCCTTCTGCCCTTAGCCATCGCTCTCTTCATTGCCGCCTGCCGCGTCTTCCGGCTGGAAGAATTGAAAGGTCAATGGATACATGTGAACGCGCTGTTGGATCGTTTACTCGGCCGAACCGCCCCCAAAACCTCTAGCGCCTTGTAAGTGATACCATGAACACTTAATGCAGCAGGATTTAGTCCTCGCCCTGCGGCTCCAGGCCATCGACCGCAAAATCGCAAATCTCGATGTTGAGATTGCGGCCCTCCCCAAACACATCGCTGAGATCGAAAAGAAACTCGGATCACATACCCGTCGTCTGGAATCCGACCGCGCCGCTCTTTCCGCCAATAATCTGGAGCGCAAAAAACTCGACGGCGATATCCTCGCTCACCAACAAAAAATCTCCAAACTGCGCGACCAGATGCTCGGCGCCAAAAACAACGAACAATACCGCGCTTTTCAGAACGAAATTTCGTACGCGGAAGCCGAGATCCGCAAAGCCGAAGACCGCATCCTCGACCGCATGGAAGCCGCCGAACCGCTCGATAAGGCCGTCAAAGCCGCCGAGTCCTCGCTCAAAGCTGAACAAAAACACGTCGAAGCTGAAAAAGTCCGCGCCCGCGAACACACTGCGTTGTCCCAAATAGAACTCGCCGTGCAACACGCCGAAAGAAAGTCGGTTAGCGAGCAGATGACGCCCAGCTTCTTAAAAGAATACGAACGGCTGCGCAAGAAATCTAAAAATACTCCCATCGCCGATGCCACAGAAGGCCGCTGCGATCTCTGCCAAATGTCCCTCCGCCCCCAATTCTTCCAAGACCTGAAAAAGGGCGACACAATCATGTTCTGCGAGAGCTGTGGCCGCATCCTCACTTACAATCCCATCGTGGATGTAAGTGCCGATATCGATGCCAGCCAGCAAATCGCGTAACAGCCTCCTCACCTAAGCGTCATCTTCCCTCCCGTCGTGGCTATCTAGCCACCCGATGCCTGTATAGACAGCGGCTGAAATGATCGTGCCGCCCCTGTATATACAAAATGCAGCTACTTGCTATTCAGCTTCGTGGCATCCGAATTTCTTCTGAAGTGCCATTTTGCCACCTAGGGTAGTCATTGTGACGTAACCGTTTACTTTTGCTGGCGCTGTCGTTACATTAAATTTCACTAAAATCAATCTTAAGGTATAGCCAATTTAGTGGATTTTGTGTAGAAATATACATTGCTTGCATAGTGCGCACCCTGCAAAATCTATTAAACTAAGTTCTGGTGTGAGTTTTACCCAGTCGCGAGACTGGTCCCCCCGGTAAATCCCGGAATTTCCAACGCTAGGAATTACTTCCAAGGAGAAGATATGGTTAGTTGCCGCAAGGTTATACAAGTTGCATTTACCGTGTCTGTTTTATGTGTGGCTTCGTTGGCCCCAGCCTACGCTCAGCAGGTGTTCGGTTCCATTTTCGGAACTGTGACAGATCCTTCTGGCGGCGCTGTTGTCAATGCCAAAGTCACGATCACAGATACAAACAAAGGAACAGTTTCTGAGGTAACGACGGATGCGCAGGGCACCTTTACAAAAGGTCAACTGATTCCCGACTCGTACACAGTCACTATCGAAGCCCCGGGCTTCTCAAAGGTCCAGTCAAACGGCCTTGACGTACACGTCGACGAATCCGTTCGCTTTGACGTTGCTCTCAAAGTTGGCGCCGTCACCGATCAGGTCGAAGTCACCGCCGCCGCGCCACTGCTCCAGGCCGATCGTGCCGACGTCGCACAGACCTTCAGTGCCGAACAGATTAACGACCTGCCGAATATCGGCCGCAACGCCCAGTCCATGGAATTGTTGCAGCCCGGTACCGCTCGTATGGGCTGGCAGCACGCCTCTGACGAAAACCCGCAAGGCTCCGTTCAGATGGAAGCCGACGGTCAAGGCTTCTACTCGATGGGATACGAGTTGGACGGTACCACCAACCAGGACCCGATTCTGGGCATCATCGTTATTAATCCCACCTTTGACTCGCTTTCGGAAATGAAGCAGGCCAACCAGAACTTTGACGCGGAATTTGATTACGCAGTCAACATGGCCAGCTATTCCACAAAGTCCGGCACTAATCAATTCCATGCCGACGGCTTCGAATATCTGCAATTGAACACGCCTGGGTTTGCGACCTTTTCTAGCATTCCCTCTAGCTGGCCCAGCGCTGCCGGCGGCCAGATTGGATATTCTCCCGCCGCCGTTTACCGTGAGAACCAGTACGGTGGCTCAATCGGTGGAGCAATCATTAAGGACAAGCTGTTCTTCTTCGGCGACGCTCAGTTAACCCGCGAAGCGGAAGGCGGTACCACAACCACCAGCGTTCCGAATCCCATCAACTACTTGAACGGTGACTTCAGCGACTATAAGGCTTTTGCCGCCGCAAACCCATCGAACAACTACATGATCTATGATCCGGCGTCGGGTGACCCCAATACTGGTCTTGGTCGTTCTGTTTTCAACGGTTGCGCCAACCCTGGATATTGCATACCCGCCAGCCGCATTAGCCCACAGGCTCTCGCAATTTCTAAACTCTGGTACCCCGGGAATGTGCAAAACACTGCCGGTGTTGATTTCGCCAACAACTTCTTTGAAGCAGGCAACACCAGCATCATTGATAACCAATGGGACACCCGGGAAGATTACTACCTGAACACCAAGAGCACCCTCTTTGGCCGTTACAGCTACTTCGCTGGTTATGAATCCGCCCCCGGCGCCTTCGGTCTCGATGCCGGCGGTCCTTCCTTCGGCCACTATGCCGGTAGCTCCAAAGCCACCAATCAAAGCCTTGCTATTGGTTGGACCTACACTGCTTCCGCCTCTCTCGTAAATGAATTCCGCTTCGGTTGGGAAAAATACTATGTGTTTGACGTTCCCAACGGCTACGGCACCGATCCTGCTGCGGCCGACGGAATCCCCGGCCTAAACCTGGATAAAACCTATACCTCCGGTCTTCCAGCCTTCTATGTCAACAACCCAACTGGTCCCCAGGATCAGCTCGGCTACTCACTCGGCGTCAATCAGTGTAACTGCCCGCTCACGGAACGCGAGAGCCAATACCAGTTTGTTGATAACGTAACTAAGATTCACGGCAACCACACCTTCAAGTTTGGTGCCGATCTGCGCTACGCCCAGAACCTCCGCGTCCCCTCAGACAGCCACCGCGCCGGTGAGTTAACTTTCAACGGCACCGAAGTGGGCCTCGTGACGCAGAGCGCTACCGGCAGCTTGAGTACCACCCCTGGCATCGGCTTTGCTGCCTTCCTGCTTGGCGACGTGGGCAACTTCAACCGCTACGTCAGCACCAGCACCGACGCTTCCGAATCTCAGCCGCGTCTCTTCTTCTACGGTCAGGATTCCTGGCACCCAACTGCCAAGCTCACTGTGAACCTTGGCCTCCGCTATGAATTCATTCCTCCAGAATCCGTCAATGCGGCCGGCAATGGCGCAACTTATAATTTGAGCAACGGCTTGATGTACGTGTTCGGTTACGGCAGTTCCGTTTCCTCGCACGGTATCCAAACCGCCAACTATCATGACTTCGCTCCTCGCATCGGTGTTGCTTACCAGTTGAACGAGAAAACCGTTATCCGCGCCGGCTATGGCTGGAGCTATGACCTCGGCGTATTCGGATCCAACTTCGGTCACAACGTCACGCAGAATCCTCCGGTTCTCTCCAACCAGAGCTTGAACCCGGTGAATCCGTTCCAGGATGTGTTCACCCTGGCGCAAGGTCCGTCTGCTCCTCCTCAGGTAGTGGTGAACTCCAACGGCACGTTCTATCTGCCTGCCGGGGTTTCTCCCAAGTTCCGTCCGGCAACCGTTACTCTCCCCCAGATCTATCAGTACAACTTGTCCATACAACGGCAGTTGAACTCGAAGGTCGCTGTAACTGCTGCCTATGTTGGGAACAACAACCGCCATGGATTCTTGGGTACCGGTAACAGCATTAACATTAACGAAGTGGAATACACCGCCTCCGGCAACATCAATCCTTATGGCAGCTTGCCTGCATACGGAGGCGGCACCATCGGCAATACCGGCCTCAACTATTACTGCGATTGCGCGAACGAGCAGTACAATTCGTTCCAGGCAACCGTAAAGGTGAACGCAATGGCCGGTTGGACGTTGCAAGGTTCCTATACCTATCAGCGTCAATGGGGCCCGGGTTGGGATCCCTACGATAGTAACTACTACTTCATCTACGACCGCGCGGCTGGCTACGGCAACACCAATCAGTTGCCCCGCAATCAGATCACGCTCGCTCAGAACTATGACATCCCCGTCGGCAAAGGCCGCAAGTACATGACCGGCATGAACCGGGCTCTCGATGCCGTCATCGGCGGATGGAATGTTAGCGGTGTTACCACCTGGTATAGCGGCTTCCCATTCTCGCCAACCTTGAGCAACTATCCGGGCAAGCCTGGTGCCGGTCCAGCTAACCGGCCATTGAGCGGCACAGCGATTACCTACGAGAATAACCAGTATCAATGGTTCTCGACATCGTCTGCCGCCTCAACCTACGACCCGGCAGCGGGTACGTTCGGCAACTATCCGATCAACACCTTGTTCGGACCGCAATTTATCCAACAGGACATCAGCTTGGCGAAGACCTTCAAGCTGACCGAAAGGCTTGGCTTTACGTTCCGCTGGGATTCAACCAACGTGTTTAATCACCTGAACCTCGGCACGCCCAACACCAACATTGACCAAAGCAATGCTGGACAAATTACGGGCATGGCCGCTGGCGCTGATGGATTTATGCGCAGAATGCAGTTCTCTGGAACCATCCGGTTCTAGTAACTCTGCAGATACATAACCCTTAACTAGGGCCGGACAGACCTCTGTCCGGCCCTTTTGCTTTGTCATAAGCCTCGCCCGACTGCTGAAAATCCGCCAAACCGCCCGAAATACTACCATTTCTGAGATAATTGCGAGTATATAAACTCGTTACTAGTCAACCGGTGTTGCCGCAACAAATGCTCCGAATTCTCCTAGTCCTCCTGTTATTGGCTCCCACTCTGCCCTCCTCTAGCCCCGACGACCCTCGCCCGGAATCTACCCGAAAGATGGCCGCCCTCCTGGCGCAGACCTTCGCCGCCGAAGATTTCAAAACCGACCCGAATAAAGCTGCCGACCGGGTCACTTACTACCGCCTCATGCTCCAGCAGGCGCAATCCCTGCCTCTTTCAAAAGAAATCCTCGCCCGCCGCGATCTCGTCACCTACCTCCTCCAAGCCGGTGATTCCGCTGCCGCCGTCTCAGAAATGCAAACCCTCCGCGCCCGTCAAAAAGAAAAAGACATCGTCTTCCAACCTGCCTTCGATCGCCAACTAACCGAGCTCTACGCCCTCGCCCTCCTCCGCACTGGCGAACAGCAAAACTGCCTTCTTAATCACAACGCTCAGTCCTGCATCTACCCACTGCGCGGCGGCGGCCTCCACATCAACCGTAGCTATGCCGAAAGTGCAGTCGCGCAGTGGACCAATCTTCTCTCCCAAGGCCTCGCCAGCCCCATCGATAAGTGGCTCCTCCACATCGCGTACGCCGCCCTTGGGGGTCCGCCTCCCAATACTCCCAAAGACTGGCTCATCGATGAATCTATCCTCCAATCCGATGCCGATATCGGACGCTTCCACGACGTTGCCCACGGCGTGGGCCTCAATATCGTCACCCATTCCGGCGGAGTCATCGCCGAGGATTTCGATGGCGACGGATACTTCGACCTCGTTATTTCCTCCTCCGGTCCCCTCGACCAACTCCGATACTTCCATAACAATCATGACGGCACTTTCACCGAACAAACCCACGCCGCCGGACTCGATGGCGAAGTCGGAGGCTTGAACATCGTCCACGCCGACTACAACAACGATGGCTGGCCCGATATCCTCGTCCTCCGCGGCGCTTGGTGGGGCAAGCACGGCAATTATCCTCTCTCACTACTCCGCAATAACGGCCCTAACGCCCAAGGCCAAATCACCTTCACCGACGTCACCGTAGAAGCCGGACTCATGTCCCCGCACCCCACCCAAACCGCCGCCTTCGCAGACTTCGATAACGACGGCTGGCTCGATATCTTCGTCGGCCACGAAACCAGCGTCGAAGATCCCCATGGCTCCGAACTCTTCCATAACAACCACGACGGCACATTCACCGACGTCGCCGAAAAATATGCACTCTCCCAAGTTGGCTTCGTCAAAGGCGCAGCATGGGGAGATTACAACAACGACGGCCGGCCTGATCTCTTCCTGTCTCGCAAAGGCAAGCCTGACCTCTTATTCCGTAACGACGGCGACAAATTCACCAACGTCACCTCCGAAGCAGGTTTAGGTGAAATGAGCCAAGGTTTCGGAACTTACTTCTTTGATTACGACAATGATGGCAATCTCGACATCATGGTCGCGGGCTATTACATCGACAACTTGGATGACATTCCGAATTTCCACTTAGGCCGTCCCAACAAAGCCGAAGTCCCGCGTCTCTATCACAACAACGGCAATGGAACCTTTACCGAAGTGTCCAAACAAATGCGTCTCGACCGCGTCATTCTCTCCATGGGTCTAGGCTTCGGAGATCTCGATAACGACGGCTTCCTGGATTGTTACTTCGGAACCGGCAGCCCCGATTATGAGTCCCTTCTGCCCAACCGCATGTTTCGCAACGACCACGGTCGAGTCTTTCAAGACATAACTACCTCCGGCGGCTTCGGCCAATTGCAAAAAGGCCACGGCATCGCCTTCGCCGACTTCAACCGCGACGGCAATGAAGATGTCTTTGAAGTCGTAGGTGGCGCAGCTCCTGGCGACACTTATATGCCAACCCTGTTCGAGAATCCTGGCAACACCAACCACTGGATCGGCATAAAACTCATCGGAGTTAAATCCAACCGCTCTGCCATCGGAGCCCGCATCAAAGTCACCACGCCCGGCCAAGCCTTTCACGTAGTCGTCAACACCGGTTCCAGCTTTGGCGACGCCCCGCTGGAACAACACATCGGCCTGGCCACTTCGCAATCTGTTCAAAATGTCGAAATCCGCTGGCCCTCCGGCCTAACCCAACAATTCACTAATCTGGCCGCCAACACCATCTACCAACTCAAAGAAGGCGGTCAACCAACCACCGTTCCGATCACGCCCTTCGCATACTCCCATCATCACCACTAACCTTCGGGTGGCGTGGCGCCGAGTATTCTAAATTCATGCTGCCCGTGAATCCACCTGGTGAACACTTAGGTCGCGAAAACGCAGTTCTTTCCGGGCGCGGCGCACATTATTACGTACCCGATTTCGAAGGATGCCTCTCCATCAAAAGCGTCATGGACGGAACGGCGGTCTGGGAGACCGAGCACCGTCGTTTTCTACTCGGCGAAGATCGCTGGCTCATTCTTAACGACCGTCAGCGCTACACAATCACGATCGATGCCCTCCGGCCGGTGACAACATTCTGTCTGTTCTTTGAGCGCGGCTTCGTGGAAGACATCTATCGCGCACAGGTGACGCCCTCAGATGTTTTGATCAATTCGCCACAGCCCGCAAAAACAGCGCCGATCGAATTCATCACCCGCATCGAACCCTCGGATGGTTCCGTCATGGGATTACTCAAACACTTTCATAAGGAGCTAAGTGCGGGCAGGATGTCGCGCATTGAGTGGGAGGAACATTTTATCCGCGTTGCCGGAAAGTTAGTCGTCGGAAGGGAAGACACCATCAATGCAATCGGCCGCCTTCCGGCTGCACGCCACTCGACGCGCGTCGAGGTCTTCAGGCGTCTTCTTCGAGGCCGAGATTTCCTCCTCTCCTCCCTCCACGAACCTATCCAATTGAAGGACATGGCCGGTGCCGCGTGTCTCTCGCCCTTTCATTTCCACCGCGCGTTCAATCGGGCTTTCGGTGAGACGCCACATAGATATCTAACCCGCCACCGCCTCGAGCGTGCGATGCAACTTCTACGCCGAACCGACTTGAGCGTTACGCAAATCTGTCTTGCGACCGGCTTCGAAAGCCCAACATCTTTTACCGACCTCTTCCGTCGCCGCTTCGGCATGCCGCCCAGCAAATTTAGCAAGATTCAAGAGGCAGAGCCGTCCTGCACTCTCTAAGCTTGGCAACATGAACCTCAAGTCAGCGCTCGCTATTTTTATACTGACCATCGGCATTTTCGCCGCCCAACTTCCGGGTCCAGGCACCGAAACCATGCACAGCATAGCTCACGTAAAGATCGGACATGAGGCCGAATACGCGCAACTAAGTGCAAAGGCTTGGGCGCTGTATAAGCGGCTGGGCCTTGTTTTGGACAGGCCCCACGTAGTGCTTCGAGGCGCCGATGAGAAGGGCCGGCCATACTTCGTAGAAGTGTTCACCTGGAAGAGTCCCGACATTCCGGACCATGCGCCTCCCGAAGTAAAAGCCATCTGGCAACAACTCGAAGCCGCCTGCGAGGTTCGCGACGGCCGCCCCGGAATTGACTTCGCCGAAGTCACCGCAATTCAACTGGATTGATTCGAATTGCGAACAGATATTGACAACTCGGACTTCGCTGGATAATAATTGCCATAGGCTAACTAGGTATGTCTAACTATGGCAGCAACCATTGATCGCGACGAAATCCCGCCCGGCACGCTTTATATGCTGGTGCTCAAAACTCTGGCACGCAACGGAGAATTGCACGGCTATGAGATCTCAAACGCTATTCAGCAGATTTCCGGCGACGTGTTGCAAGTGGAGGAAGGGTCGCTCTATCCAGCATTACAGCGCATGCTGCTGAAAGGCTGGGTGACTGCAAAATGGGGTGTAACCGCTGGCAATCGGCGCGCGCGCTACTACCGCCTTACGGCCGATGGACGCAAGCGCCTTACGGAAGAGCTTAGCCGCTATGGGCGCGTTACCGACGCCATTCAGAAAGTCATTCAGCCGGCTTAACAGGTGAGTTTGAAAGAGAGGCAGCGGAATGTTTAATGAATTATGGCGTCGCTTGGAATTCCTGCTGCGCCGAAAGCGCTTCGAAGACGACCTAGCCGAGGAAATGCGTCTGCACCTGGATCTGCGAACCGCGGAAAACGGTGACGAAACAACAGCGCGCATACGCTTCGGCAATGAATCTCTTTTGCGCGAAAGAAGCCGCGAAGCCTGGGGCTGGCGCTTCGCCGAAACACTTTGGCAGGACATCCGGTATGCAGCCCGCGATTTGAATTCTAGCCGTGGATTCACCGCCGTAGCCGTGCTCTCGCTCGCTCTCGGCATCGGAGCCAATACCGCAATCTTTAGCATCCTGAATGCTGTCATGCTCCGGTCGTTGCCGGTGGAAGATCCCGCTCAACTCGTACAAATTGTCACCGGCGACAATTCGACTTACACAAATCCCCTATGGGAGCAAATTCGTGATCATCAGACTGGCTTCTCTGGCACGTTGGCCTATTCCACAACTCGTTTTGATTTGTCCTCCGGAGGAGTAAGCGAGCCGGTGGAGGGTATTTGGGTGAGTGGCGAATACTTCCGCGTGTTAGGCATCTGGGCGCTGCGGGGACGTCTCTTCACTAAGAATGACGATCGTCGCGGCAGTAACTCAGGCGCTGTAGCCGTCATCAGTTATGCATTCTGGAAGTCGCATTTCGCGGGCGATCCTGATGTCATCGGCAAAACCTTGCACTTGAATCGTCACCCGTTCCAGATTATTGGAATAACGCCAGAGTGGTTTCATGGTTTGGAGTTGGATCACGGATATGGAGTGGCGATACCGCTCGCCTGCGATCCGATTCTGCATGCCGATGGAAGTTGGTTAGACAGGCGCAGCACTTGGTGGCTGAATGTTCTAGGCCGACTTGCGCCCGACGTGTCACTGAAACAGGCGCAGGCGCGCATGAAGACTGTTTCAAAACAGGTTTACCAATCCACGCTGCCTCCTGACTGGGGGCCGGATGACAAAAAGGAATATCTCAACAGCACTCTAAGCGTGGTTCCGGCGTCCACTGGTTTTTCGGGCACCGGTCGGACCTATAAGACCGCTTTGTTCGTGCTCATGGGAGTTGTTGGTCTGGTGTTGCTGATTGCATGCGCGAACGTGTCTAATCTATTGCTGGCACGTGCCGCAGCGCGACAGAGAGATATGGCGTTGCGCATGGCAATCGGTGCTGGCAGGCTTCGTTTGATCCGGCAGCTTCTAACCGAGAGCTTTATCCTGTCAGCTTTAGGAGCGACAGCCGGATTGCTCTTTGCGCTCTGGGGAAGCCGGCTACTGATTCGTTTACTGTCAGCCAGCGGCAATCAGCTCGAGTTCGATCTGTCTATCGATGGGCACCTCCTCCTGTTCACGCTCGCTGTCGCCACCGCCACGGGAATACTCTTTGGATTAGTTCCAGCCTTTAGAGCGACCGGCGTAGCGCCGAATCAGACCCTGAAAGAAGGCGTTCGAGGCACAGACACGGGCTTTTCACGCTTGAACTTAGGCGCCGCACTCGTCATCGGGCAAGTGGCGCTTACCCTGATCCTTCTGGTGGGCGCCGGGCTATTTATTTCAACCATGAATCACATTTTGCGTGTTGACCCTGGTTTTGACACCCATAACGTTCTTATTGCCAACGTCGATGTTTTGGCTACCGGCGCTACGAAAGATCAGCGCAGCCGGCTATTCTCCGACATGCTGGAACAAGTGCGGCACGTTCCTGGTGTTCTAACTGCTTCCAGTTCAGCAATAACTCCCATCAGCAACAGCGCATGGAACCAATGGACCTATCCGGTAGGGAAGCACGCCCCGTCGCACGAAGATGAGAACGTCTATCTGAACCGGATCTCGCCCGAATACTTTCGCACCATGGGAACCCCGTTGTTGCTGGGCCGTGACTTTTCTGACACATGACTCGCTCTCCGCCCCCAAGGCAATTATTTTGAGTGAGACAACAGCCCGCGCCTTTTACGGAACTGAAAACCCTCTCGGGAAAATGGTGGGAATGGAGGGCGACCCGAACAAGCCTCGCGACCTTTTTCAAGTCATCGGAGTCGTGAAAGACGCGAAATATCAGGCGTTGAATCAGGACGCTTCGTTCAAGACTGCTTTCCTTTCTGCTGGCCAGGATGCTGACCCGTGGTCCAGTGTCAGCTTTGAAATTCGTTCCACCACCAGCCCCGAAACTTTGAACCCGAGAATTCGCGACGCAATCACGAAGGTAAATAAAGATGCCTCCATGGAGTTCCGTAGTTTTGAAACTCAGGTGAGCGATTCAGTTCGGCAACAGGAAGTAGTTGCCTTGCTCTCCGGTTTCTTTGGAGCCCTAGCCCTGCTCCTGGCAATTATGGGACTCTACGGCGTCACCGCCTACTCAGTAGCTCGTCGCCAGAGTGAGATAGGAATCCGGATGGCGTTGGGAGCGCAGAAGAAAGCCGTGCTGTGGCTGGTCATGCGCAGTGCATGGTTGATGTTGGCAATCGGAACCGTCGTCGGGGCCGGCGGGGCGCTGCTATTAGGGCGCCTGGTCGCAAGCCTGTTATTCGGTGTTAAGTCAAATGATCCCGCCACATTGGCAGCGGCCGCTCTCGCACTGGGCATCGCCGCGACCGTGGCAGCCTTTTTGCCGGCCCGTCGCGCGGCCTCTTTAGATCCGATGCGTGCCTTGCGGAACGAGTAACCCGAGAGCGAGTGCCGCCTCGCCTTATGCGGTATATACTTTGAGCTAATCAGGAACTACATGACCGAGACAGCCATCCTGGAACAAACTACGCACCGCTGGTACGCGCGTCCCGTTCTCTTCGTCGCCGACGTCAACCGGGCTCTCCACTTCTATGTCGGCATGCTCGGCTTTGAGAAGCGCTGGCACGAAGGCGACGGCACTGGTGGAGTTTGCCAAGTGGACCGCGCCGGATGCGAGATCATCCTTTGCGAACATGACACGCGAAGAGACAAGGGGCGCTTGTTCATAGAGCTGACTGTCGATGGATGCGCTGCGCTTAGGCGTCAAATCGTCGAGCGTTCCATCCCAAGCGAGAAGTCCTGGTGGGGATTCGACGTCATTAAGATCGTTGACCCCGACGGAAATGAGTTATTGTTTCCCGCCAACGCCTAACCGTCCACGCTCGGCCGTTACTCATAATGCAGTGCTTTCGACAGGTTCAATCGCAACGCGCGCCGTGCCGGAAGAAGCGTTGCGGCAGCTATACTCACCAACAAAAATCCAATCGCCCCCGCATATGCAATTGGATCAAGGTTGCTAACTCCAAAGAGTGCCTGCCGTAATACCTGCGACGACGCCGACGCAACCGCCGTGCCTATAACTAGTCCGATGCCAACCGGCCAAGAGAACTGTCCAAGCAATACTTTCAACACTTGCTTCCGGCTCGCGCCTAAGGCCGTCCGGATTGCGACTTCTTTCGTCTTTTGCGAAACTGTAAAGCTCACTTGCCCAATAAGACCGACTCCCGCAAGTACCACCGCCACCACTCCAATCAATGTCACCGCCCCAGCCACCATTTCGATGTTCCGCACGTTATCTGCGTAAAGCGCCTTGATCTGACGGATCTCCGGAAACAGTTTAGGATCCAGGCTTTCGCTTATCGTCTTTGCTGTGGACGGCAAACCCTCCACTCGCCCAGCCACTCGAACCATAACTACCATCTCCGGCATCTGCTCTTGCGTCATTGGCCAATACTGCTCAACCGCATCGTCGTTGCTCAACCCGTTCATGTGTGCATCGCCCGCAACTCCAACCACCATGTCCTTAACCTTTCCATCGCCTACCAGCTTTCCCAAAGGATTCTGGGCCGGCCATTGTCTGCGCGCAAACGAGTCGCTAACAATCAAAACTCCTTTCTCACCTGGTCGGAACGTGCGTCCTAGCATCAGGGGAATCTCCATCGTCTGAAAGAAGTCCGGACTCACCCAGTTCGGATAAATCGTTACCGGTTTACCGTTAACCTCAGCTTTCCCGTACGATACCGTATGTCCCAGCGGGGGTAGTTCCACCAGCGAAACAGACCGCACACCTGGTATGGCGGCCAGTCGCACCTGCATCTGATCCAGATACGCCTTCGCAGCCGCAGCCGTGTAACCGTGTTGCTCAAGTTGGGAGTCGATCGAGACTAATCGCTCGTATCCAAACCCTGGTTCCGTGTAAAGCGCGTGAAACGTAGCCCGAACCAGCAAAGACGCCACAATCAACAGCACACAACTGGCCGCTACTTGCGCCCCCACCAAAATGCGCCGCGCAATTGCCTTGTGTTGACGCTGCCGGGCTATTTGAAGGCCCGGAGTCAGTCCGAAGAAGATAGTGGACAGAAAAGTGACGGCTGCTGTGAAAAGGATAACTCGCAAATCCGGGGTAGCGGTCATCCACTTAGGTGCGTCGAACTCAGTCAGCACGATTTTCAGAACCACGCTGGCCAGCAGCAGTCCCGCTCCCGCGCCTAGCGTGGCAAGCAATAAACTCTCGGTGAACAACTGTCGCAGCACGCGCGCCGCGTTTGCCCCGATTGCCACTCGAATTCCAATTTCGTGCTCGCGCTGCACAGCCCGCGCCAGCATCAATCCTCCCAGGTTGCCGCAAGCCACCAACAGAATCAATAGGCAAAGAACGCCCACCAATGCCGCCACTTGGTACATTTCAGGCTGCATCACCTGCATGTGGCCGCCTGGCGAACTCTGAATGAATTCGTTATCCCAGACTGCGGATGGGTGCTGCCGCCGCAGCTCATTTGTCAACGTCCGCAGCTCTTCTTCAGCCGCCTTCGCTGTCATGCCGGGGGCAAGCCGCCCCCACATCCGCACACCTGAACTGTCAAAATCTGTCAATACCTTGCTGCCCTCGATAAAGTAGGGCTGCTGCGCCATCGGCAGCCAAATATCTGGATGTTGCCCTCCAAGCGTCGCCAGTGCATAGGGCGTCACTCCCACCACCGTCACCGGCTTTCTGTTTAAGTGAATGGTGCGGCCAACTACTGACGGGTCGCCGCCAAATCGGCCTTGCCAGAGTCCGTAACTGATAACAGCCACGGGCGGGGAACTAGGCGAATCGTCAATACTGGGATTCAGCATGCGGCCGTACGGCCCTCGTACCCCTAACTCTGAAAAATAATTCGCCGTCACAAATGAAGTGCTTGTCCCTTGCAAGTCGCCCTCAACCTGCATAGGAGGAACGCCCAACACCGCCATCGCCGCCGACAGAGTCCTTGCGTGGTCACGATAGAACACAAACGATGGATACGCCATCTCACTGGTGTAAGCACTCGGCGATCTTCGTTCCAAGCGCAGCAGGCGCTCTGGATGCGGCACCGGCAGCGGTTGCAACGCCACCATATCGAAAAAGCCGAACGCCGCCACGTTCACACCAATACCGATCGCCAATATCGCCACGGCAGTTAGCGTGAAACCAGGCGACCGAGCCATAACTCGCATCGCGTAGCGTAAGTCTTGACCAAGCCGATCAATCCATGTCCAACCCCACGCTTCCCGCGCCTCTTCGCGCAGTTGCAGCATGTTGCCGAAATTCTGCCGGCCCTCGCGCGCGGCCATTTCGCGATGGAACTCCATGTCATTTTCCAGTTCCCGGTCCAACCGGCGTCGGCTCGACAAGTAGAACAGTCTGCGGAAAAATTCGTTCATCGAAGATAAATCCTTTCAAGCGGTGCGGAGGACGTCCAAAACTGCTTGCATAGAGCGGTCAAAGCCCGATACCTCACTTTTCAGTTGTTCGCGGCCCGCTTTGCTCAATTGATAAAAGCGAACCTTGCGATTCGTTTCCGAAATTCCCCACTTCGATGTCACCCATCCTTTCAGCAACATCTTCTGCAGCGTCGGGTAAAGCAATCCCTCCTCCACAGTCAATACTTCACTGGAAAGAACGTGGATGCGCTGCGCGATTGCGTATCCATGCAGAGCGTTGGACTGCAGCACGTGCAGGATGAGCATCGGCAGCGTTCCCGGAGGCATTCCCATTTTAGGTGTTACCGGATTAGGCATAACGATATTATGCCATATCGCAACCTTACCCAGCCACGCCACATAGCCGGGTCCGCCGTCAGGCGCCTACCTGCTCCGGAAAATCCTTCTCCACTCCTAAACTTTTAGTTGACACACCAATTAGTCTGCTGTAAACTCCTAATTGTTTAGGACACTTTATGCCTCGCCGAAAAAGTTTAGACCAATCGCTCACCCCGCTCGAACTCGAAATCATGACAGTCTTATGGGAGACCGGACCCGCCAATGTCCAATCTGTGCAGGCTCATCTCACCGCTCGCAATCTTGCTTACACCACCGTGCAAACCATGCTCAACGTTCTCGAACGCAAAGGCAAGGTCAAACGGCGTCTCAAAGATCGTGCCTATTTCTACCAGCCCATCGTTAGCCGTCAAAACGCAACCTCGCAAGCGGTGGGTGAAATGCTGGATCGTTTCTTCGGAGGTTCAGCCGACAGCCTAGTCCTCAACCTGCTCGAAACTCGCAAACTAACCCCGGAGAAACTCACCCACCTCCAAAAACTCTTGGCCCAAGAAAAGAAGGAAAGATAAACATGGAAACAATCAGCTGGTATCTCCTCACATTCCTACTCAACTCCCTCTGGCAAATCTCCGCTATTGCCTCTGTGGCAGCTATGGCAGCTTGGCTGCTTCGCAACGGCCCCGCCAACCATCGGCATGCTGTTTGGGTTGTGGCCCTAATCGCCTCCATTGCCTTGCCGATTGTCAGCACCACCACGGTCACTTCGCCACGCACCGCCTCCATCGCCTTCACCGTGCCTGCTCCGCCCAACCAGGCTGACCCTTCACCTTCTCGAAACGCTTCACCAACAGTGTCTTCACGCCCACTCAGGCGGACCATCGCGTATAAGCAAACTACCGCCACCACCGTGGCCCTCGCCTATTTCCTGTTCATCTCATTTTGCTTCGCCAAACTCCTACGTGCTCTCATCCGCACGGCGCTAACCGGCCGCGGCGCTACCGTCGCAATCCAGTCTCCTGCCGTTCGCCAAGTATGGGATCGTTGCACCGAATCATTCGGCCTTTCTGATATACAGTTGCTAACTTCAACGCGTATCTTGACTCCGGTCGCTGCCGGTTTCTTGCGCAAGGTGATCATTCTTCCCGAAACCCTCCTTCAGGCAACGAACGAAGACGAACTAGCCACGGCAATCGGTCATGAAATGGCACATCTCGCTCGTCGCGATTTCGCGCTGAACATTCTTTACCGGTTGCTTTATCTCCCCGTTTCCTTCCATCCCGCTTCCTGGCTCATCTTGCGGAGCATTGAGGAGACACGCGAAATGGCATGCGACGAGTTAGTCACCAGCAGTGTTCTGGACCCTTGCGTCTATGCGCGTTCATTGGTAAGCTTCGCAGCGGCGGCGATCAACGCCGTGCCTAAGCCGAGCTACCTGCTCGGCGTGTTCGATGGCGATATTCTCGAACGCCGCGTCCATCGCCTGCTGCATCGTCCCGCCGTCAACCTACGACGCGCCCGTGCGCACCTCGCGGCATCGCTCAGCGCCTTACTGTTGTGCTGCATCGTTACCTCTGGAATCGCCGTCAAAGCGCACGCGCAGAACAGTGCCGATGTGGCGACGAAAGTCAAAGCCGTCGAACCGCTCATGCAGCAACTGCGCGAGCATGGGGACAATCCGCAGCCACTCATCAACCAAATTCACGAGCAACTAGCCGAAATCCTGGCGATCGACCCGGCCAACCAGCAAGGCCTCAACGGCATGTTGAACCTTTCGCTTTGGACTGAAAAGCCCAGTGAAGCGCGTGAGTGGGCACGCAAGATCGTCGCCGCCTATCCCAAAGAAAAAACGGCTTACT
Source organism: Bryobacterales bacterium (assembly GCA_963696305.1). Classification (GTDB taxonomy): domain Bacteria; phylum Acidobacteriota; class Terriglobia; order Bryobacterales; family Bryobacteraceae; genus Bog-105. Next base: position 121,157 of record CAVOJX010000009.1, on the reverse strand, counting down.
ATTCGCTTGCAGTTGCCGATTGGGCTGTCGCGTTTCCTGCAATCATGACTGCCCGAAACGCCGCTGGCCTTAGACCGGAGGATCCCCCTTTTCTCCCCGACTCTTCTACCCGTGCCACCTTGCGCGATCAGTACGGCGCCACCATCGACGAAGGAATCCGAATGCTGGGCAGTTCCATCAAAATGGATTCTAACTACTTCGACGCGATGGCATACATGAATCTGCTCTATCGCCTGAGAGCCTTTATGGCCGAGAATATCGCAGGCTCCACAGCCAACCTAAAAGAAGCCGAGGATTGGGAAAAGAGAGCCCTTGCCGCCAAGCCGAAGACTCATCTTGACCTCTCACCTCTCGCAGCGCCTCCGCCGCCGCCTCCTCCGCCCCCACCTCCGCCAACATCCAATCAATAAGCGACGGCGCTTGGCGACCGGCCCAAACCTCGGTTGTTGCTGAGGTTGCCACGCCAAGCACCCTAGCCCCTCCCACCCCCACCCAAAATCCCAGTCACACTCACCCCAAAAAAATTATCTCCTCGCCCCTCAATACCTTACAAGCCTTTCCACCCATCGACCGTTCCCGGTAATTGTCACACTCGGCACGTAATGATCGACTTCCACCCCGATCTCCGCTCGTTGCTGCTACCCAACGAGTCACCCGAAGACCTGGCCAACCTGAACTCCGCCTGGACCAAAGAGTTCCCCGCTAACTCGTTCCTGCAAACTACTTTGCGCAACGACTTAGTCCGAGCCGACTGGCAACGCCGCCGCGCCCGTCAATCCTTCGATCAAATCCAACTCGACCTACATCTCACCGCTCTGCCCTTCGAACTTTGGGATCGCTGCATCCAAAAACATCTCCAGTTCTTCGAAAAAGTCGCCCAGCGCGCCCAAAACGAATTTCGCAAAGCCCTCCAATTCCTAGCCAAATTCCTGCCCACCCCCAACACCACCAAGAAGCCCAAAGATCCACCCAAACCAGAACTCAATCTCGACCCCGACCTCACCGGCACGATCCCATTCGAACAAACCGTCTATCTCGAAAAAGACGAAAACGGACTCTGGAGCCACCGTTATGCCCCAGCCAACGAGCGCTTCACCGAATGGCACCCGGAAGACCAGTTCTATGCCGTCGTTCGCCAGTTCCTCTGTAGCGAACCCGAGTTACCAGCTCAATACGAGTGGGTCAATATCGACGACAACAAACGCTATCGCACCCACATAGCGACTCTGATCCACTACACAACGGAAGAATTTATCAAAATGATCGCGCAAGAAGCTGAAACCGGCCAACTCATCAACGGCCCACGGCTCAAATACGAGCATTACCAAGATCACGAACCCATCGAAATACTAACTCCTGAAGGGAACAATCAATGAGAAGTAAGTCACAAACAAAAAGGCCGATCCAGCTGGAACAGTGGATCGAAATCATGATAGAGAAAAACCGAACCGTCTCTACCTACTATCCGTCGAACGAGGAAGTGGCTCAGATTCTACGCAAAATGAATCCCAAGCCGGATCTCATCTATCGCCGCCTAAACTTCGTCGATGGCGTCCCGGTCGAATACAACTGGACAAGCCCGTCTCCGACGTTCAAACAATTCGGAGGTATGTGGGTGCAGCGCTTATTACCCCAGGAATGGCCGCATCTGATGAAGCGCGAGCGGAAAAGCAATGGTCACGCCCTCGGCGCGCGCTATCCGCAACCGCGTCCCGAGGCCTGGGGTCCTTGCCCCTGCCCGGAATGCACCAAAGAACGGGAAGAAACTCCCGGCGTCTCCCGCTACGACAAATACCAAGAACCGAAACGAGACGACAACGGAGAAATCATCTGGAGCTAACTCAAACTCTTACGAATCGAGGAATCAAACAATGAACAACAACACGACCGACACTATCGAGAACGCTGACACCACGAAACCCGTTGCGGTTTCTACGGGACCTACCACAATTACTGGGAAGGCCTTCTCGTCGAAGAACGCCATGAAACATGGCTGCTGCGCCCCGCACACACTCATCCTGGCGCACGAAAACCTGGAGGATTACAAAACCATCGAGTTAGCCTGGCGCAAAGCTTACTCGCCCAACAACGAGATCGAATACCACATGGTCACCGAACTCATTAACGCCGACTGGTTTCTCCAACGAGCCACTCGCACCCTGGAATCCATCGAGCGCGGCATGTACGAATTCAACTCCGATCCCAACACCTGGACGAAGGACATGGAACAGAAACTCGTGCGCCACATGCGCTACAAAACCGCCGCCAGCAACTTAGTGGACAAAAAGCGCAAAGTCATCGAAGACTACCGCAAAGCCCGCCAAGCCGAAAAACGCGAAGCCGAAAAAATAAGTATCGCGAAAGAACGTTTGGAAGTCTACAAAAAGAAAAACCGGCCCGAACAAACCTGGAAAGAAAAACTAGCGGAGATGAAGAAGCAAGCAATCGAGCTAGGTTTCAAACCACCCGAGTTCAACCCCACCAAGCGCTAATTCAAAAACAAAAACGACTCCCCTCCAGGCACAACTCCGTCCAAACTCCAACCAAAACACCCTTCACCAACCACTATTACCCGTCACAACCCTCGAAACTCCACCCCCAACCAGTCCTCGGTCCCTTCAAACCGCTCCTGAAACCTGCTTCTGCCCCTAACGCCTCCCGAAAAGCCTACCTTCTCCATTTCTTCCCCCACTTCGTTTCGCAAACCAAACCAAATCCCCGAATCCCTGAACTTCTGTAACCAAAAAATCGTTTTACTGTTCGAGCGAGGGTTTTAAAGTCTGATGTCAGCCGCAACAATAGCAGTGGTTTCGATAAACTCGAAAATTCTGCCGTGGGCATGGTCTTCGGCAGCCGGTTCGGTAGCAACTCAGGCTTTGGACGCAGAATTACAACTCGTAGAGCGATGCCTCAGCGGCGAACAAGGCGCTTGGGAGGATATGGTGCGCACGTATACCAAACGTGTTTACGCCATCTGTTATCGCTTTACCGGGCGTGATAACGAAGCGCAAGACCTCACGCAAGACGTCTTTCTTCGCGTTTTCAAAACGCTCGGCAGTTTTCGTGCCGGTGAAGGTTCTTTTGTGGTATGGCTCACGCGCCTAACGCGCAACCTGCTGGTGGATCATTACCGCCGCACCAAGCGTGACCGTGCCACCGATGCCCTCGAGGACAAACTGGCTATCCTCGAAGAGAAAACCGCTCAATCGGCCAGAACCGACGGTCTGCTTGCAGGCCGCGAAGCCGGCGAATTGATTCAAGCCGGTTTGCAAAAGTTATCGCCTGAATTGCGCGAAGCCGTCATACTGCGAGATTTGCAGGAAATGGAGTATCGCGAAATCGCAAATGTTTTAAACGTGCCCGAAGGAACCGTAAAGTCGAGATTGAACCGCGGGCGCGCCGAGTTGGCTAAGGTATTAAGACGTCAAAATATAAGCGTCTAGGAATAAGGAAATGAACTGCGCGGAGTTTGAAAGCGTACTGGCCGATTACGTCGACGGAACCCTGTCGGCGTCTCAAAGTGCTGCCGTTGAGCAGCACTCGGCTAGCTGTGTCGCTTGCCGGCAATTTCTTGCCGATGTCTCCGCCATGGCCGGATTACTCGAACGTGTAGAAGATGTTGTGCCGCCCGCCGAACTGATCAACCGGATAGCCTTTCAGGCGCCGCACGGTCGTGTTCGCGATGGGTTCGACGTCTTCGGGTTTTGGCCCCAAATGAAATCGAAGTGGCTGGAGCCGTTGCTGCAACCGCGCTTGGCCATGGGCATGGCAATGACTGTTCTGTCGTTCTCCATGTTGGCGCGCTGCACCGGCACTCCGGTCCAACATATTCAAGCGCAGGATCTAAACCCGGAACGCATCTGGGCGAATCTCGAAGACCGGGCCTTGCGCACTAAAGACCGCCTGGTGAAGAACTACGAGAACCTGCGCGTCGTCTACGAAATTGAGTCGCGTTTGAACGACGTGAATCCGTCTGAGCAAGACCAATCAAAACAAGATCTAACTAAGCAGCAAGATCGAAGTAAGCAGAAAGATCAAGGGGCAAAAAAATGAATTGTTATACACATACAGAGGTTCCGGCAACCGCGTTTTGCAGGTCTTGTGGCAAAGGCTTATGCGCAGCTTGTCAGCGCAACGCCAACGGGACCGTCTATTGCCAGGAGCACTGGCCTGCGACGTATGCTGATCCGCAGGCCAACCCCTATGTTGCGCCCGTGCCGCCTCCCATTGCTGTCCAAACATCGCCCGGCCTTGCCTTCGCGCTCGGCTTCATCCCCGGCGTAGGCGCCATCTACAACGGCCAATACTTGAAAGGTCTGGTCCACGCTGTCATCTTCGGCTTGATCGTCAGCCTGCTTTCAGCGCTCGATCATTCTGCCGGAGAGCCTTTCCTTGGCTTCCTTCTTTGTGCGTTCATCTTCTACATGCCGTTTGAGGCTTATCACACCGCCAAACGTCGCCTGTATGGACAGCCGGTGGAAGAGTTCTCCAGCTTAATCGCGCCCAATCGCTTCTACACGCGGACCCCCATTGGTCCCATCCTGTTGATCCTCATCGGTATCCTGTTCCTCCTCGATACGTTGCACTTGGTTGAGTTTCGCGAAATCGCCCGCTTCTGGCCTATATTGCTCATCTTGGCTGGTGGCGTCATGCTCTTCAATCGCGTCGCTGCCGATCACACCCCGTCCGATCAGTCTGCTGAAGCTGTGGAGCCACGTCAATGACCAGAGGCGCACTCTACGCACAGGCTATTCGCGGCCCCATTGTGCTCATCACCATCGGCGCGCTATTCGCCCTTCACCAAGCTGGCGCCATTAGTTTCTGGCGCACTTGGCCGCTGCTCATCATCGTCATCGGTCTGGTGAAGCTTGTCGAACGCTTACTCCTTCCGGCTCCGCCGCCGTTCGTGCCTCCGCCTCCGCCCCCTTATCAACCTACAGGAGCACCCAGGGTATGAGACCGCGTGGCTCTATCACCGGACCGTTGGTTCTAATCCTGGTTGGCGTTGTATTCCTTATGCACGCCATCCAACCCGATTTCCGCATCATCGATCTGCTCTCCCATTACTGGCCCTACCTGTTGATTCTTTGGGGCGTTGTTGCCTTGCTGGAAGTAACCGTACGCTTCCTGCGCCAAAGCCCATTGCCTACCAACGGTGTATCCGGTGGCGGTTGGTTCCTGGTAATCGCAATTTGCTTCATTGGCGGTACTGCATTCGAAGTTCATCGTCCTAATACTTGGTGGCATCAAGTTGCCTTCACCGAAGGGTTGGAAAACGTCGTAGGCGAAGACCATCAATACTCCATCGCCCCACAGAACATCAAGGTCGGCTCCGAACCGCACATTCTCATCGAAAGCTTCCGCGGCGATGCCAAGATCACGGGCGGAGCGGCTGGCGAAGTCTCCCTCACCGGCGAAAAGAGCATCCACTCGCTCGACGTAAACACTGCCGACAAATCCAATAAACAAACCGGTGTGGACTTTGTCAAAGACGGCAACACTCTCATCGTGCGCTGCCATCAAGATACTGGTAATTCCGACGCATCTATCGCCACTAACCTCGAATTGACTGTGCCTAAAGACGCTACTGTCGAAGCCATCGGCACCCGTGGCGATTTCGACATCACCGGCATTGGCGGCAACGTATCTATATCGAGTGCCAACGCCGGCGTCCGTCTTCAAGACATCGGCGGCCGTGTGAAAGTGGAGACTTCACGCAGCGATGTGATTCGTTGCGAAAACGTAACAGGCGATGTGGAGCTGCGTGGCCATGGCGACGACGTCGAACTGTACAAAATCGCCGGTCAAGTCACCATCAGTGGCGACTATCGCGGTTCCGTTTCCATGCGCGACCTGGCCAAACCCGTGCGCGTTGAAAACTCCCGCACCCAACTGGCAGTCGAACGAATTCCAGGCGAAATCCGGCTCGATCGCGGCAGCTTTACCGCCCAAAACGTCATCGGCCCCGTCACCCTGACCACCCACGCCACCGACGTCAGTTTCGACGGCTTCTCTTCTGGTCTCGACCTCACCGTAGACAAGGGCGACGTTGACATTCGGCCCAACCGGACAAACCTAGGCAAAATCGCGGTTCACTCCACTTCCGGCAACATCGACCTGGCGCTGCCAGAAGCCGCCAAGTTTGCCCTTAACGCTTCAACGGAGCGTGGAGAAATCGAAAACGATTTCGGCGATTCCCTCAAAGAAAGCAGCGAGGGCAAAGGCGCCAAACTGGAAGGCTCCGTCGGCTCCGGTCCCAACGTCGATCTAGTCACCAACCACGGAACCATTACTGTCCGCAAAGCCACCACCGAAGAACAGCCCGAAAAGCCTGAACGACCCGAGAAGCCCGAGAAACCAGAGAAACCTGAAAAATCCGAAACCGCCTCGTAACCGTGTGGTTGACCGCCAATCATGTGCCATGCCAATATAGGCATGTAACCAGCGGATGAGAAAACTCAGTTGTCAGAGCCAAGCCGCTGCAAGGACTTGGCAGCGGGGTTATGGAAATTGTCGCGAGCGATCAGAGTGGAATCTACCGCGCCGTCTACACCGTGTCGATTGGAGAAGCGATTTACGTGATCCACTTCTTTCAGAAGAAATCCAAATCGGGGATAGCGACCCCAAAGCCGGAGATCGAAATGGTTCGCCAACGACTCAAAATGCTGCGAAGTGAGGTGGAACGTGCCGAAAAGTAAGGCTCTGGAGATTGAACCTAGCTCCGGCAACGTATTCGCCGACCTAAGCGTGGGCGATGCCGATGAACACTTGGTTAAGGCAAGCCTTGTGCTAAAGCTCGACCAAATCATCCGGCAAAGGGATTTGACGCAGACCGCCGCGGCAAAGCTCATGGGCATTGATCAGCCAAAAGTCTCGGCCATCCTGGCTGGCCAGTTCAGAGGATACTCGGTGGAACGCCTAATGCGGTTCCTCGTAGCCTTGGGCCAGGACGTCGAAATCGTCGTAAAACCACGAAAACGTGGTTCTGCCCAGCTTCGCGTCGCCTAGCGCCCCATCAAACCTTGTAACCTAACAGAGTACCGGTGCGCCTGTATGTCTAAGAAGACAGGTGTTCCGGTTTGAGGTCATAAAACCGGCTGGGATGCTTGTTGAGCAGGAACTAATCGAAAAGGCGCGGGGTGGCGACGCCGCCGCGTTTAATCAGGTGGTTCTTGCCTATCGCAAGCGGATTCTTGGTACTATCTCGCGGTTGATCGGGCGACCGGAAGACGTAGAAGATGTGGCGCAGGAAGTTTTTGTACGCCTCTACTATTCGCTTGATCAGTTGCGGACGCCAGAGGTTTTTGAGCCGTGGCTCTACCGTCTGACGGTGAATGCTTCGTATGATTACTTGCGGCGAAGCAAACGTCGGGGCGAGTCGCGCATGTCGGATTTGAGTGAGCAGCAAGTGATGCTGGCCGATGCATTGGCCGGTGGCAGGCAGGAAGCGGAAGATCGTCAGCGCGGTGAAGTCCGTGAGTTTGTAGACGCGCTGTTTCGTCACGTATCGGAAGAAGATCGGTTGTTGCTGACGCTGAAAGAAGTTGAAGGATTATCGCTAAAGGAATTAGAGAAGATTTATCGAGTGAATGAAAATGCTCTAAAAGTTCGCTTGTTTAGGGCGCGGCAACGGGTTTTGAAAGCCTATAATGCCGCCACGGCGAACGGCAAGCTTTAGAATGAATACTCGACGCAAGATTCGGAGAGAGAACATGAGTATGAACCAAGATGATCAGGGGTTGGACCGTATTTTCCAGCTTTATCGGTCGGCTTGTCCCGACCCGGATGTCAGCGCCAATTTCATGCCGGCTCTCTGGCAGCGGATTGAATCTGGCCGCAGCTTCTGGTTTGTCTTTCAGCGTTTCGCTCGAACCGCTATGGCTGGATGTGCCGTACTGACGCTGCTGCTTCTTGCTCTTAACTTCGTCTCGGCAAATACCACGCTTCCGCAGCCCAGTTACGCAGACGCCCTCGTTGCAGACCACAGCGTGGAAAGAACGTATTACGCCGAAAGTGTTACTCTCCCACCTGCGCCGCAGGATTCACGTTATTAGGTTCCCATGAACACAAACAAGCTTAAAGCAGCCCTGTTAGCGCTTCTGCTGTTTGGTATCGGCACCGCATTCGGGGCTCTCGCGCATCGCTACTGGGTTACCGCCTCCGTCGTAGCTAAGTCTTCAGGTTCAGATGACTACCGCAGCAAGTACGTCTCCGACATGCAATCGCGTCTGAAGCTCAGTCCCCATCAAGTGGATCAACTGCAAGTTATCCTGGACGAGACGAAGGACAAAGTAAAAGCGGTCCACGACGTTTATCATCCGCAGATCGTCCAAATCAAAAACGCTCAAATCGAAAAGGTCAAGGCCATCCTCAGTTCCGAGCAAGCCAAGACGTATCAAGTAATGGTTGCCGAGCACGAGCAGCACGCTAAAGAGCAAGAAGCGCGGGATCGTCAGGAAGAAATTCGTCAGCGCGAAGCGCACGCCAAAGCTCTAAGCGGTCAGTAAGCCCGCACCTACTCGATTCCCAGTAACAATCGCTATCGTTATCCCTCCATTTATCCTCTTGTTACTCGTTCGATTCCACGCCACTCCAGCTAAGTCGTTGATAACTCGTGTTGCGTGCCCTGGCCGCTGAACTGCCTTATCAAGGGCACGAGCCGCAAGGAAGCGAGCGGAACGAAAATCACTGAGGATACGACAATGAAACGCAATTTGATGGCACTCATCGCACTCGGAGTGGGAAGCCTTTTCACGGCAGCCCCAGTATCCGCCCAAAACAACGCAATCGCCGATATCCCGTTCTCATTCGTGGTTTCGGGAAAACCAATGCCCGCCGGTACTTACAAAGTGACCGAGACTCATCCCGGTTCCGTTGTGTTCTCTTTGAGCAACGAAAGCAGCGGCCAATCTTCTCCCAATTCGCATTACGCACAGAGCACAATGCGCCGCAAGAGCCCAATTTGAAGTTCTACCGGGTCTCCGGCGCTTGGGTTCTGGCCCAAGTGACGCCCGGCGACGGCTACATCAGCTACGCCAAGGCTGCTTCAGAAGTTTCCCACGTTCCTCAACTGCCGGCTTTTTCGATCAGGCTCAAGTAATAATGATCGGCTCATAGGCCCGCTGCGAAAATCTCAACCGCAGCGGGCTAAGTGTGTTGGTAAGCCAGTAATCTATAAGAATGCTTCGCTGTCTTTGCTTGCTGGGCGTCCCATTCCTTCTACTCGCACAATCCCCTCTCCGCTTGCCATCCGATGTGCGACCACTTCATTATCGGGCCACTCTTGACATCACTCCCGGGCAAGATTCTTTCACCGGCCATATCCAAATCTCTGTCGATCTGAAATCTCCGTCCGACCACATTTCCCTCCATGCTAAGGAATTGAAGCTGCAAGCTGTCTCTCCCGCTCCTCATCAAATTCGCAATGACGAAAACGACATTGTCACTTTGATTTACGATCATCCTCTTCCCGCCGGAAATGTCGTTTTGTCCATTGATTACACAGGCTCTATCAGCCGCATCTTGACCGATGGTGCGTTCGCTCAGCGGCACGCTGGCGATTGGTACGTTTTCACGAAGTTCGAACCCATCACTGCTCGCCGCGTTTTTCCTTGCTTCGATGAGCCGGGTTTCAAAGTACCTTGGCAGCTCAATCTGCGCGTGCCCGCCGATCTGAAAGCTTTTTCCAATACTCCGATTGAATCTGAGCAGCCTTCCGAAAACGGCCGCAAACTAGTGAAATTCAAAGAAACCAAGCCATTGCCCAGTTATCTGGTCGCTTTTGCCGTTGGACCATTCGATGTCGTCGAAACCGCTCCGGTCGGACGCAATCATGTTCCTAGCCGAATCGTTGTTCCCAAAGGCAGAGCTGCGGAAGCCGAATTTGCCGCCGCCAGCACCCCAAAGCTAATCGATATGCTCGAAGATTACTTCGGCACGCCGTATCCTTACGAAAAGCTCGACCAAGTGGTTGTCCCGCTAACCACCGCTTGGGGAGCCATGGAAAATGCCGGCATGATTGCCTACGGCGATTCTCTTCTTTCGCCAAAATCCCAGGATTCCGAATTCCGCCACCAGCGTACTTCCCTCACCATGGAGCACGAAATGTCGCACCAGTGGTTTGGAGATTTGGTGACCATGCAATGGTGGAACGATCTTTGGCTAAACGAAGCCTTCGCCAGTTGGATTTCCAGCAAACTGATCGCGAACTGGCATCCCGAGTGGCACATTGCAGAGCAGAGAGCCGCCTCACCCGGAGTTTTTCGTGAAGACAGCCTAACCACCGCGCGCAAAATTCGCCAACCCATTGAAGCTGCCGGCGATATCGGCGGCGCGTTTGACGGCATTACTTATGGCAAAGGGCAGGCCGTCATCGCCATGTTCGAACATTATCTGGGCGAAGCCACGTTTGCAAAAGGTGTCCGCCAATATTTGAAAGCGCACGCCTTCTCCAACGCGACTTCTGACGATCTGCTTTCTTCTTTGGACGAAGTTGCTCCGAAAAGCCAAGTCGGTGAGGCTTTGGGAATCTTTCTCAATCAAGTTGGATTTCCAATTGTCAACGTCGCTTTGGATTGCACTACATCATCAACCGTTCGCCTCACTCAGCAGCGCATGATTCCGCTCGGTTCAACCGCGAAGGAAGACGAAATTTGGGATGTACCGGTTTGCTTTTCTTGGTCTAACGGTAATCAATGCGTGCTGCTCAAAAAAGCCGCCGAGGAATTTCCATTGCGTGCCAAAACCTGTCCAACATGGTTATTCGCCGATGCCGGTGCCGCCGGATATTACGCGACGACTTACAGCCAACCACCAGAAAAAGGATTCGCGAATTTGAGCATAGCCGACAAAGCCGCCTATGCGCGCAACGGCCGGCTGCTTTTCGCGTCGGGTTTAGGCAACCTGGAACAAGAACTTCGCGCTGCTACCGTTTCTTCTGACAACAATGCACTGCTCGTCGGACAATCAGTGGCTATGCTCAGCAGCGTTGCCGCTTGGGTGCCCCCCGATTTGCACAGCGCCTATGCCGCAAGAATAGAAAAACTATACGGTGAAAAGGCGCGCAAACTCGGCTGGCATTCAAACACCGCCGAGCCTTTAGACGTAAGATCTCTGCGTTTGCAACTGCTGCCCTTTGTCGCTACTTACGGCGAAGATGCAAACTTAGCGAAGGAAGCCCGCTCACTCGCCGACGGTTGGTTGAAAGACCACAATTCACTCGAAGCCGACATAACTCCATCCGTACTTTATGTTGCAGCCTACAACGGCGACCGAGAACTGTTCGATGCCATGGTTAAGAATCTGCGCGAAACCAAAGTTCAGCGCGAAAGGTCCTGGATTATTTCGTCGCTCGGCGGTTTCCGCGACCCGTCCATCAGACAATCGGCTCTTGAATTAATCGGTTCTCCCGGTCTTGATGCTCGCGAAACCAGTGTTCTGCTCTTTAACAGTAGTGACCAAACTCGAGAAACCGTTTGGAAATTCGTCCGAGCTAATTTCGATCATCTAAATGCAATTCTGCCTAGCGCGCGCGGCGTTCCCTTCGCCACTCGATTGCCCGACACCACTGCCGGCTTCTGCGATACCGAGCATGCCGATGAAGTACAAGCGTTCTTTCGCCCGCGTTTGGAGTCACTTCCCGGTGGTGCGCGCAGTTTAGCCAGAAATGTGGAAGGCATTCGCCTGTGCGCTGCCAAAGCAGACGCATCCAAAAGCGCCGTCGCCGAGTTTTTGCAGCCCGATGATCGAATCGAAAAACTTCTGTCCGAACTAGAACGCGTTCATCACTTCGGCGCCGTCAGCATTTCGCCCGACGGCACTTATTCGACTTGGATTGAAGGCGATTCGCTCTATTTGTGCAAGCGCGGTGGCAACCCAATACACGTAACTAATGGAACCTCCGTCGCCTGGTCGCCAGACAGCAAGTATTTCTCGTTCGTCTCAAAGGAGAGCGGTTCGCCACAAATATACATCTCCTCGCCCGACGGCACTCCGAAACAACTGACGCACGCGAAGGGCGATATTGCCGATCTGCGTTGGTCGCCAGATGGCAAGCAAATCGCGTTCTTGAATATCGCCGGTGGCGGCGCTGGTGGTCCGCTTGCTGCAGTTCCTGTGCAAACCGGCGTCATCGGAACTGGGTTTGAAAATCAACGCCTGCTCGTGGTTAACGTGAGCGACGGCGAATCCCGCGCAGTCACCTCAACCGAAATCAACATTTACGAATATGGCTGGTCTCCCGACAGTTCGAAATTTGCCGTCACCGCCGCCAAAGGTCCGGCCGACAACAATTGGTGGATTGCCAAACTGTTTACCGTTGATGCAAAAACTGGCGCCACGACCGAAACGTATGCGCCACCTGCAGGTCAGCAAATCTCCGTTCCTCGCTGGTCTCCCGACGGTACTCGTATCGGTTTTATTGGCGGATTGATGAGTGACGAAGGTTTTCTTGGCGGTGATATTTACGCCGTTGACGTTGAAACGCATGCCGCGCGAGATCTGACGCCGAATATCAAAATCTCGCCCAATGGCTTTCGCTGGCTCAACAACAACGAGATTTTCTTTACCGCCTTCACAGATGGCGAAGGCGCGCTCGCGAAACTAGACGTCAAGACCGGATCTTTCGAAATGCTCTGGAAAGGCGAAACTGCGCTGCACGAGGACGGAAATAATCCAAATTTTGCAATCGCCGACGATGCCAAAAATTCCGCCGCCGTTATGTCCAGTTGGCAACAACCACCAGAAGTTTTTTCCGGCGTAATTGGCGAATGGAAAAAAACAACTAGCGCAAATGCTGACGCCAAACCGCACTGGGGAAAATCGGAAAGCGTAGTTTGGACAGACAACGGGTTCCGTTTGCAAGGCTGGCTGCTTTATCCCGAGAATTTTGATTCCGCAAAAAAATATCCGATGGTTGTTTCTATTCACGGCGGCCCCGCCGGAGTGCGCACCCCAACTTGGCCAAGCGTTCATTTCGACATGTCGGCATTATCCTCGCTCGGATATTTTGTTTTCTTCCCGAATGCGCGCGGCAGCTACGGCGAAGGCGAAACTTTCACACAGGCAAATGTGAAAGATTTTGGATACGGCGATTTGCGCGATATTTTGAGCGGCGTTGACGCCGTCCTCAAGCAAGTTCCCGTTGATCCCAATCGCATCGGCGTAACTGGTTGGAGCTACGGCGGCTACATGACTATGTGGACAGTTACGCAAACGAACCGTTTTCGCGCTGCAGTTGCCGGCGCGGGAATTGCAAATTGGCAAAGTTATTACGGAGAAAATTCAATCGACGAATGGATGATTCCCTATTTCGGCGCCTCCGTCTACGACGACCCGAAAATCTATGAAAAAAGTTCACCGATTACGTTTATAAAAAATGTAAAAACTCCAACGCTTGTCGTCGTCGGCGAGCGCGACGGCGAATGTCCCGCGCCCCAGTCCTTTGAATACTGGCATGCGCTAAATACGATCGGAGTTCCGACCCAGTTGGTTGTTTACCCCGGCGAAGGGCATTCGTTGCGAAATGTCTCTAATCGGATTGATGTGCTGCGACGAACGCTAGCTTGGTTTGATCATTACCTTGGCAGCGAATAACTAGGAAGCGCCGATGGTAATGGATCCGTCGCCCGTCCGAACCACGAGTGCCGCGCCTCCGCTGTTCAGTTTGCCGGTAACGCCGTGATCATTACGAAAACCGGTAACTGTCAGCGGGACATCCGTGCTGATATGGCCATCACCGGTGTGTAGATCTAAGTTGGCGCTGAGGTCTTGTGGTAGGCGAAGATGGACACTGCCATCGCCGGTCTGCACCCGCCAATCTCCGTTCACATGCGATCCCTTCAGGACGTTCGCCTCAACCGAACCATCCTGTGTATGCAACTGCAGATTGTCAAAGCGCCCGGAAACATGCACGCTACCATCTCCTGAGTGCGCGTCCAAAGTGCCATCCAGATGCTCTGCTTCAATGCTTCCGTCGCCCGTATCTACGCGGATGGAACCGGCCAGATCCCGCAGTTTGATGGAACCGTCTCCGGTGTGAATATCAGCAGTCAGATCATGCGGCACATGAAGCTCCACGCGAATGGAATGGTTGCCCCAGTCAAACCTCACATGAGGCAGTCGTACATCCAACTCCACGCGATTGCCGTTTTGGTGTTCGGTGATGCGAACCCCGCTGTCACCAATAGCCCAGCCCTTTGTAGTCACTTCGGCTTCAATAGCGTCGTTGGTGCCAGGCTCGATAACTACTGCGGCGTCGCCGGCGGATACATGCAAATCGGGCTTGCCGCTAACGGCCCAACGTTTTTGCCAATCTTCCGCGTTGACCACCTGAACAACCGTTAACCCCGTCAAAAGAATAAGCGCAGTTTTCATTCTTCTCTCCTGGAACTTTAGAATACGCAAATCCGCTGGGAGTTGTTCCGGTCTCGGGTACACAATGGAAGTCATGACCGTTTCTACCGCAAAGAATCTGACAGTATGGGCAACATCGACGTTGCCACCGACAAATACTGGGGCGCGCAGACGCAGCGCTCGCTTCACCATTTCGATATTGGGCAAGACCTCATGCCTCCGGAACTGATTCGTGCTTTCGGAACCTTAAAAAGCCGCCGCGTTGGTCAATCATGATCTCGGGAAGCTGGACGAAGAAAAGACAAGCCTGATCATCAAAGCCGCCGACGAAGTCATCTCCGGGAAGCTGGAACGAAGACTTTCCTGCTGCGCATCTGGCAGACCGGCAGCGGCACCCAAACCAATATGAATGCCAACGAGGTGATTTCCAATCGCGCGATCGAATTCGCAGGCGGAGTGATGGGCAGCAAGAAGCCCATCCACCCGAACGATCACGTGAATATGTCGCAATCGTCCAACGATACGTTTCCCACCGCCATGCATATTGCGGCGGCCGGCGTAGTGCAGCGCCGTTTGACTACCAGCGGTTAAAGAACTGCGGGATACGCTTCACCAAAAAGCGCTGGCGTTTGCAGATGTCGTGAAAATCGGCCGCACGCACTTGCAGGACGCGACCCCGCTAACGGTGGGTCAGGAATTCTCGGGTTGGGTTTCGCTTCTTGACCGCGATCTGGAGCGCCTGCAATAAGCACGTGCGATGGTCTTTTCGACCTGGCGATTGGCGGTACGGCCGTGGGCACCGGCCTCAACGCCCACCCGGAATTTGCCGGAGCGCCGCGGCAAAATCGCAGAATTTACCAAGTTGCCCTTCCGCTCGCATCCGAATAAATTCGCCGCGCTTTCGGCACACGATGAGTTGTTGTTCGCCAGCGGCGCGCTCAAGACGCTGGCGGCGTCGCTCATGAAAATCGCCAACGATGTGCGCTGGCTTGCCTCCGGCCCGCGCTGCGGATTGGGAGAGATTTTCATCCCGGAAAACGAGCCGGGATCCTCTATCATGCCGGGTAAAGTGAATCCCACCCAGTGCGAAGCCATGACCATGGTGGCCGCGCAAGTCATGGGCAACGACGCCGCCATCGGTTTTGCCGGGTCGCAAGGCAATTTTGAATTCAACGTTTTTAAGCCTGTGATCATCTACAATTTCCTGCACTCGGTGCGTCTGGCTCATGCGATGTCCTGCCATAGCTTTAACGAATTCTGCGCTATGGGCATCGAGATCAACCGCCGACAAATCGATCATTACGTTAAGAACTCACTGATGCTGGTCACTGCGTTAAGTCCCATCATTGGATACGATAAATCTGCCAAAATCGCGCATACCGCCCACGTGGATCACTCGACGCTCAAAGAAGCAGCCGTCAAACTCGGATTTCTGAGCGCCGCCGATTTTGACAAGTATGTGCAGCCCGAAGCCATGACGCAACCGGGCTAAGTTACCGGAATAGTAAGGCTTACGGTTTCTTCGCACTGAGACTTTAGTCTCGGCCTTGTCACATCTTTTTGTGCGCGATCAGGCTTCGCCCGCCGGTCTGCGACAAACATTATGCGGCTAGGTGCATCGCCTTCAGTAATCGTCGTTGAAGATTTAACCCAAGGCCGCGTCATAGCAGGCAATATTCGGCTCGCTTCAGACAGCGCCATGCGCCGCCGCGGCTTGCTTGATGTTAGGAATCTTGATTCGGATTCCGGCCTTTGGATCGAGCCCTGTGAGGCGGTTCACACCTTTGGGATGCATATTGATTTGGACGTTATTTTCCTGGATGCACAACTACGCGTTCGGAAAATAACTCAGCACCTGAAGCCCAATCGGATTTCCTTCTGTGTCACCGCTCGATCTGTTCTAGAGGTTCGAGCAGGGAGTGCTGAGTCGCTGGGAGTGAAGTGCGGTGACCAGCTTGCAATGCGCCCATCGGGATCTACAGTCACTGAAGGTTCCATCCGATGAGGAGATTAGAAGATGCCCGTCTTGCTTAAGCTGGTGCTTGTGATCACCGCTCTGGCCGCTGCTTATTACGATCTGCGGGTGCGTCGTATACCTAATTGGATCAACGTGAGCGGCGTAATCCTCGGGCTTCTCCTAAACGCCTATCTAGAAGGGATACACGGGTTCACAGCGGCACTTGGCGGCCTGGGTTTAGCGCTTTGTATCTACCTTCCGCTTTATGTCTTGAAAGGAATGGGGGCTGGCGATGTCAAGCTGATGGCTGCCCTTGGCTCTATAGCCGGACCAGGAAACTGGCTAAATATCTTTGTTATTACAGCGATATTTGGGGGGATTATTTCACTTGCGCTCATACTCTGGAGACGCAGATTCCTACAGACCTTATTTAATGTCGGAGCGATCGTTGCTCATCTGGCACATGGTCAACGTCCTTCCGATCAGGATAAAGCTTTAAGCATTCATAACTCGACGTCACTGAAGATGCCACACGGGGTCACGATCGCCGCTGGCGTGTGTCTGTTTCTGCTTATCCATCGCCCCATTCAGTAAGAGAAATCTTCCCTCCGAAATTGTTACGGAGGGGATTAATCCCTCCCCTAAAGTGGGCATGCGGCTAATGCCGGTTGGGCTTCAAACCGATGAGTGCTCTAGAAACGTCAAGCGAGCAGATGCAAACCTTAGCACCAACATGGAAAGTCAGTCAATCAACCACGGCAGCGTGGTATGTGCGGCTGTTCCCGTCTTTGAACGACGTAGCTTTCCTGCTGCCGATCGTGGTTCTGTTTGCTCGTATGAAGGGAACTCAGTTGCTCTTCTCGGATGGAGACACCGGATGGCACATCAGGACAGGTGAATGGATCCTGGCAAATCACGGGGTCCCGAAAGTTGATCTATTCTCCTATACGAAACCGGGCGCAGCTTGGTTTGCCTGGGAATGGGCGTGGGATCTTCTGGCTGCAATCCTGCATCGATATGCGGGTTTGGCCGGACTAGGGTTCGTTACGTCCATTATGCTGGGTGTCTTTTGCGTTCTCGTTTACCAGCTGTCCCTGCGGGCCTCGCATAACAACGTAACCAGCATTGCTGTCACAGCCACTACCGCCGCTGCTTCCAGCATTCATTGGTTGGCTCGACCGCATTTAGTCTCCTGGCTAATGACGGCTGGGTTTCTTTTGATACTCGAGTCCAATAGATCAAAGCAGAGCCCTTCGAATCGTGCGCTTTTACTGGCACTCCCTATATTGATGGTCTTTTGGACTAACATGCACGGAGGCTTTGTGGCGGGACTCATGCTCGTTGGCTCCTACGCCTTGGGCGAAACCATAACCGCTACGGTTAGCACTTCCGATCTGAGATTTGCTTTGAAGTCCTCGGTTGTGTATTGGAAGAGTTTGTTGCTTTGCGCGGCGGCAACGTTAATTAATCCCTATGGCTGGCAGTTGCATACGCACATCGTCGCTTATCTGGGCGATAGCGAACTGCTGGACAAGATTCAGGAATTTCAATCCATCAGTTTCCATGCAGGTCCAGCGATCTTTTTCGAGATTATGCTGCTTTTAGCTGTCCTGTCGGTCTATGAAGGCCTGAGAAGGCGACAATTCACTCCGGTTTTGCTGTTGTGCGCCTGGGCTCATCTCAGCCTCCAGTCAGCCCGGCATATTCCGCTGTTTGCTATCGTCTCGGCGCCGTTTTCTGCCGCACTGCTTTCAAGCGCTGTGGAACGCGCACGTGAGATCCCCGTGCTCAAGAGTGTGGCGGCAAGCCTTTCTGACATCTTTAACGATCTGCGTGCGATGGAGGTAACGCCTCGCGTCCACCTGTTGTCCGCCGCGGCGTTGATGGTGATTGCGGGCCTATTCGCGATTGGTCAGCCGCCCTTCGCCGGCGAATTCAATCCAGAGACATTCCCAGTTCAGGCAATTCCAGTCCTTCAGCGGTCCGCCGGGAACCGGATTTTCACGACCGATCAGTGGGGCGACTACATTCTTTACCGCCTCTATCCCATTGAGCGTGCGTTTTTCGACGGTCGGAGCGATTTCTACGGAAACGATTTCGTGAAGATCAATCAACGGATTGGCGGCGCCGAACACGACTGGAAAGCTTTGTTAAAGCGCTATGCCGTCAATCTGGTGGTCTTGAAGCCGGAAACACCACTATCGGCTGTACTCAAGCTTACGCCGCAAACTCGCGTCCTCTTTGACGATGGGAAGGTGATTGTCTTTGACATTCGAGGCATTTACCAAAACGACTCTTCACAACTTCTGAGCAAGGGCGAAAGCACCAAACGGGTGTCTGGCGCTTCTCAAGTCCAGCAGTCTGCGCTTCCGCCGGCTGCATCCTCATTAACTCGTTACAACAACTCACAGAAAGGAAAAACATCATGATTAAATCAATGCTGCGCAATTTCTGGAAGGAAGAAGATGGGCAAGACCTTGTCGAATACTCCCTGCTTCTCGCCTTTATCGCTTTGGCCGCAGTCGGCCTGCTGAGCGGAACCAGAACGACTATCAGTGGCCTCTGGTCAACAATCAACAGCACTCTCGCGAGCGCGTCCACGACTGCTTCCTAATGACGCGCTTGTAATCCGGGGAGCCACTAAAGGCAACTCTTGTGGCTCTCACTTTGTTTTTGATCGTCCAGTTGCCACTGCACGGTCACGTATCAACTTCAGTAAAAAAGATTGCCCTTTGTCCAAACAATCTAGATAAGAAAAACTCCGATGAACCGACGTCTTGTTTCCGTCCTATTCTTTGCTCTTATTGTCGCCAGCGTGACCAGCTTTCTGGTGTACAGGCTAATCCTTGTGCGCATGCAATCGCAGGCGCCCAGTAAGGCGGTAACGACCAGCAAACTGATCGTTGCCAAACATGATCTGCAGGTGGGTACGCTCATTCATGATGCGGATGTTGACGAAGTGGCTTGGGGCTCGCCAATCCCCGACGATGCCGTCAAGAGTAAAGCGGACGCGATAGGTCGCGGCGTCGTAGCAACCGTATTTCAGAACGAACCGATTCTGCAGCGCCGACTGGCCACCCAAGGTGCCGGCGCAGGCCTCGCCGCCACGATTCCAATTGGCATGCGAGCGGTTGCCCTGCGCGTGAATGAAGTGGTTGGACTGGCTGGCTTCGTGCTGCCCGGCATGCGCGTTGACGTGCTCGTTGCCGGCAGCGTTCCAGGTTCCAACACGACGTTGTGCCGGACCGTGATCCAGAACATTGAAGTTTTATCGGCCGGACAAAAGATTGAGAAGGCGCCAGACGGCAAGCCAGAATCGGCCCAGGTTGTCAATCTGCTGGTCACTCCGGCTCAAGCGGAAACTTTAAATCTGGCCAGCGAATCGCGTGTCCAACTTGTTTTGCGTAATCCTCTGGATACCAAATCGGACCCGACGCCCGGCACATCGATGGCGAGGTTATACGGGGTGCCAGAGGCGGCGGTTCCGCGTGCGCCCGCACCGGATCCACCGATACCAAACTTCAATCCAAACTTCAATAGTCAACGTCGCCCAGCGGCAGAGGCTAGCCACGCCCCGGCGGGCTCGACAATTGACGTATTTCATGGCTCCAAGCGCACTCAATCAACGTTTGACGTCCATGGTGACGTGCATGGAGGTACAAACTAATGCGAATCATCATCGCGCTCTCATTCATCCTCAGCAATCTGATTCTCGCCGCAGAATCAGGTGCATCCACCGATATCTCAGTCGAGGTTAATTGCTCGGCACTTCTAGATAGACCGTCTGGTGTGAAGCGAATCTCCGTTGCTAACGGCGACATCGCAGAGGCCGTTGCGACTAGCACGACTGAAATTGTTGTCAATGGAAAAGCCACCGGCGACACGACTCTGATTGTTTGGGATCAGGGTGGAAATCGCAGTATTCTTACAGTTCATGTCCTACCCCCCTCTTCGAAGATTGACTTAATCAGAGATCAAATGCTGCAAGAGGCAGGGCCAAATGTAACACTGACGGCACAAGACGGGCTGTTCTTTTTGAACGGGACAGCCAAGGACTTATCCAGTGCCGACAGGGCCCTTCAAATCGCCTCTTCCTTAGGAAAAGTAGTAAACCTGTTGCGAGTCACCACGCCGCCGGCTCAACCAGAAATATTGCTCAAAGTTCGTTTTGCTGACATCGACCGAAGCATTTCAAACCAGTTTGCGTTCAACCTGTTTCAAGGTGACACCACCAAGGGAATTGGTGGCGCAAGCACGGGTCAATATGGCGGGAATCCTGGTGTCACAGGTGTTGGAACGGCAACGCCATCATACAGTTTCACAAACCTGCTGAATGTCTTCTACTTTCGGCCCGATATTAACCTCGGTGCCATTCTGCAAGACCTGGCTTCGAGAAATCTCCTGCAAATGCTAGCCGAACCAAACCTGCTTACCGTCAGTGGCAAGCCCGCCAGCTTCCTTGCTGGTGGTGAATTTCCGTTCCCTACCCTCCAAGGCGGCGGATCCGGCATTGGGCAAGTCACGATCCAATTTAGAGAATTCGGTATTAAGCTGAACTTCACTCCCACAGTAACTCCGCGCGGCACCATCAAGCTCGAGGTCCGGCCAGAGGTCAGTTCGCTCGATTATGCGAACGGTCTAACTGTGAGTGGTTTTACGGTGCCTGGTCTCGATACCCGCCGTGTAGATACAGAAGTTGAGCTGCGTGAAGGCCAGAGCTTCGTGATTGCCGGACTGCTTAACAACCAGATCACAGAGCAGCTCTCCCGCATGCCGGGACTGGCGAATATTCCGCTTTTGGGGAAGCTCTTTCAGTCACGGAATATTGCCAAGAGCAATTCCGAACTGCTGATTCTCGTTACTCCAGAGTTGGTGACGCCGATTCAGGTCGGCGAAAAATTACCAAGCCTGGACATGCCCGAAAAATTTTTAAGCGGAGTTCCGACAGTAGCACCGCAATCTCCGCTTGATCCAAACGCCAGCAAAAATGCCGAGACCTGGCGCCGAGACTCCGTGCCAGTCGAAGAGATGAGAGATTCGAAGGATGCAAAAACGTCTTCCGGCGACACCGTAGTGATGCCGTCATCGCCACTTGACAATTCGGCTAAAGCGGCCGCGCCTGCGAGTTCTGGTTCTCAAAGTGCGACGACCCCTGCCGATACTCTGCACCCTTAGGAATTGAGTAAAGTAATGAAGTCCAGTAAAGTCATAATTCACGTAAATGACGAAGCACTGCGGAAGGAGACCCGCGCCACTCTAACTGCCTCCTGCCCGAGTGTCCTGTTTGACGAGCGTCAACTGGATTGGAATAGTCTTGTCGAAGAAGTGGGCCGCAGCCAGCCAAGTGCGCTCCTACTCGACTTTGCCTCGCTTCCCGCTGACCAAGCGGGCGCCATCAAGCAACTCAAAGCGCAGCATTCGCGGATCAAAGTAATCGCTCTGCATAGTTCACCCGATCCCAAGATCATCTTGGCGGCAATGCGGGCTGGCGCCAACGAATTCTTACATCCACCCTTGGAAGAAAGTCTGCCTGCTGCGCTCGAGAAAATATTGTCATCGGCCGAGAATGAAGACGCACCAGCCGTGCGCGGCCGAATCATCGCATTCCTATCTGCCAAAGGCGGTTGCGGTGCTACAACAATAGCCTGTCACATCGCTTCCGAAATCCAGAGCCAAACGCGAAAGAGCGTGCTGCTCGCGGATCTCGACCTGATTTCCGGGTTGGTGGGCTTTCTTATGAAAGCCCCTAGCTCATATTCCATCTTGGACGCCATCAAGAATCTGTCTCGATTAGATGAGAGCTTGTGGCGTGCCTTGGTCGTAGAACACCGGCCTGGACTCTCCGTTATTCCGGCTCCCGCAGTCTATACCCGTTGGGACCAGCCAGATGATGATTCCATCAAGCGCGTGCTCCAGTTCATGCGCAAACAACACGAATGGACTGTGCTTGATTTGGGCCGCAGTTTGAATCCGACAGCGCTTGCAGCATTGGAAGAAATTGATCAACTCTTCCTCGTCTCCACGTTGGAAGTGGTCGCGTTGCATGGTCTGAAGACGATTGTTCATGGATTATTTGAACAAGGCGAGAAACTGCAGCTCGTTCTGAATAGAACCCCCAAGATGATGGATATCAGCACGGAAGATCTCGAGAAGATTCTCGGGCGTTCTCTATATGCCGCGCTACCCAATGACTACATGGGTTTGTACCAGTCCTATTCCAGCGGGAACCTGCTTAGCTCCAATAGTCGCTTGTCCCAAGATTTTGCGCTATTAGCCTCTAAGATCACGGGTGTTCCGCCGATCAAGTCAAAGAAGAAGTTTGCTTTCTTTGGCTGATATCCAGCCACCGATTGAGATTGAGCCAAAAACGATATGTTGACCGCCGATACAACTCGCCCCGAAACTAAGGCCCAAGAAGCGAAGGGTCTGAGAGGACTCGCCTCTCCATATCAGGAACTTAAGTTCTCGATTCACCGCCGCTTGCTCGACCGCATCAATCTTGAAGCGGTATATGCCATGCCTGCGGACAGGGTACGCCCCGAGATACGTCCTTCTGTAGCCAAGCTCATTAACGAGGAGAAGACCCCCCTCAGCTTAACTGAAAAAGAGCGGCTAATCGAAGAAGTTCTTGACGAAGTGTTCGGTCTTGGTCCGCTCGAGCCGCTTCTGCGTGACAAAACGGTCAGCGACATTCTGGTTACTGGCCCTCATCTCATCTACGTCGAACGTATGGGTAAGCTAGAGCGCACTGACATCGAGTTTAAGGACGATGCGCATCTGCTCCGCATTATCGAGCGCGTGGTTTCCCGGGTAGGTAGGCGCATTGATGAATCGTCTCCGATGGTGGATGCTCGCTTGCCGGATGGGTCGCGTGTCAACGCCGTGATTCCTCCGCTTGCCGTAGATGGTCCCCTCTTATCTATCCGCCGTTTTGGTGGCGATCCCCTTCAGCCTTCGGACCTATTACGCAAGCTGACCTTGACTGACGGTATGCTCGAACTGCTGAAAGCTTGCGTGAAAGCTCGTCTGAACATCATCATCTCCGGTGGTACCGGCGCCGGTAAAACCACATTTCTGAACATGCTTTCCGGCTTCATCCCATCTGATGAACGAATCGTTACGATTGAAGATGCGGCCGAACTCCAGTTGCGCCAGACGCACGTTGCCCGCATGGAAACACGTCCGGCAAATATTGAAGGCAAGGGAGCCGTGGCGCAACGGCACCTTCTGATTAACGCATTACGTATGCGGCCCGATCGAATTATCGTTGGTGAGGTCCGTGGCGAAGAAGCGCTTGACATGCTTCAAGCAATGAATACTGGCCACGATGGATCGCTTACCACGATCCACGCTAATACACCGCGCGATGCAATCAGCCGTCTCGAGTTTATGATCAGCATGGCGAGCTCGAATCTAAACGTGCGTTCCGTCCGGCAACAAATTGCCTCCGCCGTAGACCTCATCATTCAGTGCTCTCGCCTCTCCGACGGCACCCGCAAGGTCACTTATATTACGGAATGCATAGGCATGGAGGGAGAGGTCGTCACCGCTCAGGATATTTTTGTTTTCGAAAAAACGGGGATAATTGACAACAAAGTTCAAGGAATGTTTCGGCCTACGGGCGTAAGACCAAAGTTTAGTGAGCGGCTGAAAGCAGCCGGCGTCGATCTGCCGGCATCCGTATTTCAGACGCCGGTCCGGGTATGAGGTAGCGGATGATCGGCCTCGTTACTGTCCTATTTATCGTTTGCTTCGGCACCATCCTCTTGGTCGTCGTGTTCTCTTCGAAGTATTTCAAGGCTAAGCAGAAGGAACAGATCCGGAGTATGCTTCGAAAGGCGGAGGAAGCACCGGTAAAGGCCATTTCTTCGCGCTCCACCCAATTACTAAGACCCCTTGAGTCTGACGACAGGCTGGCGAGATTCCTTGCCCACTTTGCAGTTATAGAGAAGATCGACCTGCTGGTCGAACAATCGGGACAAGATTCCAGTAGCACTAAGTTGCTAGTTACTTGCGTGATCGCTGGCGCAGCGGGATTCATGCTAGGCCAACGCTTCGACTTCATTATGACGCGTGAGATAACTGCGGGCGTGATTGCTGCGCTCACTTCTTACGTGCCGTTTTTTCTGATGCTACGCAAGCGCAAGAAACGCTTTGAACAGTTTGAGCAACAGCTGCCCGAAGCGCTCGACTTTATTGCCAGGTCGATGCGCGCCGGACATGGTTTTACCATTGCCCTCGAGATGCTGGCCGCCGATTCACCGGAACCGTTGGGCAGCGTTTTCAAAAGAATCTCGAACGACATGCAACTTGGTGGAACATTAAACACGTGTTTAACCAGGCTCCTGCGGCTTTTCCCGCTGGTTGATGCTCGCTTCTTTGTGTCTAGTGTGCTGCTCCAGCAAGAAACCGGCGGCAATCTTGGCGAAATCCTTTCAAAGCTCGCCACCATCATCCGAGAGCGTTTTCGTCTCAAAGGTCAAGTCAAAGCAGCCAGCGCCCATGGGCGCATCACCGGCCTTGTTCTGGTCTTGATGCCGGTTGCGGTGGCCTGCTTCATGATGGTGACCTCGCCCGACTACCTGATCGATATGGCGCACGATAAAACTGGCCGCATCATGATCTATGGTGCAGTTATCGGTCAAATCATTGGCTACTTCGTGATAAAGAAGATTATCAACATCAAGGTCTAATTCATGCCTGTTATTTTCGCTGTCATTATGTTCGCTTTGCTGCTGGCCGCCACCGGGGGATTCGGCTACTATTACTACGTCCGCCCCTCTCGACTGCTGGACCAACTAACCAACACCCACGAGGCGCGCACTCCGCTTGTTGAAAAGAAGAAGGCCGCTAACTTTTCATTTTCACAACTCCTGAAACAAATCGGCGACCTTCTGCCTATCTCGGCGCAGGACGCCAAGGCAGCCAAGCGCGACATGATCGAGGCCGGGATCAGGTCCGAGAACGCTATTCAGAAATTCTATGGCATCAAGCTAATTTTGTGCGCCGTCTGTTTAATAACCGGCCTGCTTTTCCGCGACCATCTACCGGAGGGAATGCCCCGGACAATTTTACCGATTGCAATAGCCGGCGTAGGCTTCATGTTACCCGGAATCATACTCGGCAAACTGATCAACAGGCGCAACGAAACCATCAGATTAGCGTTGCCCGATGTCTTGGACTTACTTGTGGTCTGCACGGAAGCGGGTTGCGGACTGGACCAGGCCATTGTGAATGTCAGCCGCGAGTTAAAGTCGGTGCATCGAGCCATGAGTGATGAGTTGACGCTGGTAAACATGGAGATCATGGCCGGCACGAGCCGGGCCGACGCGCTTCGTAATTTAGCGAAACGCTGTGGCGAAGACGAAATCAAAAAGCTGGTGGCTTTGCTCGTACAGACAGACAGATTCGGTACCAGCATTTCCGATTCTTTGCGTACACAATCAGACTACCTGCGCATACGGCGGCGTCAGGAAGCGGAAGAGCGGGCTGGGAAAGTCGGTGTCAAGCTTGTGTTTCCCATCTTTTTCTTCTGTCTCCCTTCTTTGCTGGTGGTCACGGCGGGCCCCGGAGTTCTCACCTTGATCCACGATCTGGCTGACCTAGCTGCCAGCAGATAAAACGAATAAAGTCGCGAGTCGGGCTAAAGCTCAGGGCGACCCACTCCGATAGAAAAGTATAGACATTGGATTTGAAGACTTGAGCTGAGAAGAAGCTAAGTCCACTTCACACTTAATTGCAAGTAGAACAAGAAAAGGAGAAATCTATATGAACATTATTCAAACAGTCATCTGGGTAGCCGCAGCGGGATTGCTGCTTATGTACCTCAAGCGCCGCAACAAAAGGCGCGCCACTCCCGAAGACTAAGAGCTTCCAATAATATGGAAGAAGCCTCCGGTCTAGTTCAGCGGCTTCTGATTACTCAGAACTCGGATGGTGGTTGGTCCTACACCAAAGGGAATTCCTGGGCTGAGCCGACAGCACTGAGCCTTCTCGCATTAGAGGCGCAACGAGATAATCCTCCAGGGATAGCTGCGCACGAGCGGGGCGCCGAATGGCTTCTGGCCCACCAAAAGTTGTCCGGCGGTTGGTCTCCGAGTCCGGCTGTAGAAGAATGCACCACGGTCACGAGCCTAGTTGCTCTGGCGCTCCTTTCGCTAATAAGGCGCGGCCAAGCCTACGAAAGATCTGTAGAGGCCGCTCTCCGATGGTCGGCAGACCAGGTTTACTCGGATTCCTTCTCCTTCGGACTGCTTTTGTCCCAGACTCTCAATCTGCCACCGGCGCATGCGCCAGGCAGCGTGCCGTGGTATCCCGGCACGGCAGGTTGGGTTACACCAACGGCTCTTACGGCAGTTAGCCTAGCTATCGCAGCGCGCAAAAAAAAAGATCATAAGGAGTTCCAGCAGCTCGCGAAACGCTGTTGTTCCTATCTGTTGAGTCGCCGTTGCGTTGATGAAGGTTGGAATCATGGCGGTTCAAAAACCCGAAGCGAAGATGCAACCTCTTATCCGGAAACCACCGGAGTCGCTTTGTTGGCTCTACGGGTGGCTGCGATTGAGCAGCCTGCCGCGGCAGTACAGCTTGCCCGAAAATTCGCTTCCAATCCAGGTTCGGTTGAAGGCCTCTCCTGGATACAATTAGCGCTCCAAGATTCGTCCGAGACAGTGTCGGACCCGCCCATCGTGCCAAAGCCGCGCACAAATCGGGACTGCGCGTTGCGGTTAATCGCTCTTTCAGCTAGACAGGGGCGAGATATCTTCGGGAACCTAGGAAATCCGGTGGGAGGCTAAGCGCTCATGAATCGACGACATTTTTTCTTTGGCCTCTTTGCTCTAGCCCCCGCTTGTTCCCGTGTGACAGCGCCATCGGGCCATGCCAAGGTGTCGATAATTAAAGCCGCGAATTACGGTGTCGATCTCAGCGATCAAATTCGCCGTATTCTGGTCGATCATCGTGTCGATGTTTCGCACAAGCGTGTCGTATTAAAACCAAATTTAGTCGAATTCAATCCCTACCTGCCCATCAACACAAGTCCTATCTTTGTTTCCGCGGCAGCCGAAGCGTTTCTAGCCTTGGGTGCAGCAACAGTGGCGATCGCAGAGGGCCCCGGCCACCGCCGAGCCACCCTGGATATGGCCGAATCCGCCGGATTCTTCGCTGCCATTCCGGGCTTCGAGGACCGCTTTGTCGATCTGAATCTGGATGACGTGACACGTGTTAATTTGGCGAGACCGTTCTCAACCCTTGAATCGCTCTATCTTCCGAACACCGTTCTATCCGCTGATCTGCTAGTTACTCTCCCGAAAATGAAGACGCACCATTGGGCGGGAGCAACCCTTTCGATGAAAAACCTCTTCGGCGTAGTTCCTGGGGCTATTTACGGCTGGCCCAAAAATGTTCTTCACTGGGCCGGTATTGACCAGACGATCGCGGATCTACACTTTGCGTTTCCAAAACAGTTTTGTATCGTTGATGGCATCGAAGCGATGGAGGGCAACGGCCCCATTCAAGGCACCTCAAAGCACGCCGGTGTAATCGTGGCTGGCACGCATCCGCCGAGCGTCGATGCTACCTGCTGCCAGATCATGGGAATCGATCCGCAAAAGCTCAAATATCTGGAGCTAGCGGCAAGACGGTCGCCCGTCTCTATCTGGCAACCCACGCAAACGGGCGAGACAATTGCCAGCGTCGCTACGAAATTTAAGCTTCACCCTGACCTCGAGCACCTTCGCTTAGTCTGAACGCTATAAACTGAAGCGTAGTTCTCATGTGCCGCAGCATCAAAGTTCTCCGCAGACCCGAAGCTCGTGCGACCCCCGAAGAAGTAAGTGCCGCCGCTCTGCAATTCGTACGCAAAATAAGCGGTTACCGGGCTCCGTCGCGCACCAATCAGAAAGTTTTCGATGCCGCAGTGACAGAAATCGCAGAGTCCAGTCGCCGTCTCTTGGACGCTCTACAGTCTAAAGAGAAGCCCACCGTCTGAACTACCCGCCGTGCTTGTTTGCCGTCATCCTGTCGGCACGCAACAAGTCATCGCCGCATCCCAGCTGGCAACCGCTGCCTAGACTAGCGAAATAACACCGGTTCCGAGGATTAGTGAAATGAATACCACTGGTGATAAGTACTTGCCGTAAGTGCGCACCCCCACTGATTCATGGAAAACAAACAAGAATCCAACACTGATCAAAAACAACTTCCAAAGCGAAACCAGACGACCTGCGCTTGCGGGCAAACTCACAATTCCACCCGTCTCGTGTGAATACTCGAAAAGATAGTACAGAGTGCTGCCATACCAAAACCAAGCGCCAGTATCACAAACCATGTGAATCGGGCAAGGCGTCGGGGCTGGTCCAATTTAGCCCAAAACCGCCACATTCCGGTCCATACCCAGCGGGCTAGAAACACCAATGAAACTCCAGATTATTCTCTTGCCAACGCACACCGATTCAGTGGATACTCATAGGCCGAAAATCCCGACACGAGACAGAGTATGGCAGCGAACCCGAGACGCAGCCGGACCTAACCACTAACCAGCAATCTGTTACCAATCCGGTCCCAGATCATGGGCATCCTTCACTGAGATCGACCGCCTAAGTTCCGCAGTCTAACATTCGTCTTAGGCTGCGCCGCCTCAGCATATGTCGAGGCGGGCTTCCGGAGCTTCCACCACTAAGCGCTGATCGGCGAATCCACTGCGCGCCAGTTCTTCTCATCCCAATACTTCACCCGACCCTCTTGGTACGACTGCACCGCAAGGCTGATCAGCACCTGCGCATGCCCGGCCGTCTCAACATCCAGGTGCGGCTTCTCGCGCGTACGCATACATCCCAGGAAATTGCCAACATGGGCCTGCATCATGTCGTACTGTTCCACCGGGATCTTCACTTCATCCTTGCCAAATTTGTAATCCGGGAACGTTCCATGCTCCCATTGGCCCTTCTGCGGTCCGGGCAGCCGCACAACTTCCGGCTTGAGAATGATGTTCGGAGTTGTGCCTTCAAACTCTCCGTGCGGAACCATCGTGATCGTTCCTTCGTGGCCCCGAATCAAACCGGGAATGTGTTGCGAATTCGCCATCGAAGAACTCAGTACCAGTGAATGGCCTTCCGCATATTCGGCAATTAAATGGAAAGTATCCGGCACTTCGCGTTCGTCATGGAAAGCGTAGATGCCGCCCGACGCCATGACCTTCGTCGGATACTGCGGCTTATCCCAACAAATGTTCAACGGCGCCACAACGTGGAAGAATAAGATCGGTCGCGATGCCGCCCGAATAATCCCAATACTTTCGGAAGCGGAAAAAGCGGTCCGCATCGTATGGGCGTTTCGGTGCGGGTCCAAGCCACATGTCCCAATCGATATGATCATCTCCGCTTGCACTCGGTCCGGCTGCGGCGTCGATGGGCCAATTCCACTCGCCTTCAATCGAGTTGCGGTGATACGATCCCTGGCTCATGATCATCTTGCCAATCATGCCGTCGGCAATCGCCTTTTTCGCCTTCCACCATTGGTCGGCCGAGGTTGTCTGCGATCCAACCTGCAAGACACGCTTTGTCTCGTGGACAGTGTCCACCAATTGGCGCACCTCCGCAATGGTGTGGCACATGGGCTTTTCCAGATACACATCCTTGCCTTGGCCCATGGCGTCCAACGCGATTTGTGCGTGCCAGTGATCTGGCGTCGCCACAATTACCGCGTCAACATCCGGTAACGCCAGCAACTCGCGATAATCGTTAAAGCCTTTGGCTTGGTAGCGGTCTGCCTCGGCGTGCCGCCGCTTCTCATAGACGTCGCATACGGCCACAATTTGACAAGCGTCTTTGTTGTTCTTGCCGTACTGTGTGAACGAATGGGCGTCCGAAGAACCACGACCGCCGCAACCAATTAGGCCGATGTTAATGCGATCATTCGCACCAATAACGCGGCCTGGATTCACTTTCGCCCGTCCCATTGCTTTGACAGCTAGCGCGGAACCAGCGGCTAATCCACCGGTACGCTTCAAAAAATCGCGGCGACCCAATTGATCGTTTGACATGGACAACCCTTTCCTGACAAGTTGTGACTTGCATTCAAGAGTTTATACCTGATTATCGAAACGTTTCGAGCGTTATCTTGTCTCCGTCGGTCAGAAACGTTGACAAACCCTGTTCATCGGTTCGAAAAACGCCGACATGGTGTTCGGCTAATCGTTCCAGCACCGTCGGATGTGGGTGATGAAACTGATTCATGTAACCGTCCGATATGAACGCAAATTGGGGCCGCAACTCAGAGATGAATTCTTCTGTCGATGATGTCCTGCTGCCGTGATGCCCCACTTTCAGCAGAGTTACTGGATGCAGTAAATTGTTGGCAAGCAGATCCGCTTCTACCGGGCTCTCTGCGTCTCCAGTCATCAAGACACTCCGCTGCTTATAGCTCACCTCAAACACCAACGAATCATCGTTTTTTGCTGTCTCTTCCGGAGCATACTCAGGCGCTGGCCACAGAATTCGAATATTGGCGCCGCCGATCTGCATGGGCGCATTTGCTCGGGTCAGCTTTACAATCTTTACGCCGTCCGCTGCTGCATGCTCCACAACAGTTTTCCATTCGGGCGTTTCGGGCTCAGCGCCAATCCAAAGCTCCTTGGGATGGAAGTTGTCCAGCACAGCAGGCATGCCCGCCATATGATCGGAGTGGCCATGCGTGAGCACCGCATAATCCAAGTGCCGGATGCGGCGACTCCAAAGATACGGCGATACCACGTCTTCCCCCATATCAATCTGCGGCTTCCGTTTCATACGCTCCATGCCGGGAAAGCCGCCCGCATCCACCAACATTGTTTGGCCATTCGGGAAGGCTAGAAGCAGGCTGTCACCCTGACTGACATCAATCGCCGTTACCTCCAATTCGCCTTTGTGAAGAAGCGGTTGCCACGGTTGGTAAGTGACCACCAGAAACATTGCTAAAGCACACGCAAACGCCACTGGCCACCACCTAGGCGCGCGTCTCAAGCAAACCGCCAGCAGAACCAGCGAAGCGGAAAAGGCTAGCGAGACGGCCAGCGGTACCGCCGCCATGCGCCAAGCAGGCTCCCAATGCACGTGCCATGCGGCCACCCACTCAGCCCAAACTAAGAACGTTTTAGTCAAGAATGCCAGTGGCTTCAGACCCGTCAGTATACTCGCAAAACCCAGCGGCACCAATAGGGAGAACAGCGGAACCACGATGATGTTGGCGGATAATCCAGTAACGGAAAGGCGATGAAAATAAGTGATCATCGGCAAGGCGAGGCCAAACTGCACGCAGGCAGATACGATCATGGCTTCAACCACGAAGCTAGCAACGCGCGTCAGCGCCACGACAACCTTTTGAGCTTGGTCTAACGATAGCGGTGTCAATGCGCGAATGGTTTCAGCCAAAAGCCGCAACTCCACTCGCCAAGATGCCGCCTCCGGCTGGAGTTTGGGATCGTAAAGCATCTGATCGAAGCGTTTCAGTGCGCGACGCACGGGGACTGTGGTGCGCTCCATCAGCGGTATTGCAAAAGCAGCGATGGCTGCGGCGGATAAGAACGAAAGTTGAAAACTGGGATCAAAAAGTTGGTCCGGGTCCAGCAGCAAATAGACCATTCCGACCGCAGCCACAATATTCAGAAGTCGCGTTCTCCGAAAGAAATAGCTGGCGGCCATGAACAAGGTGAATCCCCCTGCGGCTCGAACCACGGGTGAACTCATTCCCGATACAAACGCGTACGCCCAACAGACCACTGTCGTGACAAGCAACGCCGGTACGCGTCGAAACTGCAGAAGTCGAAACAAGAACAACAATGTCAATGCCAGAACAGAGACATGTTGCCCGGAAATCACCAGCGCATGATACGTCCCAGTAATTCGAAAATCGGATGTCCAGCGCCGTTCCATGCCGGCGGTCTCGCCAAGCAACGTTGCTTGCAGTAAGCCGACCGTATGTTGATCGCCTGGATACAAATCACTTAGGCGTTGCAGCCCCCAGCTACGCATGCGAAAAAGCGCCGTCGCCAGCGGCGATCCGCAGGTCCCTGGCAAAACCTTAACGTCGCCTGAAGACGCGACCGATCCTGTCCAATAAATATTCTGCGCGGCCAGAAATGCGGCGTAATCGAACGCATCCGGATTCTGAAAATTTCTTGGCTGTCGAATTTTAGCCGTGACTTCGGCCATCTGGCCATAGCTCAACGACAATCGATCGTCATCCTTCAGATTCAACGTCAATCGGATAGCCGCTTTTGGGGTCAGGTTTAGCGTGAATTGTTGTCGATCAGGGGACAGGATAGGCGGATTTGTAACGCATCCCGACAAAACGACCGCCTCACCATCGCTTGCGTTCAAGACGGGACGATGTTCATTTCTGTGGATCGTTTGCGTCGCGACGCCAACAATCGCCAGAGCCAGACAATACGAAACGGTACATAAACGGCGGCATCGTTTCACTGCTAGGGTAACGCTTAGTATTAGAACTGTTAAACTTGCCGGTAACAGCAGCTCAAGTAACTGAAAGTAAAGGAAGTGAGCAACAAGAATGCCTGTGCAAAGTCCAACTGCAGGCAGTAATAACGGTTCGCGGCGCACACCATTTAGTGCAATTTCGCGCCATTCAGCTCTCAAAGTTAACCGCTTGACTTGACAGTGGCCTGTGGCGGGAAGATACTAAAGAAAACTTAATAGAGCTTTTTTTGACACGGGAATAGGTCCCGTAGCGACCGAGTTGAGCTTGACCTCTTTTTAGGCATTTATTGGTTAGATTTCTCCTCCAACCCAAACTAAGGTGGCTGATCGGTGAAAATCGATCAGCCAGTTTTTTGTCCGCTGAACCAACCGCAGAGTTTGTTAACGGCACTTGTAAGCGCTAAAAAAACACTTACCCAATCGTTCTGGTCAGCGATGAATCAAGAATGCGCTGGTCCGATGTGATTAGCGTAAGCCTGTGAACGCGTGCTGTTGCAACAATCGTCCTGTCCGCGGGATCTGCAAGCGCCTTCAAATGCGGAATTTCGGACGCGATCTCTGCTGTCAACGGCAGGATTCGAAAGATCGGATTTGCCTCAATGTCAGTCAAAAACTCGTCCAAGGGCAATTCCAGTCTGCCAATACTTACCAGCATGGCTATCTCGACCAGTGTGATGCAATTAATCGCCAACGGCTCATTTCTGGCGATTGCATTATTCAAAGCCTTAGCTTGGTCTTTGGTAAGTTTTTTGGCGTCAATCAGCCAGAGCACCAGAATGTGCGTATCCAACAGGAGTCGTGGCAGCAAGGTTTAGGCGTTCGCCGCTTCCCATTGAATATCGGCATCGGTGGCGACAATGTCACCCAGAATCTTCGCTTTAGCCGCCCAAGTGTTTTCCGGTGAAGTCCATGCATCCTTCGGAGCGGCGCTCAAAACTGCTACTGGCTTACCCCTGCGCGTAATGGTGATAGAGGCGCCCTGTTCTTCGACTTGGTCGATAAGAGACAAGCAATGAGCTTTAAAGTCTGTGGCTGGTACCTTTGATGACGCCTTCATCCGTTGTTTCGTTTCTGCTTGCATATTACCAAAAGTGGTCATCTAACCACAAATCTATCGCCAGTAACCAAAAAAACTCCCTGAAGAAACGGGTGCCTCAAAACAGGCGCAATTTGCCTCAGAAATCGCGATTAAGCTTCACTCATCAAAAACATCGCACTTGCCGATGATCCTATGAAGTGATATTTGTCAACGAAACTCTCTCCGCCCACGTTCCTAAAGGTGTGAGGATCATGACTACAGCAAAAATATGGAGACTTCGGGCAGCGCTTGTTGTTCTCCTCGTCATGGTCGCCCTGTCAGGTGGTCTTTTCGCTAACGTCAAGAAGATCAAAAAGGCCCATGCGACTGACAATCCGGCCAAATATGCCGCGTTTAGCGAGCCGCTTTCGGAGGCGGCTCGCGAGCGGCATGCTTTAAACCGGCTAACCTTCGGTCCAAGGCCTGGCGATTACGCTGCGGAGCAGAAACTAGGTCTCAAAAAATGGCTGGATTTACAGCTCAATCCGGAAAAGCTACCGGAGAATCCGGAACTCGCCGTTCGTTTGGAGCCGCTCGAATCTCTCCGCCTCAGCATTCATGACACGTATACGCATTACCCGTCGCCGCAGATGATTCGTAATGTGGCTCGTGGCAAAGGCCAGTTGCCGGACGATCCGGATCTGCGCGCCATCGTCATTCGCTTGGCGGAACGATATCAAGCTCGCCAACAGGCGAAGAACGCCCCCGTCACGCCGCCGCAGAGTTTCTCGGTCGCCATCGGATCGCAAACCGTCCTCACGCAGACCGCGCCTCCGCCGCCGAAAGATGCCATCGCCAAGGACGCCGTGGCCAAAGATCCGAATGATGATTCCGACCTGGAACCCAAAGTAAAACTGAGCGACTTGTTAACCCCGGAGCAGATTGCGACTCTGAAGGATGGTAAGCCCGATCAGAAGACGGCGATTCTGGAAAGTATTCCGGCAGGCCAGCGCATGGATTTCGTATATGCACTGCATCAACCCCAGCGGCAGCAATTGATGAGCTTGGCTCCGGTGGAACTGCGGCGGCAACTCATGCTAGCCGTTAACCCGCAAAACGTGATTGCTAATGACCTTTCGGAAGGCAAGCTGCTGCGCGCCATTTATAGCGACCATCAGTTGGAAGAATTGCTGGTCGATTTCTGGTTCAATCATTTCAACGTCTATTTAAATAAAGGTGCTGAGCGATACTCGGTGCCTACGTTTGAACGCGAAGCCATTCGTCCCTATGTGTTTGGCAAGTTTTCCGACATGCTGGTGGCAACCGCAAAGAGCCCGGCGATGTTGTTCTATCTGGACAACTGGGAATCCGTTGGTGCAGACGCGCTGGAAAACCGCAATCCCAACAAAAAGAACAAGCGCGGTCTGAATGAGAATTACGGCCGCGAAATCATGGAACTCCATACCTTGGGCGTGGATGGCGGATACACGCAACAGGACGTCATCAATGTTGCTCGCTGCCTCACCGGCTGGACCATCGCCAATCCCAAAAAGGGCAGCGGATTCGAATTCAATGAAAACATGCACGACCGTGGTCAAAAGGTAGTGTTGGGCCATGTCATTACGGCTGGCGGCATGAATGACGGTTTGGAAGTATTGAATCTCATTGCGCATCAACCCGCAACCGCGCACTTTATTTCTCTGAAACTCGCGCAGCGTTTTGTTGCGGACGATCCGCCTCCATCGCTGGTCAATGCCATGGCGCAAACATTTATCCAGAGCGATGGCGATCTGCGCAAAGTAATGGAGACCATGCTTTCGTCCGGTGAGTTCTGGTCAAAAGGCGCCTATGAAGCCAAGGTGAAAACACCGTTGGAGATGGTGGTAAGCGCCATCCGCGCAAGCGATGCATCCGTCACCTCGGCCTTCCTGCTGAACAACACACTCCAACAACTTGGCCAGCCGCTTTACCGAAAGTTGGAGCCCACCGGTTATTCCACTGCCAATGCCGAGTGGGTCAGTTCCGCAGCGCTGTTGGCGCGCATGAACTTTGCGCTTGCCTTAGCCAACAATCGTGTCGCCGGCGTCAAAATTAATCAGGAAGCATGGCGGGCCATGGTGCAGGATGATCCTCTGCGCTTGGCGCACTTCCTTTTGGAAGATAATCCGTCCGATGCCACGCGCAACGCTATTCAGAAGACACTTGCCAACGCCGATTTGCAAAAGCAATTGATGGCCAACGCGAAAGCCGGGCCGCCTCGCTTAACCAGCCTGATTGCAGGCTTAACCTTGGGTTCGCCAGAATTTCAGAAACGCTAACAGGAAGTAAAAGAAACATGCCTACACGAAGAATATTCTTGAAGAATTCCGCTCTGGCAATGGTTGGCATGGGTGCGGTGCCCACTTGGCTTGGCCGTGCCGTTTATGCCAAGAACGCTCCAGCGGAACGCAAGAAAATCCTCATTGCTATCTTCCAGCGCGGCGCAGTGGACGGCTTAAATGTTGTCGTGCCGCATGGCGAACCGAACTACTATGCGCTGCGTCCCAGCATTGCGATTCCGAAGCCCAACGGCACAGAAACCGGCGCTATCGATTTGAATGGCCACTTTGGCCTAAACCCAGCCATGAAATCGTTAAAACCGCTTTGGGATTCGAAGCAACTGGCCATCATTGAAGCGGTCGGTTCGCCAGATCCGACGCGATCGCACTTTGATGCGCAAGATTACATGGAATCGGGCACGCCGGGAATGAAAAATACTTACGATGGTTGGCTGAACCGCGCTCTGATGAAAGAACCAAAGCCGTCACCCTTGCGCGCAGTCAGTTTCAGCACCGATCTGCCAAGAACGTTGCGCGGCCCAAATCAAGCGCTCGCCATCAACAACATGAGCGATTTTCAGGTAAAAGACGCCAGCGCAGCCACAACCTTCGAAGGTATGTACGGCACCACCACCGATGCGGTGCTAAACTGCACGGGCAAAGAAACCTTCGAAGCCATTCGCATTGTTCAAGGCATTCAGAACCTGCCATACGCACCATCCAACAATGCCAAGTATCCGGGCGGACGATTGGGCCAAAGCCTGCAGCAAATCGCGCGCATAATCCGCGCCGATGTTGGCCTGGAAGTCGCCTTCACCGATGTCGGTGGCTGGGACACACACGTGAATGAAGTAGGTCAGCAGCCTCACACAGGTCAGCTTGCCAATCTGTTGCGAGAGTTCAGCGACGCGCTGGCGGCATTCTCACAAGACATGGGCGATCGCATGGCGGACATCACCGTTGTGACGATGTCTGAATTCGGACGCACGGCTAAAGAAAACGGCGATCGGGGCACTGACCATGGACATGCAAATGTGATGTTTGTGCTGGGCGGTGGTGTCCGTGGCGGCCAGGTTTATGGCGATTGGCCGGGCCTTGCGAAAGAGCAGTTGTATGAAGGCCGCGATCTGAATGTGACCACAGATTTCCGCACCGTGCTAAGCGAACTAGTCAGCAAACAAATGGGAAACCGCGACTTAGTTCACATTTTTCCTGGATTTAACGGACCTGCAGCTAAAGGTATACTTAGTGTCTGATTGCCTTGGCCATCGACAAGATAACGCGAGATCAGACTAAACGTGTAGTGCGTCCTGTTAAGCCGCAGATCTACAAAGTGGGTCGGACCTGGATTCTTTGGGTGCCCGGCGTGCGAGTCTATAGATTCGATGACTGGGATAGCGCAATTCGATACGCTCTGAATCCGAACTCACGTTTGATTCGCCGAGTCTCGGCAGCGTCGCCATAGTTTTTAACTACTTACTTGTTCCACCAGCACGAACGCAGCACGTGGACTCTCGCACAATCAGTTCCGGTTCCACTTCGAACTCCATGGGTACTTTTGTGTCCGGTTGGCCAATCAGTTGAAGCAGAACTTCAGCCGCTATCGCGCCCATGCGATGCAGCGGTTGGCTGACCGTAGTAAGCGAAGGCGTCTGGTACGCTCCACTTGGAATATTGTCGAACCCGACCACGGAGACATCTTCCGGCACGCGCTTACCGGCCTGACGCAGTGCTCGCATGGCGCCTATGGCTGAGATGTCGTTAAACGCAAAGATCGCGCTGAAGTGTGCGCTCGAAGCCAGAAGTTCTTGCGTGGCCAGGAAGCCGGTCTCGGGCAGTGGGTTGTCGCCTGTCAGTTGCGCCACCAACCCCTTCTGGATGCGCAAACCCATCTTCCGGGCGGCATTGCGAATGCACTCCCAGCGAATTTTGCTGTCGGCGCTGAATTCCTGACCACGGATAAAAGCAATGTCGCGGTGCCCAAGGCCGCGCAGATGATCGAGCGCCAATTCCGCCGCTCTCGCATGATTAAGCACTACACGAGGAACGCGTTTCGTTTTCTCAGAGCCTGAAACGCACACCGCAGGCAGAGCCAAACCACCGTCATACGCCGTGTCAACGCCAATAAGTCCGTCAACATGCCGTTCAAACAGGAACTTGGGTAAATGTTCCAGCAGATTCGGCTTGTGGCGGTGGCTAGCGATGATATACACGTAGCCTCGAGTGATCAGGAAACTTTCAATTCCGCTCAGTATCCCAGCCGAGTAACCTTCGCTCAGTTCCGGTACCAGCACTCCAATCGTGAACGACCGTTGAGCCCGCAACGAACGGGCCAAATGATTTGGCGTGTAATTGAAACCCCTGGCAGCGGCAAAAATTCTGTCTTTCGTTTCTTTAGGAATGGAGGCACCGGCCGGGGCGCCGTTCAGAACCAGTGAAAGGGTTGTGGGTGACAGTCCAAGATGCTTGGCTAGTTCTTTCAAGCTGATGGAGCGTTCTTTGGGTGCTTTGTCGTTGCTGGGCAAGCGACCCTCGCTGCGTGACATTAAGTCGGGAGTTTCGCATGAATGAAATCGCGATGCAAGTGCCACAGCGCACAATTGTGCTTAGAAAATCGATTTAGTTAAGCGTTTAATCGCTTTCTTTGTCTTGACAGAATAATGGAATTTCAATATCCTAGCCCCAGTAAATCGATTTATCGAAATCCTGGGGAGTCTGTCTGTGTCGGGGCTGAATATTGAGGCACAGCCTGTAAACTTCCCGAGATTTACAGAAGGTGGGGTCCATGAAGACATTCAAAAATCGACTATTAATAGTCCTTACAATCACACTCCTTTCATGTGTTTCGGCTTGGGCGCAATATAAAGGCGGCTTCCAGGGCGTTGTCACAGATCCATCCGGCGGCGTCGTGCCTGGAGCGACGGTGACTGCAACCGATCCAACCACCGGTTTTCATCGTGATGCAGTAACCAGCGATTCAGGCGTTTATTCTATCGGCGGGTTGGCCGGTGGCACGTACAACGTGACGGTGGAAAAAACCGGTTTTTCCAAGAAGGTCTTGGAAGCCGTTCAATTAGAAAGCGAGACTGTTCAGTCGCTGAACTTGGCGCTCGTGGTGGGGCAAACAGCAACATCGGTCGTTACTGTCTCCGCGGACGTTTTACCTGTTATCAATACCGAGCAGGCCGACATATCGGGCAACATTACCGCCCAGGATGTCCAGAACCTTCCATCGTTCGGGCGCGATCCTTATAACCTAATGCGGCTGGCACCGGGCACCTTGGGTGACGGCGCGTTAAGCAACAGTGGCGGATCGAATAACTTGCCCGGCACAAACATTGGTTCAGCTCAAGGCATCTTCTCGGTGGAGAACGGCGTGCAAGTCATTGCTAACGGTGCGCGCCAGAATTCGAACAACTTCCAGATTGACGGTGTGAATGTGGATAGCGCGGTTTGGGGCGGTGCGCCTGTTGTCACCCCTGGCGAAGAGACCGTCAAGGAAGTCAAGGTCATTTCAAATAGTTACGATTCTGAAAACGGCAGAAACAGCGGCGCTCAGGTGCAAGTGATTTCGCAGTCCGGCACCAACGATCCGCATGGCAGCCTTTTCTTCAAGTGGCATCGTCCCGGGCTGGATGCTTACAACCGGTGGAACGGCATAAGCGCCGTGCAGAACGAGGATGGTTCCTGGGGTCAGGTTGACAACCCGCGCACGAAGGATACGCAACGATTCAATCAATATGGCGGAAGCATTGGCGGACCCGTAATCAAGAACAAGTTGTTTGCGTTTTTCGCCTACGAAACGCAACGCAATAGCTCGCAGACGGTCGCCACTGGTTGGTATGCATCTCCAGAGTTCATACAGAGTGCTGCAACCGCAAACAGCGTGGCGGCTAAGTTATTGGGTTTCCCCGGTGAAACTCCCGTCTACACTTTGATCATTCCAGAGACGTGTGCCTCTGTCAGCCTTTCGTCCACGCAGTGTCGAACCACATCCAATGGCGGCTTGAATCTGGGTTCTCCGCTGAATATCGGCTTGGGCAAAGCCGACCCAACCTTTGGACAAGCCGCTACTCCTTATGGCATTGGTGGCGGCCTCACCAACACGCCTACGATCGAGTTTCTACAAACCAATTCGCCGAGCGTACAGAATAACGCGCAGTACAACGGACGCCTCGACTATCAACTGACGCAAAAAGACTTGGTCACATTCACCATCTATTGGACACCCGTTTACAACGAAAGCTATAACGGCCCTGCGTACTCGGCCAACCTATACAAACACTATTCTTTGGCCCAGGCCTGGAGCGGACAGTGGACCCGCACGATTTCTCCGGCTATCTTGAACCAATTCAAAATGGGCGGATCAGGCTGGAAGTGGAACGAACTCACATCAAATCCGCAAGAGCCGTTTGGCCTGCCAAGCGCACAATTTCAGGCGCTAGGTAACGACTACAACGGCTTGGGAACCAACACAAACATTCAAGGCTTCGGACCTCCTGGCCCCAGCGTCTTCAACCAATTCACATACACGTTCCACGACACACTAACATGGGTTCGAGGCAGCCACAACATCCGCTTTGGTGGCGAATATACCTATGCGAAATTCCTGGACACCGCCCCATGGGGTGCTGTTCCTACCTATCAGTTCCTCAATTTGTGGGATTTCGCCAATGACGCCGCGTATTCCGAAAATACCGACTTCAGCCCAACCACCGGCAAGCCCTCATCGGTTACAAAGAACCTCCGCGACGGCACTACTGCGGTGTTTGTTCAAGACGATTGGAAGGTCCGCCCAACGCTCACCATCAACTTAGGCCTTCGCTGGGAAGACTTCGCTCCACCCACGGAAACCCAAGGAAACATAAGCAATGTGATTCTGGGAAGCGGCGATGCGACTGCCTCTGGCTTATCAATCAAGAAAGGCGGCAGCCTCTACAACAACGTCTACACCAATTTTGCGCCACAGCTTGGCTTCGCGTGGAGTCCGAAAGAATCGCCGCTCAAGCGTTCCACGGTTATCCGCGGAGGTTTTGGAATTGC
Source organism: Bryobacterales bacterium (assembly GCA_963696305.1). GTDB lineage: Bacteria > Acidobacteriota > Terriglobia > Bryobacterales > Bryobacteraceae > Bog-105. The sequence continues at coordinate 80,000 of CAVOJX010000009.1, read as the reverse complement.
TTATAACATCGAGCAGTTCGCCATCACGTCGAACGGCAGATTCAATCCTCCGTTCTTGAACAGCCTAACCTTCGGCAATTACAGCCCCAACATTCTGTATGCCGCAGGCTCAAATATTCACGACATCAACAGCTTTCCGTCGAACCCGGCTGCCATTCAAAGCTTCGGCAGCAACGGCCTGCCCGAAGGGGTAACGGGTGTTGGTCTGACCGGATTCCCGCAGAATATGCCCCCGTCCGTGACGTATCGATACTCGCTGCAGACGCAAGTCGATCTTGGACACAACTGGATGGGCTCAATCGGCTATACCGGAAGCGAAAGCCGGCATCTCACAACTCAGTTGAACAACCTCAACCTGTTCTTCTACCCGAACATAAATCCAGTGGTTGGATCCGTTGACTGGTACGCCAACGTGGGCAACGGGCACTATGATGCGCTGCTTCTCGAAGCCCAGCGCCGTTTCTCCAACATGTTCTCGCTGGATTTCCAATATTCGTTCGCGCGCGGAATGGACACTGGAACGCAAGATTACAATTCGGATCTGTACCCGTGGAATCGTTCCTACTCATACGGGCCCTCCGACTTCGACGTAACTCACAATGTGAAGATCTGGGGTGAATTCACTCCAAAGTTCACGAAAGGCGGCCACGGACTCGTTGACAAAGTTCTCGGCGGCTGGACGATTAGCGGAATCGTTAACGCCCACTCCGGCTTCCCGTGGACGCCTCAGGAATGTCCGGGCAACGTCGGCTACGGACCAGGCACGCTGGACGGAGTTTCAATCCCAGGCAGCGGGATCAGTTGCATCTTCCCGCAGAACTATTCGGGAGGCGCGACGAACAACACCTCCAACGCTGCCTTTGAGACAATCTTCGGTAATTTCCAGAAGAACGAGACTTCTGTGCAGGGCGGAAGTCAAGCGTACTTCACAAGTTACAACAGCGTACTGGGTATTCCCGGCGGACCTACAAACATCCATCGCAATATGTTCCGAGGTCCCGGCTACTTTGGCAACGATTTCCAAATCGCTAAGGCCTTTGGTCTGCCCAATATACCTGTCCTCGGAGAAAATGCACGGATCAATCTGCAGGCCAACCTGTACAACGCGTTCAATGTTGAAAACCTGCAGAACGTTGGCGGCACTCAAACTATCGGTGGACCACTCTTCGGTGTCTCACCGGGTGGCCTAGCAGGCCGTATTGTGGAACTGCAGGCACGCTTCAGCTTCTAATCACCGACCAGAAGCTGATTTGGGCATCCGGGCTTCCCTCCAAGTCCGGATGCCCTTTTTGTTTTCGGCGTCGCATAATGGAGGCTGGAGGCTTCCAGGCAACGTGGCGGCTGTATCAGTCTGGACAAGACTCGCGTTCCGGTTCCCGGCCCGCGTTTGCCTGACTTCGAGATGCTACTAACAGACCTGTTCAACGAAGCCTGACTCTCAGCCCAGTAACTTCTCCAATTTCGACCCCGGCACAATCATCGTCTCCTTACGCTCCGGGCCATTCGACACCGAACCAATCTCCACTTCCGTCTTCTCTTCCAGAAATTTCAAATAAGCTCGAGCCTGCTTTGGCAGTTGCTCCAAACTGGTAATGCCCTGCGTTTTCGTCTTCCAGCCAGGCAATTTTTCAAAGACCGGCTTAATTGCTTCCATCGCCTGAGTGCTGGCAGGCATCTGGTGCATCACCGCGCCGTTCACTTCATAAGCCACACAAACGGGAACTTCATCCAAATCGTCCAGCACATCCAGCTTCGTGATGATCAAACTATCGAAGCCATTCACTTCGGCCGTGTAGCGCAGCAACGGCACATCGAACCAACCACAACGCCGAGGTCGCCCCGTCACCGAACCAAATTCATTACCGGCGCGTCGAATCTGTTCACCTAATTCACCCGTGTCTTCCGATGGAAACGGACCCGCCCCCACACGCGTAATGTAAGCCTTCGAAACACCCAGAATGCCGTCAATCCTTGTCGGCGGCACGCCAGTCCCGGTACAAGCGCCGCCAGCAGCCGCGCTGGAACTGGTTACGAACGGATACGTGCCGAAATCGATATCCAGCATGGTGCCTTGCGCGCCTTCGAACAAAACGCTTTTACCGCTGCGAATCAATCCGTTCAACAGATGCGACGTGTCGCAAACCATCGGCCGCATTTCGTCCGCGTAGGCCTTATACTTCTCCAGAATCTCTTGAAAATCAATCTTCTCTTTGATTTGAAACGCGCCCGCAATCAGTTGCTTATCTTCGGCCAGCGCACAGTAGAGCTTGTTGAAATCGCGATCCACCAAATCGGCCACGCGAATGCCGCGGCGGGCAATTTTATCTTCGTAACAGGGCCCAATGCCGCGCGACGTGGTACCGATGGCAATTCTGTCTTCACGCCCTTCGCTGATTTTTTCAATCGTGCGATGAAACGGAAAGATCACATGCGCGCGATTGCTGATTTTCAGTTGCTTTTTGACGTCGATTCCAGCCGCTTCCAAGCCGTGAATTTCCTCTAGCAGCGCACCCGGATCGATCACAACGCCGTTGCCAATAACAGCCGCCACGCCCGGGCGCAGAATGCCGCTCGGAATCAACTTCAGCACGAATTTTTGCGCGCCAATGAATACAGTGTGACCCGCATTATGTCCGCCCTGGTAGCGCGCCACCGCGTCAAATTTTTCCGAGAGCAGGTCGACAATCTTGCCTTTACCTTCGTCGCCCCACTGCGCTCCCAGCACGATTAAGTTACTCATGTTCCCAATGCTCTACAGTCCAAAACTTCTCATTGTACCGCGTGTTACCCTTTTTACGATGCAGATGTGTGGCGTCTTCACGGCGCTTGGCCCCGAAGTGTTTCATGACCTGGTGCGGGGAGTGTCAATTGGAAAGCTGAAAACTTATCAAGTCTATGAGAAGTTTAAGCTGCGAGCGAGAATGACGAAGTTGAATTCAGAATCCCTGCGTAAGGCGGAGCCGCGCATGTGGGCGCGCATTGAATCCGGCGAAGAAGATTTCGCCACCGACCTATCGCAAGTGTTCCTGCTTTCGCACTTGGAGATGATTGTTCAAATTCTGAATTATCTGGGCATTCCGAATGACCAAGGCTTCTTCGACAAGGATCTGAAGCCCGAACAGTATTTAACTGAGGGATGGCAGACGCGCGTCTACAACGAATTTAAAGAAAAACATCCCGCGAAAATCTTGCTTTTCTACATCAACCATCTCGATTGGGAGTTAAATAAAACGGAGCAGATTTTCCTCCCGGCGGCGTAGGCATGCCTGATATTCGAGCATTTCAGGAATCTGTTAAGAAGGGCGATTTGGACGCGGTTCGGGCCGCGCTCAGTGCCGATCCGTCACTTCTGAATGGCTGTAACGACGCGGGTCAAGGCTCGTATCTGCTGGCCAAATATTACCGCCAAGAAGCGATGGCTGCTTTCCTGCTAAGCCAAAATCCAAAGCTTAATTTCTTCGATGAATGCGTGGCTGGCCGCACCGATACTGTGATCGCGCAAATTGAAGCAGCGCCGGCGTTGTTGGAAGAACATAGCGGCGATGGCTGGACTCCCCTGCATCTGGCTGCGTTTTTCGGCTCGAAAGAATTGGCGCAGGCTTTGCTCAATAAAGGCGCCGCGGTGGATTCACGCTCTACCAACAGCATGAAAAACACTCCATTGCATGCGGCAATTGCCGGACGCCAACCGGAGTTGGTGAAATTCTTGCTGGAGCACGGCGCCGATGCCAACGCCCGCCAAACCGGCGGCTGGACTGCGTTACAAGGTGCCGCGCAGAACGGCGACCGCGAGTCAGTGGAAGCGCTCATTGCCAATGGCGCGAATGTCAACGCGCGTGCGGAGAATAATCAATCGGCTTTAGACTTGGCGTTGCTCCGTGGCCACCAGGACATTGCCGCCCTACTCGAAAGCTTAGGCGCGAAAATCTAATTTAATGCCAGACAATCCTTTTGAAGAATTACGCAGTGCTACGCTTGCGGCTTTTGCCTTGGCCGGTTCCAGCGATGAACTGGAGGAAGCCCGCGTCGAAGCTTTCGGCCGCAAAGGCACGCTCGCGCAAATCAGCAAGGATTTTGGCAAGCTTTCACCGGAAGAGCGCGCGCGCTTGGGCAAGCTGCTGAATTCGGTCAAGCAGGATCTGGAAGCGGCATACACAGACAAGAAGGAACGCTTTGAAAAGGCGGAGCTGGCCGAGCGCTTAGCGGGCGAATGGATTGACGTTACGCTGCCCGCATCGGGCGTACGGCCCGGCTCGCTGCACCCCATCACGCAAATTCAAAACGGAGATTGAAGACCTGTTCACGTCTCTCGGTTTCGCCGTTTTATACGGCCCGGAAGTCGAAACCGAAGAGCACAATTTCGACGCGCTGAACATTCCGCCCACCCATCCGGCGCGCGACATGCAGGATACCTTCTGGCTCTCCGACGGAATCTGCTGCGCACGCATACTTCGCCGGTGCAGGTGCGCGGCATGCGAGGCTCGGTCCGCCGCTGCGGATGATCGCGCCCGGCCGCGTGTTTCGCAACGAAGAAGTGGACGCGTCCCACGAACACACGTTCTATCAGTTGGAAGGCATGATGGTCGATCGCGATGTCTCCGTTGGCAATCTGATCTACTTCATGAAAACGCTGCTCAGTGGTATCTTTCAAACGCGAAGACGTTACTGTGCGGCTGCGCCCCGGTTATTTTCCATTCGTCGAGCCTGGTTTCGAGCTTGACATTCGATGCTTTATTTGCGATGGCGTCGGCTGCCCGGTCTGCAAACAGAGCGGCTGGGTGGAGCTACTGCCGTGCGGCTTGGTGCATCCTAATGTCTTGCGCTTGAGCAATATCGATCCCGAGCAATGGGGCGGATTCGCTTTCGGCCTCGGTCTCACGCGGCTCGCCATGATGCGCTATGGCATCGACGACATCCGCCATCTGATGGGCGGCGATCTGCGTTTCTTGAGTCAGTTCTAGCGCGCAAACAAGATGAAGTTCTCCTACAACTGGTTGTGCGAATTTGTTCCCGGTATCAAGCCGGTGCGCCCGAGCTACAGCGCCTCATCACGATGAAGACGGCGGAGTGCGAAGGCATTGAGCCCGTGGGCGAACACTTTTCGAGCGTCGTAGCGGCGCGCGTTGTCAGCGTGTCGCCGTTGCCGAAGGGCAAGAACAAGCTGGTGGTCGCGGAGATTGGCGGCAGACGGGTCGACACTGTTGTTTGCGGCGCGGGAATGTGCGGCCCGGATTGATCACCGCGTGGGTGCCACCCGGCACCAAGCTAGGCGACAAGACGATCGGCCGCGCGACCATCGAAGGCGTCGATAGTGAAGGCATGTTGGCGAGCGCCGCCGAACTGGGTATTAGCCGCGATCATTCGGGCATTCTGGAACTGAATTCCGCCGTCCAGCCGGGCGATCCGTTACCTGGTCTCGCGCCGGACTTCATCATCGAAATCGATAACAAGAGCCTGACGCACCGGCCGGACCTGTGGGGCCACTACGGTATGGCGCGCGAAGTGGCCGCCATTACCGCGCTTGCGATCGATCCGGTGGATCTGCCGGGACTGCCCGCCGGCAAGTCGCCCTTGAAAGTCGAGATTGCCGACTACCGCTCTGCCCCCGCTTTCACGTGCTCGTCTTTGGAAAACGCCAGCGTTGGCCCTTCGCCACTCTGGCTGCAGGCCCGGCTGGAACATCTTGGGCTCAACCCGATCAACAACTTGTCGACGTATCCAATTTGTCATGACGGAACTGCCTCAACCGATGCACGCCTTCGATGCCGACAAGCTGGCTGGCGACACTATCTTTGTACGGTCGCCTAGCAATGGCGAGAAACTGTCGCGGCCTGAATGGCGAAACCTACGACGCTGACGTCGGCAGATCTGGTCATCGCCGACGCTGCGGGCGCCATCGGCTTAGCCGGCGTCATCGGCGGCGCCGCAAAGCGCTATTTCAACACCACCAAGCGCATCGTTCTGGAAAGCGCCAATTTCAAGCGTCCAGCTTGCGCTTGACGTCCGTACGGCATAAGCTTCGCACCGACGCTTCAGCATGCGCTTCGAAAAATCGCTCGACCCGGAAAATACAATTCGCGGCTTTGGCGCGCGCCGTACGATTGCTTCACAAATTGCGCCGGGCATTCGCGCTGACGGGCGGCGTTGCGGACGCATATTCCGCCGCCCCCCGCCATCGCTGCCCATCGATCTGCCAGCCGGATTCATTGACAAAAAATTCGGCAAGCATTTACCTTCGGGCGAAGTGGCGCGCATCTTGAATCGCTGGGCTTCGACGTTACGCGAATCGGCGGACGCAAGCTTATCCGTATCTGTGCCCACTTGGCGAGCCACCAAAGACATCTCGATGAAAGACGATTTGGTGGAAGAAATCGGCCGTATGGTCGGCTACGATTCCATCACTCCCACGCCTCCGCTCATCGCGTCCACCGTGCCAGCCCAATCCTCTGCGGCTTTACTTACGCCAACTGCGTGCGAAACTGGCAGCGCAGGGCTTCAACGAAGCGCACAACTATTCGTTTGTGACCGAAACTTGGCCAAGCGCTTCGGCTTCGATCTCGCCACTCACATTGCTGTAAAGAACCCAATCGCTTCCGAACTGACTCATCTTGCGGCGCAGCCTCTTCCCGGCTTGTTTCAAAGCATCCTGCCAACGTGCGCTTCCAGCGCGAGTTCCGCCTATTTGAAATCGGCAATGAGATTCATCCGCAGACCGGCAACGATTAACGGAAGTCCCTCACCTGGTAGCGATCTTTTATAACGCCGCAGGCGAAGAGCAAAACTTCTTCGAATTGAAGCGCGTGCCGAATGTGTCTTTCCAGGGCTTGCTGGTGGCCACAAAGCCAAGGCGTACGAACATCCCATGCGCACAACCGAAATGTTCTGGCGCGGCGAAACCATTGGCCGCCTTTTTGAATTGCATCCATCGTATTGCTAAGCGGAAAAATCGAAGGCCGCGCATATCTTCGACGTCGATGTGGATGCCGCCTTCAACTTGCATCCAGCGCGAGTTCAAATACAAGCCGCTACGTAAATTCCCAACCAGCGGATTCGATTTGTCACTCATAACCGGCCTCTCACGCCCGTCGAAAATCCAGGACGAGTTGACCGACTTGCCGGAACCGATCTCGCCGCCATCGAATTCATCCGCCAATATGTCGGATCCGCCCTTGCGCCCGGCCAGAAAAGCGTCTCTTACAACCTAAAGTGGGCGCGCTCGATCACACCCTAACCTCCGAAGAATTCACCACCATCCGCAAACGAATTATCGCCGGCATGAAGTCGGCCGGGTACGAACTGCGCGGTTGAGGCGAGAGTGTTCCCTTTTTTCCGGGAGAGTAAAGAATATTCGGTTGTCAAAGAACGGTTGGCCGGTCAATCGAACGCTCTTGGCGTAGGAGGGAGCGGCGAGTTATTGGTTATCGGAGGCCCTCGAGCTTGAGACCTCCTCGGAGGGGGAAGGTTTGGGTGATGAAGTAGCCGAGGGCGTCGGAGGCGTGGGTGCGGTTTTTGTCGGATTTGTTGAGTTCGCGTGGTGACGGCGCCGGTGGAATCGAGGGACCAGCAGACTTCTTCGAGATCGCGGATGAGTTCTTTGCAGTTGGGATTGATGAGGAGGCGGTTGTCGCCGGCTTGGTTGCGGAGGCGGCTGTTGACGGCAGTTGATGCGGTCGCGGACGGGGGGGTTGGAAGTGGCTAGGTGATATTGCGGCACAAAGTGTACCGACCCACAATGCTGAAGGAATTTTTGACGATAGCCCAGTCGGTGTCAGCGCCCGAGGTGCGGTGTTGGTTGCCGGAGGCGTCGCCATAGATGTGGATCTTGAGAGGGCGGCGGCGATAATCGAGCAGGTTGTTATAGAATGGAGCACGCTCGAAAAAGCGTTCGCAAGCCAGAGCGGTGTGGGCGTCGGGGCGAACGACAATTTCTTCGAGGACGTGAACGATTTCGCCGTTTTGCTGCATGAGGAGCATGCACATGGGGTTGACATTGAAATCGATGGACCAGATGAGCGGCAGACTGGTTCGAGAACGAACTCGCGTGAGATTTGGTGCGATCGAAGGCAATGATAGGCGCGATGGTGGCCACTGCCGGTGAATTCGGGCTTCGAGTTCCTGGCGGAAGCGTTCGGGATCCATGTCGCGGCCGACGGATTGAGTTCGCGGTTTGTGACAATGCCGCCCTGGGCGGTGGTGAATTGGAAAGAAGCCACATCGGGGTCGGATTCGGCGACGTCAAACAGATCGTATAGATGATTGCGGCCTTCGGGCGTGCCGATGATGAGGGCGCGGCCTTGGCGGTCGGCGAGAGCGGGGCGGAGAGCTTTTGTCCCAGAGGATCGGCTTTGAGAGCGGCGGCTTCGTCGATGACGAGGAAATCGAGGCCGGTGCCGCGGAGATTGTCGGGCTTGAATCCGCTTTTTACGATGATGGCGGAACCGGTTTGCAGATCGATACGCAGGTCTTGTTCGAGAGGCTTCTTAGCCCATAGGTGACGGGTGACGGATTTGAGGCGACGCCAGATTATTTCCTTAGCCAGATCTTTAGTTGGGCCGACGTACCAGGCGAGAGTGTTGGGCAGTTTAGCGGCGCGGACGAGTTCCGCGAGAGCGAGTTCGGTTTTGCCGAAGCGGCGGCCAGCGACCACGACGCGGAAGCGCTTTGCGCAATGGAAGACTTCGTACTGACGCGGCTGTAGATGGAACTCCAGTTCGGAGGTTTCCGGTGAGTTTGGAGTTAGCGTGCTCATGGGAGACCTAGCCGATTAGGGCACTACGGTTTTCTATCTTGGGGAAGCCCTTCGTAAGCCGGATGTTTGGGTCTGTAGATACCGGGAATGATGGGTTGGGGGACGTAGTTGGGAGGCGGCGGGTATTCCTTTCCTTCACAATCGACCGATTCGCCGGTTTCGTTGTTGTAGAAGCGATAAGTTGGCGGCTGCGAAGGAGGTTCTGGAGTTAGTTGTGAGTTGGCCTTGTCGTTCTGTATCTTTGGTGGCTCGGCTTGGTTTTTGTGATGGGACTTCCAGTGCTGTTCGAGCATGCGGTAGTCGCGTTGAAATTTACGTTCGGCAGTGGTGAGATAGCGCTGGACGAGTTCGTGCTGCTTGATGCGTTCGGGTGGCCAAGCGTACATGGGCGGATCATTTTTATTGTCGAGGAAGAAGTCGTATTCTTTTTGTGCGCGGCGGCGATACCATTCGGCCTGGGCGGTTTTGACGACGAAGGTATAAAGGACGGAATCTTCGGCGGGATTTTGGTATTCGGCGAGCCAGACGTTGCGGAGTTCAAGCCAGGCGGATTCTTCTTCGTAAGAGAGGATGAGAGTTTTCGCGCAGAGGCCGTGACTGATGGCGTTGCGAGAGGACCTTTCCCGGCCGATGGATGAGGTGGGACCCGTCCGGCCGGAGTTACGTTTTGGACGCGGCGTTTCGGAGGTGTCGAGTGGTGAGTCATCCGCAACGGGAGTTGAATTATTGTCGAGCGGCGCGGCGTCGTCGTCGAGGTGATTGTCTTTGTCGGAAATCATATCTTTCTGACCTGATTGTTCTACAAGGAATTGTTCAACGGAGGTTGGAAATGGAGTTATGTGATTGGAACGATAGGGAGATAAGATTGTTGACACTTTTGTGACCGGGTTTTCTGGGGTGGGCCGGGCCGAGGGGTCAGGGATCAGGGATCAGGGGTCAGGTGTCAGCGGTCGGGGGTCAGGGGTCAGGGGTCAGGGGTCAGCCAATGCAGCGGTGCGGTGTTTTGCGGAACGAACTTCGGAGGTGGGTCGGGTTTTTGCCATGCGGGATTGGTGGGCCGCGTGCTGTGGAGAGTCGGCGGGAGCGGGCTGGAGGGGCGAGGTATTTCTGCACGCTTGCGAGAGATGAGCGGGATGAGCGGGCCGGGGAGGGAATTTGGGATGTGCCGGAGATGAAAGCCACTAGTCACGCTTTAGCGGATTTGGCTTGTTGGAACAACCGCTGAACGTAGGCGAGCACCGTTTGGCCGTGATGGTCTAGCCGGTGGGGTTGCTTCAGATGGAGCGGGATATCGAGGGCGCGCTGGAGGTGAGTGGGCGTGCCGACGCGCAGGCCTTTCACGTAAGCTGATGTGACGCGGAAGGCAAGTGTTTTCATTGAGAAGGACGCGAGCGGCTTCTATGCATGACGCCCGGAACTGAAAGGTTGTCAATTTCAAGGAAGCACCCTCGAAGACGCTATCGCCAACATATAAGAAGTGGCCGGCGTTTCAAGATATAGTTGGATGGAGCCGCAACCTCCGCCCAGCAAAATTGATCGCAACGGGCATAGGCGCTAAAAGTTACGAGCAACAGCCTCTGCAAGGTGCGCAATCGACCATTATGTACGCGATGTGGTGTCAATCAACGGTTTGCGGACAACACGGCAAAGTGGATTTGCTTCCGATAAATGACTTGAAATGCGTTTATGAGGACTGATCCGTCTGGCGATGGATAAAGGTCTTTGATATGTTGGTCAGCCGTCATACCGCTGGTCGGTAAGAATAGAGATCATAGGAGACTAGGATGACTCCGTTCCATCGACAGACGTTCGCGCTGATTCAATCTATAGAAGATTGTTTAGAGAAGAAGCGATTATTGCCAGCTCTGGCGCTCATTTACACGGGTTTGGACGTGATGGCGTCTCTCCAAAGACGCGGGGATGAAGGCGTGCGAGAGGCATTTACTCGCTGGGTTGACAATTATCTCCTAAAAGCACGGTCTTTGCCGTGTACTGCTTTGGAATTGTTTGCCGCGCGTTGCGGGGTTTTGCACACTTTCACGGCAGATTCGGACCTCTTCCACAAAGGAAAAGTTCGGCGAGTGCTGTACGCTTGGGGTACGGCAAAGGCAGGCGATTTGGCCGCGGCTATCAGCAAGCTCGGCAGAGATGACGCTGTGGCTATTCACGTCGACGATCTCTTCTGGGCTTTTCGGGGGGGCTTAGCCGATTACGTTGACGTAATGGACCAGAGCCCAGATCTGCGAAACCGCTTCGCACAGGGTACAGACCTGTGGTTTACAGAGCTTGGTTTAACGACCATCGAGCAGTTTCTGAACCTGCCCGGTAACAGTTAGCCGCTCGAAGCCAATGGGTAACCCTGAATGTCAGCACCATAGCTAGAGCTCAGGGCGTTTGTGAGGACCTATTCTGCGAAACTTCCCACAATGAGACTTGGGTCCCAGCGCACCTGCTCCAACAGCGGTATGCCGCCCCTCTGCGAGTCAGTCTGGCCGTAGCGGGATAGTTAGTCTTGCCCGCGGGTGGTCACTCCTTCAACTGGCACTGAGCCGACCTCGGCCCTGGCGCTGCCGAACCTCTCGGAAATTCTCCTGATTCATTGCGTTATATGGACCGACTGTGCGCGATTTAGCGCTAGCGTCGAGCGCACGAAGGCAAAGACTGGTCTGTATTTGGAGTTAAGGCGTGGCAGGCCGTTTGCTGTTACTGCTGTATGACGCGTCTTGGTCAATGAGAAGCCTTCTACCGTACCAGATTCAGGCGTACAGACCGGAATGTAAATCCCGCGGGAGTTGGCAAAAGTGCGTGGGGCTCATACTCAAGCGTGGGGGGTGGAAAGGCGGGGAAGTAAGTGTTATGTGGCTATCGTTTGCCTTCGCTATGCTCGGATTGCTTATTGGTACGTTGGTAGGCCTAACCTCTGAAAATGTTGTTCAATCTCTGATTGCCTTATTGTTCGCATTGATGGGAGGGTCAGTCATTGCTTTGCTCGGTAAGCTGTCTACCGAAGATCGGAAAGCAGCAAGTCAGGCTATCGCTTCCCTCTCGATAGCATGCCTCGTAGGCATTTACTCAGGGATTATTGTGACTCAGTACCATCTACTGAGCCCTAGAGTCGACAGCAAAGCTTCTCAGGTCACATCAAAAACCGGCAGCGGTTCGCCGGTTACATCGAGAGCTGAGATCTCGAACGAGCGATATGTCAGATCGGCGATAACAGATAAGGCAAATGCAATCGACATCAAATACAAGGGGAACCTCATTTCTCTCGATCAGGCTTACGAGGAGATGTATCTACTGGCGAAGAAATCCGCTGAGCAGGGGGCTTCTCAATGATTAGGCTGAGGTTAGCGGCAGTTCTTTTGGTTGTCCTCTGCTCGACGTCGGCTCGGGCCGAAGGACAGTTGGATGCAATCGTCACAATCTGGGCTGATGAACATTTTTTTGGTACAGGGTTCTTTATTTCAGAGGACGGGCTGATCCTGACCGCGTACCACGTTATTCAGGGTGCCCACCGGATCACTGTACTTCATCAAGGGACACCTTCGAGCAATGTTTTGATAGAGAGCTATGCCCCAAATCGGGATCTGGCCGTTCTTCGTGTGCTCGACTGGAAAAAGCCGATTACCTATCTCAAGCTGGCCTACAGACTACCACCTGGAACTGGGGACGAGAGCTTGATGATCCTGGGCAACGGTGCACATATAGAAGATCAAAGAATCCCGGCAAGGATGATCACCAAGGATTTGCGTAACAGCCAAGAGATTCGCGGAGATCACGGAGAGCGAGTTTTCAACCTCGATAATGTGCATGTAATTTACCTAGACGCCGACACTAACGACGGGTTAAGTGGCGGGCCAGTTGTCTCCAGCGCCGGCGTCATAGGTGTGCTGTCCGGCTCACTAAGGCAAGGTGGATCGATTTCCTGGGCAATCCCTAGCGAATATGCGCAGCCGCAGATTCTGGTTCGCGTGAGCGAGCGACCCGAGGAGATTTCTAGTTGGCCATCCTTCGACCTGATGTCTGAAGGGAGGAGAAATGTGCGCGCGGCGGTGGCTGTAAGCCCTGAGGTGGCCGACGTAATCGAGCGATACTATGTCGGGGTCGCAAAAAGCGCCACGGATGCAGAACGAATTCCGACGTCGGCCGAGAAAATGCTAGCTCTAGCACAAGTCCAGCGGAGAATTGCAGAGCAGGGTAAGGCCCCTGAGGACTCTTTTGTGATACAACTTGCCGCCCGCCAAGCGGTGTTCGAACGAGTCGAAAATGAATGGGATCAGGACGGCTCCTCGGTCGTGAATTGCATCCTCGAACTGGAGATGAAAATCGTAGCCCTTCACGAAAGTGTCCCAGCCACACAGGGAAACCTGGAGGTGTTTGAGCGCTTTTTTGCCTTTATGAAGGATTATGAAGCTAAATACCATGAAAAGGCAGCATCATTTCTTCAACGCGTGACGGCAAATTTCAACCGATCCACTGAGTTGATGGCTGAGGAGTCAGGTAAAAAGGCTTCACCTGAGTTTTATCTTAAGGCGAGCACTGAGCTTGAGGATCTTTACAGTATCTTTACGAGTCCAGACTTCCGGATCATGACAGTGAGCGAAGCGGAGCTCTGGAGTGAGTTAGGCAGTCAAATTCAACTCTTGATGACAGCGAGGCTGGAGAGCAAGGAAGAGGACTGGAAGTTCTCGAGCGAGCGAGGATTTACCATAAGGTTTCCTGCGGGCTGGGAATTAGTGATTTATCCCCCGGCAACAAGTCTTCTCAGTGAGTCAGGTCTTAAGGAATTGGGCGAAGAAACGTCTCAGGCTCATAAGTTCGGAGGAGATTTCGATGGTATGCTACAGAACAAAATCCTGACCAATGACCGCGGGAACCTGGGCATGGTCAGCCTGAAGGTGTTCACTCGATCCAACCCCGGGCCAGTAGGACCGCTCTCGGAAAGCGAGAGATCGATCATCGAAGCAAATTTCAGGCAGAGCGGGTTCCGCGAAATCGACATAGAACGTGAAATGTTGAACGGGCATTGGAGCACGGTGGTACGGGCGACATACGACGATCCGGCTGGAAATGCATGGGTTGCGTATGATGCTGATATCCATGGAACGGATAAAATCGTCAGCCTCCAGTTGTTTGTAGCAGGTACCCACGCCTCGTCTGTGATCCCGTCATTTCGCCGAGTACTCGAGACTGTTGAATTTAAATAGAAGCACGGTTGCGCGTACGCATGGCCCAAGGGAGCTAACCGGAAGCTGGCCGCAAACGGCGTTGTGGGAAGCCTGAGCGGATTAGGACCCAGAAGTCGGCTAGCATCCGCTGATTCTTTCGGCCGCCACTTTGCCGTAAAACCCGCGATTGTGATTTTTGATGGTGGCTCGGTGTCATGCAGGCGTCAGTTGGCGAGATGCCGCCAACACGTCAAAGTGAATTTGTAAAAGCTTCGTGGTTAGGCGCGGGGAATCCCGTGGAACCCGGCCTCCGCCTTGTGTAATTCAAGTCGAGCTTTGTCCGAGTCGCGCCTCAGACGACAAGTGCCTGCCGAAGATCGTAGGATACAAGCCGTAGTGACTATGCGCCGAAGAACGTGACCACTCCCGGATGGACACCTTTGCTAAGCGGAAATTATTTGAATCGGTCGGAGCCGTCGGCTCTGCTGAGAAATAACCACCACTCGTTGGGGGGACGTTGGCGCGCCGTTTCGACGGCATTGCTATGCTCGCCTGATGTCCCTGGGGCTGTCGGTGCCACTTGACGCGCCCCGAAGAAAAGCCCGAGAGATTCCATTGTCACAAACCACTCATGTGCAGATGGGGAAAGTTACGAGTCGACCGGAGAGCGCTGACATACATTTGACTGGACCATCGGTTTCAACCATTCTCCGTCATGAACTTGAGCGGGTCTGTTGGACCTTCGATCCTTTTCTTTCCACATCTCGCAAGGTGAGCACTAGCGCTAGCTAACTTGTATCGACCTTGGCGAAAAAGTGAAACAAATTCGAATGAACTCAATAACCTCTGTAATAGCATTCTGCAAGCAGCAGCGACATTTCCTGGTACTCGCGGGTTTGTGGATGGCGTTGTCGCCTTGGCAGGCTCGCGCATCTTTCACGAACGCCGGTTTCGAAAGTGGCAGTTTTACGGCCTGGACTGTCAACTCATGGACCTTCAGTTCCCCGCTATCGCCATATCCTCCTACCTCCATACTGGGCCTGGGTCTAACATCGGCTTCTTCCAATGGACTCACAAGCATTGTTTCGGCGGGCACCGATACCAACAGTGGCGGAAATCTGAGCTATCCGCTTTATGGTTCACACGCGGCAGTAGTAAATCTCGGTGGCAATAGTCAGCGTTCGAGCTCAATCTATCAGGCCGCGACCATGGCCTCGAGTGACATTGACCCGAACGACAACAAGATTCATATCCGTTTCGCTATCGCGCCAGTTCTGGAAAATCCGGGCCACGCGCCTGACGTGCAGCCCTTTTTCGCTGTGGAAGTGAAAGACATCACAAAAGGCTCGACGCTTTACTTCCAATACAATTACTCCGGGCAAGCGGGGGTTCCCTGGCTCGCGGGGCAAAGTGACTTCCAGTACACCAACTGGCAGTCCATCGATATTGCGCCGGGGGCGGGACAACTGGACGTTGGCGACCAGGTGAGCATTCAGATAGTCGCAGCCGGATGTGAACTCGGCGGCCATCAGGGCTACGTGTATGTCGACGCCGGAGATACGGGAACGTTCTTCCCTGGCCTTCAGGTAGCGACGTCGGCCAGCAGCCCGAATGCGTACCGCGGAACAAACTTCACCTACACTTACGCTTACAGCAACGCATCGAATGCGGCGATTAGCAATGTGCAGGTTGCGGCCACTCTGCCTACTGGGACGACCTTTGTTTCAACGACCGGTTCCAGTTGCACGGCACCGTCGGTTGGCAGCACCGGCACAGTCACTTGCAGCGTTGGAACTCTGGCTGCAGGTGCTTCGGGATCATTTGCCATTACTGTCCTGGTTACGAACGTAGCGACAAGTCCGCTGAGCAATGGCACGTATCCGATTTCAGGCACCGGCACCCCTGCCTTACTAGGACCCCTGTTACAGACTCCGATACCAGATTTCACACTGACCGGGCCAAGCGGTGGAGCTCTCAATACAGCCTCGGGCAATTTCACCATACAGCCAAATGCAGCGTACACCGGAACGATTACCGTGACACCTTCGGGCGGGGGACTTTCGACGCCTATTGTTCTGACATACAGCAGCTCGTCGGCGGCACAAACATTCACTGTTACGCCGACCGCGCCGGGCCCGGTTACTTTAACGCCGTCTAATGGTGGCGGATTGATTAACCCGAGCAACTTGAGTTATTCGACACCGCCTGCAGCGCCAACCATCGGCGCGGCCACGGCAGGCTCCGGGTCGGCATCGGTGAGTTTCACGGCTCCAGGAGTGACCGGCGGATCGGCAATCACGGGTTACACCACGACGTGTAATCCGGGTGCTGTCACGGCAACGGGCACGTCCAGCCCCATTACGGTATCGGGACTAACGAACGACACCTCGTACACGTGCTCGGTGGCAGCGACGAATGCTTACGGAACCGGCGCGGCATCGGCAGTTTCGAACACAGTGCTGCCGGAGGCTATCGCGTCGAGTTACAGTCTGACCGGACCCCTTGGCGGACCATTGAACGTCGCATCGTCCAACTTCACGGTTTTGCCCAACGCGCATTACACCGGAACGGTGACAATCACTCCATCGGGCGGCGGGTTGTCCACCCCCATCGTGTTGACGTTTAGCAACTCAGCGTCGCCCCAGACATTCACTATTACTCCTACGGCACTGGGTCCAATAACACTCACGCCATCCAACAGCGGTGTTCTTACAAACCCGGCCCCATCGACCTACGCTACGCCTCCTGCAGCACCGGTCATTGGCACCGCAACGGCCGGAACTGGGTCGGCGGTGGTCAGCTTCACACCTCCAGGGGCAAACGGCGGATCGGCCATTACCACCTACACCGCGACATGTAATCCGGGGGGGGTGACCGCAACCGCGTCGTCAAGCCCAATCACCGTTTCGGGGCTGACGGGCGGGACGGCATATACCTGCTCGGTAACAGCGTCAAATTCCTTTGGGACTAGCCCGTCATCGGCGGCATCGAGCTCCGTCACCCCTGCGGCCCCGGCTTCCGCCTACACCTTCACGGGACCGACGGCAGGCTCACTGAACGTAGCGTCGTCTGTCTTCACGGTTACGCCGAATGCGGCCTATAGCGGCACTGTCACCATCGTGCCTGCCGGAGGCGGCCTGAGTGCGGCAATCATTCTCACTTTCAGCAACTCCGCCGATCCGCAAACCTTCACCGTCACGCCTACGGCTGTCGGCCCGGTGACGTTGACCGCATCCAACAGCGGCTCGATGTCCAACCCGCCGGCGCTCACTTACGCAACGGCTTCTGACGCTCCCGTCATCGGACTGGTGACGGCTGGGAACGGCTCGGCGACTGTTGCCTTCACCGCCCCGGACAATAGCGGCGGATCTATCATTAGCGGCTACACGGTGAATTGCAATGGCTACACAGCAAGCGGCACAAGCAGTCCCATCACCGTATCCGGATTGCCCAACGGCAGCGTGTATACCTGTACCGTGACGGCCACCAACGGCGCTGGAACCAGCGTTCCCTCCGCGCCGTCGAACGCAGTTACTCCCATAGCGCCGGCCAATAGCTTCGCGCTCACCGGCCCGAGCAGCGGTGCCGTTGGCTCTGCATCCGGCGCCTTCACGGTTACCCCGACTTCGCTTTATACCGGCACCATCACCATCACGTCCAGCGGCGGCGGCTTGACCTCGGACATTACTCTCAGCTTCAACAACTCGGCGGCGCCACAAACCTTCAGCATCACGCCCACGGCTACCGGCCCGGTCACCTTGACGTCATCTAACAGCGGCTCGCTCTCCAATCCGCCAGCGTTCACTTACAATACCCCCTCCGACGCGCCAGCCGTCGGGTCAATCACAGCTGGCAACGGGTCGGCAACTGTTGCGTTCACGGCGCCAGACAACAACGGCGGATCTATCATTAGCGGCTACACAGTCGATTGCGGCGGAGGGCAAAATGCCACCGGCACAACCAGCCCCATTACCGTTTCCGGATTGACCAACGGCAGCGTCTACACGTGTACCGTAACGGCCAGCAACGGCGCCGGTACCAGCGCCCCCTCCGAGGCATCGAATGCAGCTACCCCGACAGGGCCGTCGAACGGCTTCGCGCTTACTGGTCCCGCCGGAGGTGCCATCGGTGCGGTGTCGGGGCCGTTCACAGTTACGCCGAGTTCAGCTTATTCGGGCACTTTCATCGTCACGCCCAGCGGCGGCGGCTTGACCGCCCCTGTCACTCTGACCTTCAGCAACTCGGCTGCGCCACAGACGTTCAGCATCACGCCCACCTCTGTCGGCCCGGTGACCTTGACCGCGTCTAACAGCGGCTCGCTGCCCAACCAGCCACCGTTCATATATGCCACGCCCTCCGACGCGCCAGTTATCGGATTGGCGACCGCGGGCAACGGGTCGATAACGGTTTCGTTCACGGCACCGGATAACAACGGCGGATCGGTCATTACCGGCTACACGGTGAGTTGCAGCAACTACACGGCAAGCGGCACAAGCAGTCCCATCACCGTTTCTGGATTGGCCAACGGCAGCGCTTACAGCTGCACCGTCACAGCAACCAATGGTGCCGGCACTAGCGCTCCCTCTGCGGGATCGAATGCAGTTACACCCATCGCGCCAGCCCACAGCTTCGCGCTCACCGGTCCCGCCAGCGGTGCCATCGGCTCGGTATCAGGTGCCTTCACCGTCACGCCGAATTCGCTTTATACCGGAACAATCACCATCACGCCTGCCGGCGGCGGCTTGACCGCGCCCATCACTCTGACCTTCAGCGACTCGGCAACGCCACAAACGTTCACCCTGACGCCCACGGCTGTCGGCCCGGTAACCCTGACGCCGTCCAACAGCGGCTCACTGTCCAATCCGACAGCGCTCACCTTTTCAACGCCCTCCGCTGCTCCGGTAATCGGGACGGCCACTGCGGGCGACGGTTCAGTATCAGTTGCATTCACGGCGCCGTCTAACAACGGTGGGTCGATCATTACCGGCTATACGGTGGATTGCGATGGCCATACGGCAAGCGGCACAAGCAGTCCCATCACAGATTCCGGATTGGCTGACGGCACCGCCTACACCTGCACCGTCAAGGCCACCAACAGCGCCGGCACCAGCACTTCCTCCGCGGCTTCGAATCCAGTTACCCCCGCACCGCCAGCCACTGACTTCGCGCTGACCACCGCAAGTAGCCCGACACAGACCGCTGCTACCGGGGGCACCGCCAGCTATACGCTGTCACTCGGTCCAGTGGGTGGAATTACCTTCCCGGTACCTGCCATTTTGACCGTCACCGGTTTGCCTCCTGGAGCCACGGCCATCCTAACTCCTTCCGTTGCACCTGCGGGCTTCCCACTCACTAGCGTCGGTTTGAAGGTTCAACTGGCAGCAAGCAGTGCAAGTTTATATAAGAGGCACCTACCTAACCGCGGCATTCCACCCGTCGTTTGGAGCATTTTGTTCGTGCCGTTCCTCGGAACGTTGCGCCGTCGGCATAAAAATCTGCGCTCCACCTTCGCTCGCCTGCTTCTGCTTGGCGCAGTGCTCGCCGCCGTCGCCGGTCTGAACGGCTGCGGTTCCGACACCAATGGCTTCTTCGGCCAAAACGCGCAGCAAATCTACCCTCTCACTGTGACGGCAACCGCAGGCGCAGTGTCACATTCCGTCACCGTCACACTGGTCGTTAATCAATAAAGGGGACTCAACGTGCGCTTATCAATTCATCGAAAACTCATCCTTCTAACCACTTGTTTATTCGCTGGCGCATCGGCCTGGGGACAACAGTCGCAGACGCAATCATCAGAGTCGCCAGTCGCCCTTGATGTGGCGGTTGTCTATAACCCCCTCTCTGCCAATGCTGTTGGCGGTCATCAGTTCTGGATGCAGGGCGGTAGTATTCAGGCGCTCGGCCAGTTCTGGCCCGGGCTTCACGGGCAGTTCTGGCGTCGTCTTGGTGTCGTGGCTGACGTCTCCGGTTTCCACGTCGCCCAGATCTCTGCCTCCAGGCCGGGACTCGACCTGGTTACCGCGTCTCTTGGACCTCGTTACACATGGTCCGCGCCGCGTCACCGCTACGACCTCTTTGGCCAGATTTTGGTTGGCGGTGCGAGTGGAATGAACAGCGTTTTTCCCACTTCGACAGGAACTGTAGCGAGCGCTAATAGCGTTGCTTTGTATATGGGCGTAGGTGCCAATATCCGGCTAAGTCCGCGAATTGCCGTCCGCGCCTTTGAGGCAGATTGGCTCTTTACCCAAACGCCGAATGGCATTACAGGCGTGCAGAACAGTCTTAGGCTCGGGATGGGACTAACTTACAAGTTCAAATGACACTCTGTAAGCTCTAACCAGCCAACAGCCTGGCGGATAGTAGATCTAAGTCGTGCATACCTCTGCTGCAACGGTACTGGACGAAAATCAGCGAATGTTCGGGCCCTTGAGCGCCGCTCAAAGCCGGAGTCTTATTTATGAAGAAACTTTTGTCATTGACCACATTTTTCTGTCTTCTGGCGGGCAGCGTTCGCGCAGACCTCTTGCCGGAAGCTCTGCTTGCGTTTCCGGCGGAAACGACCGTGCTTGAATACGATTCGTTGAGCACCCTGCGGGCTTTGCCCAACTACCAAGACGTGCGGAAGCAGTATTCCGGTGCGAGCTTCGAGCGAACACAGAACGATCTGTTAGCGCTGGGCATCTCGGAAGATCAGATTACGGAGGCGGTGATGGCGACCGGCCCGAATGGATTTTTCGGTCTTTTAGCGGGGACTCTTCGGACCCCTTCTGCAGCGGAAGCCATTAAGCAGGGCATGACAACGGTCGTGCTGGAGAAACAGACTGCCTTTTGCGCGCAAGACCGTATGTGCTTCCTGTTCTTAACGCGGGAAGGCGGCCGCGTTTTGTTCGGCACGATTACGCAGCTGCGCGCCATCTGCGAGGTTATCCAGGGCCGTGCGCCATCCTTCCACGACAATGCCGACTTGAGCGAGGCGGTTGGCCGCATGGAAGCGCATTCACCCGTGGTTGGGGTTGCGCCCGGAAGCAAATTTCTGCTTTGGGCAGGCTTCGGCGTCTCGCGGGCGCTTTCATCGCTCGACCTGACGAGGATCTCTAGCGACATTCAGAGCTTTGCGTATAGCGTTACCTTCGATGGCAACGGGCGCGCCGGGTCTAATCACGTAGGGTTAAATCTGGTTTGCCGTTCGGAACAGTCCGCAAACGTGCTGCGGACCATCCTATCGGCAGCCGGTGGTCTGGAGCGCGCGGCGGCGTCGCTGCCAGGAACTGGCGCGCTTCCCTTCAACAATATGGCGGTTAGTTCAGCCGGCCGGCTGGTCGCTGTCAAACTTGACGCGCCGATACAGTAAAACACCGAAACCATCCCCGTCAGCAATAAAATTAGGGCGCGACCGCTTTCCTTAATGTGTCTGGGTTTGGTTTAGCAGGCTGTGCTTGCATTCGAAGAAACTATGCGTATGGCGTGGTTAGCCTAACAGGTACGCCACGCCCCGCATCATGCCTAAGGATGCCGTGGGGACCATGATGCCGACACCAGCCCAGAAGCCATGGACGGTGTATCCAAGATGCGAGAAGCCGAACGAGAGGCCAGGGAGGACAACCTGCGCGCTACGCCCGTAGCCTGCCTCGGCGAAGTGCGTTATCCGCAGTCCGCGGAACAGCAACTCTTCACAAAGTCCCTGCGGTGATTCCGATTGCCAACGAAGCCAGTAGATGACAGCCGCGCGGCGAAAATGCAAACCAGATCGGGCTGCCCATTCTGCGGAAGAATTCTCGAAACGACTCATGGCGGCGCCCCAAAAATAACCAAGCAGCAACTACAAACAACCACTCCGCAACTACAAAACCGAGAAGGCTAAGCAGATAGCGCTGCTCCATCGGGCCTCGCTGCGCCGCGGGAATGACTAACGTCAATAGGCGCGACAACCCTGGAATTAAGCCCGGTAAACCAAACGCGAGAAGAATCCATTCCGTCCAACAATAGGCGTGCGAACGATTGTTCTGCATCGCCTTCATAGTATCGTCGCTGTTCGAGGCGCTCTAGAGTGCCTCCGAGTGCGAGTCATTCTGAGTAATCGCCAAGCCTTTGCCGACTGCGTCCGAGCCTTCTGCAATCCGTAAATAAATCAACCTTTCATCCGATAGATCCGTCCTGGTCGGCATGTATTTAGTAATAGCTGCAGAAATCATTTTGCCGTAAAACGCGCTAGGCGTTGAAGTGCTTTTCCGGTTCCAGGCGGATAGTCGGCTATCCCTAAGTTGGAGTTGTCGCACGCATGTAGTCCACCCGCGCGTACAGTTGGATTTGGTAACGTAGGCCCCACAAACGGCGTTCGCGGAAGCTTGAACTGATTAAGAACCGGAGGTCGGCTTCTCAACTCTAATCTCTACCCAAACTATGGGCTCACGCTAAACGGGCGTATGCGGATTGTCAATTGCGAACAGCCACGTCCCGTTGGGTTGTCTTCGAACGACTTCCGTGCTCACCCCGAAGGTTATCGTCGGTTCCGAAGGGTACTCGACGATCCATTTACCATGAATCACCGCCAATCCTTGCTCTGATTCAACAACCAAACGCGTTTCTAACGTCATCCGCCCAGACCGCGAAAGTATCCTCGCAAAAGTGTCGCGTAACTTATTCCGGCCGACAATGTTCTGGCCATCGATAACCAAAACACCTTGTGGCTCATATAAGCCAATCAAAGCATCGGCGTCCCCGCGATTGAATGCTTCTTGAACAAGCGGGTGAATTTCCGCCGGTGTGCGCGCGGGCAATCGGTTCTCCTTTGTTTATTCCAACACTACACAGAATTCTACCGCTGGTCTGTGCGATGTCTTCGCTCACGAGCTTCATTTGATTCGTATCCAGAAGTCGGCTTGTCGACTGAATCTGAGTCTGAGTACGATCCGTCGCCTGCGGATTCCACTTGGCCGTAGAACGCGCGTTGGTTGTTCTGGCGGCTGCAGCCGGGATTGTTGCAGATTGATTGCCGACTCGTGCTTGGCTTGGTGATGATGGGTTGGTATCCCGGCGCTATCTTCCGCGAACCTACTACCAGCGCCGGGGACAGGCACTGCTCCTGCGGGTGCTATAGTTTTCTCGACCTCTTAGAAAGGAATCATGAACACGATGAACCGCCGAACGTTTCTGACGCGAGGGGTGGCTGCTTCGGCTATCCTCACCGGAACCCGATACCTGTCCGCCAATCCTCTTGGCTTGCCGATTGGCTGCCAGACGTATCCGGTGCGCAAGTCAATCAGTTCGGACTTCGCCGGGACCATGAAAGGGTTGCGTGCCGCTGGGTTCACTCAGATTGAGCTGTGCTCGCCCTATGGCTACGACGAGTTTTCGAGCCTTCAGAAATACAAGCCGCAGGAGTTGCGGCACATGCTGAACGAGTGGGGACTAGGCTGTATCTCGGCGCACTGGGGGTCCAACGAGCTATTTCAAAAAGCGGACGAGAGCATCGCGTACGCCAAGGAGTTCGGCATGACGCAGATGGCGATCGCAGCGCTTGGGCCGTTCGATTCTAAGGGCACCGAGACAGTTGACGATGTGAAGCGTTACGTGGAGCCCTTCAACACTTTCGCCGAAAAAGCCCACGCCGCGGGGATCGTCGCATTGCTGCACAACGAAGGCTTCGTCTCGAAATACATCGACGGCAAACCGGTCTACGACATGATGATCGCCGAGCTCAATCCCGCCACCACCAAGCTGCAGTTTCAAGTCTCTACCATGCAGGAGGGCTATGACCCGGTGACGTACTTTAAAAAATATCCGGGCCGCTTTCTTTCCATGCACTGCCAGGACTGGGTGAAGGACTCGTCTACCAAGTCTGGCTTTCGCCAGGTTCCATTGGGCAAGGGGGTTGTCGATTGGAAGGCCGTCTTCACTGCCGCAAAAACAGGTGGCGTGAAGAATTACTTTGTCGAACTAGAAGAGGATCCGGCGCTGATGCCGCCGAGCGTGCCGTTCCTGCGGTCGTTGAAGGTCTGAGGCGAGCGCAATATCCGGAGCAGAAGCCGTTCCTTTAGGGAAGCGGCTGCCAGGATTCCTCAGTTTTAGCTTCGATAAGTGGGTCTGCATCCGCCGATTGGTGGCCGCGACTTTGGGCGGTTCACGCCGTAGCTGGCATTCTGCCAGCTACCGCGCCGCGCGTGACCAAGCTCCGATAATCATCCTATTTAAACGATAGTAATCCGTCAGCATCGAAGTCTAACGCGTTCATTACAAGGCAGATAAAGTTCAACATTCGTAAGTGAGAATATTTCTGCCGATTAAAGTGATGGCCCATCGGCCTGCCATTGTTGCGTTTTGCAGAGTTTGGCAGCGCGCCGCGAGTTTGCCAGAACTCAGAAAGACATCCAGAGGATTGTCTCAAGAGAATAAAATGCAATTCCCGCACAACAATCATGGACTGAACGAATCCCGTTCTGGGCCACACTGGCCGTAAGGTGATATGACACACTCCGTCGGTGAATACCCAGCTTCTTACAGCACCTTTCTGGTGGTGGTTTCTGTATTGCTCTCCACGCTGGCGGCTTTTACGGCTGTGGAATTAGCATCGCGCGTAACCGACACCACCGGCATGATGCGGAAAGTATGGCTGGCGGGTGGTGCATCGGCCATGGGCATCGGAATTTGGTCAATGCACTACGTTGGAATGCTCGCGTTCCAGTTGCCGTTGGATGTCTTCTATCATTTGCCCACAGTGTTGCTTTCACTCTGCGCCGCAATTTTGGCGTCGTGGATAGCGCTTTCTTCGGTCAGCAGGCCGAATCTGTCCTACACCCGGATTGTGGTGGCAGGGATTGTGATGGGCAGCGGCGTCGCGGGGATGCACTACGTTGGTATGGCGGCCATGCGTCTTCAGGCGGCCTGCCACTACAACGTCTCGGTCATGACGTTTTCTCTGGTTCTTGCCGTTGTAATATCCACGGTCGCGATTCTTCTCATTTTTCGTCTAAAGCGTGGGAACCAGACGAACAGTTATTTGAAAGCGGCAGGCGTACTGCTGATGGGCCTAGCGATACCCGTGATGCATTACACAGGCATGGCTGCAGCGCATTTTTTTCCAACGCACGCTCAACCTGATTTAGGACTGTCGGTGGGTGTCAATACGCTTGGGATTACGGCGATCGTCACGGCCTCTGTTCTGGTTCTGGTGATGACGCTTGGTCTTGCAGTCTTTGACCGGCAACTGGCGGCGAAGGGGAATTTGCTGGAAGCCACAGAGCGCCGGCACCGGCACCTGGTGGAGTCGGTCCAGGCGGTGATCTGGCAGCGCGGTGTTGCTTCGAAGCGCTTTACCTTGGTTAATCAGCATGCTGAAAAGGTGCTTGGATTTCCCGTGTCCGTGTGGCTCGCCGACGAGAGCTTTCTGGAGAACCACGCGCATCCGGAAGACCGCCAGGTGGTTCTGTTTTACTGTCGCCAAGCGACTGAGGGACCAAAGCCAGTTGAGTTTGAGGCGCGATTCATTACGGCGGCCGGTTCCGTAGTTTATCTGCGGACTTACTTGCAGGTGGACCCGTCAGCTTCTGGCGACCTGGAACTAACCGGTATGGCCCACGACGTGAGTGTCACTCGCGTTTTGCAAAACGAAATCATTGAGCAACGTCGCTACTTTGAGACGCTCATGAACTCGACGCAGGATTACATCTACTTCAAGAACCTGAAAAGCCATTTTGTTCAAATAAACCGTGCGATGGCCGTCTCCCTGTTCCGTCTGAATTCTCCTGAGGAGGCCATTGGCCTGAGCGACCGCAACTTTTTTGGTGAGGAACATTCACGTGCGGCCTTTGAGGCCGAGCAACGAATCATTGAAACGGGAGAGGCGATTTTTGATATCGAGGAGCGCGAAGACTGGCAAGATGGGCGTGTGACTTGGGCATCTACCACAAAGATGCCTCTTTTCAACGCTGACGGGGAAATTATTGGCACGTTTGGAATTTCTAGGAACATTACCCAACGAAAACTTGACGAAATTGCTCTGCTACAGAAGACCGAAGCTCTGACGACGCTGAACGCGAGCCTGAAGCAGGAAATGGAAGAGAGGAGAAGCTTGGAAAGCCAGTTGCTGCACTCGCAAAAACTTGAATCCATCGGCCAACTGGCGGCCGGCGTCGCGCACGAAATCAACACACCGGTTCAGTACGTGAGTGACAATTGCCGGTTCCTGTCAGATTCGTTTTCCACTCTCAGCAATGTGTTGCAGTCTTATGATCGCCTGCTGCAGGAAACAAAGGCCGCTGGTCAGAGCGCGGAACTGGTTGAGTCGATTGAAGAAGCCGTGCAGGCAGCAGACCTGGGGTTTCTCAGCACGGAAATTCCGAGCGCGATTGGCCAGTCATTGGACGGACTGGACCGGGTGGCACAGATTGTGAGGTCAATGAAGGAGTTCTCGCACCCCGGGTCCGCAGAGAAGGCGCCGGCCGATCTTAACCGGGCCGTCGAAAATACGCTTTTGGTCTGTAGGAATGAATATAAGTATGTGGCTCAGCTTGTGACTGATTTGGATTCCTCGCTGCCGCCAATCTATTGTTTTGTCGGCGAAATCAATCAGGTTGTGCTGAACCTGGTGGTGAACGCGGCGCATGCAATTGCGGGAGCGGGGAAGGGTCCGGAAAGTGGTCTGATACGAGTTTCGACGAAACGCACGGCCGATCAGGTTGAGATTCATGTGGCGGATAATGGCTCGGGAATTGCTCAGGCGATTCGGAACAAGGTTTTTGATCCCTTCTTTACAACCAAGGAAGTGGGCAAAGGTTCTGGTCAAGGTTTGTCGCTGGCACGAAACGTCATCGTGAAGAAACATGGTGGAACTTTGCAATTCGAAAGCGAGGAGGGAAAGGGAACCACTTTTATCGCCTGTATTCCAATTGGTGGCGCGAATCAGGTGTGACTCGGTTAGGAAGAACCAGCGGCGACAGCCTGAATAGCCTGTCTCAGTTCAGGAAGACCGCATGGCTTGGTGAGATAGGCATCCACTAAGTTGGCCGTCTGGACTTCAGCCTCAAACCTGGAATACCCAGAGAGAACAATTCTTTTCATTTTGGGGTATTCACCCAGGACGGCGGTCAACAGGGCGTAGCCACACATGCCCGGCATTTGCATGTCAGTCACAATAACGTCTACTCTTTGCTCAGACAATACCTTGAGAGCATTTACTCCACCCTCTGCGAAGAGCATTTGCCATTGCTCACGCATGGGTCGCAAGGTTCGTCGCAAACCGTCGAGCACCCTAGATTCATCGTCGACGAAGAGGATACGCAATTCCTTTGCTCCTTGGAAACCTTATCGGCCGACCGGGCCAGATTCTTATTGCAGTATTGGCCCACTCTAATGAGATCTGCAGATTGGTCGATAAAATCCTTGAACGGCCCAAGCGGGTTTTGGATGAGAGAAGGCAATGACAGAAACAGTTTTTTTCGTCGATGACGATCCGAATATCCTGAGCGGCTTTCAGCGCATGCTGCGTAGCCGGTTTCGGGTGGAAACTGCAAACGTTCCTGCCTGCGCACTGGAAAAGATTGCTCACCATCCTGATCTTGCCGTGGTTGTTTCTGACTATCGAATGCCAGGAATGAACGGAGTGGAGTTCCTTTCACAGGTTGCCCAACTTCGCCCGGATTCGGTTCGCATCCTTCTTACGGGAGAGGCAGACACAAAGGCAGCGGGTGCCGCTGTAAACCAGGGCCAAATTTTTCGGTTTCTGCTGAAGCCGTGCCCAGCGATGATTTTGGAGAAGAACCTTGTTTCGGCCATCGAACATTTTCGTCTCAAGAAGGGGGAAAAGGAGTTACTGGAGCGGACCTTGCGGGGCAGCATGGAGATGCTGATGGATCTTCTCACTTTGGCGAGCCCTCAGGCATTCAGTCAGTCGCTGTCCATCTACTCCACGATCAAGACACTGGTGCGGACTCTACAACTGACGAACCCGTGGGAATTTGAAATTGCAGGACTCCTTTCGATGATCGGTTGCATCTCGGTACCTGTCCCAATTTTGGAGAAGAAACGATTGGGGCTGGAACTGCGCGAAGCCGAGCAAGCACTTTACGCGTCAAACTGCGCACTGGCGTCACGCTTTCTGAAGCGGATTCCGCGGCTGGAGTTTGTTTCGGCTGTGATCGCAGCACAGAATGGCTCACTGCCTCCGCTGCCGTCCTGGCAGGCGGTGGACCAAATGGACCGGCTTGCACTTGGAGCTCACCTGTTAGATCTGGCGATTCGGTGGGAGGCGTTTCGACACAGACACCTTCCGGTGGCCCTCCTGATTCAGGATTTACAATCGCTTGCCTATCCAACTGCTCTTTTACGGGCGGCGGAACAACTTCCATCGTCTGAGCCGGTCGAAGAGCCTTGCAGAGTCGCCGGAATCAGCGTGGTTGCTGGCATGAAGATCGCCGAAGATGTGCTGACAGAGAATGGGCTACTGTTGATTGCCAAAGGCCAGGTGCTTTCTGAGACAGTGGCGGAATGCCTGAGACGGCGGTATGAAGAGTTTGGCTGCCAGGAGTTGTTTCTGGTTGAGGTGCGTTGAACGACCACGAAATCCTGAATTTCCAATTTTGTCGACGCTTCCGAGAATTGGAATGCCCTTTGGTCAGCCATCGAATAGGTTGGGTGACTCCTGGGATATGTCACGCTCAAGGCTGTGGCTGCGGCCTTGACCAGAGCGGTCACGCCGTGGTCCCCGGGATTCTGTTCGATACAGCCAAAGCCGACGTGAAGGCCGAATCGAAGCCTGCTCTCGATGAGGTCGCCAAGTTGCTCAACGGAAACGCGAAACTCAGGCTCTGGGTCGTCGGCCACACTGACAGCGTGGGGCCTGTAGCGTCGAATGTGGATCTGTCAAAGCGCCGCGCCGCCGCTGTGATCGCAGTTCTGGTTTCGGAGTATCACATTGCGCCCACGCGGCTGGACTCGTTCGGCGCCGGGCCATATGCGCCGGTGGCCAGTAACGATAGCGACGCCGGCCGCACCCAGAACCGGCGCGTCGAGATCGTCAAGCAGTACTTCAGTCAGCGGGACTAGGCAAGGTTGTGGGGCGGAAATCGCGACTCATGCGGCCTGGGACGATTCGGGACGGGGGCGGAAGCCCTCATGCCAATGGCGGAGAGCGACGAGATGCTGCTGCGGCTCCAGGAGTACTCACGTGGCTTTGCGCCCGAGCGCTTTGCGGCACACGATCAGTTCTTCGTCGATGACGTTCGCCGATGGACGGAATTGCGGTTTGGTGTGGCGCTGCCCCCGGAACGTACCGCGGTGCTCGGCGCCTCGGCAGGTGGTGAGCTGTCCCTCGCGCTTGGGCTTCGGCATCCAGACGTCTACGGAGCGGTCTTTTGCGCCTCGCCGGACGGCGGCTACAAGCCGCCTGGAGTTATTTATGCCGAGTCCGCGTCCGCGCACATACCTTGTCGCTGGCATTGCAGCGCGTTGCTGAGATATACGCGCTTAGTGAATGACACGAAGTCTGCCGCTACCCCAAAAACAACCGCTCCACATCCCGCCAATCATTCACGCGCCGGTACCGCGTCTCATGCACATTATGCGGAGCCGTATAAACAATTCCTTCCCCACGAAAATTCCCCAACTGCCGCAGATTGTCGTCAATCAAATAATCCGCCGCGATAATCCCCTTGTTCCCGCAAAACACAATCTGCTGTGGCGAGATAAACGGAAAATGCGTCTGCAGCCAAGTGAACTTCGGACGGAAGGAACACGGAACATCCATCGCCGCAGTCGTGATGAACACCTCATACTCCCGCATCAGCGACTCAATCACCTCCGCGCTGTCGGGCATCACTGGAATTGTCGCGAAAAACTGCTCTTCCTGGAAATAATCGCGCGCGGCAGGCCTATGTTCTTCCTGAATGACATCAAACACATGCTTGCCGGCGAAATCGTCCGTACACACAGCCGTGCCGAATTCGTTGTTATATCGCTTCAGGAAATGACCAATCGTATCGGCCATTACCTCGTCCATATCGATGGCAATTCGTTTCATCTATCTCCAGCTTAGTGGTACACTACAAGTTCAGGTTTAGTGTCATAAGTGGTAGTGCGTCCGCACGCCAAAATTAACCCCTGATAAGGAATTTTTTGTAATGCCGAAACGTACTTTTCAGCCGAATAACCGCAAGCGCGCAAAAACGCACGGCTTTCGCGAACGCATGAAGACGAAGGATGGCCGCGCTGTACTAGCTCGCCGCCGCGCTAAGGGCCGCCACAAGTTGACCGTGAGTGACGAACGCAACGTGCGCGCCTCTCACTAGGCAAGAGCTTTTTCTTACGTCGCTTTCTAAAGCCAATCGGGTACTGCGATCGGCGGAGTTCAAAGAGATCTACCAAAGCGGTGTTCGCATGACCAGTCGCTACTTTACCGCCTTCTGTCTGAAATCTGCCGAGCCCGGCGTACTGGCGCGCTTCGGTTTCACCACTCCCCGCGCTCTCGGCAAAGCCGTCGTTCGCAACCGCCTCAAACGCCGCATGCGCGAAGCGGTCCGCCTGCAAACCCCCCAGTTCCCCGAACGTTGCGCCATCGTGTTCAATCCGCGCCGCGCTGTCTTAGACGCCCCGTTTGAAGATCTTTGCAAAGAAATCGGAAGGATTCTAGCCGGATGCAAAGAGTTGTAATTGGCGCACTCAGAATTTACAAACAAGTGATCTCCCCTCTCCTGCCCTCCGCCTGCCGTTTTTCCCCAACCTGTTCGGAATACATGGCGGAAGCCGTAAAAATCCACGGCGTTTCGCGCGGCGTTTGGATGGGATTGAAACGCTTAGGGCGGTGTCATCCGTTTTGTCACGGCGGCTACGATCCCGTGCCCGGCGGTCCCGTAAAGTTGTAATTGGAATTCATAAATGTCTAATAGTCCTGGAAAACTTCCTTCTGAGCAGCCTTCCTTTGAGAAACGGCTTCCGTTAGCCCTTGCGCTAATGATGCTGGTGCTGCTGGCTTCGCAATACTTCTTCAAGCCGGTGCCCGCGCCCAAACCAGCCGTCCAGCCGCAGCAAAAAGTTGAGGTGAAGCCGTCCACCGAGGCAGCTCCGGCTGCTACCGCTACCTCGACAACTGCACCGCCTGCAGCCACCGTCAGCGCCGCCGCACTCACCAAGACCATTGTCGATACCGACATCTACCGCGTCGAGTTTTCCAATCGAGGCGCTGTCGTCAACAGTTGGGTCTTGAAGAAATATCAGGACAACACAGGCAAACCGCTTGAACTCATCAACCCGGCCGCAAAAGATCTGCCGCAGCCATTCTCTATCGATACCAACGGCCAAACCTTGCCGTACGATCCGAACAAGGTTCTGTATCTGCCCAAGGTTTCGAACGACGGCTTGATGATTGAATTCGATTATTCAGACGGCAAAGCCGCAGTTCACAAATCCTTCTCGTTCGGCAAAGATCTTTATCTAACCGACATTCAAAGTTCCGTCACCTTGAACGGCAATCCCGTGCCGCATTTTCTCACTTGGCGCGGAGGCTTTGGCGATCAAAAAATCCGCAACGCCGCCAGTGTCGAACACACCATCTATTACGATCCCAGCGGAATCTCAACCAACTTTATTCTGCGTCCGTTCGGTGTTCACCAGCCGCTGCAACCAGGCAGTGCCGACAAAAAGAAGGATGGCTCCGTCACCACCGGTCCCTACATGTTCGCCGGCTTGGAAGACAGCTTTTTCGCCAGTGTCGCCTTGGCGCCGAAAAACGCTCAGGTCGAATACAAAACTTTTGCCGATGACTTGGCCCCCGCCGGTGAAGAAAAGAAAGTTCCCCACGTTGGCTGCGGCATCATGTTCGGCCCGCAAAATGAGTTCACCTTGTTTACTGGCCCCAAAGATGTGGACATGCTTAGCAAGATCAACCCCAAGCTTGTACAGTTGGTGGATTGGGGCACGTTCGGCATCATCGCCAAGCCGCTTTTCTTGTGGCTGAATTGGGTGCATGACCACTGGACGGGCAACTATGGCTGGGCCATCATCCTTGTCACGCTCATCATTAACCTTGCGCTGTTCCCGCTTCGTCTTACCAGCCTTAAAAGCGCGCGCAAAATGCAGAAATTGCAGCCGGAAATCAAGCGCCTCAACGAAAAGTACAAAAACATCAGCATTAGCGATCCGCGCAAGCAGGAGCAAAACCAGGAAGTCATGGCGCTGTATAAGCGCGAAGGTGTGAATCCCGTTGGCGGCTGTTTGCCCATGATTCTGCAACTGCCGTTCTTTTATGCCTTCTACCGTGTGCTCAGCATCGCGATCGAACTTCGCCACGCGCCCTGGCTTTGGGTAACGGATTTGTCATCGCCCGAATCCATCGCCTTACACGTTCTGCCGCTGGTTTTGGTGGGCACTCAATTCCTCTCGCAGCGCATGACCCCCGCCGCCGGTGTCGATCCCGCCCAACAGCGCATGATGATGTTCATGCCGCTGATGTTCGGCTTCATGTTCTATTGGGCGTCCGCCGGGCTAGTACTATATTGGTTGACTGGCAATTTGGTTGGGATTGGACAACAGTTGATCATAAACAGGTTTATGCCAACAGCGCCGCCGCCACCGCCGCCTCCGAAAACACCCGTGAAGAAGGTGACTAAAAAGTAACGCATGAAATATTCTGCTGAGTCGCTGCGCCCGAAGTTGGACGCATTTTTGCTGCCGCTTTTGAAGCACGCAGGTCTGGAACTCACCTACGAACTGACCACGCCCACCAACCCGCATCCCGAGGTGGAAAACCCGGAAGTCACGGTGAATTTTTCGGGCAACGATGTGGAACTGCTGCTGTTGAACCGGGCTGAGCTGTTGCTCGCCTTGGAACACATCACCATGGAAGCGTTGCGCCTTCCTCCCGAAGACCATTCGCTCATCTCCTTCGACGCCAACGATTACCGCATGATGCGCGTCGAAGAATTGCGCCTAAGCGCCCAAGCCGCGGCCGAAAAAGTGAAGCGCAGCCATGTGCCCTTCCACTTCAACCCCATGAGCAGCCGCGAACGTCGCATCATTCACTTGGCCCTGCGCGATGAAAAAGAACTGCGCAGCGAAAGCTTAGGCGTTGGTCCGGCACGCGC
Organism: Bryobacterales bacterium; assembly: GCA_963696305.1. Taxonomy (GTDB): domain Bacteria; phylum Acidobacteriota; class Terriglobia; order Bryobacterales; family Bryobacteraceae; genus Bog-105. The sequence continues at coordinate 47,013 of CAVOJX010000009.1, read as the reverse complement.
AGTTGTTGTTGTTCCGGCGGACATGCCCACTCCTCCCGCGCCTCCTCCTCCCCCGCACGGCTTTCATCGTGGCGGGGGCGGTGGCCGACCCGGTGGTGGAGGCGGCGGCTTCCGGCGTGACGACAGACCTCGGAACGATCGCGGTGGTCCTCCCCGTGGTGACCGTCCTCGCGGTCCGCGTCGCAGTGGCCCGCGCTAATCCATACCAGTGCCTTTAGGCGATACCATCGTCGCCATCTCAACGCCTCCCGGTCGCGGCGGCCTCGGGGTTGTGCGCCTCAGCGGACCAGACAGCCGCAATATCGTCCACACGTTTCTGCAATTTAACGACGTTGTTTGGCGTCCCTGGTCGTCCCAAATGGCCGAACTGCTGGATGCTTCCAACCACGTTGTCGATCGCGTTGTTGTCTCCTTCTTCCCTGCCGGACGCAGTTACACCTTCGAAGACGTCGTTGAAATTTCCTGCCACGGCTCGCCCGTTGTTCTGCGCCTCTGTGTGGAACGTGCCCTTGCCGCCGGAGCGCGCGTTGCCGAACCCGGCGAATTCACCTTGCGAGCCTTCGCCAACGGCCGTATTGATCTGCCGCAGGCCGAAGCCGTCCGCGATCTGATCGACGCAACCACTCTTTACCAAGCCCGAGTCGCCGCGCAGCAAATGGAAGGTTCCGTTTCGCGCCGCATTCGTCCCCTCAAAGAACAACTCGTCGAGCTCATCTCCCTGCTCGAAGCCGGCATCGATTTTGCCGAAGACGATATCAGCGTCGCCAGTGCGCAAGAAATCCTTCGCAGGCTTGATCCCATCGAACATTCCCTGCAAACCCTAATAGCCAGCTTCGCCACCGGCAAACTCATCTATCAAGGCTTCACACTGGCCATCGCGGGCCGACCGAACGTCGGCAAAAGCAGCCTGTTTAATCGCCTATTGGAACAAGATCGCGCCATCGTCACCGAAATTCCTGGCACCACGCGCGACACTGTTTCTGAATCGACAACGCTTGAAGGCCTGCCCGTCCGCTTGGTAGACACTGCCGGCATTCGCGAAAGCACAGATCAAGTGGAAGCCCTCGGCATTGAACGCAGCTATCAAGCCATGGCCGATGCCGATCTCACTCTGCTCGTGCTCGATAGCTCAACCGAACTAACTGCCGAAGATCGCGATTTGATTGACAAGCTCACCGGCCGAAAGCCGATCATAGTCGCCAACAAATCCGATTTGCCGCGCAAGCTCGTCTGCGATTTCGCTGTCTTAGCAGTCTCCGCCACCACCGGCATCGGCATCCCGCAATTGAAATCCGCGTTGCTCGAACGATTAGCTCCGCAAGGCTTGGCCACTCCCGAAAGCGGCAGCATCACCAGCCTTCGCCACGAAGCACTGCTGCGCGAAAGCACCGAAGCGCTCGAAAATGCCCGCCGAGCCATCAGTTTCGGCATTCCCCACGAGATGTTGCTGCTCGATTTATACGCCGCTCTGCGCCCCATCGACGCCATCACCGGCGCCACCACTGCCGACGACATCTTGAACCGGATCTTCTCCACGTTTTGCATCGGAAAGTAAGGTAAAGTGGGCTTGCGAAGCCATGGCCACCAAAAAGAAAAAAAGTCCCAAGTCCCCGTCCGGTCCAATCTCGGCGGAAAGCGCCCTGCGCGACCTTCGCAAAATGCTCGAAGGCAAAAACTTCGACAGCATAGAAGATGCCAACGCCTTTCTGTCTTCACTCTCAGGCGCGCCCATTCCGCACTCCGCTCCGGCATTGCCCAAAGATCAGGCGCAAGAACTGGCGCTCGAAGCCATGAGCGCCACCACCGCATTGTCCGCTCGAAAACTGGCGCTGCAAGCGCTGAAACTCGATCCCGATTGCGTGGACGCGTTAGTGCTGATGGTGGATTTGGAAGCCGAAACCGCGGATGCGGCAATTAACGGAATCAAGAACGCCGTAGCCGCCGGAGAACGCTCGCTAGGGAAGGCATTTTTCGAAGAATATAAAGGACACTTCTGGCTGGCATTGGAAACCCGCCCCTATATGCGAGCACGCATGCGTCTGGCGGAGATATTGCGCGACGCCATGCGCCTGGACGAAGCCATAACTCATTTTGAAGCTCTCCTCGAACTGTGTCCGAACGACAATCTCGGCGCGCGCGATCCGCTTTTGGCCTTGTACCTTCACCAGGGAAGAATCGACGCCGCCGGACGACTGCTGCGCGAGTTCGAGGATGACCGTTCGGCCGTTCACATCTGGGGACACACCCTGGAGCGATATCTGTCGGGCGACATACTCGAAGCGTCGCTAGCATTACGCCGCGCACTGGCCATGAATCCCAACATGCTGGAATATCTTTTCGGATTGAAAAGCATTCCTAATCAATTGCCCGATTCCTATTCACCCGGCAGTCCCGAGGAAGCCATGATCGCCGCGCACCACCTTTTGCCCGCCTGGGTCACTCACCAAACCGCCTTTCAATGGATGCTGAACGAAACCAGGCTCGCCCTCGCTGGGGTACCAAAAAAGAAAACCAGTAAGAAACGGCCGTTGGTGAACTAAGCCGTGGAACTCATCCGCTCAAACGAAAGCTTCCCATGCCCGGATGGTTTGGCAATGTCCGGCTATCTCGCGCGCCCCGCGACTAACGAAAAGTTACCGGCGCTGGTTTCTGTCTTTGACGCCTTCGGAGTGGGTGCAGAAATGAAACGCGTGACCGACGATTTCGCAAGCGCCGGCTACGTCGTGTTTATGCCCGACCTCTTCAGCCGAGGAAGCTGGATTTCGTGCATTCGAGTTCTCATACGCGACGCGCTGAAGGGCGAAGGCCGCAGCGTTGAAGACCTGAAAGCGGCGCGCAACTGGCTGGCCGCGCGCGATTATGTCGATGCTCAGCGCCTAGGCGTCATCGGCTTCTGCCTGGGCGGCGGCTTCGCCTTGCTGCTTTCCAAAACAGGTCTGTTCCAAGTCGCCGCGCCGTTTTACGGAAAGGTGCCCGCACGTATGGACGGAGCCTGCCCGCTAGTCGCCAGCTTCGGAGGCCTGGATAAGCAACTCGCCGCAGACGTACCCAAGCTAGAAGCCGAAGTCAAACGTCTGGGTCTCGAAGCCGACATCAAGGTCTATCCGAACGCCGGACACGGATTCATGAGCGAGCCACCAAAGCTTCTACGGCCGCTGATGCGACTGATGCACGCAGGCTATGAACCAGAATCTGCGGCAGATGCCACAAAAAGAGTTGTTGCGTTTCTGCAGCAGCATCTGTAAGCGGCCAACAGCCGGGCACGGGTCGGCAGCCGCTCCCTTTGTTGATATCGGGTGGGGCGGGTAGGCAATTGTGTCTCGAATAGGGTAGGTTTTAGGACAGCGCGGCTGGCCAAGCGTATTGCCTTCAGCTGCTGCAATTCGGTTTGCGATCAGGATGTGGATAGGCAGGTGTCGATGGCGTCTCTTTCTCATCTAGTATCCAGCGCCGCCAACTGGACGGGAGGAACGACGTTTGTCCAAAGTAAAAACCTCTCGACCGAGAGGGACGCTGAACATTCTTGATGATGAGAAGGACTGATCCAATGAGGAATGCCCCAGACACTATTATGTTTACCGATTCGTCGAGCGTATTTGACTTAGAGGCAAGCAAGGCGCCGAAAAAAAGAAGGAAACACAGCGGGATGCCCCATCGGCGAAGTGCTGATCTCATACATCTTCCTGATTTGAGCATACCGTTTTTGCCTTGAGTGGATGCCATTAAGCTGGTGCGTCTCACAAAGGGTCAGTCCAGTCTCACAAAGGTTAGGCTTCGGGACAGTCTTATCTTGGTGTGCTGCTCGTTCCCCTTCGTTTTTCTTCGTCGCCTAGCTTTGCGGTCTTACCTTGCCATGCACTCAGGTTTCAAGCTGGCCATTATCACTCCTATCGCATCAATTCGAAGTTGTAGATGTTGTTCCGGCGAGCGGAGTGAAAAATACTCAAGATAACCCGTCGCGGGCAAAGTGTTGAGCGTTGAACCTCCCGCTTTAGCAAGTTCTTCTTCGTACATTGGGTCATTGCGGGCGAAGAACGCGATTCTAACGCACGGCGCCGCATCTCCGGCTGCGGCTTTATTGATCAGAATTGATAACGTATCTGCGCGAGCCCCTCTCGTGAAAGTGCCGTTAAAGCCCTCGCCCCATGGAGACAGCACCCGGAGAAAGCTATTTGGAGCAAGCTGCTGATTGATTGGAAATCTTTGCGCGACCCAGTGTTGGCTTTCTGTGTTGAAAAGAATTACGTGAGATAAGTAGACAGTTTCGTCACCGAGGTTTGCAAAAACGCCACCCTCTAAGCTGTTGCAACCCAGAACAGCAATCTTAGTACGGGGAAAAAACGTCGTTCTTAGCGTGGGAATTTGCCCACCAATCCAAGCGAGTAAAGAGGCGGACGCCAGAATTAGGGCCACTATCGATGACACAAACTGCAAACGAGACTTCCAGCGCTGTTGGTATGTTTTGCAAGTGGAACACAATTTGGCCGTGACTGGGATCGTTGCTCCGCACGTGTTACATGTCTTGTCAGGGTTTGGCGTCATGCCTTGAATCGTAGCTTAGCCCCAGCGAATCCTGTCGGTGTCACAAAGGGTCGTTTTTGCCCACTCAGTTTTTGATAGCGCAACGTACGAAATACCGACTATTTTTGTGAGACCGCTACGCGCCCCTTTTTGGCACAGCAACTCCGATTCGGTCCGTCCCACCAAATACAAGGCATTGTGACTTACCGACAAGGTGTCTTAAGATGAGGGCGTTGCCCTCAAGAAGCTGCATTGCCGCTTTACGCACCCAATAGGGACCATTTGCCATATACGGAAGCTTGCTATGAACAACTGCGAAGAACTACAGGCCTTTGTTAAGGCGGCAAAAGAGCAGGGTGCGACAGATGAATTTCTAGTCGCGATGTTGCGGGACAGAGGCTGGCCAGCGAAGGATGTCTATGCAGTGTTTGCCCAGCGGTATGCGGAGCAAACCGGGATCGTATTACCCGAGCCACCGGGACGGCTGGAGGCGGCGCGCGAAGCGTTTTTTCATCTCCTCGCGTTTGTGACTTTGGGGACATGGATCTTTTCTATTGGTTCAATATGGTTTGATCTGATAGAAGCCTGGGTGCCCGATCCCACGGTCGACCATTTTGACGGGTTTGTAATTGGACGCATCAGCCGCCAACTGGCCTCGATCATCGTCGCCTTTCCCGTTTTTATCTGGGCCACACGGTCGATTTTGCGGGATCAGATGGAGAACCCAGATAAGGCGGAGTCAGCTGTAAGACGCTGGGTCAGCAACATTGGACTGTTACTTACGGCGTTGGTCTTCTTGGGTGATTTGATCACCTTCGTCACTGTCCTCTTGCAGGGCGAAATCACAGCTCGCTTCGCATTGCGATGCTGCGTTGTATTGGTGCTGGCAGGGGCGGTATTCCTCTACTACAGCCGGGGACTGGGAAAGTCGCGCACGCTTCCACCCGTCACTTGGCATCGCGTGTTTGCCGGGTGCGCCGGCTTGGCAATGCTGCTTACGCTTGTGTTGGGATTTTGGTCGAACGGATCGCCTTCGAGCGTGCGGGTATTGAACGAAGACAATCGGCGACTGAAAGATCTCCACGGCTTGACGGTGCAACTCCAAAACAAAAAGTTGAACGGTTTGCAGGGACCTCCGGCAAGTCTGGCCGACGTAGGGGTAAAGGAGACCGACCCTTTCACCGGAAGGTCCTACGAATATCGCAGACTTGATGGCGCGCGCTATCAGGTGTGCGCGGAGTTTGGGGCACCAAGCGCGAGGGGAGCTTCGGCGGCGGCCCAATTCTGGGCGCATCCTGCGGGACGGAAGTGTTTTGATATCGGCTTTGCCAGCGAGGTACCATACCCGCCGAACTACTTCCAGGAGCGGAACTAACCCTCAGCGGTGCCTCAAAGCTGGATCACACCCGTCTGTCATCGGCATTCGCGTCTACTGATGCCTGGGCGACGTGTCGGATGTTCAGGACCGCGCGCCACCCCAATTGGACAATTTGCCCAGACTGGAGTGTGACAATCCAACACGAATCCTTACCGTGGGTGGGTAAAGTCCATGCTTGGCAAGGTGGAACATAAACCTTACCAAAGCAACCCACCCCCCAAGCGCCTTACAGCGCCACCACCTACCCGCCCTCATTCAGCCCAAAACTAAAAACCGACAGGCCAATCGCATAAATACCGACGCTACAGTCGCACTTTGTTTATATGAATAATTATATAATCCGTACACGTGCTATTCTGAAAGTAACTAGTGAAAGTTCAAAATAGAGCCTCGATCACCGCGCCGGCAAGATCCGAAGAAGAAGGTTTTTTATCGGACACAGGAAAACTTGCGCGAAAAAAATGGGGGCATTCTATAAATTCGGGGTTTCAGGTAATTCCCAACGTTTTGTTTCGTTGCCAAAATTTGTTGGGGCTCGACGCCATTGATACCGTGATCCTGCTCAACATCACGACGCATTGGTGGGAGCCTAACGACTTGCCGCATCCGCGCCCTTCTGTCATCGCGCACCGCATGGGGATCGATACCAGAACAGTTGAGCGCCGGATCAAGAAGCTTCAGGAGAATGGATTTCTGGTGCGCCGGCCATCGGTCACAAAAAAAGGCAGGAAGGTTCGGCCCTTCGATCTTGGCGGGCTGGTGACAAAACTACAGGACGTATCGGTGGTTAATTTGCGACGGCGTGAGAACACAGCCCGCATTCAGCCGATACGGCCTGATGTTCCTTCTTAAGCGGGTTTCGTTATAGGCAACATCTGGATCGCGCCCCTTCCAAAAGGGCGCAAGGCTTGTCTATAGCGGATGTGGTGAACCCACCTTCCAAAATTGGGGTAAGTTCGGGGCTTTTTCCTCTTCCAGCAGGAGGAAGCCCACAGCCACACCAATTTCATTCTATAACTAAACCGCAGCTTTTGAAGCGTTGCGCATTCTGGCCCCCCACATCACAAGAACGCTGAAATAAATTTTCTCTCAGAACGTTTTTTACGTGAGAAGAATAGCTTAGATTGGCAACTACATAATAAACAGCGAACTCCGAAGGCGGGGTTCTGTACCTGCAAGGTAGCGATGCTACAGTGTGGACAATAAAAACGCAGCCGACCCGGGAAAAAGTGGCTGCGTTCCTATAGGCTGAGGCGTTTGACCGCCCTTCCAAAAGGCGGGTGCGTGAGCTTTCGTGGCTACTCGAAAGCTCGCGCCTCTTAAATTCAGTCCGAGCATAACACGCGTCATGGACCCTTTCTGCGGCTCTGGTGGATTCCTTCTTGCGGTGACTTCGTTGTGGGCGGTCCGCCCTGCCAAGGGTTTTCCAATGAAAAACGCCCAACCGAGGCCGAGCGTTTTAACTCTGCAATATGTCAAATAACTTAGCTCTTAGGAGTCAGCGCCTCTTTAACATTTCTTCCGTTCAAACGCTGCACCCGCTGTTGCAAGGCTCTCCAATCAAGAATTGTTTCGTCGTTTCGAACTCCCATAAACAGCTCAACCCCTTTTTCTGTAGGAGGGACATATCCCAGACCATACTGTATTTGAATGCTTTCTATTCCTGCGATGACTTTCTTGGCATCGTTGTCGGCAATGGCCCTGTCGATAATCTAAAGTCTTTTTCGAAACCGCCCTTACGTTCGGGCAGCGTATGATCTAAAACATACTGTTTAAGTTCCTCGTAATTTCGTGTCGGCCTTGTGGTTGCAATCGCGCTCATATCAATTCTCCCCATAATGGTCGTTTTTAGAGAGCGACGAGTTTATCACCGCGACATGAAAATAAAAAGCCCTAGCGCATTCATGGTTAACGCGGGCGCATTTTCTCGGAAAGGGTAAGTTTCGGGACTTGCCTCTCATTTTCCGACAAGCGCGCGTTCAAGATTCCGGTACGGTGCGCTATGACCAAGTATCAGTGAACTCGCCGAAAGAGAATCCGCCTTTCGCGCAACCAGATTCCGTGACCGCAATCGATGGATCGATATTAATGGTGCGGGACACACCTTCTGGATTAGTCTCGACATACCACGAACCTTTTCCTACCCACGAACAAACTACGGCCTTACCGAAACCGTCGAACTGAGGCAAGAGATCGACCCATGCGGAGTTATCTTGATTGAGGCTAATCCTAACGCGATCTGAGCCGCCCGTTCCGCCCAAACGCTTCATCATCGCTACACTTTCATCCGTGAGTCTATAAACTCCGGCTAGTTCTCTTGCGGCTGGTTTCATGTATGCGCGGCTGAACATGGCCGGTGGATTGAAGATCAAGCCGAATATCCAAAGAGTGCCGAGAAGTAGCGGCAACGCTGCCACGGACGTTAGGCATCCAACGACGGTTGGCTTCGAAAGCGACGGCATAGAAAGATGACTGACGTTTGTTGCGGCAACTAGTGCTAATTATATGCTCGCCCGAGCTTTCGTTGGTTTGAGGGTGGTCAGCAGCCCTTGACGTGTACGAACTCAGGGGAACTTGGGACAACACACTCGTTCACCACGAAGTCGTCGACTCGTCTGAGCCTTTAACACCAAGACCGCAATACGCCGCAACCCAAAATTCTGCTGATATGGAATGTTTTGATCAACCGTGACCAGAACCTCAAATCCCCCAGACTCCGCCGCATCAAGTAACCGGCCATTCTTCAATCCTGCTAACCAGCAAACCCCGCCGTCTGGCACTCGTGACCGACAAAATCATGCCGCAACCGTTCGTCTATATACTCGTCAACTAGTAAGCGCATTACGAAGCAGCCAGCAATAGACGCTTGGCCTCTTCCACAACACCAACTGGAGACTCCCCTGACACAGTGGGAAATCCTTCAAGAAAATCCTCTAAAGTCTCCCCCTCCTTCCAAATAATCAAACAACGTCTGGATAGGGATACGCGTACCTTCAAAACAGTCGAGAAGGCCCCTTTTTCACGGATTCGATAGTCAGATCCTTTGAGCCAGCATAGTTCAACGCCCCACTTGAAGTAAGCGCCAAACACCTGCCAAAAGGTTACGATGAAAGGAGGGCACCTACATGGCGAATCTAATAAATTCCGACGTCGATTGGATGCAATGCGAATTGATTGAGACCGTGCCCGGTAAAGTGTCTGGCCGGCCCATTGTGCGTGGCACCCGCATTCTGCCCGATGCCATCGTGGACAGCTACGACCTTGGTGAAACCATCGACGAGTTGCGTGAGGGTTTTCCATCTCTGTCCACTGACAAGATTCAACGCCTGATTGAGTTCGCCCACACTCAGCGACAGCAGCAGCGCCCGTGAAGGTTTTGCTCGATGAAAATCTTGACCACGCGTTGCGAGCGCTCCTAGGCCATCATGAAGTTGTCACCGTCGCCTTTATGGGATGGGCCGGACTCAAGAATGGCGAGTTATTACGAGCAGCCTAAGACTATGCGCTATCACACCACCCACAGCCGCGGCTTCAGCAAAGCATTATCTGAACTCATGCGCCTGCGCAACTTCCACCTTCGCCGGGAAACCGCCGCTGCCGTAGCCGAACGCCGAGCCCTGCAAGCGCAAATTCGGTTCGAATCGCAAAAACAAAAAGGGGAACTCCACGCCGCCCGAATGGAAGCCCTCCGGCTAAAGCAAGAAGCGCTCAACAGCGAAATCAGAAGGCGCAAAGGCCACTCACCATCGCCCCCACTACCGAAATCGCTTTCACCAACACCGCCCAACGCGCCTAACTACGCCATGGCCTATCGCGTCCACGGCGAACATCTGGCATAATAAAGGAGCTCTGTAGATTTTTCGCGTTTGGTTGATGAGTTTCCTCTCACCGACACCCTACACACGGCTCAATGAGGCCGTTGGGGCTATATTATTGCTGCTCAGCCTGGCTGTTTGGCTGTGCCTTCTCTCTTATTCGTCCGTCGATCCATCGTGGAACACGGCGAGTGGAGCTCTTGGCACCCATAACTTGCTCGGCCACTTCGGCGCAAAGTGGGCCGACTTCCTCTTCCAAGTCTTCGGCATCAGCGTCTTCCTTTTGCCTATCCATGTTGGCCTCCTCGGCTGGAAATGGTTGCGCTCATCCTATATCGAAGGCCTTGGCTTCAAAATCGTCGGAAGTCTGGCGCTTTGGTTCTGCCTCTCTACCGCCTGCGGATTGTTCCCGCGCACATGGCTCATCGGCGGAACCGTTAGGCCAAGCGGCTTGGTTGGGTTGGTGCTCGCTGATTTTCTGACCGCGCGTATCGATCTCACCGGCGCAGCCATCTTCACGGCCGTCGTCGCCATCATCGCTCTCTATTTCGCCACCACGCTGGAATCCTCCACCATCGTCCGCGTCTTCGCAACACCCACCGCGAAACTAAACGCCTGGCTTGAACAGAGGAAGGTGAACCGCCAGGAACGCCGTGCCAAAAGGCGCGCCGAAGCCGAAGCAGCCGCCCGCGCCAAGGCGGAAGAACGTCCTGTCGAAGTGGCTCAGCCGGAGGAAGACGAAGAGATTCTCAGCGCCAATCCACGCCGTCGCCGCAAAACTGCTTCACCGGTTGCGGAAGACTATCTGCAAACCGAATCTGTGCTGGCCGTGCCACCCGTCGCCTATCCCGAACGCGCCGAATCTAGAGATGACGAGCCGCCCTTCGATATGCCTGCCGCCACGGAACCGGTTGAACATGACATCCCCATTCGCACTCTCGCAGACGAAATGCCGGTTGTCCGCCGTGTGCCTGATGAAGTGGCTCATGCGCCTGCGGAACCCGCCATCAACGCCGTTCCGGAACCCGAGCTCGTCGAACATTCCTACGGCATTCCGCCCGAAGCGCGCCCCAAACGCAAGCGCATTTACCAACTACCATCTACAGATCTGCTGAACGAGATTCCCGAAGGCAACGGTTACGACAGCACGGAACTGAAGGAAGTAGCCAGCAAGATCAAGTCAAAGCTGGAAGAGTTCAACGTCCGCGGCAACGTCGTTCAAATTAACCCCGGCCCCGTCGTTACTACGTTCGAATTCAAGCCCGAAGCCGGCATCAAATACAGCCGCATTACCACGCTTACGGAAGATCTCTGCTTGGGCTTGCAAGCCGAATCGGTATTGATTGAACGCCTGCCCGGCAAATCAACCGTCGGCATTGAAGTTCCTAACTCGCGCCGCGAACTCATCAGCCTGCGCGCCATCTTGGAATCGCCCGAGTTTCACGAATCGCCTTCCAAGATGACCATCGCCATGGGCAAGGACATCAATGGCCGCATCAAAGTGGCCACGCTCGAAACCATGCCCCACTTGCTGATTGCCGGTTCCACTGGCTCTGGCAAAAGCGTTATGTTGAACGCCATGATCATGTCGTTTCTCTACAAAGCCACGCCCGATCAAATCCGCATGATCATGGTCGATCCGAAGCGCGTTGAACTCGGCATCTACGAAGGCATTCCGCATCTGTTAACGCCCGTCATTACCGAGCCGAAGAAGGCCACCAACGCACTGCGCAACGCCGTGTTGGAAATGGAACGCCGCTTGAAACTGCTAGCCGCGCAAGGTGTTCGCAACATCGATCAGTACAACAAGAAGATGGCGCAACTGCGCGCCCAACCTCGCGGCCTGTTTGATGATCCCGAAGAGAATGAAGATCTCAAAGCTCTGCCCTACGTGCTCATCCTGATCGACGAACTCGCCGACCTCATGATGCTGGAACGCGCCAACGTCGAAGAATGCATCACCCGCCTGGCGCAGATGGCGCGCGCCGTCGGCATGCACCTGGTGCTGGCTACGCAGCGTCCCAGCGTCGATGTCATCACCGGCATCATTAAGGCAAACTTCCCCTCGCGCATCAGCTTCCGCGTTGCCACCCGCGTCGATTCACGTACCGTGCTCGACATCATGGGTGCCGAACATCTGCTTGGTAAGGGCGACATGCTCTTTCTTCCGCCTGGCTCATCGCGCCTCACGCGCGTTCACGGCGCCTTCGTCACCGAAGCCGAGACCTGTCAAGTGGTTGACTTCTGGAAAGGTCAAGCCACACCCGAATACGACGAAACATTCCTTATGGCGCCGCCTTCTGAAGATGGCGATGGCGAATCCGAAGATGCCGAGAATTTCGACGGCGCGCAAGATCCGATGTACGAAGACGCCCTGCGCGTTGTCCTGGAACAAGGCAAGGCCTCTACGTCCACTCTGCAGCGTCGATTGCGCTTAGGCTACGGTCGCGCCGCCCGCATCCTCGACATGATGCAGCGCGACGGAATCATCGGGCCGCCCGATGGCAGTAAACCCCGCGAAGTATTGAAGCGCCCCGACTGGCTCCGCGAAACCGAAAGCCAGCTTCATTAACTATTGGTGATAGTTCGGATACGCCGGCCTCTGAACCTTCGGAGCTGGTTGCTCCGCCAACTTCGTCAGCGCAATCTTAACCGCCGCCTCCAACTGCGGATCATGTCCTTCGCTAACCGCTTTGGGATCTTGCTCCACTGTCACATCCGGTTCCACACCGTGGTTCTCAACATCCCACTCGCCTTTCGGCGAGAAGAACGCAACACTCGGAGAAGTAACATGGCCACCATCCATCAGAACCGGAATGTTGCCAATTCCAACCAGCCCGCCCCAGGTTCGCTTGCCCACCAGCGTTCCCAGCTTTGCTTGCTTGAACAGCCACGGCAGAGCATCGCCGCCAGATCCCGAAATTTCATTCGCAATCATCACCTTCGGCCCATAAATACCGGCGTTCGGAGTGTGTTCAATGGTGCCGTAACGCGGTGTCCAATAGGCTTCAATGTGGCGGCCCAACGCTTCCACAATATAGTCGGCCACTTGGCCGCCCGCATTAAAGCGCTCGTCGATGACCGCACCTTGCTTCTCGGTTTGCGCGAAGTAATAGCGATTGAAGTTTGTGAAGCCGCCCTGTCCCGTATCAGGCAGATAAACGTAAGCCAGCTTGCCGCCTGATAGCTCGTCCACCTTCTTCTGGTTTGCTTCAATCCAATCGGTATTCCGTAGATCGCCTTCATTCTCAATCGGTACAACCGTGATGTCGCGTGCGTTCGCCCCAGTATCCGAACCAACACGCAACGTAATGGCGTGGTCGGCCGTGGCTTCCAATGCCTGCTGAATGTCACTCGTTCCATCCAGTTCTTTGCCCTCCACCGCAAGAATGCAATCGCTCGTCGTCACATTCAATCCCGGTTGTGCCAGGGGCGCTTTCTCCTGTGGATTGAAATGGCCGCCGTCGTAGATCTTCGCCAGGCAATAGTGATTGTTCCGAATCGCATAATCGGCACCCAACAGTCCTCCCGCAATGTGATGCGGGCTTGGAATCGCGCCGCCGGTACCCCTCAGATGGCCCACAGAAAATGCGCTCAGCATCTCCTGGAAAATGTAGTTTAAGTCCGCACGTGAAGCTAGCGACGCAATGTAAGGCTCAAAGCGCTTCTCATCGTCCACCGTGCTGGTGCCATGGAAATGCGGATCATAGAAGTAGGCACGTTCAATCCGCCAAACTTCGTGATACATCTGCGCCCATTCCGCATGCGGATCAACCCGAACCTGCAGCCCGGCAAGTGAAAGAACTCCTTCGCCTGCTTTCACCGGTACGTTAGCCGGTGCAATCACCCAGGAAGGATGCGCGCCCGGTGCTACACTACCCAACCGCAGCAGCATTTTCTCCCCATTGGCCGACAACTCAAATCCTTGGACATGCTCTGCCAGTTTCTCGGTCTTCTTCTCTTCGAACGTCCAGCGGCTCAAAGTTGCAACGCGGCCGCCGGACCGCACCGCGCCGGGCAGTTCCACAAAATACAAACTTCCTTTCGTTCCCGCAACTAGATCCGTGTAATTCGCGGCAGGCAACGGAAGCGCAACGATGCGCCTTTCAATGCCGGCCAAATCAACTTTAATGGGCTTTACCGGAACGGCTGTTTTGGGCTTTTCTTCCGACGTCTTCGAGTCAGTATCCTTCGTCTTCTCCTCGTTCGCCGAAGGCAGTTTCTCGTCATCCGATTCGGGCGCAACTGGCGAAGCTTGGTCCGCTGCCAATACCGCCGCATAGATGTTTGAAGTCGGCTCGTAAAGGTCGGCGGTCATATCCAAACCATCCGACACCGCGCCTGAATTGGTGCTCGCCGTGAAGAACAGATACTTGCCGCCTCTGTCGAAAGAGGGATGCCGCGACTCCGCCATTGGGCTGGTCACCGCCGTCGCTTTGCCCGTCTCCACGGAGTACAAGTAGATAGCGTGCAGGTGGTTTGGTAACGATTTCGTATATGCAATCCACTTCGAATCCGGCGACCAAGCCAATTCATAGGCGGTCTCCGAGAATCCGCCATACACATTCTGGTCTTCGATCGTCGTTAGCTTCCCGGAAACAGAGTCCAGCATGTAAACCTTCAACCGATTGTCGTGGAACGCGATGAGTTTTGAATCGGGCGACCATTTGAGATTGAAGTAGTAAGCGGGATCCGTTCCCAGCGGAAACTTCTTCACTGCGTTCGGTCCAGCGTTCGAGGCTCCCATCTGGGATGCAATGTGCAAAGCATAAAGGCCCGATTCATCGGATAGATAGGCAATGCTTTGACCGTCTGGAGACCACGCAGGCTCACGCTCCATCACACCGGCAGTATTTGTAATGTTGCGCGTCGGCCCATGCTTCACCGGAACCGTGAGTATCTCTCCATGCGCTTCAAAAGCCGCACGCAAACCGGTCGGCGAAATGGAAGCATTGTCCACTTCTTCAGAAACATTCTTGATCGTGGGTCGCACTTCCGGCAGATCGGCATCAATCTCAATCGGCACAAGGTGCGTCTTGCCGTTCGCTGTGTCGAACGTATAGATTTCGCCCAGTTGATCGTAAATCAATGTGTTGCCTTCGCCCGCCAGCGTGCGAATCTCAGGTCCGCTGTTCTTCAGCGCCTGCGTCACTTTGCCGGAAGCCAGGTCGTATTTGAAGATCGTGATGGAACCCGCGCGTCCGGACAGGAAATAGACCGCCTTGCCAGTGAAAACCGGGAAAAAGTCGGACGCCTTCTCGTGTGGAATCTCAACCGATTCAAGTCCGGGTAGGGTGGTGATCCAAATTGTGCTCGCGCGTCCCCCGCGATAGTTTCCCCACGCCACGTATGCCGTGTAATCGAAGCCAAAGGCCGGTGCCAAAGGCGAATAGGCAATGCGCGAACCATCAGGCGACATTTGCCCCTGATAAGCCATGGGCAAAGGGAGCGGCACGGCTACACCGCCCGCTGCCGGAACCGTGAAAAGCTGCGTGTACCTGCTTGCCGCAGACCGATTAGACCGAAAGATGATCTGTTTGCTATCTGGCGTCCACCCAACCGCAAAATCATTCGCCGGATGATACGTGACACGATGCGGTACGCCGCCTATCGCCGGAACAGTGAAGACATCGGTGTTGCCGTCATAGTCACCTGTAAATGCGATCGTGCTGCCATCGGGAGAAAAGATTGGTGTAGTCTCAATTCCGATTCCAACCGTCAGCCGCGTAGCGCGACCGCCTTGGCGTGGCACTGTCCAAAGATCGCCGGCATAACCAAAGGCGATCAAATCCTTGCTAATGGCAGGCCGTTGAAATATGTGCGGAGTGCTGTCAGCGGCTCTTGAACCGGCTGGAAGCAAAGCGGCCGCACACAGTGTAATGCAGGCAATATGAAGTTTCATGGCTTATCAGAAATGATACTGGCTACCCGGCCAGCGATTCAAAAACTCCTGTGTGTAGGGTAGCGTCCAACCCGGTTTTTTGGTCTATGGTTAAGGTGCGGGACAAATGTCCCGTCCGATCTTGATAAAAACCGCATCCCTCTTAGCGTTTATTATTGCCGCCGTCGCCGTGACTTCATGCGATCGGAAAACGGTCGCGCACGCAGATGCCGAAGATAACAGCGCCGTCCAGGAAGTCGCTGTAACCAAAGCCGTGCGGCGACCTATGTCGCGCCAATTAACCGTCTCTTCCGAACTTGTTCCGTTTCAGGAAATCGACGTTTTTGCCAAAGAGTCAGGCTATGTGAACAAACTGCTGGTCGATTACGGCAGTCATGTCAGCAAAGGCCAATTGCTTGCCGTGTTGGAGATTCCCGAATTAGAAGCAACGCTGCAACAGGACCAATCCGCCATCAAAAGTCTCGCAGATCAGGTTACAAATGCTGAACATCAATTGGAGCGAACACAAGCGCAGCACAAGGTTCTTCACCTTGAGTACGACCGTTTGAACAGCGTTGCGCAAGCGAAGCCGGGTTTGGTGGCGCAACAGGAAGTGGACGATGTGCAAGGTCGCGATCTGGCTGCAGAAGCGCAAGTAGAAGGGGCAAAGTCGAATGTTGAAACCGCGCAAAGTAACCTAGCCGCATCACAGTCAAAACTTGAACACGATAAAGCTATCTATGCATACGCCCGAATCACGGCGCCGTTTGCCGGCGTAGTCACGCAGCGTTACGCCAATTTTGGAACGTTGTTGCAAGCGGGCACAAACTCTAATACGCAAGCTATGCCGCTGGTGAAGTTATCACAGGAAGATCTCTACCGTCTGGTTATTCCCGTTCCTGAAACCTACGTCAGCGCCGTTTCTGTGGGCGACACGGTCAACGTGCGAATTCCAGCTCTGAACCAAGATTTTCCGGGCAAGGTTGCGCGCTTTGCCTTTGATGTGCACCAGGAAACAAGAACCATGCATACCGAAGTGGATGTGCCAAATACCAATCAGAAGCTTTTGCCTGGAATGTATGCCGAAGTGACTTTGACGCTGACTAAAGATATGGATGCGCTGTCCGTTCCTCTTTCTGCTGTCGATCGAGAGGGCGACCAGGGCACTGTCTACGTTGTTGATTCAGCCAACAAAATACAAGTTGTGCATGTGGAGTTGGGCGCCGAGACAGCGAACAATGTCGAGGTGCGGTCCGGTTTGCAGCCGGATCAGATGGTGATTCTAAGCGACCGCTCCGGTCTTACCGCGGGGCAGCAGGTGCGAACGCGAGTTGTAGCTCCCGTTGATTATTCGGCCAAAAGCTAATAACCATGTCACGCTTTTCGATCCGCAATCCGTATTTCATCATCGTCATCTGCCTGGTCGTCTGTGTCATAGGCGTCACCAGCTTGGTACGCATGCCCATAGATCTTTTTCCCACAATCAATCTGCCGGAAGTTGTGGTTGCAACGTTTTATTCGGGTATGCCGCCGGAAGACATCGAAGTCGATATTACAAATCCGCTGGAACGATTCTTCACATTAGCGTCCGGTATTGATCACATGGAATCCCGCTCCATGCTGGGCGTAAGTCTCATCCGCGTCTACTTTCAGCCAGGAACGAACGCCGATGCCGACGTTACAGAGCTTTCTAACTTAGCTCTTGCCGATCTCAAACGTTTGCCACCAGGAACTTTGCCTCCGGTCGTTCTGAAATTCGATGCGTCTAGTCAGCCGGTCTGCCTGGTAGCCGTGCGTGGAAAAGGTCTCACCGAGACGCAACTGCACGACGAAGCGCAATTCACCATTCGAAACCAAATCGCGGTAGTCAAAGGCGCCGAAATCCCGCCTCCATTTGGTGGCAAATACCGCCAAGTGATGGTGTACGTTGACCCCTACAAGCTGATGTCGCGCCAGATGTCGCCCATGGACGTTGTGGACGCGATCAACGATCAGAATCTGATTCTGCCCGCCGGCGACGTAAAAATCGGTCCGTTCGATTATTACGTCTATTCGAACAGCTTGGTGAAGAACATGCAGGAATTGAATGACGTTCCTATCAAAACCGTCAAAAACTCCTGGGTATCAGTCAAGGACGTCGGACAGCGCTGAAGATGCCAGCCAGCTTCAGTACAACGTCGTGCGCGTAGAAGGACAACGTTCCACTTACATCCCGATCATGAAGCAGGGCGGCGACACCAACACCATCGCCGTGGTAAATGGAGTCCGCGACTTATTGAAAAACCTTGTCGATTTGCCCAAGCAACTGACCACCACTTTGTTGTTTGATCAATCGGTTTTTGTAAAAGAAGCTATCGACACGGTGTTGCACGAAGGTTTAATCGGCTTGGTGCTTACCAGCATCATGATTTTGCTGTTTCTTGGCAGTGCCCGCGCAACATCTGCCGTGCTGCTTTCCATCCCGTTGTCTGCGCTCGCGACATTTATCATTCTGTATTTCTTCGGCAGCACAATTAATACGATGATTCTGGGCGGCATCGCTCTCGCCTTCTCGCGAGTCATCGACAACTCCGTCATTTCGCTCGAAAACATTTACAGGCATTTGGAACTTGGCGAAATTCCGCGCAAGGCTGCCGAACTGGGCGGCTCCGAAGTGGCGCTTGCGGTTCTTGCTGCGACCTTGGTTGATGTCGTTGACTTCTTCCCGGTAACATTCCTTTACGGCGTGAGCAAGTTTTTGTTCTCCGCCTTGGCACTCGCTTTCTGCATCTCGCTGCTTGTATCGTTCGTTGTTGCGATGACCGTGATTCCGCTCTTCTGTTCGCGCTTTCTTAGCGCTGCACATGCATCCGGTGGGCACGAGGAAGGGAAGTCCGAACAGGATCGCGTCGACCGGCAGGAAGAATCAGACGCCAACTTGCACCAAGCACCTGGAAAAGTGTCGGCTTGGCAACGGTTTCACAATGCGTTTAATCGATCATTTGAACGTGTACTCAATTTCTACGAAAAGTGGGTGCGGTTTAGCTTGGTGCGCCCCGGTCTTACTGTAATAGCGTTGGTCGGCGTGTTCGCGCTCAGTCTCTTAATCTTTCCGTTCCTGGACGTCTCCTTCTTTCCGCGTACTGATGCAGGGCAATTCACAATCAACATGAAAGCACCGACAGGCTCGCGCATCGAAGTGACGGAGCAGTACGCCAAGAAGATGGAAGATCTCATTCGGCAGCACATCCGGCCCGCCGATTACAACATGACGGTCTCCAACATTGGCGTCGTCAACGACTTCTCGTCTTTGTACACCACAAATTCCGGCCAATATACCGCAACTATTCAGACTGCTTCGCAAACGGAACACAGGGTGAGCAGTTTCGATTACATGGACGATATCCGCTCCGCGATTGCCACCCAGTTCCCGGAAGTCCGTACTTTCTTTTCTAGCGGTTCGATGCAAGATGGCATCCTGAACTCCGGTATGCCTGCGCCGATTGACGTTCAGATCACCGGGCGCAGCTACACGGAAGATTACGCCGAGACGCAGAAACTGGCGGCGCAGATTCGAAAGCTGCCGGGTGTTGATGAAGTTTACATCCCGCAGGATTTGAATTACCCGGCGCTGCAAATGAATATTGACCGAGTACACGCCGGCGAACTCGGACTGACTCAAAAAGAAATCGTCGATAACGTCATCACCGCATTGAATTCGAACACAATGATCGCCCCCAATTACTGGGTCGATTACAAAAGCGGCAACGATTACTTCCTGACTGTCCAATACTTCGAAAAAGGCCGCGGCGCAATTCAAAACAACATCGACCTGCGCAACATCCCGTTAAAATCGCCGAATCTTCCGGAGCCCACCACGCTCGATAGCGTCGTCAAGCTGGAGCATGTAAGAACGCCTACGGAGGTGGATCACTATCAAATCCAGCGTTCAACCGATATCTACGTGACGCCAAAGGGCGAGGATTTGGGCAAACTCTCGAAAAGAATTTCGCACTTGATTGGCGATTCGAAACCGCCCGGCAACATGCGAATCACATTGCGCGGCATGGTGCAAGGCATGAATGAATCGTTCAAGAGCTTTGGTTTGGGATTCTTGCTCTCATTCATTCTTCTGTACCTGATTTTGACCGCGCAATTCAAATCGTTTGTCGATCCCGTCTTAATCATGCTTGCCATTCCAATGGGCTTCATCGGCGTGCTGATCATTCTGCCGTTGACGGGCACAACCCTGAATGTAATGTCCCTTATGGGCGTGCTGATGTTGATCGGAATAGCCGATTCGAACAGCATCTTAATTGTGGATTTCGCCCACGCTCTCCGCCGTGAGGAAGGACTTTCTGTAAAGGATGCCGTTATCAAGGCGTGTCGCGTGCGTCTGCGGCCAATCCTGATGACCTCGCTCGCGACCATCATTGGAATGATCCCAATGGCGATGAAGTTGGGCACCGGAGCGGAACAATATGCACCGATGGCCCGAGCCATCATCGGCGGCCTCACCACGTCGGTGGCCTTGACTATCTTTATCGTTCCCGCTGCTTATCTGTTGATCTATGGCAAGGAAGATCAAAAGAATGCTGCATAGATTCGTTTGCATCGTCGCGTTTGTTCCTATGGCAGTCTTTTGCCAGCAGCCAACGCAGCTTACGCTTGATCAAGCCGAAGCGCTTGCGGTGAAAAATCATCCAAACATACTCGCTGCCGATGCCGAATACCTGAAAGCGGGACAGCTTACTGTAGAGGCGAAGTCGGCCTACTATCCGAGTTTGAATGGTGAAATAACCGGTGCGCAAGCAAACGCCGACAGCCGCCTGGGTGCGGGCGTATTGAATGATCCAAGGCTGTTTAGCCACTTCGGCAGCGGTTTATCTCTTTCGCAGCTAATTTCAGATTTTGGCCGCACGCCCAACTTGGTGGCGAATTCCCGGTTCAACGCGCAAGCACGGCGCGAAGATTCGCGCGCGACCCGCTACGACGTGATCATTGGAGTGGATCAAGCCTATTACGAAGTCCTGCTCGCGCAGCAGTTGATCAAGGTCTCGCAGCAAACCGTATCCAGCCGCCAGACCGTGGTCGATCAAATCTCAGAATTAGCTAAGAACAAATTAAAATCCAACTTGGACTTAAGTCTGGTGCAAGTCAATTTAGGCGACGCACAATTGATGTTGCTGCGAGCCAAAGACAGATTGGCAGCGGCGTATGCGGCACTTGCGCAAGCCTTAGGTTCAGATCAAGCAATTGAATACCAACTCACAGATCCAGCGCGGCAACCCGAGCCGCCCAACGCACCAGAACCCTTGATTCAAGACGCTCTGAAAAACAGGCCAGAGATCGCCAGCTTGAATCTGCAGACCCAAGCCGACGAAAAGATGGTGAATGCGGAACGTGATTTGAAACGGCCGACGGTAGCGCTTACCGCTGATGCGGGCGCGCTTCCCTACATCGACGCCGGCAATGCAAATCCAAATATTCCGACTGGTTACGAAGCGGCCGCTGTGAACGTCCAAGTGCCGATTTTCAACGGTCATTTATTCTCCGCGCGGCGTCAAGCTGCAGAATACGAACTTCAGGCGGACCGGCAACGCCTCCGCGCCGTGCAAGAACGCGTTGCCAAAGATGTTCGTGTAGCCTGGGCTCACGTCAACACTGCGTTTCAGGCGATTGGGACAACCCAACAGCTACTCGACCAGGCAAATATGGCGGCTGACCTTGCACAAGGGCGCTATCAGCTTGGTCTGTCGTCCGTGGTGGAACTAACTCAGGCGCAACTGGCGCAGACGCAGGCTCAAGTTGAAAACCTCGATGCAAAATATGAATATCAGGAGGCTTACGCAGTGCTGCGATACACTCTCGGCGTCCTGCATTAGCGTCGCTTTTCGTGAGCCAGAATTTAATTAGCACCGGAGCGCAGACACGTCGTCTTCTATTGATTGGATTTGGCGGCCTGCTTGTCCTGCTGGCCTTCACCGGCTTCAATGCTCTTTCGGTATTGAGCCGAATACAAAACCGTAACGAATCTATCCGTCGCGATTACGTGAACCGGGAGCGAATTCTGGAACAACTGCGCTCAAACGTGTACTTATCGGGCACCTATGTGCGCGATTTTCTGCTGGAACCAGATCCAAGTCGCGCGGACCTTCACCGCGTTGAGTTGGCGTCTGCGCGTAGCCAAATCGATTCCATGATTCAGGCATACGAGAAGATTCTCGGACCGGACGAAAAAGCGCCGTTCGCGCAATTCAAGCGAGAAGTTCGCGGCTATTTCGACTCACTGCTTCCGGCAATGCAATGGGACACCGCCCAGCGTAAAGAACTTGGCTATTCATTCATGAAGAACTCGTTGCTTCCGCGCCGAATGGTTATCGTTCGCTTGGCCGATCAGATTGGCGGTCTGAATCAGGAACAAATGAATGCGGGGAACGAACGAGTAATTGCCCTTTTTACAAAGTTTCGCAGAGATTTGGTGTTCTTATTGGTTGCCACGTTGGTGGGCGGTGTTCTGCTCGCCGCAGGCAGTATTTACAGGATCTTGCGCCTGGAGCGTTTGTCTCAAATGCGCTTTGAAGAAGTTCTGGAAACCCGCCGCGCCTTGCGAGATTTGTCGGCGCGTTTGGTGGAAGTGCAAGAAACGGAGCGGCGCGCATTAGCCAGAGAATTACATGACGCCGTTGGCCAGGCGCTATCGGCGTTGCTGCTGGCGCTTGGCAATGCCGCTGCAATGATTTCACCGGCGGATAAGCCGGAAGTTCACTCGCAGCTTGTCGATACTCGCCGTTTGGCGGAAAAGACCGTCGCCGTTGTCAGAGATATGTGCCTGCTGCTGCGCCCATCGATGTTGGATGATTTAGGCCTGCTGCCCGCCGTAGAATGGCAGGCCCGCGAAGTGTCGCGCACCAGCAACCTTAGAGTGACTGTGCAAGCCGATGCAACGGCGGAAGATCTTACCGACGATCAAAAAACTTGCGTGTATCGAATCGTGCAGGAAACGCTGCGCAATGTCGTGCAACATGCGAAGGCCAAGAATGTACAAATTCGCCTAACCGAGTCGAAGGATGCGCTGGAGTTGACCATCAAGGATGACGGCAAAGGCTTCGAACCTGACCGGCAAAAGGGTCTTGGACTTTTGGGCATGCGTGAACGCGTCCAGCATTTGAGAGGAAATTTCGAGATTCAATCCGCTGCGGAATCCGGAACGACAATTGAGGTTTACTTGCCAAAGGAATTCGAAAGCGTATGGTCTCAATAAGAATTCTGCTCGCGGACGATCATACAATCCTTCGCAAAGGCCTGCGCTTGCTGTTGGAACGCGAACCCGATTTCGGCGTCGTTGCCGAAGCTGCGAATGGCCGGGATGCGGTGGAAGCGGTAAGCCGTGAGAAGCCGGACGTGGTGATTATGGATATCGCCATGCCACAGATGAACGGCATTGAAGCTACTAAACGCATCAGTCAAGATTTTCCGCGGAGTGCCACCATCATTCTAAGCGTCCATTCGGACGAAGCGTACGTATTACGAGCTTTAAAGGCCGGTGCGCGTGGTTATTTGTTAAAAGATTCAGCGGAAGCCGACCTGATTCAAGCAGTCCGCGCTGTTGCTGCTGGAAAAGCATACTTCAGTCCTGCAGTCAGCAAAATTCTGGCCGACGATTACGTGCGCCAGGTGCGCGAACAGGGCTTTGACGATCCCTACGATCTATTAACGGCACGCGAGCGCGAGTTGCTGCAATTGATTGCCGAGCTGAAAGCGACGAAAGAAATTGCGGAAATGCTTAACTTAAGCCCGCACACCGTAGATACGCACCGGGGCAACTTGATGCAAAAGCTTAATATTCACAGTATTCCCGAAGTGATCCTATATGCTGTGCGAAAGGGGATAATTAGCTAGGTTTGTCACCAAGCGACAATTCCCGCATCGATTGTGTTGAGAGTTTTTATGTCTGATTATTGGATTCTTATCCTGCTGGCAGCGTACTTCGTATTACAACGCTGGATTCTGCCGCGTTTCGGCGTAAGTACTTGAATGTCCAATTCTTGTGACGTCGAGTTGCGACGTAATAAAAACAAAGCAGTAGAAACAGGTAGTGCAGCGCCTCCGGTTAACAATGAAGTAGATGATGAGAGTGCTCATCCGCGACAGGGCTGATGTTGCTATTTCGCCTGCCATAGGAGCAATGTAGTTTCGCGTTTTCATCAAGCAGCGAACTCCACCAATCGTGTGCAGCTTGGTTCGACTGTAGCTCGCGACGAAGTTGGCGAAAATGTTTCACTGGCCACGTGTCTTTGGGGTTAGCGTGCGAAATTCATGCCTGCAGCCGCTGATAAACCACGATTCGCTTAATTAGTCTGCTTTGAAAGATCCGGTACTGTTCCGGCATAATAATCGTAAGCTCGGGACAATCTTTCAACGCATTGAGGATTCCGGCGAAGCCGAACGCTGATTCCGAAGGGAAGCCGAACGGCATTCCGGGATAAACCCGAACACCCTCGGAGCGTAGCGATGCTGGCATCTCGATTGTGCAGGAAGTGTTCGGCTTCGTCAAGAAAAACCTATCCGAAGCGCAGCGGAGGAAGGGTGGCGCTAGCGGAGAAAGGGGCGTGGGGAAAGGGGCGGCAGCCCTTGTCCTCACCTCAGCACACAGTGACCCGGAGCGCGATCAGCGCTCCGAATATCTTTCAGCAGTCCGAGCGATCGATCCCTCATTCGCGGCGAGCGGTCACAGTCGCATTCGCCGTTTCAACCAAAATCCTCTCCTGGGCTTTTTCCGTCGAATCGCTCCTAAGCTTTATTTGAATCTGGTACATCACGCCGTTCTGCTCCCACCATAAGTTTGCTGGTGCACAAGAGCCTCCGCACGAAACAGGCCTGAACATTCCAGTACGACCTCCCGACAGTGGGACCCGGTGTGCATTCGGCAGATCTTTGGGGCCGAAGATACGCGTGGAACCACCAAAGCCGGCGGCAAAAGCTGCATCGCCTCCATCTTCAGAAAAGTAGAGCGATATGAAATATCCGTCCCCCCTCACTTCACCCGAGGCCACCTTGATATCTCTCTCGGGGATGGCAGATGGCAACTTGGACGGCAGCAAGATTGGAATCCGCGTCTGGGATTGGATCTGTTCGAGTGCGGGCCTAAAAACCGGAGCGGGTCCCTTTGCCTGTCCCATTAAGAAACTCGATCGGAAATCAGTGAAGAGCAACAAAACAAGCGCGACTACGGGCGCTCTCTTGACGATTCGTAGTCCCGCAGACTCCCAATACGCAGGCATTAAACCACATTGTAGGCTCGGTTCAACGTCGCCTGTCACACCGCCCAGTCGTTCTTATGCGTTCGGCTTCTGCCGATTCTTTCGCATCGAGTCACCGCGCATCTCAATGCGATGAGCATTGTGCACAAGCCGGTCCAGGATGCCGTCGGCTAGCGTGGGATCGCCTACCTGTTCGTGCCAACGCGGGACCGGCAGTTGCGAAGTTAGTATGGTCGAACGCACCTGGTAGCGGTCCTCGCAGATCTCCCAGAAGTCGCGCCGCTCGGGTTCCGATAACGGGGCCATCACCCAGTCATCGATCACAAGAACATCAATGCGGCTGAGTCGGGCCAGCAAACTTCGCAGGCTGCCATCGGCGCGCGCCATTGCGAGATCTCGGAATAGCGTTTGGGCACGAGTGTAAAGTGCCGAGTAACCATCGCGGCACGCCTTCTGTGCCAGAGCACAAGCTACGAAGCTTTTTCCGACGCCAGTTGGCCCCAGAACAAAAATGTTCTCGTGGGTGCCGACCCAGGCTGATTCTTGCGTCAACGAGCGGATCACACTCTTATCCAGCCCACGGACGGTTCGGTAGTCGATCTCTTCCACACAAGCGTTCATGCGAAGCTTGGCGTTCTTCAGCCGTCGTCCGAGCGCCTGATTCTCTCGCCAGTTCCACTGTTGATCCACCAACAGTCCGAACCGCTCCGAGAATCTCAGTTCACGAGCTGCCGGATCTTGCTCCTGGGTTTTCAATGCCTCGACCATGCCCAGGAGACGCATCGCCGCCAGCTTTTCGATCATCGGTTGTTTGAGCATCGACATGGTCCTCAGTCGAAGTAATCTGCGCCGCGAATGTTATCGTGTGGCGGCGGTGGCGATGACGGCGGCGGTTGCACCAGAGGCACCGCGTCGAGCGAGTTTTTCAGAATCGACTTCACGCTCTGATAGCGGCAAGCTCCCGTTACCAGTGCTCGTTCGGCGGCGGCTTCTATGCGAGCTACTGAGTAATGCCCGGCCAGCCGGATGATTCCCAGACAAGAACGGTAGCCCATCTCAGGGTGCGGCTTGTCGTTGGTAGCCGAAGATAGCAGCTACGGCGGCGAAGTCCGCGGCCTTGATGCCAGGATTTTGGCCGGCGGTCTCAGCGTCGTTACCTCTTCGTCCGACGGCTATACGCGGATTTACGAAGTAGTCGGGGAATCGCTTCAGGCAGCCAACAAAGTCAAAGCGCCAGCGGGGGCACCGGACGGCGTGAAATTTTCACCTGACGGTTCGCGGCTTGCGATCGCATATCGCGGCGGGGGTGTGTTCGCTATCAATGTAGTGCGGCCCAGCGATTCTGCCTTGGTATGCTCTCCCGATATGTCGGGCTTGCAATACACGATATTTAGTGTTGCTTGGTCTTCCGACGGCAATTCCCTATTCGGTTCAGGACAAAAGCAACACAATCAACGCGTCAACAACACTAATCCTCTTTATCGGTGGGATCAGGGCGGTTGCGGGGCGCGCCGCGAAATTCCCGGTGGCGCAACTACAATCCTGTCCCTTCACCCGATGCACGATGGCGGTGTCGCATTCGCCGTTCCTCATCAAATCGGCGTCGTCAATTCCGCGGGTGAGTCAAGGATTCTCATTGGCCCTCCTCCCACCGGTTGGATAACAATCGCAAGCGACTTAAGTGTTTCAAATGACGGGCGGACGACATGCACTAACCGAGATAGCATTCCGTATTGCTTCTCCACTTCTGACCGAGTTCTTACGAAAGGGGCAGATCCATCTGCGCTTGGGCTTCGTCCACCGGACACGCAGAGCTTACCGATAACAGATTGGGAATTCAAGTCTCCGAAACTAAACGGCAGGCCGATCACGCTGCCAGCACGATCACGCTGTATCGCAATTGCGCCTTCCCGTGCTGAGTTTCTGCTTGCGACGGACTTTGTGCTGTACCTCTTTGACAGCACTGGTCTCCAGAAGTGGCAAATGCGAATGCCGGACGTGCCTATGGCTATAAATGTCTCAGGTGACGGTCGGACGGCGGTCGTTTGGCTGTCAGACGGCACCATTCGCTGGCTGTCGATGGCTGATGGTAAGGAACTCCTAGCATTCTTCTTGGCTGATGACCACACCCGCTGGGTGCTTTGGACTCCCTCCGGATTCTATGACGCTTCACCGAGCGGCGAGGACCTCATCGGCTGGAACATCAGCACTTCGAGAGATGCAGCCTCTGATTTTTACCCCGCCTCACGCTTTCATTCCAGGTTCTACCGCCCCGATGTTGCCGGCAGCATTCTCACCACACTCGATGAGGCCGAAGCGCTTCGCCTCGCAGACGCAAAGAAGGGCCACAAACCGAGCGAACTCACCATTGCCCAGTCACTTCCCCCCATTATCAGCCTGCTATCGCCCGCGAATCACTCCGAATTCTCTTCCAATGAAATACAGGTGAGCTACAGCATTCGAACTCCCTCCGGCGAACCCGTCACCAACCTCCGCATCTTGGTTAATGGCAGGCCGCTTTTAGGCGCCAAGAGGATTGTGCCAGTCGCGTCCCTGGGCGAGTCGCCGAATGAGCTCATGGTCACGGTCCCTCAGGCGGATTGCACTGTTTCGCTGATTGCCGAAAACCGTTTCGCTTCCAGTGAACCCGCAAGTGTGCAACTGCGCTGGCGAGGCCGAATTGATCCCGCTGCCGGCAAACCAAAACTGTTCATCCTGGCTATTGGCGTCAGCAAGTATCCAGCACCCAACGCCCTCCGATTTGCCGCGAAAGACGCGCAGGACTTCGCAGGCATCATGCAAGCACAGCGAGGCCGATTGTACGCAGAAGTAGAAACCAAACTCATCACCAACGAACAGGCAACTCGCGACCGCATCATTGATGGTTTCGATTGGCTGGAGAAAAATGTGACGCCACGAGACGTTGCCTTGGTGCTGCTGTCCGGCCATGGAGTAAACGACACTCATGATGACTACTATTTCTTACCGGTGAACTTCGAAGCGGACGCCTTACGCAGGACAGCGGTGGCTTTTTCGGACATTCGATCCACGCTTGAGCGGCTGTCAGGCAAAGTCGTCTTCATTGTGGATAGTTGCCACTCCGGAAACGTTCTGGGTACCCGCAGCGACCAGAACGGTCTCACCAATCAACTGTCGAGTCCTGAAAGCGGCGTAGTTGTTTTTGCTGCATCAACCGGGAATCAACTTGCTGCTGAGCGCCCGGAATTGCAAAATGGCGTGTTCACCAGCGCGCTGGTTGAGGGTCTCGGCGGTGCAGCGGACTACACGCATAAAGGCCTCATTACAGTTACCATGCTGGACTTGTATTTGTCGGAACGCGTGAAGGAGTTAACTGGAGGGCAACAAACGCCAACAACCGCAAAACCTCGGACCATCGCCGATTTCGCTATCGCGGCGTTGCGTTGATTTTGAAAATCAAGGTCAGGCGTCGATGTCTATCTTAATTACGTCACGCCCATGTTGATCGTTGGTCTCCGGCGCGGCGCGACATTGCTCATCCAGAAGCTGCCTGTCATCGATACAATAGACAAACTGACCTGCCCCTAGGGCGCACCAAAACAAGAAAAGTAGTAAAAATGTTCTCGATCCGTAGATTTCAGTGAAAGGAACACGCAGCCGAGGGCATTACTAAACGAGAAGGCGATCCTGAAAGACGCCAAACGAGGAGACACAATCAGCATGAAAACCGCATTTTCAATTATGGCCGCCAGTGTTGTTTTGGCATCAGCCTTAGCCGCCCAGGACAGTTCGCCCAAGGGCATTTACCGCGACCCAGCCTCCACCCCCACCACGAACGGCGTGGCGTACCGGGTGGTTCTGCTGCGCGGCGAAGAGACTCAGCAACCGGTGCCAGTCAGTTTTGCTTTTCGAAGCGGCGACCGGTTCAAACTTCAGCTCAAGCTTAAAGACGCAGCTTATGTCTACATCTTGAACCGCACCTTCGATGGTGACACCAAGGACCTTGTCCAGACCAGGGGCATTGAACGGGTCCGTGAAGAAGACCACAAACACCGTGATCACTCGCACGACACTTTCACGCTGCTGTATCCCGGCGTTGGCCAGAATCCGGATAAAGTTTCCGCCGGGAGCTATCTGGACGTCCCCAATGACGCCACCCTCCGCATGGATAAACATCCCGGTCTGGAGAAGCTTTATGTCATCGTCTCCGACACGCCGCTTGATCTACCGAAGCTCTTCCCGGACGGCACTCTGCGCGTGTCATCGGATCGTTCAAAAGGGGTTGATCCAAAGGACGATGTCCTGGACAAGCTGGACAAAGACCTTGCCGATTGGGCTTCCGGCACGCAGAGCGATGGGCCTAAGGAATCCGAATCGAAGGGCATCGTTCGCGATCCCGATACCGTAACAGTCGGCGCTCGCAACAAGCCCATCCTGGCCGAAATCACCATGCGCCACTATGCTAACTAAGTTTGGTATCTGAACGACTTCAACGGGGGCGCTGATGGCGCTCCCGTTTGCGTTCAGGAGGACAATCAGAATGCCGACGATCCGCCGCGCATTATCCCAAGATTGCCAGCGATTCTTATTCCCAGTTTTTTTCGCTTAACCCGGAAAGAATGTCACCCCAAAGTGCATAACCAAGCAGAACCAAATGAACCGATCACTCACAAAACGCATCGTTCTAAGTTTCACGGTTTATCTGACACTGGCAATGTCAGTCGGTTCCGCGACCCCACGCCAGAAGTTTGCGCTTATCATCTCCATCTCTCATTACGCCGATCACAAGCTCCTTCCAGACCTTGACGGGCCAGGGCCTGACCGCGACGCCATCGTTCAAACACTCATCTCCGATTA
This sequence comes from Bryobacterales bacterium, assembly GCA_963696305.1. Lineage (GTDB taxonomy): Bacteria > Acidobacteriota > Terriglobia > Bryobacterales > Bryobacteraceae > Bog-105. Next base: position 17,340 of record CAVOJX010000009.1, on the reverse strand, counting down.
CGACTTCCCCTCAAAGAACGTATTCATCCTCTCCGACGCGCAGGCCACCCGCGCCAACATCCTGGAAGCCCTCGACAAGCTCATTACGCTGGTCAACCCCGGAGACTATGTTTTCATTTACTACTCCGGCCATGGCACAAGTCCCGCAGGCTGGGAAGGCTTGCCTATCGACGGAGATACGGGCGCATTATTCCCTGCTGACTTTCAGAGCGGCAGCATGGCCGAAGTGGTCAGCCGGTTGGTAGTCGGCAAACGCGACATTCGCCCGCGCTTGCTGCAACTGGATGCCAAGGCGACTGTCTTCGCCATTCTGGATACCTGTTTCTCGCAAAACTCGATGAAGAGCGTCCGACCGCGAGGTACATCAAAGGCAGTTGATCTCTCACAAGCGGTAACATCCCGGTCTGGGCCCATCACCCGTTCCAATTCAATGGCCGCTGCCATGGCACGCGATGCGCAAGCGGATACTTCGTCCTATCCCTATCAGAATGTCGCCTGGATCTCAGCCGCGCTAGCCGGACAATCGGCCGTGGATATCGATAAGAGGGTCCTCGCACAAGATCCGAATGCAACTGTTGATGGACAACCTCACGGTGCGCTGACAAATTCCGTCCTCATCGGCTTGCGCGGTGCGGCCGATGCCAATCATGACGGGGTGATCACGCATGCTGAACTGTACGACTTTCTGCAGCACGCCGCGACAGTTGGAACCTGGAGCCATCAGCCTGCCTGGTCCGCGAATGACAATAATCACCAACTTCCTGCCGATCCCGTTCTTGGTGGTCGAAATAAACCTCTCGAAACTTCAGCTATTGCCGCTCCGGCCGGAAGCGTCACCGTGTGTCTGGAGGGCGGGGCTGCCGGTCTTGCTGCTTCGCTCGCTCATCAGCCGGGCATCTCGCTTGTTTCTGGGACGGCTAATCTGCTCGTCCGACCAGAATCGGGCGGCTACCGCATTTATCAGCAAGGCGTGGTGCCAATCACCGAAAAGCCGCTGTCTGAACAAGAGACGCTCGCCAGGATCCTTGCCGAACCCGACGTGCGCACGCTGTTGAACTGGGCCAGTCCCAGCCAGCATGCGCGTATGCAATTAGAACTTCACAGAGCAATAGCGCTTGGAAATGATCACTATCAGGTCGAACCGCAGGCCACCCACCAGGGCGTTCTCTTCGAAGGCCAAACCTTCGCACTATCCCTCAAAAGGTCCCAACCTGTTTGGCCTCTGGTTGTGAATATCGATGTCACAGGCTATGTAACCGTGCTTTATCCGTTGAAGACAACCGATGATACCGTTTCACGCGAAGAAACTACTCAGCTTGGGGTCGATGGGATTAAGAGCCCGTTCGGTGTTGAGTTCTTGAAAGCAGTGGCGTTTGCCCGTGAGCCGCAAGGCTACAAAGACTGGGCTGGGCAGGAGTTTCCAGCCACTGACCCGCGTTTCCAGCAATTAATGAAGCTGGTTCAACAGTCAATGGCCGATACCACCACGCGTTTGATCACGCAGTCGAAGGATCAACAATGAAAACAATTTCTTTGCGCGCAGTTCTTGTCGCGGCACTGTGCTTCCAAATTGTTGCGGCGGGCGCGCCCCCGTCCCTGCTGCCCGAAGACGGCATGTTCCACCTTTACGAGAACAACCGACGGACGAAAACGCCCAACTTCATCACTACCGATTTCATTTTGCTGGCTTACTCCATGATCCTGCAGCAGTCGCTTGTCGAAAGTGAGCAGCAGCAATCCTACCCCGAACTGCGGCAGGCCATCCATGGTCTTAGCGAGGTCTCTATATCGAACAAAGGTGTCGAAAGCGAAAGCTCTGCAGCCAAGAGTAATCGTCAGTTTATTGAAGTGCTGATGGCGCTGATCGATGGTAGCGATCCAGTAGCACCCGCCAAAGAAGTCTCGCGGGAGTTGGGGTTTATCCGCGCTGCCGGCGGTATCGGCCAATCGCCCATCTTCGAAGAAAAGTTGGATTATAGCCAATTCCGTCCGCGAGGCATTTATACGCGCTCGCCCGAACTCAGCCGCTATTTCCAGACCGTCCGTTATGCCACCTCTATCGGTTTTTTTATACAGGAAAGCGCCGCTACCGGAATTACCGCTGGGCAGGCTGACAAGCTCAGCAGACAGGCGCTGATGCTGGCTCAGTGGATGGATCATACGCCTGCTCTTCGTGATCACTTCCGTCATCTGGAAGACCGCCAAGCTTGGTTATTTGGACCACCGGATGACCTAACCTCAGCAGATCTTTTGAAGACCCCGCCAGCGGCTACCGAAGCGACCGCCGACTGGCGCAAAAAACTCCTTGAGCAGGCCCGCCACGAAGGGCATCAGCCTTCCATTTTCAGCGGAATTGTTGACGTAACCAAGCTTGATCAGGGGATTACCGTGCGTGACGCCATGACCGCGTGGAGATTCCTGCCCGGCAGTTTCACGCCCGACGCCGCCGCCCAGCAGCAGCTGATTTACAACCGTGTCGGCAGATTTCTTGGCAAGGGTACACCGGTGTCGGCCACAGTCGTCAATGGCGTGCCGGTGAAAGGATTTCCGCTGGCAATTGAAGTTATGGGGCTGCTGGGTTCCGCAGAAGCGCTTCATCAACTTGATTCTTCCGAAGAAGTCAGCTACGAGCGCTATGCTGCTGCTCGCGAAGCCGCCGTCCAACAAATTGCCAAACCAGGTGGCTTACCTGCGGAGAATATGGCCCTCTTAAAAGCTGTGCTGACTGGTGCTTCGCCATCGAGCGCAGCTGAACAACTGCAGACTGCTTTGGGCTTCTGGACTCTCTACCGACATAGCGGAGTACTTTATACGAAGCAGAGTTATACCAGTGTGGGTAAAGGAATCCAAATATCCGACGATCGCAAGAGCGCTTGGCTGGAACCATCGCCGCAGGTGTACAAGGTGCTGGCTCAGATGTCTAACCAACTCCATGCGCGGTTAGGGTTAACATCTTTTCAATCGCTCTCAAGCCTATTGGACACTTGCATTCAGATTTCCGCCGACGAAGCTGCTGGACATGCGCTGACCGCCGAGCAGGTCACCTTTCTCAACGGACTTGATAGAGACCTGCTGCAACTGGCAGGCTCTCCCGATCAACCGATAGCTGTAGATGTTCACACGGACCCAAATAGTGGCCAAGTGCTGACTGAAGGCATTCTGTTTCCAGCTGAAGCAAAGCATCAGAACCAGCGCGGCGCACGCTTTCGGACCAGCGAATTCAAGGTACCGATGGCCGAGCGGCTGACCGATGAGGCCTGGCAGCAAAAACTTCTCAAGGAGGCAAAACCCCGATGATCCGCCGAATTCTGTTCTTTTCCCTGATTGCGGTCAGTCTTTTGGCATTCGCCCAGGCTACAGAAAGTTATCAGGATTTGATGAAGCAGGGCGACCAGTTGAGTGAAGCCCGCAAGTATCAGGAAGCACTCGAACGGTTCCGCGGCGCAGTAGGACGCACCGGAGGCGACAAAAATCGCACTGCCTTCGCTTCTTTCAAAGTGGCTGCAACATACGAAAAATTGGGCGATCCGGCCACCGCTTTGGATTGGTATCAGACGTCCGAGGCCAGCGCTCCATTCGACGAGACCGAAGCTGCCATCAAACGCCTTCAAACTGTTTTGTCGGGTCGCATGGCTACTGCCGAAGAGATCAAGCGCGGCCTGCTGGGAACAGGAAGAAGTCAGCGCGTCACCCCATCCCTCAATATCTATGTGCATTTTGATACAGATCAAGACACTCTAACCAGCGAAGGCGAAGCCCAAGTCGCGGAATTGGCGGCTGCGTTGAATGATGCGGTTTTCGCTAGAGATCGATTCAATATAGTCGGCCACACTGATAAGCGCGGCTCTGACAAACACAATCAGGATCTGTCGGAACGGCGTGCGCGCAAAGTCTGCGATGTGCTGCATGATCGCTTCGGTTTTGACAAGGCTCGCTTTGAAGTGGTTGGCATGGGCAAACGACAATTGCTGCGCACTGGCGACACGGAAGAAGATCACCAGGTAAACCGGCGTGTGGAAATAAAAAAATTGAGTCCGCGGGAAAGTTAATCCGCGAAGGCAGCATTACAAAAATGAGGAGCAAAAAGGGATGAACCGTTATTTGACATTATTCATGCAGTTGGCGCTTTGGATCGCACTGCCCGCTTATTTGCGTGCCGAAAAATTTGCCTTGGTTATGGGTGTGGGCCGGTTCCTGTATCTGAGCGAAAAGAATAATTTGGCGGGTGCTCGCCCGGATGCCGAAAAGATGGTGGAAATCCTCACCACCAAATACGGCTTTCGCCGCGAAAACATCATTCTGCTGCTGGATAAAGAGGGTACCCGAGATGCCTTTCTTGGAGGCATTGAACAGATCACGCAGAAGGCAAGGAATGGCGACCAGGTAGTCATTTACTTCAGCGGCCATGGCACCAGCGCCATGGACGACGGCGGCTTTGGAATGGATGCCGACACCGGCGCGGTGATTCCCAGCGACCTGAAGCCAGCCAATACGAAGGAAGAAGTCTTAGCGCAACTGATTTTGGGGAAGCGCGACCTTCGTCCGTTATTAGGCCGCTTGGAACAGAAGGCAAATGTTTTAGTCATTTTCGATGCCTGCTTTTCGGGTGAGAGCGTAAAAGGCGTTTCAACGGACAATGCCGCACAAAATCGCTACATCAGCCTTTCTGAGTTAACTAACGGCGACGTCAGCAGTCGAAGCATTGCGGCTGCCGAACGCGCCAGTTCTCGTGGTACGCGCGACTATCCTTACAATCGTGTTGTTTATTTTTCCGCAGCATCAAAAGGCCAACCTGCCTGGGATATGCCAGCGCCCGATTTTCCGACTTTCGACGGAGTGTCTCATGGCGCGTTCACCAACATATTCTTGAAACTGTTAAGCGATGGCGCGGGAACACGAGTCGGCTGCGGTGCCCTCTACAACCAGGTTTTTACCATGGTTCACGAACAAGCCGCTGTGATCAGACACAGTCAGGATCCTCAATTCCTTTACTCGCCAGCCAACGCGAAGCAAATACAGAGCCCGTGCCTCTCGCCTCCCAAGATGGCGGACGCCCCTGCACCACCACCTCCGCCATCAGCGTCCGAGCCTCCTTCGCCTGGTACGCAGGAGATTCGTACGGAGATCGATAGCGTCGCAGCCGGTGCATCATTCAAACTGCAATGCTCAGCTTCGAAGCCGTATTACCGTTCAGGAGAGTACACCGTCGTCAGCTGTAATCTTCCCGACAGCGGTTACCTGCAGATCTTTAGCTACGGCATGGGTGATCCACACCCGCTCTTAGTTTTTCCCAACGCCAAACATACCGGCAACGCGGTGTCCGGCGGCCCAATCGAAATTCCCAGTGGAGGCGAATTCAGCATCGAGAATTACCTTCCAGAAAGCATGACTCGCCAGCAACAAGTCATGCTGGTGGTCTTCAGCAAAGGTAAGATGGATGCCCGGTCCTTAGGCGTACCTGAAGGCATATTCACCAGCGTGCCAACCCGGGAATTGAAAAGTCAGCGAGTCGTGGGACCGGAAGGTTACGGCGCTACTGAACTGGTTTTTGATATCACCAAGTGATGAAACAAGAACGGTTTCTATGACACGCCGTCTGTTCCAGGTTTTACTATTACTAGCAGTTGTGACAACCCTGTCAGCTCAGGACAGGCGCCTTGCACCTGTGTCCGGTTCGGGTCGAACTGCGGACGATAATTCAGCTGGCCGAAATGGCCTATTCACATCTCGCATCTACTGCGCGCTCTGCCGACTCCAGGCATCACTGTGGATGACTTAATGCGTCAGGTTGCGCGTGAAGTGAATCGCGATTCCGCAGGTAAGCAGACCCCCGCTCTATATGGCCTGCTTTTAGAGGATTTTGACTTGGTTGCCGGCAATGAGCCGGCGCCCGCAGCACCGGTCAATTCAACCGCAAGTTCGCGCTCCGATGTGGCTCAGGAAGCTTGGGCGAAACACGCCCGGCTCATCACCAGCGCAAGAGCCGCTTCCATCATCCGGTTTGATCGGCACGTGGCGGGGACCGGGTGGCCGACCATTCCATTTCACCGGAGCAGGCGGCATCGAAGTAAGCTCCACTTCAAGCTTCGATTTGGCCAACGGATCTTCATGGACATTGGAAGCATGGGTCAACCCGGGTGATGGCAACATCCCGCAGCACGTTGTGGGCAAGCGCCAAGCTTGTGATCGCAGCTTCTATCAAATTGGTATCGATCATAATGCTCCGGGAAAGGGAATGGGAGCCGACCCGGCCTATGTACCGCCAAATACTTGGACTCACCTAGCTGTTGTGCGGTCTGATCGATAAAGTCTCCTTGTACAACCGCGCTCTGTCGCCTGCCGAAATTCAATCCGAATACTCAGCCGGTCTGCCGCACTAAACGGTTTCGCAAGATTCCAGCCACCAACACCCAAAGCAAACAACTCACCCCGATCGACACCTGCTGCAGTGTCGCTCGGCTGACATCAATAGATTCGACCAACCCGGCCCAAATTGTTTGCATCACCAAACTCAATCCATAATCAGCCACCGCTGCTGCAATCATCCCGCCAATGGCAGCCAAACAAGCGGCCATGAAGTTCTTCCCGCTGAATCGCCGCCCAATTGCCAGTGCCACTACTTGGGCAGCCAGCATGAACACCAGCCCAAGTAAGAACTCGTAGACCGGCGCTAATCCGCGTGCCGTTATTTCAATTGCCAGCAGTCCCAAGAACTGCCCCGCCAGCAACGCCCAGCTGGGCAACGCCGTGGACTGTATCTGTTCGTGAGCCGGCTCGGGCCTCGGAGTCTTGACAACTGTTGGAACTCCTTTCGTCTTTTGTTCGAGCAAATCAATAAACGCTCGAGCATCCTTTGGCCGCCGGTTGCGATCCTTGCTCAAGCTGCTCATCACCAGATCCGACAACGACTTAGGCACCCACGGGCAACGCTCCTCTAATGGCCGAGGCACCACGTTGATGTGCGCGTGTAAAAGCTCTGCGGTCGATTCCGCATTCAGCGGCAGCGTCCCAGACAGCATCTGATACATCACCACTGCCAGCGAGTACAAATCAGATCGCCCGTCGATCTCTTCATCCGTCGAATCGCTCGCCTGCTCCGGTGACAAATAAGGCGGCGAACCAATTACCCAACCTGGAGTCGTAAGAGTGGCATGCGAGTCTTCTCGATGGCTGCTCTGCACCCGTGCAATTCCAAAGTCCACCACCTTTACGCACTCACCCTCGGCTGTCCTCGCCAGTAGAATATTTCCCGGCTTGATATCGCGATGAACGATCCCGAGGGCATGCGCCGCCTCCAGCGCTGAAGCTACCTGCTTAGCAATCATCACCACCGCGTCCACCGCCATTGGGCCCGCTTGCATAGCCTCGCGCAGACTCCTGCCCTCAATAAACTCCATGACAATGAAAGGACTTCCTGTCTCATCCTTGTCGATGTCATCCACTCGCACGGCATTCTTGTGCTGAAGCTTTCGAGTCAGCAGCGCTTCCTGCGTAAACCGTCGCACAAAACTCTCGTCCCGCGCCACATCCGCGCTCATTACCTTCAGTGCTCGCAATTCTTTGAACTGAATGTGTTCAGCCTTAAAAACCGTCGCCATGCCTCCGGCTCCCGCACGGCCAATGATCTTGTACTTTTCCCTAACCACGCTCCCGTTCGCCCACAGCGCCATCGCCACCAGGGACACGCCATCAAGCGGACAATGGCTGAAGCTATCCGAATAGCACGCTTTGCAGGCGGGACACTGTTTCGTCAATCAGGTCTACTATCCCGCAAGCCCCCACTCCCACGCAACTTTCTTTCGCCCGCACGAAAGAACTCCCTTGTACCGGTCATTAACTGTCAGGAGATTCAAAACATGTACAAGTCATCCGTCATCAACCTGGCTTTCACCGCCGCCCTCACCCTGGGAACCGCGGTCACCGGCAACGCCCAGTTCAAGGTGGTCAATAGCAACAACGCCAATCGCCTGTTGCCCGCCCATATTGTCGTGGCCGACGACACCAGTTACGACGGCCTCCGACACGTCAGCAATTCCACCGTCTTCAGTAGCCAGGACCGCTTTCGCCTACACCTTCAGCCCAAACTCAGCGGCAATCTCTACATACTGTCGCGAGATAGCCAGGGGAGCCTCCATCTTCTCTATCCACTTCGCGAAGACTTCGGCAACTATGTTCAACGCAATACCCGAATCGAACTTCCCGCCAGCGGGTGGTTTCGTTTCGATAGCGATACCGGCCGCGAAGAACTCGTCCTGATCGAATCACCCGTCCCGCTCAACGACATCAATGAGAACGTTGACAATTCAACTCTCGAACATTACGAACGCGCTTCTGACCAAATCGTTATCCGCCACATATTCCTCGAGCATCAAGATTAACTTGTGAGCCTCCGGTTCAATGCGCCACGCAACGAAAACCAAGATTGTTCCAGCGGAAGCTGTTTGTTCCCTGTCCGTAACGGCTGGAAGCACGGAACCAAACGGTCTTACCATGTAGCCACGATCCACCCCTACCGGTTCGCCCTCCGCCTCCCCGCGGACCCTCCGGGTCAATTGTCCCCCCGCCCTGGTACGCGCCCCACCAGTCGGCCGTCCACTGACACACGTTCCCAATCATGTCGTACAGGCCCCACGCATTCGGCAACTTCTGCCCCACAGGATGTGTGGTGCCACCGCTATTCAGCCCGGTCCATGCAATCGCGTCAATGTCGCCATAGCGGCTTCCCGTGCTGCCGGCGCGCGCGGCATACTCCCACTGCGCTTCCGACGGCAATTTGCCTCCCACGGCCACACAATAGGCAACGGATTCGTCGAACGTGACCATTTCCACCGGCAGATCCGGCCCTCGGAAATGACTCGGATTCTGTCCCATGACTCGTTCGAACCCAGCTTGGGTCACCGGTGTCTGGCCGATCCAATAGCCCTTTGTGATCATTACTTGATGCGCCGGCTTCTCATCATCCCGGCATTCCAGATCACCCGCCGAACATCCCATCTCAAACTGGCCCGGCGGAATCCAGACATACGTCAAGCCATCTTTCGGGTTCGTCCACTGCTCACCTGGGGTGCGCCCAATACCAGCCTCCTGACGTCCTGCCACCGAGCCGCCATTCGTCTTATTCGGCCTCGGCAAAGGTCGCGTCGCCCCAGAGGTACTGGTGGCTCCGCTCCCGCCAGATGCCAGTTCTCCAACCAGGAAATCGCCTGAAAATTCCCCTGCCTCATACGGCACCTGCATCTGCCCGTGTTGAAATCCATAGGTGCTGACACCATCCACCACATACGTCGCCAGATCATGAAATGTGATCAGTCCATCGGTACCCGCTGCCTGCCCACGCAGCCCTTCGACGAGGAAATGCGTAAATACGCCACTGCCCAAAGAATCGTCTTCGTAACTGATCTTCCCCGCCTTCGTCGATAGCAGCGCATGCATTCCAGCCGCCGCCTCCAAACGATCGAAACTGCGAGCCCCGATTGCCGACTTCCCGGCTTCATTCCGGCACGCGTCCAGAAACATCATCTGGCGCTGCGCACCGGTTGCTTTCATCAACTCTTCAACGCGTTTCACAGGCAACCCACTTCCCGCCAGATTCGCCGCAGCCGACTCATACGTCGCTAAATAATTCTGCCCACCATCGGCAAATCCATGCCCCGAAAAAAAGAACAGAATTGTGCCTGAGTTCTGGTCTACCAGATCCTTCGCGTCCGTAAGCGATTGCTCAATCGCGCCGCGTGTCGCCTCCGCGTCCTTTAACGAAACTACTTTGTAACCTTGTTTCTCTAACTCGGCTTGAATCAGGTCAACATCATGCGCCGGGAATTGCAGTGATGTCAAACCGCTGCGGCTCGCGTACTTACCCACGCCCGCCAGCACCGCTACTTTCGCCTGTCGCTCAAAGCTCTGTTTTTGATTCGTATCCAGCGGAGTCACCCGCTTGGCACGAGTCTGCGCTTCTTGGCGCGCCACAAGAATCGTCACGAGAACGGCTAGCGCGATCGCAATTTGAGCAACACTCTTGGGGTTCACAAACATGTCTTCGACTCTCAATCTTATTCTGAAACGGCGCATGTGAATAATTGAATGCCGTGACTATAAAGCGGCGGTTCATGAAAGCAGGACGATGTTCCGAGGCTCTCGCCGCTTAGCAATGCGAAGCTTGGGCCACGGCAGCTCATTGTTTTTCGAGCACACCTGACCACATGCCAGTTCGGGGCCCGTTCCCGTGCCAATAAGTCACGCTTCCCTGTATACGATTGCCTTGAATCATCCCCAAGTAGACGGCTATAAGTCCCATAGCCGGGCCGGAAGTGTCTTCGCGACGAACGGCAATCACTTCATTGTCGGCATGAATTAAAGTAAGCGGCTGGTTCCCGGTTCCAAACTGTCCGAGCCCTTGCGTATTTGAGAATGTCCAAATTGGAGAGTTTCTTGGGCCCGCGCTTTCATTCGGCATGCAATTCGCCGCCTCGCATTCAACCACTCGGAATGGAAATGGAACGCTGGATTGCGCCGTAAGTTCGCTCGGTATCGGATTCTGAGAAAGCTCCAGATCCGCGGTCCACGGGCTTGTGTTCGCGCCGGGCCAGTACGTGATACTTCCGGTGATGCGATTGCCCTCAATGATCCCTATGTACCGGGCAGTCAAGCCGATTACCGGGCCGCTGGTATCGTTGCGTCGAACAACTATAGTCGTGCCGTCATAGTGTTCGACTACCAGCGGCTGGAGGCCCGTCCCAAAGTGCCCCGTTCCCTTCATTCCGTCAAAACTCCAAACTGGAGAGTTCCGCGGACCTGCGTTTTCATTGGGTGTGCAATTCGGCCCCTCGCATTCCACAATCTTTGCCGGCAGAAACGCATTTATGTGAGAGACCGTGGGTGCGTGGGCACCGCCGACGCGCTCTAAATTCGGCTTGGCAGGCGGACTTGGCGGTCTGGCGACCGCTCCCGCTGTAGGCGTGGCTTCCGCAATCAGAAAATCGCCTGAAAACTCACCAGCTTCGTAAGGCACCTGCATCTGCCCGTGTTGAAAGCCGTATCCACTGACACCATCCACCACGTACGTCGCGAGGTCGTGAAAAGTAATCAATCCATCCGACCCCGCCGCCTGCCCACGCAATCCCTCCACCAGGAAATGTGTGAAGACGCCGCTGCCCAAAGAATCATCCTCGTAACTGATCTTCCCCGCCTTCGTCGATAGCAGCGCGTGCAGTCCTGCCGCAGCATCCAACCGATCGAAACTCCGAGCCCCGATCGCCGACTTTCCCGCCTCATTCCGGCACGCATCCAGAAACATCATCTGCCGCTGCGCACCAGTCGCCTTCATCAACTCTTCCACGCGTTTCACGGGCAACCCGCTGCCCGCCAGATTCGCCGCCGCGGACTCATACGTCGCCAGATAATTCTGTCCGCCATCGGCAAATCCATGCCCCGAAAAAAAGAATAAGATTGTGCCCGAATTCTGGTCTACCAAATCCTTCGCATCGGTGAGCGATTGCTCAATTGCGCCGCGCGTTGCCTCCGCGTCCTTCAGCGCAACTACTTTGTAACCTTGCTTTTCCAACTCGGCTTGGATGAGGTCAACATCATGCGCCGGGAATTGCAGCGACGTTAACCCGCTGCGGCTCGCGTACTTACCCACGCCCGCCAGCACCGCCACCTTTGCCTGCCGCTCGAAGCTCTGCTTTTGAGTGGTATCCAGCGGCGTCACCCGCTTGGCGCGAGTCTGCGCCTGCTCAAGCGCTACGAAAATTGTCACCAATGCGGCTAGGGCGACTGCAATACGAGCGACACTTTTGGACTTTGCAAACATATTTTCGACTCTCAATCTTAATCCGAAACGGGCGTATGTGAATATATGCCCTCTTTCGCAAAGTTCTTACGATTTTTGAGAATGATAAGCGCAGAATTCCATGCACAGAAAGAGATTTCCTTCTTAGCGTGATGCTTATTGTTTCATTCACCCACACATCGCAGGCCGATCTCGCTGCTGCGAAACGAAGGCCCAAACCTGTAACGGTATGAAACGCGGACGAAGCGTGGAAGACTGATCCACGACCCGCCACGCAGTACTCGCTTATCGCCGCCCACCGGCCCTTGGGGATCCCTACCTTCTTGCTGACCATAATAGGCCTCTCCGTACCAATCGTTCGTCCACTGCCAGACGTTCCCCATCATGTCGTAAAGATCCAATGCGTTCGGTTTCTTCAAGCCCACTCGCTGCACCTGGTTTCCATTATCGGCAAGTTGCCGTACATAGTTCTGCGCGCCGATCGCGGCGGTTTTTGTGCTCTCAATCCGATGATTGCCGCTATTGTCCGCATACCACGCAATCTCGTCCAACATCCCGTAGCGGGTGTCGGATGTTCCCGCACGAGCCGCATATTCCCATTCGGCTTCGGTTGGTAGCCTGGCCTCCCGCCCATTCGCAATACCCTTTGGCATCCTCCCAACTCACCATAGTGATTGGCTGCTGCTCGTCTTCCCACCCCTGATTCAAAGCTCTATCCAGAAACTTCGGCTCCGCCGGCATCGGTTTTCCGGTGACCTGCGAATATCTCCTCCACGCGCCCACTGTCACCGCCGTTTGCCCTAACCAGAATTCCTTGGTGATCGAAACAGCGTGGACTGGCTTCTCTCCGTTTTCACACTCGACATCTCCCGTCGGGCAACCCATAATAAAACTACCGGGCGGTATCCGCACATACCGCTGTCCATCTTTCAGATTCGTCTTCACCGCCCCCGGCTCACGAGTGTTCTTCTCGATGACCGCCGCAACCGGCGGCGGCGCCGGTGGTATAACGGCAGCGTTTGCCCGAGCGAGCAGGAAATCCCCGCTAGCTTCGCCTGCCTCATACGGTACCTGTACATGCCCCGTTTCCAGACTCCGTGAACGCACCCGCAATGTCACATACGTGGCTAAATCCTGAAACGTAACGAATCCATCCGGACCTGCCGCTTCGCCCTGCAACCCTTTTGCTAGGTAATAGCTGAACAACCCTTGCCTCAACTGCTCGTCTTCGTAACTCACCTTGCCCGCCTTTGTTGAAAGCAATAGCCGAGTCCCGGCGGCCGCCTGCAGATTGGCGAAACTGCGCGCCTCGCCAACGCCTTTGCCCGGTTCATCGCGGCAAGCGTCTAGCCACAACACCCTCCTAGTGGCCTGCGTTTTCGCCAACGCCTCTTCAACTGCGGTCACACTCAACCCGCTGCTGGCCAGATTCTTCACGCCAGCATCCAGGGTTGCCAGATAGTTCTCTCCGTTTATCGCAAAACCATGCCCGGAGAAAAAGAAAATGACGGTTTGGTTTTCGCCCACCAGCGCTTCGGCCGCCTGGGATATGGCGTTCAGTACGGCCTCTCTGGTAGCGTCCGAATCCTTCAGCGATAAAACTATATAACGCTGGCTTTTCAAAGTAGCTGCCAGAGTATCCACATCTACCGCCGGATAGTGCAAATGGCTCAAGCCGCTATAAAGCGGATAATTACCGACGCCCACCAGAATTGCCACGCCTACCGTGTCCGCCCGACTAAACCGTGCCGCCTGATCCGATGTAACCGATATAATTCGCTTCTCATTGCTCTGCGCTGCGACGTCGCAAACCAAGACGCAAAGGCCAAGACAGGCACAACCGATCGCTTTGAACATGGAATCCACTTTTCTACCCCAGACTTAGTACCTATGGCAAGTCTTATTTGCTTAGATCTTCTGTAAGACCTACCGCTAATGTCGCGCGCCAACATACCATGCCGAAGGCCACCAGCGACTTCTTCCAATCTTCTTCGCTAAGAGTTTCTCAAGAATCATCCATTCTCGTAGTAACCGCGCGCAAGAATCCTCCGATATAGGGCATAATTCTTATGAACATGCGCTCTCGGTCACTTATGGCTTCTCTTGTCATCTCCGCCGCAGTTGTCACGGCTTTCTCATTCCTCGCCACTGCCGGTCCCCAAACCGCCGAAGACCGTCGAGTGGCTCCCATTGTCGCCCGCAAACAATTAGCCTTGGTCATCGGCAACGCCACCTATACCAACCGTCCGCTCGCCAACTCCGTTAATGACGCTCAATCCATGGCTGCCCGCCTTCGCGAACTCGGCTTCGACGTCTCCCTTGTTACCAACGCCGACCGCAAAACCATGGGCAAATCCATCGACCAGTTTGTCGAAAAGCTCGGCACCGGAGACGTGGCATTCTTTTATTACTCGGGCCACGGCATACAAGTAGATGGCGAAAATTATCTCATCCCGATTGACTTTGATGGCCAGAACGAAACCGACGTTCGCTACGACGCGCACCCGGCTGGACGTATCCAGGAGCGGATGGAAAAAGCGGCGCTCAGCTCAACATTCTCGTGCTGGACGCATGCCGTGACAACCCTTATCATTCCGGATCGCGCGGCGGAGGGGGAGGGCTGGCCGCCATGTCTCCCAGTCGCGGAACCTTCATCGCATTTGCCACCGCACCAGGCCGCACAGCCAGCGACAATCCAAATGGCCGTAACGGCCTGTTCACGCAATACCTCCTCGAAGCGCTCTCCGAACCCGGTCTTAGCCTGAACGATGTCTTCGACCTTGTACGCGAAGAAGTAGACTCCGCGTCCGCCGGCAAACAACTCCCTTGGACCCTTTCAAGCGTAGTTGGCCGTTTTAGTTTTCAGCCTGCCAGTACGTCATCCTCGCTTTCCGTTCCCGCAGTACCTCCGTCTGCCGCACAAACCGCAATTCGCGCACATCAGGTCCTTCCCGAATTAATGCATTACTGTGGCGCTAATTGTATTACTCTTCAGCTTCAAAACGACCGTTATATAGCTATCACGAGGTATAGCTGGGAGTCTTCAGACTACAGCAGCACATGGATTGTCGAGAGCTTCACCCCGGAATCGGTGATTCTGCACCGAACCGACACAGGTAGCTTCGCCTTGACTGAGACAATCAGCGGTCAGATCTCGGCGGATCATCTCATAAATGTCAAAGAGGATGGCAAGCCGTCTAAGGGTAGATTAGCTTGGGGTGCTGCGCTGAACACGCTTCCCGGGAACAATGAAGAACGAGATCGCCGAAAGTAGCAATCGCTTTCCGGCTTTGCGCACTTTACTTCGCCAACAGAGCATACACTAAAATGCAAAGATTCCCGTGAGTACGCTGCCAGAAAACTATACTCGTTCGCAACTTCTTGTTCTAATCCGTGAAAGAATCGTCAACTACGGTACATCTCATGTAGGGCGCGAATCCGCCGAAGACCTGGCCCAGGACACCCTCATGCTGCTTGAGCAAAAGTATTCGAACCTGGAACAGATGGGCGATCTTCTGCCGGTAGCTATCCGCATCATGAGCTTCAAGCTGAAAAGCTTTCGCAGAACCACTGGGCGCCAGCGCGTCAGCGACACTCCTATCGACGAAATGCCTTTGACTAGCGCCGATCCCGATGCAGCCGAACAACTAGCCAGAGCCGAGTTCCGTAAAAGCATCTTTGCGGCGCTCGACAAATTAGGCTCTCGCTGCAAACGTCTATTTCTGCTGAAACTGGAAGGCCACAGGCTTACGCAAATCCGGGAAATGCTGGGTGCTTCCACCATGCAGCAACTCTACATGTGGGACTTCCGCTGTCGCGAGAGTATGCGCCAACTAATTGGTCATCAGGAGTCCAATTGACTCACAACGACGACGCATACCGCCTGCTTTCCGAATACGCCGCCGGAAATCTGACCGAAGCCGAGCGCAACCAACTGGCTCGTGAGGCTTTGGCCGATCCGTCTGTTTTCGCGGCTATGGTGGAAGAAGAAGCTCTGCGTGAAGCTCTGGAGGACAACGTCTTTCGCCGCCGAATCAAAGAGCGGCTGCGGGAACTGGGTGCAGAAGGAGATCCGTTTTTCGAGCGCATAATCCACTATCTACTAACCCCCAAGGGTTTGTTGACGACTGGTGCCGCACTCGCCACAGTTACCGTTGCTCTGCTGGTTCAGTTCGGCATTTTCAAACCTTCGGGCGCCTTGATTCAAGTCAACCTAGGATCATCGAGTGAACCCGTCGCTAGCGCTGCCAGCGTTGCAGGAGAGTCTACCAGCGCGGAATCTACAGTTCAGAATGCCAGCCGTTCCCAGCCGCCATCTACCGATTCCCATGCCGTCCTTCAGCTCGACCGCGCCGAACATCACCCAACCTATCAGGTCGGAGACCGTCAGCGAATCGGTTTTCGGGTCGATCAGACAGCCAATGTCATTCTTTGGGAAGAGCGATCCGACGGCGTGAGTTACCGCCTGTTCCCGAATCGTTACCAATCGTCACCACTGGTAGATGCTGGTAAAACCACTCTCATTCCGCCACCTGGCCAAGGCGATCTGTCAGTTCAAGCCCCTGCCGGACCAAGAGTCTTGCGCTTGCTGATTTTTCCACCTAATGTCGACCCGCTGGATTCCTCGAAATCATGGGATCAACTAAGAGGAAACGCCAAGGAAGTGCGCCTGGTATATGAGGTCAAGGACAAATAAAATGCAGCGCCGCCACTTTCTTACATCATCGCTGGCAGCATTGGCGATCACTTCGTCGTGCACCACAACTCAAGCCCCACCAACCTCCTCCGCACCCGTTCTGGACACTTCATCGGAACGAGAAATCTCCTATCTGATCGAGCGGGAAGATCAAGGCAAACTAACTCCGGTTTCGGAGGATTTTGATTTCAAGAGCGGCGATCATTTCCGGCTGAGTCTTGAACCAGGGTTTCCCGCGTATATATATGTGGCAAACCGAGGGAAAGGCGAAGACACCTACAAAATGCTCTTCCCTCTTGCCGGCGAAAACTCGCGTAATCCATTACCCAAAGGCAAGCAAGTAGCGCTCCCAACTTTGCGCTTCGATCAAACGCCGGGCAACGAGTATTTTGTTCTTGTCGCCTCAACCGTTGCCTTACCTGCTTTCGAAACCGGGGGCTCCGACATTCCCCGAGAAGTTTTTGAAGCGAGTCTGGCAAAAGTAGAGCGCAGCTATCGCCCCGACAGCAGCCGCCGCTTCCACGATGGAGACAAAACTAAGTTCTTCGCCGCGCGGGACGGCAATTTAGCCATTGTCGTCCGCCTGGCTCTCGCCCATTCATAACCATGATGGAAAAGTCTGGGTCCGAGTAACGACACCGCAGCGATCAGGACCCTTCGGGAACATCCACGACGATCGTCGCGCCGCGATCGCTAAACTCGCAGCTTGGAGTCTGTGTGGCTCCGCCATGGTCTCTCATCACGCTCGTCAAAACCTGTTGACGGATTTGGGGAAAAAGATCTCCTAGCGGCTGGGATTTTGTTCTAAGCGTTTGAATCAGATAGTAAGTGAAATACCCGTGTTGAAGCTTCGTGT
>CAVOJX010000008.1:0-56713 GCA_963696305.1 Bryobacterales bacterium | reverse complement strand
TTCAAATCAAAAATATTCTTGAGGTGCGGGATGAGGATGTCGTTCAAGCTGGTGAGAAAGCCCCACATAAAAAACAGCGTGGTGACAACGGCTAAGGCCGTGCCGTAATTCCCGGTGGGCGTGGTCGCGTTCGTGGCGACAGAGGTTCTGCTGACGTTTGTAATTGCCATCTAGTAGGTCATCAAATACGATATCGCGTTGGATTTGTGATATTTTCACGGATGCCATGAATTCGAACGATTTGGTCTCCCGGCGCGCTTTCGTTACCGGAGCGCTTGCGGCGCCATTTTTGCTGGCTGCCAAGTCAAATATACCGGTTGGACTAGAACTTTTTTCAGTGCGAAACGACTTTAAGGCTGACCCGATGGGTACGTTGGCCGCGGTGGGCGCCATGGGCTATCAATGTGTCGAGTTCTTTGCACCGTATTACAGTTGGACTCCGGATTACGCCAAGCAGGTGCGCGCGAAGCTGGACGAATTGAACGTTGCTTGTCATTCGACGCACAACGATTTGTCCACGTTGAAGCCGGACAAGTTAGACAAAGCAATTGAACTGAACCATATTCTAGGCGCCAAATATGTGGTTTGCGCGCATCCGGGGAATGTGAAAACTCTGGACGACTACAAAAAAGTAGCTGAGGTTTTGAACGCCGCCGACGAGCAGTTGGAAAAATCGAAAATGCATGCGGGTTATCACAACCACGACGCAGAATGGCATGAGATCGACGGCAAAACGCCCATGGAAGTGTTAGCGCATTCAACTGACAAAGACATTATGTTGCAACTGGACGTGGGCACTTGCGTGGAAGCAGGGCACGACCCCGTAGCATGGATCAAAGCCAATCCGGGTCGCATACGCTCTTTGCATTTGAAGGATTGGTCGCCGGATAACGGCTACAAAGTGCTGTTTGGCGAAGGCAAAGCGCCGTGGAAAGAGATTTTCGCGGCGGCCGAAAAAGTTGGCGGCGTGGAATATTATCTGATTGAACAGGAAGGCAGCCGCTTTTCCGAAAAAGAAACGGCAACGCGCTGCTTAGCCAACTACAAGGCTTTGCGCAACGCTTAATCCAGGTGGAAGACTTCTTCTAAGGAACTCATGGCCTTGTCCGGAGCAACGCCGGGAGCATTCATGAAGAAGTCTGCCATTTCGGTTTGCCAACGAGTATTCACTTCGTGGTTCTGCATGGCGGCGCGCGACGCTTCGAAGTTTTCGGTCTCGACATAGCCGACCAGCAAGCCGTCGTCACGCAAAAATAGCGAATAATTCTTCCAGCCGGTGTCGCGTAAGGCCGCCAGCATGTCGGGCCAGACCTGTTGATGGCGCGCTTTGTATTCGGCCAAGCGCTCGGGCTTAACCTGCAGGATGAAGCAAGTGCGCGGCATGACCTAGCGCAGAAACGCTTCGGTTAAACCGCCGTCAACCGGAATGATGTGGCCTGTGGTTTTGGCGCTTTGATCGCTGGCAAGCCAGACAATCGCGGTAGCGCAATCCTGCGGCAGGATCGGTCGGCGAGTCAGCGTGCGCTGAGCATAGAAATCGGCCAGTTTGCTGCGCAACTCGTCGGTGGATTCGTTTTCGGAGAATTCGATTTTGTACTTCTGCAGCGATTGCATGACGCGGTCGCGCGGAAACATGGTGGAACCGGCGACAACCGTGGCGGGAGCAATGCCATTCACGCGAGCGATGGGCGAGAGACTGATAGCGAGTTCGCGGATGAGGTGGTTCAGCGCGGTTTTGCTAATGTCATACGCTTCGCTGCCGTGTTTGGCCACCACTGCGTTGGCGGAACTGGTAAGAACAATGGAGACCGGCAGCTTTTGATCTTGAAACACCCAGCGCGACTCGCGCGCCAGCAAGAAGTTGCCGGTGACATTCACTAAGAATGTCTTGTTCCATTGCGCGTCTGTCAGCGCGCCGGTTTCGTTTACCGGGAAAATAGCGGCAGTGTTGACGACGATGTCAAGGCCGCCAAATTGCTTGACGGTGAAATTGACGACGGCGGCTAAGCTTTCGGACGAACTAATATCAACGGTGGTATGCGCGACGACATCGGACGATGCAATAACGGCCACTTCTTTTGCAACGCCTTCGGTGGCTGGCTCGTTCATGTCAGCGACCACGACGTGGGCGCCTTTGCGCGCCAACAGCAGCGCTACTTCGCGGCCAATGCCGCTGCCTCCGCCGATAACAAGCGCAATCTTGCGGCTGAATTCGGCTTCGGGTGGCATGCGTTGCAGTTTCGCTTCTTCCAGCGCCCAGTATTCAATTCGGAAAGCTTCCGAACGTGGCAAGGCAACGTAGTTTTTGAAACTGGAGAATTCTTTCGATTGCTCCGGTCGGCGCGCTTGTGGATATTGTTTGACGTCCGCGCCGCCGTCCAAAGCGTTCGCTCCGGCCATGACGTGGATGGCGTTGATGAAAAACTCAGTGGTGATGCGCGCTTCTTTTTTGTTCTTGCCGAAGCCGAACAGACCGATGCCGGGAACGATAACAACCGAGGGGTTGGAATCGCGCAGGGCAGGGGACTCTTTGGTGGCGTGTGCGGAATAATATTTTGAATATTCGTCGCGGTATTCTTTCGCGCGCTCTTCGATAAGTCTACGGAGACCCGCTAAATCGTCCGACGCGGGTTTCCAATCTACGAACATAGGGCAGACGCGAGTGCGCAGAAAGTGGTCGGGACAACTGGTGCCCAATGCGCCCAAATCTTTGGCCCACTTCGAGCCGGCAAAATCCAGCGCGTCTTTATCGTCGGCATAGTGAGCAATAACACGTTTGTTGGACGAAACGATGCCACGAAGCGCAGGCAGAATGGCGGTTGCAATGGCGGCGCGGTCCGGAAGCGCGGTATGCACTTCGCCTCCGAACAGCGGAATGGATTTGCGGTGCTGTTGAATGAATTGACCCATTTGATCGATGGTCAGCAAGCTGTTCAGATAGCATTCGCGTTGCGTGTTGCCCCAAGTGAATAGGCCGTGGCCACCTAGTAAAACGCCATCGCAACCGGGATTAGCTGCCACCGCATCGGCTAGCATGAGGGCCAGTTCAAAGCCGGGACGCTGCCAAGGCAGCCAGACAATTTTGCGGCCGAATTGACGATTGAATTCCGCCATCTTGGCTTCACCGTTGGCGCTGGCAGCCATGGCGATGGACCAATCGGGATGCAAATGATCGACGTGCGCGAAGGGCAGAAAGGCGTGTAGTGGCGTATCGATGGACGCGGCGACTTTGCTTTCTCCAAACGCAGAAAGCGGATAGAAGCCGACCATTTCATCTTCATGCGCTTCGCCTTTGTAACGTGTTTTAAGTTCGTTCAAACGGTCCATGTACAGCAACGCGAAACCGGATTCTTTGATGGAACCAAGATCTCCGCCGCTGCCTTTGACCGCGAGCACTTGGGTTGGCTTACCGGAGAAAGGATCGGGCAGCGTGATTTTGGAACTGGTGTTGCCGCCGCCGAAGTTAGTGATGCGAAGGTCTGCGCCCAGCAGATTCGAGCGATAACGCAATAGCGCGAGTTTGTTGCCTGCCAAGGCTGCGACCTTGTTTTCCTCCCACAGATCGCGGAGCTGAGTGAGTTGAATAGTCTGTAGCATTTCGTTCCCTTATTAAGCGTAAGAAGCCGTGCTGGCCATGTTGCGTTCGGCGCGTTGCTTGGAAATCTTTTCCCAGTAACCGCTTTCGCGGAATGCACGCATAGGGTCGCTAGGAAGGCCTTTGCTTTGCCGCCACTCGCGAATGATGGGACGCACGTCAGTAGCGAAAGCATCCTGCAATATGGATTCGGCGGCGACAATATCGGTCGATTTTTGGGCTTTAGCCAGCGCGGTGTGATCCACTAGAGCGGCCTTCGCGTAAAGTTCTTGCGCGACCGTGACGGTTTGAATCATCGCCTCCATCTTGCCCTTCAGGTTGTGGCTTTGATCGATCATGAATGCGATGTCGGCTTGGGCGCCGCGTTCCCATTCAAAGAAATGAATTTCGTGAAAAATGCGAAAGACCTGGTACGGGTCAATCGAACCAAGCGTCAGGTCGTCATCGGCATAGCGGCGGTCGTTGAAGTGGAAGCCGCCCAACATGTCTTCATCTAAGAGCCAAGCGACGATTTGTTCAATATTTTGCGCTTGGTAATGATGCCCGGTATCGACAAGCACTTTCGCTTGCGGACCGCAGGCCTTGGAGAAGAGCAGCGCCATGCCCCAATCGGCAATATCGGTGTGATAGAAAGCGGGCTCAAATGGTTTATATTCGATAAGCATTCGCTGACTGGCGGAAAGATCTGCATAACAAGCCTTGAAGCAATCTTGCATGAAGCGCTTGCGCTGGCGGATATTGGCAGAGCCAGGATAGTTAGATCCATCGGCCAACCAAAAAGAAATATCGCGGCATTTCAATTCGCGCGCGATGGCGATGCTCTCTTTGGAATGCATCAGCGCCGCGGCACGCACGCTGTCGTCAGGATGCGCAAACGACCCGAACTTGTATTCCTGGTCTTGAAACAGATTCGGATTAATGGCGCCGGGTTGAATGCCATATTTGGCGCCAAGAGCACTGACTTCCGAAACGCTTGCCAAACCTTTGGGAAAATCCCACAACACGTGCAGGGCGAGCGTGGGGCAGATACCGGTAAGGGCGTGCACCTGGCCGCCGTCGCTGAACTTCTCTTCAATATTGGTGGCAGCGCCTGCCTGGATGAACTTGCCGAAACGCGTTCCCGTGTTGGCAAAGCCCCAGGATGGAATTTCTATGCGAAAGGTCTCGAGCGCAGGATAAATTCGATTTTGAAGATTATCTGGCATGGCAGTATTTAGACTATCGAACCGGGGTCACGCTAGAAACAGCGGTTTGATATGACGGACAAAAAGATTGGTCGTCACATTGCGTGCAATGAACGGTTCAAACTCCTCCAGCAGAGACAAATACTTGTCGCCCATCTTGGCGGCAATTTTAAATCCGACGTGCAGCAACTGGCGGAGATTGGCGTCGAAGTCTGGATTTGTTTGATCGTGACGCAAGGCGGACGCATATTGTTGTGACGTCCACGTATCCACGGTCTCCGGTGATGGAAGTTTCGCGTAATTGATATCGATAACGCTGGCGTAGGGCTGGCACAATGCTTCCTTTTGTTCATAGGCGCGTGCGTAAATATACTTCGCTGCTTCCAGACCCGCACCGCCCGCTTCCGCCAAGCCGATTAGTTCTTCCAACCAGTTCGTTCCCGCAGTTTTCACGTGAACGCCGGCATCAAACTTCTTCAGGCATGCCCGGATGCTGGAATAAATGGAGAACTTGTCGCTGCCGGAATGCACGCTGAGTTTCAAGTTCGCGGGTAGGGAATAGGTTTTGATGGCGTAGCGAATGGTGGCCAAGTCATCGGCAAACTCTTCGGAAAACTTATCCACGTTGCCGACGTAATCGACGCCTTTGTTGAAGCGACCCGTGAATTTCGGCGCGATGGTTTGAATCGGAATACCTTCGTCCGCGATAGCAACAAGGATGACAAGCAGTTCCGCCGGCATCTGTGGGCTGTCGGTTTCGTCCATCGACACTTCCGGAATAAAGTTCGCGGACCCTTTCTTTTCCAAAATCTTGCGATAGATGCGGCCCGCTTCTTTAACGGCAGTCAGATACTTTCCAACAGTCTTCGAAACGTAATCCGCGGATAAGTCGGCGGGGCCTGATGTTCCGGGAATATCGAGCCGCCCTACTAATTCTTTATGCTTGGCAACAAACGCCTCACAATCGGCTGGAGCGGCAGGCTTGGCAATCCAATCGGCGACGTCGATGGTGAAGAAATCGCTAGGCGCGAGAAATCGATCGACGGTGTCGAAGTTGATGTGATCTGCGTCCACATGATAGGGCTTAGTCCAACCAAGCGCTTTTACGGCCGCGTCGGCGGATTGTCGAACGCTGATGGGTTCAGACCCGATGATATTGTGTTCGCGATTCGATTTGTTCCAGACAGGAATTACTTCAACGCCTGACTGGGCGGCCATAATGCATGCTTCGAGCTGGGTTTTGGCTTGATGGGCGAAGCGGTCGCCCACTCCTATTGAGTTTTTGTTGAGAGTTAGTGAATTAGACATAAATTATTTCGTAGATAGCTCAGAATGCAGAAAAGCTGCAATGGAATTTGTCAGCGCGCGCGGATGTTCAGTTTGAATTGAGGCGAGCGCCTGGGTGCGTTTCAGCTTTTTGCCGTCTAAGCGCATCGGCTGGAAGAAACGCGGCTTGGAATGCAAAGCATATTCCGGCAGGATCGACCACGCGAAGCCTGCTTCCACCAAGCGCTTGATGGCTTCCGTGTCGTCGGCTTCCATAATCACGCGCGGGACAACTTGGAACTCGCTCAAGAAAGACTCCATTAGCGCCCGCATGTTGCTGCGTTTGGGATACAACAGAAAACTGGCAGCCGCCAGTTCTTCGATGGTGACCGAACCCACTCGCCAGCCGGCCTGACTGCGATGCGTGGGCTTGATGATGAGAAGTTCCTCTTCGTACAAGGGAATGAGGTGAAGATTGGATGCTTCAAAAGGCAGTGAGATGAGCCCAAGGTCGAAGCGACGGTCCGTTAGGCCAGCTACGATTTCTTCGGTGGGCAGCACGGTGACATCGAAAGTGGTTTGCGGATAGCGCTTTCTGAGCAAGCGCAGGGGTCGCCCCAGGCGATGCAACAAAGTGGTTGCGCCGGTTGCGAAATGGAAAGGACGCGAATCGGTGTCGGGGTTGTTTGAGAATTCCTGGTTGATTTGCCGCATCTGGCGAATCAAACTGCGGCCATGTTCGGCTAAGCGCAAACCGGCAGGAGTGGGCAGCAATTGGCGTCCGCTTCGAACGAACAATTCAGTTTTCAGTTCTTCAGCCAAGTTATGCATTTGCAAGCTGATGGCGCCAGGAGAGAGGTGCATTTTTTCGGCGGCCCTGGTCACGCTTGCCAAATCGACGACGGCGACCAGCAATTCAAGCTGTCGAATGTCCAACTGATTTACTCCATCAGAATGGTACACGATGGACGTTAATGTCAGCGTTGGTGAAAGGTCTGCCATTCACTTCGACGTTTTCCAGTTGAACGTTGCTGACGTCCTGAAAGAAAGTGCCCTCGCTGGCACTGCCGAAAGAACAGTCAGAAATCTTGACGCCGCCAATTGGGTCGTCGGGAAAGCCGCGCAGAAAGATGGCGTGTTTGCTCTTTTTGCAAGTGACGTGAGCGACATCAACGGCGTTGACAATCGGGTTGAATCGGCCACCGGCGCCTTCCTCATAAAAGTAGTCCACCTCAATTACCGCTTCCTCCACCTGGTCAATTTGCACGTTATGGAAGACGATATTTTCAATCAAGCCGCCGCGGTAAGAATTTGTCTTGATGCGGAGGGCACGCTGTAGGTGAGGACTGCTCATCTGGCAGTTCACAACTTCGACATTTCGTATTCCGCCGGAAACCTCGCTGCCAATAGATACGCCGCCGTGACCATCTTTCATGCTGCAGTTACGAATGGAAATGTTCTGACAGGGAACGTTCACTCGCCGACCGTCTGCGTTCCGCCCCGATTTGATGGCAATGCAATCATCGCCCGTGTCGAAAGTACAGGAATCGATAAATACGCCATCGCAGCATTCCGGATCGCATCCGTCATTGTTCGGTCCGTGGCTCTGGATGTGGATGTGGCGTACGGTCACGTTTGAACACAACACTGGATTCAATTCCCACATGGGGGAATTTGTGATGGTGAAATCGGCCAGCAGGATGTTCTTGCATCGATAAGGTTGGACGAAATTGGGACGCAAGTAATGTCCCGCGCCAAAAACACGCTGGTCAACTGGAACATTGCGTTCACCCATGTCGAACAGGGACTTGCGATCAACTGTGGCGTTGGGCAGATTTGGTTTTGCTCCGTGTTGAGCTTTGGCTGCCCATGGCCACCAAGCGGTATCTGACGCTTGCCCGTCCAGAATGCCGGGTCCGGTAACGCCTATGTTGGTCTTGCCGAATGCGTAGATAAAGGGCGAGTAGTTTATACATTCAACGCCTTCGAAACGAGTGAATACCGCGGGTAGGTAGTCGGCTGGATCTTGGCTGAACACAAGCGTCGATCCAGCAGATAAGTGCAGATGCACATTATCTTCCAAATGAATTGCGCCGGTGAGGAACCTTCCGGCCGGAACGACTACTTGTCCGCCGCCAGTCTGGCCGCATCTCAGAATAGCTGCACGAATGGCTTCTGTGCATTTAGCCGTCCCACCCTCTTTAGCGCCATAATCCGTGATTATGTGCGCTCTAGTTTCGCCAGCGCTTGCAAACCGGGAGGCGGTAAGAAGGCTTATGCACTGTGTGTTGAATCTGCGGCGATTCATGAACAACCTCAAAGTTATGAGTCGCTGCATGCAAGAGTCAAATACAAAAACCTAAAAGAATGCTTTAAACGAACTAAACAATTCAATTTCTTTCATGCCAGAGTTTGGCCGAACTTCGTTTGACAGCATAGGGTCAGGGCCATATATTGACCTATGGAAACATTCGCATGTTAGAAAACGGTCTGAATAAAGACGAAATTACACGCGCGGTTCATGAAGAACTGCACGCCACGCCATTCATTGATATACACACACACTTGTTCAAGCCTTCCTTAGGAGCGCTGGGACTGTGGGGCATTGATGAATTGATTACCTATCATTACCTGGAAGCGGAAGTCTTCCGTTCCGCCGACATCACGCCAGCCGCGTATTGGACGCTGAACAAAACGCAACAAGCGGATTTGATTTGGAAGACATTGTTTGTGGATAATCCACCGGTTTCAGAAGCGACGCGTGGTGTTGTGGCCGTGCTGGCTGCATTAGGGCTTCCAACCAGAAACAAAGATTTGACGGAAGCGCGCAAGTTTTTCGAAGCGCAGTCATTGGAAAAGCACATTGAACATGTTTTCCAACTGGCGGGAATTAGTGAAGCGGTGATGACAAACGATCCTCTAGACCCCGCCGAAGCGCCGCTATGGAACGGTTCCAAGCCGCACAAACAATTTCATGCCGTGCTGCGCTTGGATCGTGTGCTGAATAAGTTGCCGGAGCATTATCAAGCCTTGCAAGCGGCCGGATACCAAGTGGACGAGAGTCTGAGCGGAAAGAGTGTTGCGGAAGTTCGACGCTTTCTAGACCATTGGGCCGAGCAAATGAATCCGGTTTATATGGCGTGTTCGCTGCCGGATACATTCCAATACCCGGAGACCAGCACTCGCGCCACGCTGCTGCGCGAAGCCGTGCTGCCCGCATGTCGGGAGTTAGGTATTCCGTTGTCCGTGATGATTGGCGTTCGATATCAAGTAAACCCAGCCATAAAACTGGCCGGAGATGCGGTGGGCAAAGCGGATTTGCGCGCCGTGGAGAACTTGTGCCGCGAATTTCCAGACAACCGCTTTCTGATTAGCGTATTGAGCCGCGAGAACCAGCATGAGTTGTGCGTCTATGCGCGCAAGTTTGCCAATCTGATGCCGTTCGGCTGCTGGTGGTTTTTGAATAATCCTTCCGTTGTTGAAGAGATGACCCGCGAACGATTGGAAATGTTGGGAACATCATTCATTCCGCAGCATTCCGATGCACGCGTCTTGGAACAAGTGATCTATAAATGGCGCAATACGCGCCGTACTTTGACGCCGATTCTGGCGCACACTTATCAGACGCTGGCAGAAGATGGGCGCGCCGTGACTCGCGCGGATATTCATCAGGACGTCACGCGCATGTTTCGCACAAATTTCCAGAACTTCTGCCGGATGAAGAATTAAGCTCCGGTGATTTTGAATGTCACGGCGTAATCGGATGGTTTCTTCGGCGGGGTCATGATGCGCAAGCCATTCTGATCCTGCTTCCATTCCAGCTTTCCGTCAAATCCCAGCAGCTCCACATTTTGAATCTTGCCCACGCGCAATTCGGTATCCAGCGCTAGCGGCTTGATGGTGGCCGCATAATCGGGCCAGCCCATGACAAAGGCATAAAGCGTATCGCCTTTGGTGGTGAAGCGAACATCCTGGTCAGTCAGATCTTTACGTTTATTTTCGTTGAACGAAGTGTTCTCGGCTGAACTTTTAGTCCCGGGCCCTTCGCCAAAAATCTTCCAAGGCCGAGAGCTGTAAATGCCTTCGCTATTCACTTTCATCCAAGCGGTTATTCCAGCCAAAGTATTTAGTTCTTCGATGTCCAACATGCCGCTGGCGGGCAGCGGAAAATTCAGCATCAAGTTGCCGTTGCGGCTGACGATGTCCACCAGCATATCCATCATGGTCTTAGCCGATTTGTATTTTTCGCCGCGCTTGTAATGCCAATCGCCGATGCATGTGTCGGTCTGCCAGGGACGGGGCCAGACGCCATCAACCAAGCCGCGCTCTACGTCCAGTAGAGCGATGCCCTTTACCGTATCGTTCAAGCGTTTGCTGGTGTAAATGGTCTCGGCTTTGCCGCCGTTTTTCTTGGCGCTTAGATTGTAATGATGCGCCACGAGGCTCAAGCCATACTCACAAAACGGCAGGTCGCCATCGATGTAAAGAATATCGGGTTCGTAGCTGTCCACCAGATCTTTCATGCGGCTGAACCAATGCCGACGCCACCAATCCGGAATGCCAGTTTCGTTCCAATCCAGTTTGGTGTGGACTTCGTCTGAATTGACATACAAATCATAATTCGCAGGATTTGCGCCATCGTAAGGAACGCCTGCCAGCGGACCCGTTGCATCGGCCCCGTGAGTCAAGTAGAAAACCATTTATAGGTGATCCATAAGTGGTCGCTCACGGCAAAACGCAAGCCCTCGGCCTTGGCCGCCTTCGGCCACATGCCGATGATGTCTTTCTTCGGCCCCATCTGCGTGGCATTCCAAGGTTGTGCTTGGAATTCCACATGTCGAAGTTATCGTGATGCACGCCCATGCTGAAGAAATATTTTGCGCCCGCTTCTTTGTAGAGACGCATGAGATACGCCGGGTCCAACTTCTCCGCTTTCCATTGCGGAATGGTGTCTTTAAAACCGAACTTCGACGGATGGCCGTAATTCTCGCAATGATATTCGTATTGCTCGCTGCCTTGCATGTACATGTTGCGTGCATACCAATCGCCGGCTTCGACCGCAGATTGCGGTCCCCAATGCGCCCATATGCCAAATTTGGCATCGCGAAACCAATCCGGAACTTCCCAGGAGCGCAAGCTTTCACGCGTCCCCAAAAAAGGCCCATTCGCGATTTCAATTCCGGTTGGCGCGCTGGCGCCAGTAGTTCCTTGCATCGCTAATGCGGGCGCAGCGGACGCCAGCATGCCCATCGCGGCTCGTCTTGAAAATCTCATGTGGTTAACCATTCACTCCAGATGCTAAAAATCCACCGTCAACAGTTATACATTGTCCGGTGATAAAAGCCGCTGCGTCGGATGCAAGAAAAATGGCAGCGCCGCATAGTTCCGATATTTTGCCGAAGCGTTTCATGGGTGTTCGCATCAGCAATTCGCGCCCGCGATCCGTGCCGTCCAGCAGCGCCGAATTCAGCTCCGTGCGAAACACACCCGGAGCGATGGCATTCACGTTGATTCCTTGTTTAGCCCATTCAACCGCTAAGCTGCGCGTCAAGCCCAACACGCCGGCTTTTGAAGACGCGTAAGCCGTGACTTCAAAGAAGCTGACGAACGAATTCAATGAAGCGATATTGACAATGCGCCCATGGCCGCTTTTTTGCAATGGCTCATAGAAACTCTGGCAAGCGCGCAACGTGCCGGTAAGGTTGACGTCCATAAGAGTGTTCCATTCGTTTTCCGTGATGTTGAGCGTGGGCTTTCTAAAAATTTGTCCCGCAGCGTTCAATAATATGTCCACCTGGCCAAACTTCGCCACGACTGCATCGCGCAGCGCGTCAACAGATTCCCGATTCGAAGCATCAGTAGCTTTAACAAGGCTTTTGCGGCCAATTTTCTCAATTTCCGCAGCTACTTCCGCGATCAAATTCTCGCGCCGCCCGGTAGCGATAACGTTGGCGCCGGCCTCGGCCAAACTAATTGCGATGCTTCGTCCTATACCCGACGTTCCGCCCATCACCACGGCCACGCGGTCGCTCAAGTTAAACAAATTTAAGGACATCGGTTCATATTAGCTCTTGGACAAAGGCAACACGGCTGTAATAAACTCGTTTTGGTAGACAACATCTTTGCAAAGCGACTTGAATTGTCCGCTACGCGTTGCGCTGTTCACAGATACATTTGATGAACCGAACGGAGTGGCCACACTTAGCCGGCAGTTTGCCCAATTCGCCGAGGCACGTTCCCTTCCTTTTTTGGTTGTGCGAGGATCGAACGAAACTCGCTTCGAGTGTGATGGCCCATTCGCAACTCAGCTGCTGAGGCGCAGCTTGCTGTCGTTTCCCTTAGATAAGGATCTTTATTTCGATCCGCTATTGACCCGTTACAAGCAGCTTGTGCTGGACCGTCTGAACGAATTCAAACCAGACTTGATCCACATTACCGGCCCTGGAGACATTGGCTTTCTTGGCTTGCTGGTTTCGCATATTGCGCACATACCGCTGGTGGCTTCCTGGCACACAAATCTGCATGAATATCTGGCGAAGCGGCTGGATTTGAACTTGCACCTATTGCCGGATAAGCTTCGCCGACAGGCTGCGACTTTTGTTGAAAAGCAGAGTTTGCGCGGATTGTTGCGCTTTTACAAGACCGCGCGATTTACGTTCGCGCCCAATCAATCCTTGGTGGATTTGATGCAGAGCCACAACCACCGTCCTTCTTTTCTGATGGATCACGGGGTGGATTTAGCGCGCTTTTATGGGCGCGAAAAGCCTCGGCGCACCGGTGAACCATTCTGCATAGGATACGTCGGGCGCTTGACGACAGAAAAGAATATCCGCTATTTTGCCGAGTTGGAACGGCAGTTGATCGCTGCAGGTGAGCACGATTTCCGCTTTCTGATTGTCGGCGACGGCGGCCAAACAAGATGGCTACACAAGCATTTATCCAGAGTGGAACTGCCTGGCATTTTGCGCGGAGAGGAACTTGTCGCGGCTTATCAACAAATGCATGCCTTTGTATTTCCGTCGCGCACAGACACGTTTGGTTTAGTCACCCTGGAAGCAATGGCAAGCGGCGTGCCCGTGATACTTGCGCCGGAAACAGGTCATCGCGTTGGTATTGAGGATGGCGCCGGCGGATTTCTTTGCACCGATTTCGCAGCCGCCGTTAGACGCTTAATGCACGATGACGAACTGCGATTATCCATGAGCCGCATGGCCCGAAACTTTGCCAACACGAAGAGCTGGAGTCATGTCTTCGATAACGTGTACGAGACATATCGCGCTGGCCTGGCGCTTTCGGACATGCAACGCGCGGAAAGAGAAGCTCTGGTTTAAGCACATCCGGATAGGCGACAATCGCCACATGAGCCCTTCCCGCAGAGAACTTGCATTCTTGATGCCTGCCTTGTTTGTTGCTGCGCAAGCCGAAGCGCAAACCAATGCTGCCAATCAGTCAGTTCTGCCTTCGAAAGTCTACCCGTATGACGAATTGCCTGTGAAGGTAAATCCAGAAAACCACGCCGAATCACGCGCGGTGCTGAATGGATTGACACACGAAGGATTTCCGCTTGAGGCGCACATCACTCACCTTCCTGCAGGCCAAACTCCGCACCCGCCGCACCAGCATGCCTGGGAAGAGATTCTGTTTATTCAAACCGGAAAAATGGAATTCACTATTAACGGGAAGACTTCGGTGGCGAATCCAGGATCGGTAATCTATGTCGCTTCCAACGAACTGCACGGAGCCAAAAATATCGGCGACACGCCTTCGCAATATTTTGTTTTAGCTATTGGCCACCATTAACTTCTTCAAAAATCCCCGTCTGCTTATTTTTTAAAACGTTGCCCGCGTCGAAACAGCGGCCGTTCATGGCCACATAGACACCGTGCGGCAGCACTTGCACAAAGGCCAACGCGCTACCCAAATTGAACAGGCCGTCGGAACTGCCGAAGCTATACGGCACCATCGCTCCGGTTAAAACTACTGTTTTGTCTTTCACCCGTTCGGCTAAAAAGCGTGCGGTATCGGCCATGGTGTCGGTCCCGTGAGTAATCACAATTCGATTGCCCGGAGCCGCCAAACACTGTCCTGCAATAATCGAACGGTCCGCGTCCGTCATTTCCAAACTGTCAATCATCATCAACGTTCGAATATCCAAATCCAAACGCGAACGCCCTAATTCCAGCATCTCGGGCAGATGCGAATCCTTGAAAAACAACCTGCCATGAATTTCGTCGTACGTCTTATCGAACGTGCCGCCGGTAATTAAAACGCGGATTTTGTCTTTAGACAGCTTGTTGCTCATAATGTGGAAGCAGAAGGTGGATGACCAAAAGAGCGAGCAAGTACATGGAGCCCGCAATCACAAACAAGAGCGAATAGTTCTTGCCGGTGTGGTCCAACCACCAGCCAACAGCGGGCTGCACCAGCACTCCGCCCATGGCGCCGCCAAAAGCACCCAGGCCCACTACGGAGCCAACGGTGGTTCGGGGGAAGCAGTCGGAAGATATAGTGTAGAGATTGGCAGACCAGCCTTGGTGCGCGCTGGCTGCTATGGCAACCAATGCCACAGTAAGCCAAAGATTTCCGCCCGCCAGTGGCACCAGCATGACGCTAACCACAGCAAGCGCGCAGACAAGCATGGCCGTTTTGCGCGCGCGGCCCAGCTTCCAGCCGGCTTTCAGAAGAGCTGACGACAGCCAGCCCCCGCCAATGGAGCCAACGTCGGCTGCTAAGTAGATGGCTACCAGCGGTGGCCCCAAATGTAACAGGTCCACATGATACTTCTCATTCAAAAAACCGGGCAGCCAGAACAGATAGAACCACCACACCGGATCCGTTAGGAATTTGCCCAAAAGGAATGCCCATGCTGCCGGTTTCTCCAGCAGTTTGATGTAGGGCAAGCTAGCCACTGCGGCGGAGTTGTCAGAATCGGATCGAATGTAATTCAATTCGCGCTTTGAAAGCAGTTTTTGGTCTTCGGGTTCTCGATAGACAAAAAACCAAACCACAGCGAAAATCAGACTCATCATTCCGGTGAAGACAAAAGCTGCGTGCCACCCAAAATGCAGAACCACTAAAGGCACCGCAAGCGGCGCAATCACCGCGCCGATGTTCGACCCGCTATTGAAAATGCCCGTAGCCAGCGCACGTTCTTTCCTGGGAAACCAATCGGCAATGGCCTTGATCGCAGATGGGAAATTTGCCGCTTCGCCCAACCCAAGCCCTAACCGAACCGCGCTGAACTGAAAAACATTTCCGGCGAAGGCGTGCGCAATGGACGATAAACTCCAAACAACTGCTGCCACCGTATAGCCCAAACGCAGTCCCAGCCAATCAATCACTCTTCCGGCAATAGGCATCATCAACGCATAGCCAAGTTGGAAGAACGTCGTGACGCGCGCATAATCGCTCTCGGTCCAATGCAATTCCTGCGTGATGGTGGGCTTTAGAATGCCCATCACCATTCGGTCCATATAATTCACAGTGGTCGCGTAGAACAACAGGCCACAAATGTACCAGCGAAGTTTGCCCACTGGCTTCGAATTATCAAGGGACTCGGACGTGGCGGGGTCCGCTGGTGGCATAGGGTTTCATTCTACGGTACACAGACCTGTGACCGTCGGCATAGTGTTAATTGTTTAGTTTTTCTAAAGTATTGATTTACGGAAACTTGCTGGTAGCATCATGCTCACGTGACATATAATCGCCAAAGTCCGTGACCCGGGTCACCAGGGAAGTGTTTTACCCATCGAAAGGAACGAGGACCATGTGGGGTTCAAATTTCAAAGAGGTTAGAGCCGCAGGTTTGGCAGTAGCGTTGCTCAGCGCCTCATGCGTGCTTTTCTTGCCCAGCCATATGACTGGGCAAACCGTGGCCGTAGCCCAAGTTGACGGTAGCGTCACGGACCCCAGCGGTTCGTCCATTCCCAAAGCTAGGGTGATTATGACGGAAACCGACAAGGATGTCGCTCACGAGACGGTCACCGACCGCTTCGGCAATTACACGCTGCCCAATCTTCCGGTTGGTCCGTATCGATTGGAGGTCAAAAGTCCTGGATTTAAAGACTACATCGAGACTGGCTTGGTTTTGATTGTTAACAATAACATCCAGGTGAATGTGCATCTGGAGATCGGTTCCGCAAGCGAACGCGTGGAAGTAACCGGAACCGCCAGCATGGTGGAGACAAAAGAGAACTCCGTGGCCGCAGTCATCGATCAGCAGCGCATTAACGAACTGCCGCTCAACAACCGGCAAGCCACGCAGTTGATTCTTACTTTGGGCGGTTCTGTCTATGCGGACGGCGGCGACACCGGCAGCAAAACTTTTTGGAACGCCACCCGAATTTCAATTGCCGGCGGGCAGGGCAATGGCACGGCCTACCTTCTGGACGGGGGCGATGCCACCGACCCCATGTCGAACGTCAACATGCCGTTTCCTTTCCCGGATGCTTTGCAGGAATTCAGCGTAGAAACCAGCGCTGTGTCATCCCGCTTCGGCACCCATCCCGGCGCCACTGTCAACGTGGTAACGAAGTCGGGCTCGAACGATTGGCATGGAGATCTGTTTGAATACATTCGCAACGGCGATTTGGACGCCCGCAATTTCTTCTCCCCCGCTCGCGATACGTTAAAGCGCAACCAGTATGGTGGAACGTTCGGAGGAAAAATCATCAAGGACAAATTGTTCTTCTTTGGCGGCTATCAAGGCACCCGAAACCGTTCCAATCCGCCGCAGAACATCACGCACATTCCAACTGCATCCATGTTAGCCGGCGATTTCAGCACCATCGCATCGGGCACTTGCCAGTCGAACGGCAAGGGCATCACCTTGAAGAATCCGCTGGGCGGCACATTTGCCGGCAATCAGATTCCGGTCAGCCAGCTCAGTCCGGTGGCCGTAAATTTGGTGACAAAGTATTTGCCTGTTAGTTCCGCCAATGTCTGCGGCCAAGTTACATACGGCATTCCGCAGACGGGAGACGAAAATCAATACATCGGCAGAGTGGACTATGCCGCCAGCGAGAAGAACAACCTGTTTGCGCGCTACTTCATTGACGATTGGCAAAACCCACCCCGCTTCATCGATAACAATGTGCTGACGACGACTTCCGCTGGAAACTACGAGCGCGCACAATCGGCAGTCATTGGCGACGTCTTTACCTTCAGCCCGACCTTCGTAAACTCAGCCCACATTACGTTCAATCGAATTCGCGATAACCGCGGGCCGACGAACACACCCATCAACTGGACTGACCTGGGTTCGAACATGTACAGCGCAGTGCCTAACTTTCTGCTGATTGGCAGCATGACCGGCGGCTTTACTACCTTCTGCGGCACGTGTGCGCCCGGACACTTTGACGTCCAAGACTGGCAAGCCGCCGACGACGTGGACTGGATTAAAGGCAAGCATCAAATTGGTTTCGGCTTTAACATCATCAAGGTACGCAACGAAACCATTTCCGGATTTGATGAAAACGGCATACCCGCTTTCAATGGTTCCTTCACCGGTCTGGGTTTGGCGGATTTCATGCTCGGCTACATGAGCGACTTCCAGCAGACCAATCCAACGCCGGACGATCTTAGCCAGTGGGTAATGAGCGTTTATGCGCAAGACAGCTTTAAAGTGTCCTCCAAGTTTGTCGTCAACTACGGCGTGCGTTGGGAGCCGACCTTCTCCGATCCCGACAGATACAAGCGCGGCACATCGTTCAGTTTTCCCGCCTTCTACGCGGGCCAGGTGAGCACCGTGCATCCCACTGCGCCTCCTGGCTTGTTTTTCCCGGGCGACCCGGGCATTCCGGCTGCGAACTGGACCGGTCAAAAGGCTAACTTCGGCCCGCGTCTTGGATTCGTCTTCAATCCGCATGGTGACGGTCGCGATACGTTGCGCGCCGGCGCGGCTATTCTTTACGATTCCACTGAAACTTGGTTTAACGAGCGGGAAACTACCAACCCGCCCTTCGGCAACGATATCGACGTGGGTTCTACCGGCACTTTAACTAATCCTTGGCAAGGCTATCCGGGCGGCAATCCATTTCCGCAGCACGGCAATCTGTTCTTCCCAAACTTCGGCACTTATATAAATATGCCGCTGCATCCGAAGAGCACTTACGTGGCTCAATGGAACTTAACTTATCAGCGTCAAATCAAAGGAAACTGGCTCGCATCCATCAGCTATCTGGGCAACGAGACCACCCACCTATGGATTGCTGAGGAGACCAACCCTGCGGAGTTCCTGGGCCTTGGCAAGTGCGTCATCAATGGCGTAACTTACAACCCGTGCTCCAGTACCAAGAATACGAACCAGCGGCGCTTGCTTTACCTGGCTAACCCAGTCGCCGGCACCTACTACGCCAGCATCGACACCATGGATGATGGCGCCGTGGCCCACTATGAAGGCTTGATCATGTCCGCCACGCACAACTACAGTCAGAACTACACAACTGTGGTGAACTTTACGGATTCCCTCTGCATGTCGGACTATGACTTCGGCGCTGCCCTGGCCGGATCAACCAACTCGCAGCTGTTTAACCGGCACGCCGATTGGGGCCCTTGCATTTCCGACACACGCTACAACTTCAACCTGTCGCTGCTGATGCGTAGTTCTTGGAAGCGCAATCCCAATTCATGGGCGTCTAAGGTCCTGGGCGGTTGGGAGCTCACACCGCTACTGCGCGCCACCAGCGGTCAGCCCTTGAACGTCACCACCGGAACTGATAACTCGCTTACCGGGCTCGGGAATGACCGGCCGGATCAACTCCTATCCAATGTCTTCGCTACCAGCCAAGCGGGCTGCACGAAGGCTCCCTGTGTGCAATGGCTCAATCCAGCGGCATTCACGCCGAATCCCACCGGCACCTACGGCAACGTGGGGCGAAATTCTGTTCGAGGACCCGGTTTTCTGGGTTTGGATACCTCACTTTCGCGCACATTCCAGGTCACCGAACGTTGGGCTATCCAGGCTCGTGCGGATGCCTTCAATATCCTCAACCACACTAACTTTGTTGGCAACATCGTGCCAGCCGGCCAAGAGGCGGGCGCTTCGTACGGAACGCTATCGCAGACTTTGAATGCGTCTACATTCGGTCAAATTACCGGAGCCTTCGACCCGCGTATTCTTCAATTTGCCCTGAAAGTCACCTTCTAGCGTTGGTGAACGAAAATGCGGGCGGTGGATCAAGTCGTCCACCACCCGCATTACATATCAACAAATCGTCGACGAATCTTACCCACGCAGCATGGACGGCATCGACCAGAACAGCAACGGCATTCCACTATCGGAAACTTGCGTCAATCTGAAAAACATCGGAATCGCTCGAATAGTACCTCACGCTCGTCGGCAAGCTGTACGAACATTTGAACAATCGCCGTTAACCTACAGCAGCTTGAACGAAACCTCAACCGACGCCCGCACGTGTACTGCCTTTCCGTCCTTCATGCCAGGCCGGAAACGCCACTGATTGACCGCTCGCATCGCCATTTCGTCTAACCCCAGGCCAAGCGGACGCGTCACCGATATGGAACTCGCATGTCCCGTTTCGTCAACGATTACCGAAAGCACCACGACGCCGCTGAACTTCGCTTTTCGCGCCGCCTCGGAGTACTCAGGCTCGATCTTAAAGATGAGGGTCGGCGCTGACACTCCATTACCCTGACCCGCCTTGAACACAGAATCTCGATTGTCCGTTGAGGTCTCACCGGCATCCGCCTGCGCGGGGCTGCACTCCATTTCCACGAAGCCCGTCCCTTCCCATGGCTTCCCGTTTCTAGTGGCCGGCGCAAACAGCCAGTTGGAAATTGCGGCGCCGACTGCGCCCTCTGCCGCTCGCCCCTGCTGCGTAGAAGTTGCATTTGCGGTTGCCTGTGCGTTTCCCTTCTTATCGATACTGAGATTCAAAAACACCGCCCCCGGCGAGGAGCACGCCTGCGGATCAGGACTCACATATCGCGTCAGCGCGGGCACGGAAGATTTCTTCACTGGTCCGATTCCCGGGTGCATTTGATAAAAACAACGCTTCACGCGCCACGCACCGGCGGGATGCAACTGGAACTGAACTTCCTCCGCCTGTTCAACCGGCGCAGGCGTGCCGTCTATCGTACCCGCTGCAAATCGCCACCGCCTAACGGCTTCAATCGCCTTATCATCCAACCCCATTCCCAGGCTTTGAAGCACACGCGCTGTTCTCAATTCCCTGCCGCATCCACTTCTACATACAAAGTCACCGTCCCTTGCAGCCCGGCCGCCAGCGCCTCCGGTGTGTACTCCGGCTCAACCCGCTCCAGCACGCGCGCCGGCAACACAAGAGGAAATTTCGGCTTGGGCGCGGAGTAGTTGGCTAGCGGATCCCAGAAGGCTCTCGGTGCCTGCACGCCGACCTGTCCTTCGGCGCTGGCGACAAGCCAGCCCAATTGCATCGTCAAAAGCACAACTCCAATAGCCCCCCGTCCACGGAACATCACAGGATTATAGCCCCTTCGCATGCGCAGGATGCGCTCCCACGCTAAATTCATTTGCAAGTATTGCAATTTGTGATATAACATTTGCAGATTGCAATATCAGGCTGGAGGCCCATATTTATGATCAAGTTTTTCACACTAACAGCCTTCGCCGTCGCACTGGTTCCCTGTCTACAGGCACAAGACATTACCGGCGATTGGCAAGGCACACTTTCGGCAGGCGGCATGGAGTTGCGGCTGGCACTGCATATCAACAAATCGGCGGATGGATCGTACCAAGGCACCATGGACAGTATCGATCAGAACGCCAACGGCATTCCGTTATCGGCTATCAGTGTAAAGGATTCAAACGTATCCTTTAATGTGGATGCCGTTCATGGCAGCTATGAAGGAAAACTCGCTGCCGGGGCAATCACCGGCACCTGGACGCAAGGTCAACCGTTGCCCCTCACCTTCAAACGCGGAGTTTCCGCCAAGGCATCCGCACCCGCACCGCCTTCCGATATTGATGGCGCGTGGCTGGGAACGCTGGACGTGGGCTCGGCGAAGCTTCGCATAGTCTTTCACATCACCAATACCGCGAACGGTCTGACCGCAACCATGGACAGTCCCGATCAAGGCGCCAATGGAATTCCCGTTACTATCGTTACCCGCAAAGATTCCTCCTTAAAACTGGAACTCAAGCAAATGGGCGGCGTGTTTGATGGTTCCATCGACAAAGATCTACAGGGTATTCAAGGCACGTGGAGCCAGGCAGGCAATTCTTTCCCGCTGGTTCTGAAACGCACAAAGAGCTCCGCCGACTTGAAGCCGGTAGAACACAAACGCCCGCAAAATCCCGTCAAGCCCTACCCATATCGCGAAGAAGAAGTAACTTACAAAAACGCGGTCGCGGGTTTCGACTTGGCCGCAACGTTCACCATACCCGAGGGGAAAGGACCTTTCCCCTCGGTAGTTCTTATTACCGGATCGGGTCCGCAAGATCGTGATGAAGCGCTGATGGGACATCGCCCCTTTCTGGTTCTAGCCGACTATTTGACGCGCCACGGTATTGCCGTTCTACGCGCCGATGACCGCGGCACTGCCAAATCCGGCGGGAAGTTTGAAGGAGCCACAACATCCGATTTCGCCACCGATACCGAAGCCGGACTTACCTACTTGAAGACTCGGCCCGAAGCTGATCCGCACCGGCTTGGTTTGATAGGCCACAGTGAAGGCGGCGCAATCGCGCCCATGATCGCGGCACGTAATCACGACGTTGCATTCATCGTCATGCTGGCCGGACCTGGCGTTCCTGGCGACCAGGTGTTGCTCGAACAGGAAAGATTGATATTTTTAGCCACTGGCATGAAGGCCGATGAGGTAGAGACGAAAGAGGCGTTGAATCGTCAGGTTTTTGCACTCATAAAGTCTGACCACGACGAGGCGTCCCTCGATAAACGTCTACATGATGTTATGGCCTCGGAGTTCCCACCTACCCAGATTGATCATGCGGTCAAGGTTGTTACCGCGCCATGGTTTCGTTTCTTTCTAACCTATGATCCGGCAACCGCACTACGCAAAGTGACGTGTCCTGTGCTGGCGCTGAATGGAGAAAAAGATTTGCAAGTGCCACCCAAACAAAATCTGCCAGCGGTGAAGCAGGCGTTAACGGAAGCCGGCAACCAGAACTTTGAAACCATTGAAATGCCAGGCTTGAATCACCTGTTTCAGACTGCAAAAACCGGCTCACCCAGCGAATATGAAGAGATTGAAGAAACCATGTCGCCGGCAGTGCTGCAGAAGGTTGCCTCGTGGATCAATGGTCTTGGCCAGTTAGCCAACAAATAAAAAAGCTCCAGTGATTTTGCAATCACTGGAGCATAGAGGCAGTACGCCTGCATCAGTTTCTTAACTTAACGTCTAAATCCTCGACCGCCGAAGCCGCCGTAGTAGCGCGGGCCGTAATAGAAGCCCCGGCCCCAATAAGAGAAGCCAAGTCCAACATACGGATAGTACGGATAGCCGTAATAGTAGGGATAACCGTAATAGGGAGCATAAGGAGCGGGAGCTGCAACTCCATATGCGCCTGGGCCGTATGCGCCGGGTCCAGGAGTTCCGCCATACGCCATTTGATTGGTATATTCGTTTGGCTGTACGTAACGGAACGCTTGCGGCGAACGCTCGGTAGAAATTGTCATTGCTTCTTGCACCCGGAACGTCAGTATCTGCTCCGGCATTATCACGCTGGCTTGACCATGTGCAATCAAAACGCCTGCCAAACCAACCACCACGCCTGCGCCCGCGCCAATCGCTGCGCCACGTCCCCAATCGGCCGCCGCACCTGCTGCAGCACCAAGAGCGGTAGTTCCCACAACTACGCCAGTATCGCGGCCGGCGGTGCTATTCGCTGCTCGGCTGACAAACGCGGTCTTCACGGGAAGCTGTTGGCCATCCACTAATGTCAGGTCAGTCAGTTCAACGCCCAGTTTCGCCAGGCCGCCGATGTGCGACTTCTGCGCTAACGAAACGCGGCCGCCAATCGTTTGACCGGGTTCAGCTACCACCACGCCCTCTGCCACTACCGGTCTAACCAGCGTGGCTGAGAATGCATCGCCTACTTGATTGCGGTCTGAAGACAATGGCTGATTCACACGCACCGTTACATAGGTGCCCGCCGGAATCGTGACCTTTGCCGGAACTTGATAACCAGCCGGAGGAGCAGGCATCATCGGTCCCTGCTGTCCTTGCTGCATTGGATATTGCGGGTATTGCGGATAAGGCTGCTGTGCACCGGTCGGTGCTGGATAACTCTGCTGCGTGGGCCCGATGGGTTGCTGTCCGGCCTGAGGCGGTTGCGCCTGCGGATAGTTCGATTGCGGCTGCTGCGGATAACTGGAATCGGGATACGTGCTCGGGGCCGCCGTTTGACTGTTCGGCGCACTCTGCGAAATCTGCGTATTGGATTGCGAATTTGGGTCGGCCGGGGCCGGTGCATCGCCTACGCGACGCCATCCGCCGGTTGAAGTTGCGGTCGCGCTGGTCCCGTCGCCTGCCGTCCCGCTGGGCGTTTGGGTGTCCTGCGCCATCGCAAAGCTAGCCACTGTGAACAGACCCACGGCTGCCATAGGAAATGCTTTACGAACGCTGAATTTGTTCATTTCTTTTGCTCCTGCCATAACGACGCTAGAAAGATTGCAAGAGTTGCACCAAGTGTAAAGCATTGAAAACACGGATCATTTTCCCGCGAATCCACCCCGCGCATTGGTCGGCTTCCACCGCTCTGGCTGAAAACAACCAACCGGGCGACAATAGGAACATCCCCATGCAGCGCATCGTTTGTCATGTCGACATGGATGCTTTCTTCGTCTCGGTCGAAGAGATTTTCGATCCGTCCCTAAAAGGCAAACCCGTCGTCGTTGGCGGAAAGCGCAATCAGCGCGGCGTGGTCTCGGCGGCTTCCTACGCGGCTCGCAAATTCGGCGTCCATTCCGCCATGCCCCTCCGAACCGCTGCCCAGTTGTGCCCGCAAGCGATTTTTGTCGAAGGACACATGCATCGCTACGTCGAATACTCGCGCAAGCTGTTCAACATTCTGAATCGGTTTTCACCGCGCGTCGAAATGGCATCGGTAGATGAAGCGTATGTGGATTTGACAGGAACGGAGCGTCTGCATGGACCGCCCCTCTGCACCGCGCACAAACTGCATAGCGCCATCGGAACTGAGACCAGTCTGAATTGCTCGCTCGGCGTGGGCTCATCGCGCTTGGTCGCCAAAATCTCTTCCGACAAAGCCAAGCCCAACGGAGTGTTATATGTTCTGCCCGGACAAGAAGCAGCGTTTCTGGCCCCGTTGGATGTGCGCGCCGTCCCTGGCGTCGGGAAAAAATCGGAAGCGGCTTTGCACAAGTTGGGTATCCGCAAAGTCGGAGACCTAGCGCGCTTGGACGAAAGTTTGCTGGCCTCGCATTTTGGCAAGTGGGGCTTGGCACTAGCAGGGAAGGCTATCGGAGCAGATTCCGGCGCTTGGTTCGATTCGGAAATCGGAGTGGATGAAGATCCAAAATCCATCAGCCACGAACACACGTTTGGAGAAGATACTGCCGATCAAACGAAGTTAGAAACGGCGCTGTTGAAGTTATCGGAAATGGTGGCCAAACGGTTGCGCG
Source organism: Bryobacterales bacterium (assembly GCA_963696305.1). GTDB lineage: Bacteria > Acidobacteriota > Terriglobia > Bryobacterales > Bryobacteraceae > Bog-105. The sequence continues at coordinate 32,063 of CAVOJX010000008.1, read as the reverse complement.
AACAGAAGCTGTACGCCAAGACGATTCAACTCAAAATGCGCTACGAGGACTTTTCGACTTACACACGCGCCTCAACGCTAGATCACGCGACCCAGTTAGATCAGGAGTTAGCCGGAGCCGTGATCAAACTCTTTCGCCAAGCCTGGGATAAGCACACGCCCATTCGATTGTTAGGCGTCCACGGAGGCTCACTGCAGCAGGTGGAAGGGCAGATGAGTTTGCTGGATGAACCGAATACCGAGCGTCTGCGCAATGCCTTTCGGTCGATCGATCACATACGAGATAGATACGGGAATGCGAGCATCACGTTGGCAAAAACTCTGAATGCCGGCATTCGCGAGCGAGTGCATGAGAATCCACCCGATTTGCCGAAGCCTGAAAAGAGCTAATCCAAAGCTGAGTTACAGCGATCGACGAAACCTCTCGCAGCGATATTTAGGGACAACCGTCGAAAATGCAATTCCGCCGCGCGTTCCCGTCAAGGCTCGCCAAACCTGAGATAATGGACGGCTACATGGTCAAGTTACTCGCGGTTGTTTTGACTATTCTGATCGCCGTTGCCACCACTAGAGTCTTGGTGTTGCGTGCTTCAAAGGGCGGACAGAATGCGGATGATTCACCCAAGTCGGCCAACACATCGCGGGTAGTATTCGCCTCGGATGCTGCCAAGCGAACGCTCTGCTTGGCTTCGACCCTGGCTCGCGCCAACCTTGAGTACGAATTAAAGTTTGACCCGGAACGACATCAAAACAGCAGCTCTGACGATGACGTCTTTCAGAAGAACCAACGACGATGGATGGAGCGTCAGGGTCTCTGGAATGGCTTATCTTCCCGCGAGCGCACATTGCTTGAAAAACCGCTTGGGACATGGTCGACACAAGAGATAGCTGATGGACAGTGGCGCGCCGAAGCGATCAGCGTCTTGCTCTGGGCCTTAAAGCCCAACCGCACACTGCCCCCTTTCGACAAGCAGACCTCCGATGAAGACGTCATGGCTGCGCTTCCCCGTCCTGAAGATTCCCTAGTGTTTATTAGTAAAGCTCAGTTGCGAAACGGCGAAGAGATCGTCGCGTCGCGCGGGGTTGCGGAACTCTGGCTGTGGCGAGCGCGAACTACTCAACTTGAAATGACCGGCGCGTCGGCCCCAGAAGGGTGGACCTTCGCGAAGATTATTGCGATGACCACGGAGAAAGCAAACAAGGATAAGCTCTTTGTGCCAATCGACCACGACTTCCCCGCTCTCAACAAAGCTTATTCGAAACTCTCTGAGGACGAGTGGCACACCATGCGTTCTATCGCGCAGGAGAGACTATATGCTCTTAATTGGCTCTGCAAGTATGCGGAAGACTGGGACGCCGTCCCGACCGGGACTTAATCAACCTGCACTTCATCCGCCTCGCACAAGCTATTCGAGTGGAAACAAGGGGCAGACGAGGCGAAGAGCGATAGCGAACGCCCAAATACTTAGCAAGCTCTACCGAATTGGAATCGCTGGGCAACGGAATACCGGCGTTTGAAGATGGTAGGGGGCAGGATTCCGATCTGTTTCGAATTGTGATGGCACCGACTGATCGTCGGCCCAAGCGTCTACAACGATCCGAAGCTGTTGGCCCGGCTCGACTTCGAAGAATCGCCGACTATATACAAACTTGAGCCGCTGACTGCCACGAGCCTTTACCTTGACAACGCCTGTGCGCTTTGTTACACCAAGCAGCCCAAACAGCCGTCTTCGCAACACCGATGACCACGCTCCATTAAGCTTATGCTGGAGATGCGCACACTCCAGACATAGCAGGTGATCTCCATCTTGGCTGGTTCCGCAGTACGGTAACGCAAGTTCACTGTCGCCAGTGCGCAGCTGAATTTCAACGACAACACTCGGAACCTCGCCCATGTTTTCAATACGCCAGTTAGACACCCGCAATGCAGCTGTCGGACTTTCTAACCGCTCCGAATGGGACTCGCCCGTGGGAAGCAAGGCAGCCGCTATGATCACGGCAATCATGCCGCTGCCCCTCGGATGCAGTTCCTTCATAGCGGATCTACCAAACATCATGCTCGTTGCCTTTACGGGATTTTACTGCTAGTAAATGCAACCCTGACTTGCCTGAATTTACACCCACATGGAGTAAAAATGTCACTGTGGCCATTCGGCTATCCCGGATAGACAGTCTTGAGCGTCTTTCTAATCGTATGAGATCGCGAACCCCGGAGATTGAGCGCACGCGCTGAACCGACTCGGTGTTATCTAAGCGCTTAGGGAACAGGCATCCGTCGCCAATCAATAATTAAGACAAGGCGACGCATCAAGACCTCTCCCTACCGCGCCGCCAGCCTTCTCAAACCTATCCCGCCTTAACAATCTTCACAAACGAATCCGGATCCAGACTAGCGCCACCCACTAGCACGCCATCCAATTCCGATTCCTTCATCAAACCCTCAATGTTATCCGGCTTCACACTGCCGCCATACAGTATCCGCAACTGTTGCGCCGCATTGCTGCCAAACCGCTTTTCCGCCTCACCGCGAATCAAACGGTGCGCCTTGGATGCAATCTCCGGAGTCGCCACTAAACCCGTTCCAATCGCCCAAACCGGTTCATACGCAATCGCAATCTGCGAGAACTGTTCTTCCGTAAGGCCTGCAATTCCACCTGCGAACTGCTTCACCAGAACTTCATCAGTCTTGCCGCCCTTGAATTCTTCCTGGCGCTCGCCCACACAAACCACGGGCCGCAAGCCATAGCTCAACGCCGCTTGCGTCTTCTTCAAAACCTCCGCGTCAGTTTCCGCCGCCACGGTATGTCGCCTTTCGCTGTGGCCAACCAGGGCCCACTTTGCTCCGGCTGCACGCAGCATATCGCCCGACGTCTCGCCCGTAAAAGCGCCTTCCTTGCCGGGATACAGATTCTGTCCGCCTATCCCAACATTCGTATTCTGCGTAGCAGCCACGGCGGTTGTAATGCTGATGGTGGCTGGAAAAATCACCACATCGCAACTCGTCACGCCTTCCACTTGCTTGTTGAAGCGTTCAAAAAATGCTGCTGTTTCCTGCGGGGTTTTGTACATCTTCCAATTGCCCGCCATAATGCGTCGTCTCATAAAGTTTGAAGGTCTGTCAAAAAACTCTTTCCTGCTTGGAGTGTTGTTCCAAAGTTCTGGGCCACGGTTGCGCCAATGTCGGCTAATGTTCCGCGCGTGCCTAACGCTACGTCGGCGCGCACGTGTTGACCATAAACCAGCAAAGGTGTGTACTCGCGTGAATGGTCGGTGGACGGCGTGGTCGGGTCGCAACCATGATCAGCGGTCAAAATCAGCATATCGTCCGGTTGCAAATCCAAATTCGGCAGCCACCGGTCCACCGCTTCCAATGCGCGCGCGTAACCTTCCACGTCATTGCGGTGCCCGTAAAGTGAATCGAAATCCACCAGGTTCACGAATATCAATCCATCCGGTTGGTCGCGCATGGCCTGCTGCGTCTTCGCCATGCCGTCTTCGTTGCTCTTGGTCTTTTCAGAATGCGAAATCCCGCGGTTTAAAAAAATGTCGGCGATTTTTCCAACCGAATATACCGGTACGCCATTGTCATGCAACTGATCCAGCAGCATTCCCGCCGGCGGCGGCACAGCATAATCATGCCGGTTCGCGGTGCGTTTGAAAGCACCCGGTTCGCCAACAAACGGACGAGCAATCACGCGCCCCACTTCGTTTGGACCATGCAAAATAGCGCGCGCAATCTCGCAGAATCTGTACAACTGCTCCAGCGGGATAACTTCTTCATGCGCGGCAATCTGGAAAACACTGTCGGCAGACGTATAAACAATCGGCGAGCCTGTGCGCATGTGCTCCTCGCCCAATTCTTTGATGATTTCCGTTCCCGATGCCGGCTTGTTGCCCAGCGCTTTACGCCCCGTCTGCTGCTCAAACGCCTCAATAATCTCGGGCGGAAACCCATGCGGATACAACGGAAACGGCTTTTCCAGAATTATTCCCGCCATTTCCCAATGGCCCGTCGTTGTGTCTTTTCCAGGCGACGCCAGCGTGCACTTCCCATACGCGCCGGCCGCGCTGACAGCCCGACAAAGGCCGGGAATATTTCTGATTTTGGCCAGCCCCAAGCGGCAAAGGTTCGGCAGATCCATCGGACGCTTGCGCGCGATGTTTCCCAGAGTGTCGCTGCCGAAATCACCATAAGCCGCCGCATCGGGCATCGCCCCGATTCCAACCGAATCCAGAACAATCCAAATAACGCGTCTGTAACTCATGGTGCGGCCGCGAACTCATCCTTCAAGCGCGCCGCTCGTTCGCGCGCCAAGTGCATAAACGCTTCGTGTGTTGCCACGCGGGTTAATAACGGTACAAATTGCGCGGGCGCGGCCAACTGCTTGTTCAACCACAACTGTTCAATCTGCGCCAGCGAATCGTTCACGCCCAGCTTGTCGAAATGCACGGTTCTGTCCAAATCCAGATACGCCCGTTCCGAAGAAGCAATCTGCTCGAACTTATCCCACAACTGCTGCGCCGTCAGATCGGTGGAATAGTTAAACACAGCCTCGTTCTTGTCGCCTGTCGCGGATTCATAACGAAACGTCTTTTTGCCGGTGTTCGCCACCTTCAAGCCCGATTCCAAATTGCCCTTGAAATAGTTCAGTTTGGCGGCCATACCAAACACTGCGTCCACATCAACCTGCGCCAGTTTCGCGTGTAGCGGATTCTCGTCGTTGGGCGCTTCCTTATATTCCAATGCGCCATCTTTGCTCACCTGCACGAAACAAAATGGCGGAATACTGTTTGGAAAGCTCTTGGTGAAAGTAACCTTGTCTTGCGCACAAAGCGATGCGGCCAGCAAAGCGAAACTAAGCGCCAGTTTCAACGCAATCCCGCTCCACGAGTTCCGTGGCAAATGGCCACGGCCAGCGCATCCGACGCATCAAATGAAGGAAAATCGTTCGAAATGCGCAGAAGCGATTGCACCATCATCTGCACTTGCGATTTCTCAGCGCGGCCATAACCCACCACGCTCATCTTCACTTCCAGTGCTGAATACTCACTAACGGGCAGTCCTGCGCGCGCCGCCTGCAACAGTGCCACACCACGCACATGCGCCAGTTTCAAAGCCGATTTCGCATTCACCGAATAAAATACTTCTTCCACCGCTACGGCCTGCGGCGAATATTCGGCGATTACTTTATCCAATTCATCCGCAATGTCTTTTAGGCGATCACTCAACGCGTCAGTCGTTTTAGTTTTGATCACGCCCGCCGTAATGAAGCTATGACTGCGGCCGTCGGAATCAATAACGCCGAAGCCTGTTCTTTCAGTACCGCAGTCAATGCCAACTATTCGCATTGCGAATGGAAGCCCTTAGGCTTCCGCTTCTTCGTCAACTTCGTAATTGCCGTAGACACTCTGAACGTCGTCGTGTTCGTCCAAAACTTCAAAAAGCCTGAGCATGGCTTGCCCCTGCTTGCCTTCCAGCTTTACCGTATTCTTCGGCACCATGGCAATTTCGGCGGCTTCGGTAGGAATTTTGGCCTTTTCCAGCGCCTTCAAAACGCTCTCGTGTGCCTCGGGAGCCGACAGAATTTCCCACGTGCCTTCGTGATCGCGAATATCATCCGCGCCCGCTTCCAACGCCAGGTCCATCAACTTCTCTTCCGTCACGTGCTCGCCATCAATGATGATCTGGCTCTTGCGCTCGAACATCCACGCTACAGATCCCACTTCGCCCAAATTCCCACCGTTTTTCGAAAACGCGTGCCGGATTTCGCTCACTGTGCGGTTGCGGTTATCCGTCGCGACGTTCACAATGACGGCTGCGCCGCCCGGACCGTAGCCTTCGTACATGATTTCTTCAATCTGGCCGCCTTCTAGTTCACCCGTACCGCGCTGAACAGCACGTTTAATATTTTCGGCGGGCATACTAACCGCTTTAGCGGCAGTGATGGCGGTACGAAGACGGGCGTTCGAATCGGGGTCGCCTCCGGAGCGCGCCGCAATCAAAATTTCCTTGATCAGGCGTGTAAAAATCTTGCCGCGCTTCGAATCCAGGGCCGCTTTCTTGTGCTTGATTGTTGCCCATTTACTATGTCCAGACATTCAAATTCCTCAATGAGTGCAAAGGGCGGGAATGCGCACCGCGAATTCATCCCAAAACGAAACCGCCCACATTCCGCGGAGCGCTAATTACCAAGCCCGTTTTGCGCGTTTTCTCAATTACTACTAAGTTTTGAGGATATCAAAGACGGGCTTGCTTACGGCGGGAATGGTCGCCCCGGATCGGCGTTTGCCAATCCATATGGAGGCGTCGAAGATAGGCTTCACCTTCAACACTCCTCCCAACTTATAATCCGCAATAGCCGCCAACCCGGCCGACGCGATGCAACCGCACTGCGAACAATCGGGATTGCCGCCGAACTGGCAAGGCGTAATTCTCGTCCGCAAGTCCGCGGAAATCGTGGCTGTAGTTTGCGCAAAAACACATTCGGTCGGATTGCTGGGTGGTGTGGAAAACTGCCGGATCAATTCCGGAGCCATATCCAATTTCGGGTATCGTTTGCGCAAGTCTAACAGCTTGCTTACTACATCTAAGCGCTGCTGCTGCGATAGTATCTCCGGAAGTTTGTCTCCCCTTTGCGGCGTGAACAAACTAAACCAGATGCGTTTGATTTCCTTTCGCCCCGACCAGAAATTTACAAACTCCTCTATATATGCAGGCGCAGCCGTTTGGCTGGTGATGGTCGAATGAATGGTAACTTGGCGATCTTGAATATTCTTTAGGATGCGATCGTAAGTGGCTGGCGCACGTCGCGCGTCATGTTCCGGTTGCAGGCCATCAATAGAAACCGAAACATTCAACTTCGGATAAGTGTTCCATTCAATGGGAAAAGTGCGGAACGCGCTGGTGACTATCTGCACATGAATCCCTCGATCCATCAGCAAGGGCACCAAGGCATTAAGTTCGCGATACCGCACAAGTGGGTCGCCGCCTACTATCGAAAGGTGAAGCGGTTTATGCTTATCAACTATGGTAAGTACGCCATTTACTAACTCACTGCCCTTCTTATCATTTAACTCCCGCAGCGTAATGCCGCCACCCAGATGCTCGGAATCATACGCATAACAACCTGGACATCGTAATGGACACTCGCGGGTGATTTCAATTGAAAGAGTTGGAGCTTCTCCGCGTAGGATCTTGCCCCACGCTCGCACAATTTCAGACGTATGCAAGTCTTAAGACTCCCTTGCTTAAGCAGACGCAAAACGACCCGGTTTCGAGTCAAAAACCTAGTCAAACTACATTGTCTTTCTGTGCAAATCCGAATAGCAGTCCAAAATCTCGCGTCCAATGCGCTCAAAAGTCAGCAAATCTGATGGCTTTGTGAAGTAGCAGTCGGCTTCCGCGTAGTTTGCCCGGCAAACGTCGGTAGGCGTCGAACTAAGAATGGCTACCGAGATTGCTTTTAAATCGGGCGTCCTGCGAACGAAGTTCAGCACTTCGCCGCCGTCTACCGTGATCAAATTCAGATCCAAAACAATCAGATCCGGCCTTGGAGAGTTGGCATATTCAGCTTCGCGCTTCAACAGAGCAATGGCTGGAGCACCGTCGTTCACAACCACCGGATCCTGAATCAAACCGCCTAGCTTTAACGCGCGTTTGATCATCGCGGCGTCAATTGGATTATCTTCAACAACAAGTACTCGGGGAAGGGGCATGTAAGGTGAGTTTTACGAAGGAACTGAGAAATAAAACGTTGATCCAGCGCCCGGTTCCGATTCAATCCAAATTCCACCTGAGTAGTGCTCTACAATCCGTTTGCACACCGCCAAGCCGATTCCGGTTCCGGGCTTTGTCGTATCCAGCCTTTTGAAAACGCCGAAAATACGCTGATGAAACTGAGTTTCAACCCCCACGCCGTTATCGGCAACTGAAAAAACTACGTGCGACCGCTCCGACCGGCCGCCAACTTGGATGATTGGCGCTCTTTCAGGGTCGCGGTATTTGACAGCGTTGCCCAATAAGTTCTGCATTAGTTGCAGAAGGTGGGAAGGGTGCATGCGCGCTGCGGGAAGCGGATAGTTAATGACCACACTCGCCCGGCTTTCCTCGATGGACTGCGAAAGATTCTCTAGCGCCTGCCGAACAATCGCGTTTGTATCGCACAACTGCGGAGCTTCTTGAGACGATGGAATAACGCGGGAGAATGACAGAAGATCCTTAATGAGTGCCTGCATCCGGTTGGCGTTTCGGACGGCCCCCGCCATCACCTCTTCTCTTTCCTGCAATGACATTTCGGTGTAAAAACGTTCCAATTGCTGGACCGACAGCGAAATGTTGCGGAGCGGCTCCTGCAGGTCGTGGGCAGCAGCATACGCGAATTCTTCCAGCGAGGCATTCGCCCGCCGTAGCGCATCCTCCTGCATCCGGCGTTCAGTCACATCGCGAGCAATTTTTGAGATGCCGACTAAGTCGCCCGCAAAATCATAAATCGGTGAGAGCGACAAAGACACCGTAAGTGCTTTACCCGATTTAGCAATACGCGTGGTCTCATAATGGTCAATTCTGGCGCCCTCTCTCACTCGGGCTATCAGACTCGACTCTTCATCCAACAAAGAGGGCGGAAACAGAATTGAGATTGGCTGGCCGACAACCTCTGCCTCATGGTATTCGAAAAGCTTCTCGGCCGATGCGTTCCAGCTGGTAATGATGCTATCTAGGGATACCCCTATCACCGCGTCGCTTGTTGATGCTACTAACGAAGCCAACAGCGGTTGAAGGCCCGACGCTACAACATTAATCTCAACAACGCTACTGGCCCAACGACCCTTCGCCGGCGCCAGAATCCAATGACTAAAGACATTTAATACCCGGCCGTCTTTGGTTCGATGAACCAGATTTCCAGACCACTCCCCATGTTTAGCAAGCGTAGCGTCAATGTTTCGCAACGTGTCGGAAAATCTGGTTTGTAGTAAATCGTGCGACAACTTACCCACTGCTTCCGCGCGTCGCCATCCATACACCTTCTCGCTACCTGTGGACCAGTGGAGTATCTTTCCCTCTCGCGTGCGCACAAAGGCAGTCGACAGATCCAGCGCAATAGCTAATTCTTGCGCGGAAATGCTCGTCAAACGCCGTGACAAGGAAATCTCCGATTTTGCTACTGTGTATCCGATTGTTACTCCTCTACCCTACCGACAGGTGATAAATTTTACAAGGAAAAATAGGTCATCCTAGGAATCTCGATTGTTCCTGAGAGACTGGCAGCGGAATGGGCCACGACATCAGCGCCAAGTGGTCATAGGCCCAAAAGTTAACTATGTTCAAGGCCCGGGAAGAAGCAAGCAAAAACTCACGCGGCCAAGGGCACGTGCCGTTAAACCAGGGAATAAGATAGGCCACTTGCGACTCCGGCCACGACATAGGCGCAGTCACAGCGAAAACAATCGCCTGCTTAGCTAAATCCATGTTCATGTAAGTAGCGCTCCAACTAAGTGCTTCCACTTTGAAACTGTCGAGACCACTAGTAGGCTGCGAATACCATTGTGTTGGCAGATTCACTGCCGCGTTCAAACGCCCACCTTGCGGGTACGCAACACCGGGTCCAATCAGGCAGACGGGATTATTCACATCGTTTGGATAAAGAATTTCGAATTTCGCATTCGGATATTGCGCTAGCACCGCCGTCCGAAGCGAATCGATATGTGACTTTAGCTGTCCTACAAGAAATGCCGCGTCCGCGCCCTGATTGACAGTCGGATCGTCGTCCTGACAAGTGAACTTGTATAGCGGTCTTCCCAGGGACGCTTGCGCCGCCGCACTGGTTACTGCATCGTAATAAGCCATCGATCCTCCGCGCACAGATCCCGTCCCGCTTTGCCACGTTCCATTCGCTGCCACCGGTATCGAGATCGTTTGATCGTCAATCACAGTAATCGGCCACGTTCCATTCGCCGACGTACACCCAAGCACGCCGGTAACGATAATTCTGTCGCCCGTAGAAAGTCCATGTGTGAGCGACTTAGTAACTGTGTTGGTCATTTGAATAAGTAAGGAACTGGTGCCTGTAAGGCTGCTCACCGCGAAGGCATCGGAGGAGAAATACCACCAAAGGAATTCGCCAAACTGCAGCCAAGGTGTTAACCCGGCAGCCGATTGCAACTCAGCCATTGCCAGGTACACATTTTGTTGGAAGTTAGTCATGTTCGGGATGAACGCGCACTGCGAAGAAACCAGGCTCGCGAAACCCGTGGCAGTCAAAACCGGTGTTCCATCGTAAAAGCGAGCCTGCCACGCATTCTCTACTGTCCCGTCGTCAGGCGGATACACCAACTCCATAGAGAAGGAAGCCGTAATCAAATTGCCCGCTGCCGCAACTTCTGCAAACAAATCCGCATGCCATTGTCGCGCCCCGAAATTTAATGGGTTCGAAGCCGTTGGATCCACCTGCCAATAGCCCACTGTGCCCCCTACACCCGATGTCGAAGAAAGAGTCATCGTTCCCGATGATCCTGTATTTGGAGTTGCCGAAACCGTTTCACTCCAACTCGGAGTCCGTGTGTAAATCGTGAATTCTCCCGTTCCCGTAATAGCCGCCCACACCGCCACCGTCGCCGAATTAATGTAATAAACAAAATGGTCTGCGATGGTCTCAATAGTGTCCCACGTAATAATCGACTTCCGAATAATGAAGCCGCCAATGTTTACTTCGGCGTAGTCATTGTTCGCCCACGTCCCGCCAATTGTGATAGTCACCGAGTTCCAGGTCGCCCCGGCACTTACTCGCTGGTTCCACCAAAACACTCCCAAATACTCGTTCATGTGTCCCTGGAACCCGAGCTTCGCCAAACCCCACATAATCCGCTGCGGACTCATCTTGTAAGTCGCGTCCGTATCGTAGTCCAACGCCGGACTGACATTCGGATAGGTCACCATCGCATCGGGAATCCCCGTCGTCGTAACTGCCGCCTCAAGAAAATCGAAGATGAAGTTATACCCGGAACTTTCAGAATTCTTGCTTGCCGCCAGCGTGATAACTGCCGTATGCTGGCCCGCGCTCATTCCGCTGCGCAGAATGCGTCGCGTAACCAGCTCAGAAGACGTATTTAGGTAACAGTCCAGAGTCGTCGCCGCATCGTCATCCACACTGACCGAAACAATAGCGCGATCGGTATAGAGTGAGGTCCCTAAGAAGAGGTCATGAGCTTGTGAACAGCTGTAAGTGACAGTAACAATCGACCCTGCTGTTTTAGTAACTCTGGAAAAGCCTCGCCAGTAGTTGTTCGCCGATTGAATACTCCATCCTTGCGCCGAGTAGACGCAAGATGCATCCGCATTTCCAACCCGCATACTATCTGCGCTGGCAATACTAAAGGTGCCGATATTGTTCGGGTCCGAAATCCCCCAATTGCTGAAAGTCGCCGTCCACTCCGTGTCAGTGTAAGCCGACGACGCCGGTAATTGTGGCGCAAACGTGAGCCACGCCTGCCGCACGCTATCAATCCCCAACGCTGTAAAATCAATCGAAATATTCCAAACCACCCCGTCCGAATTCCCACCCGTTAGCGGCAAAACCGCCTGATCTACCGCCAGACTCACGTTCGGTGTGCGCGGAACCATATAAACCGTCAGCCCATTGCCATCCACGCCGCCATATTCCGCCAGATAAGGTACAGCCGTTTGCGCAGGCGCTGCCGTCGTCAGCGTCAACGTAGTCGGACTTGTTACCGACGCAATCGTATAAGCAACTCCGCTGATGTAAATCGTCGCTCCCGCAGTTAGTCCAGGAAATTTGATACCGGCTGGCATTCCGGAAACACTGGGCGGAGTCCAAGTAACGCTAACCCCATCCACATTCACGTAACCTGTCCGTGCATAGTTGATAATTAGCTGCCCATCCGTCCCGGCTGTCGCCAAAATCGACACGCTCGAATTCGCAAAACTCGCCCAGTTGTAAGTATTGATATAACCCGCGAACCAGTCCGCAACGTCTTGCGCCGTCTCCCCACCGCTCGCCACAAAGTCAAAACTCGTGTTATTCACAAACAAGGTAAGTCGGTCATAAACCGTACATCCATTCGGCCCCGTCGAGATAGTAAAGGTGCCCTGCGCCGTCGTATAGTTCCCGCTAACCAGCGTTGCGTGATCCCATAAATACACCGTCGGTGCCTTGCTGCCATCAGCCGGAAGAACGTCAAGCTGCGCCCAGTCAATCCACGAATACTTCGCCGAATCCAGTGGCTGCAATCCCTGGTAAGCCACATCGAAGTTCAGCACGATATTAGTAAGATCGAAATCCGGCAAATAACGTATCGAATAGTGCTCAAAAATATTATCCGCGTCGTAAATAACCAGCACGCAGAAATCGGCCATATCTCGGAATACGCCGCAGACAGTGAAGCCGGAGTCGCTGGTTTGGCACAGGCCGGCGCCCGCTCCGGCGCCATCGAATCCTCTTAAATACAAGGTTCGGTTTGGTTGAAACTTAGTAATTTGCTCGGTGGCCATAGGTAAGGGTTCCCGCTAACAGCTTCGAAGACACTTACTCCGTTCCACCACCTAAAAACCATCTAACTCATTGATTGCAAGGCAAAAGAAATTTTTGTCACTTCTGCTAACGGCCTGCACTCCGGCCCACCCATCGAAGAAGGCAAAGCCGTCCGCCCACCCGCGACAACTTTCCCTATTTCGTTACTCTTGAAAGTGGATGCGCCAAATCGTTCTTGCTCTTCTGCTGTCCTGGACCACCCATGCCGCCACGCAACCCCCGGTCTCCATCAGTCCCACCGGCCGCTTCGTCGCCGTTGCCGAAGTCAGCGGCAATGTCCATGTCGTGGATGCAACCTCGGGCGTCAAACTGCAACTCGGCAAAGGTCAGTTGCCCGTCGCCTTCGCCTGGGCCGCGAAAGATCAAGCCCTGTTCCTAACCCGTAACGGCGTCATCACCGGCTACTCGCTCGAAAACGCACGCTTCGGTAAGCGCGTCTCGCTCGATGTCTTGGGCTCCGACGTCGAAGTCTCTCCCGACGGCCGCCGCTTCGCCTTCATTCGCGCTAACAACCTCTGGATCTCGCCCATCGACGGCCGCAAGCCAATCTCGCTCTCGCAAAACGGCAACGCAAACCTCCTCGTCGGTCTTCCCGATCCCATCTATGCCAGCGAATTCCACGTCAAGCGCCACTACTGGTGGTCGCCCGATTCCACATCCATCGCCTACATCGAAACCGAATTCCAACAGCCCGATCACTACGTCCTCGCCGGCGCCAAACTCCCCGTGTTTCGTCTGAAACTGGCCGACGCCGCAACCGGCCAAAGCCGAGTGCTCGCCGAATCCAGTGACGACTGGCCCTACCTCTTGCGCCCCGCCTGGCATCCCGACGCCCAACAGGTTTTCTTGTATCGCCTCAATCGTCTTCAGACCACTGCCGAACTTTGCGCCGTCGGGCAAGCCGCCCTCAAAACCGTTCTCACCGAAAAAGACGCTTACTGGATCAATGCACCAACCACGCCCATCTTTGTCAACAACGGCACGCGCTTTGTAGTTACCAGCGAACGCACCGGAGCTCGCCACGCCTACTTATATGACTTAGACGGCAAGTTAGTAAGTGATCTTTCCCCGAAAGATCTGGAAATCTACCAAACTTACTCCACATCCGATCCCGACCACGTCTATGTCACCGCCAGCGTAGCCCCACACCAAGACCAGCATCTCTACCGCCTGAATCTTGATGGCTCCGCTCCACAACAGGTGACGCAATCTCCCGGCTGGCACGAAGTCCTTCTCAATGCACCCGGCGACTCCTATCTGGACGAATACTCGTCCTCGACAACCCCGCCCTCCATCGCATGGCACGGCAAGAAGGACGCCACCCGAGAAATCATCCCACCCATCACCCAGGAAAAGCCAGTCGCAAACGAATTTCTCACCATCAAAACGCACGACGACATCGCTCTCCCCGCACGCCTCTTCAAACCCGACGATTTCGACGCGCAAAAAAAATACCCGGTCATCCTCTACACCTTCTCCGGGCCGCGCGGCCGCGTCGTCGAAGATTCGTGGGACGGCTGGCAGATGGAATGGAACCGCTCCATGGTTCGAAAAGGCTATTTGGTCTTAGCCGTCGATGTGCGCGGCTCGGCTGGCTACGGGCACCTGTTTGAGGAATACATTCACTACCGCTTCGGAGCCCAGGAAACCGCCGACCTCCGCGAAGTGGCAAGCTACCTTCGCCGCCAGACTTATGTCGACGGCACGCGCCTGGGAATCTGGGGCTGCGACTATGGAGCCCACACCGTCGTCCACGCCATGTGGCAATTCCCTGGCGGCTTCAAAGCCGGTTTCGCCGACTCGCCCATCGCCGATTGGACCAAATACGACGCCTACTTTGCAGAACGCTACCTAGGTCTGCCCGCAAAACGAATCAACGAGTACGACGATTCCACCGCCCTCCACGACGCCCGCCGCATGACCGGAACGCTCATGGTGGCCGCCGGTGAAGCAAACTTGCTGATCCGTCACGAACACGCCGAAGCCCTGCAAAAAGCCATCACCAACGTCAAAAAAAATCCCGAAGTAGCCAAGCGCTTCTTCCTAGCCCCGCGCCCCGGCGACGAAAAGCAACTGATGCAACAAATGACAGACTTCTTCAAACAGAACTTGTAGCCTCGTCAAGCCGCATCTCACGCTCACAGCGGACTGCAAACGATCGAGCCGAAAGATCAGGCCCAATCACTAATGCGACAGAATCCGTCCTCCTAGTGTCCGTCGGATGAATCTACACCGTCCGGCAGAATCAGCGGAAGCTCAAATGACTTGAATAGGTTCGGTCCAGCAGGCGGCACGAACATCGTAATGCTCGAAATCGTTTCGTCACCGAGTGAGAGCACGTGGATAGAGTGTGCGGCCCAGTGCGCATCAGCGCCGCTGCTGAGCTCATAAACAGCGAAAGCTGGCTGGCCGTTCGCGCCGGTTGGAACCAGGCGAAGGCCGTTGCAGGTCTTCCAAGCCGCGCCAAAGAAAGAACCAATGTTGTCACGGCCTACAAACCACTCTGTCCATGGCGGCATTGTCACCGTCGCATCTTGTTTCAGGAGAGCTACGAAACCATTTACGTTGTGCCTCTGCCAGGCGTCCAGATAGCGCCCGAGTAGCTTTTGCTGCTCCGGATTCGACGGAATGGCCGCCTGCGGCCGACCTCCTGGATAGTGTTTTGCTAGAGTTTCTCGCGCCCGCTGCAATGCACTGTTAATGGAGGCCGTCGAGCTTTCCAGCAGCGTCGCGGCTTCGGCAGCAGCCCAACCGAGCACGTCGCATAGCAGCAGTACCGCACGCTGACGCGCCGGCAACAACTGGATGGCAGCGACGAAAGCAAGTTGCACGGCCTCCCGAGCGGCATAGCGTGCCTCCGGGTTCGTTGCCTCGTTCCCGATTCCTTCGAGGTAGGCACTCGGATAAGGTTCGAGCCAGGCCACATTGGTCGCCGGGGCTGACGGCATCTGGTGAGTTGTGGGTCCCAACTGGTTAGGCAAGAAGCGTTGCGGGTCTTTGCGGCCAGCCAGGTTATTCAGGCAGGCGTTGGTGGCGATGCGGTATAACCATGCTCGGAACGAACCGCCCTCAACATTCTTGAAGCTGTCAAAGCTGCGCCAAGCACGCAAATATGTCTCTTGCACAAGATCCTCTGCTTCATGTAAGGATCCAAGCATACGGTAACAATGCGCTTGGAGTTCGCGGCGGAAGGGTTCCGCGAGTTGTGCAAACTTTTGGCTTGGAGGGGCAGCTTGCGGTTGGAGTGATGATCCCGGAGTCATGGCAGTCGTACTTGGACCTTCGGTTGACCTCTCCGTGAAGGATTCTATCATCAACCAGCAAGAAAGCTTCCTCCTAGTCCCTGTGTGTGTCCTGAGTGAAATTGAAGTAGTCATGCACCACAAGCCAAACGACTTTTTTGGCGGGCACCATTTCTATCACCGTAATCGTGCAACTATGCACGTCTTTGTAACGATACGTCCATTCATACCCAAGTTTTGCGGTACTGCCATCCATGTTTTCCGACAGCCATGGGGTTGTTGATGGCGGCGAAGGCCTCTTCGGGAGATTGGTCCACCGAAGTGGTTGTGGTGAAATTTGGGTTATCCATGCCTGTTCCTTTCTATGCAAATACGTCGGGTTGACTCTTACCTGTGGTAATGAGGTTGCGCAAATTGCCGATGAGCAGGCCCCAAGCGTTGGAACAGCTGCCGTAACATTCAATCTCCGGTGCAAGGCCTGAGTGGGTAAAACGGATTTCCGTCTTGCCGCCTTGGGTGGAGATGTCGAAAACAATGTCCGTTCCGGTCCATTCGGTCTTGTCTTTCACAAAGCTCAGGTGGCTGTCGGTAACATGCCAGACGACCTTCTTGCCGGGAATGAGTTCCGTCACCTTCTGCGTGGAGCGGTGCGCATCCTGGTAACGATACGTGAACTCAGATCCGAGCTTGTCCGTGACCCCTTCAATCTCTCCTGACCACCATCCACGTACGTTGTTGATGGCAGCGAAGGATTCGTTCGGCGTCTGATTCACTGAAATGGTTGTCGTGAAACTGCGCTTATTCATGGTTTGTTCTCCTGTCTTTGGCTAGAAGTGGTATTACAGAGCAACGCTTTTCGGCACAAAGCCCGCGTACTGGCGCTCGAACGCCTTGGCTATGCCTGTCCGCCAGCCCTCGGCTATTGAACGCGACGCAGGGTCGGGGAAGATATCCTCTTGCTTGTTCTCCAAGCCATCGAAGATGCCCTGTGCAACTGCTTCGGGCGATGCCTTCGGTATATCGAACCCTCGGGTCATGTCGGTATCGGTGGGGCCGAGAAGCACGCCATGGACGGTCACGCCTTGGCTTGCAACGAGTGCTCTCAGTGATTGCGTCATATTGAACGCGGCGGCTTTTGAAATGGCGTAAGCAGGTGTAAGTGGCAACGGCGCGAGCGCCATCAGGGACAGAATGTTAACGATGACCCCTTGGGAGCGTCGCAGTGTCAGCAAAAAAGCGCGGCTCATTCTTAGACTTCCGAAAAGATTGACGGCCAGGTGCTGCTCGATAATGTCGAAATTGTTCAGATCGTCATGTAGAGCGATGCCCGCGTTATTGATCAAGACATCGAGCGAGTTAACCTGACGGGCCGCCTGCTCGATCTGCGAGGCATTGGTCACGTCAAGCGTCAGGGGTGTTACCCGAGCGTCGGCGACTGGCAATCCAGCGCGCGTTTCCGCATAGATCCGCTTTGCTTCCCGTCGAAGCGCCTCATTGACAAGCGCACGGCCAATGCCGCGATTCGCTCCGGTGATCAAGATTGTCTTGTTCTGAATGTTCATGACGTTTTTCGTTTGATTCCAGCTTTGTTGTGTGCTCTCAACCTGTATAACCGCCAAGGAGGTGGAAACTCATCGGTCCCGGGCGAAATTTTTTTTTGCCGGCGGCTGGGGCAGAAAGGGCGGGGCACGACTCGGCGAACTTTTATCGATCCAAAAGGTCAGGACGCTTCGACAATGGCGATTCAACGGCTTTATTCAGAATTCCGTTCGGCCGTTTGTGATGGGCCATCACGGTCACTGCGCAAACAGCGCTTTCAGAGGGGTGGGGGGAGTCCGTGTGCTGCGGAGGTCGTTGTATGTCACCCTGAAAACAACCCTTGCAATGCCCAACCAAGCCTACAAATATCGCAACCCATCCGATTTCGATTTCACCTCCGCCCCCACCTTCCGAAAAACCACAGCCCTCAACAAATCCCAAGTCCAAATAGCCGATAAAACTCAAGAAATCATTACCATCATCAACGGAAAAGAAGAAACTCGAAACACCGCCAATCCCGGCGATTACATCGTCACCGGATCACAAGGCGAACAATATGTCATCAAAGCCGCAAAATTCCCACTCCTGTACCAAGAAGATCCCACCGACTCGACACGCTACCTGTCGAAAGAGACAATCAAAGCCCTCGTTCTAACCGAACCAACCGAAATAACAGCACCCTGGGGAGAGAAGCAGCGCGCCGAAGCCGGCGGCGTCGTAGCTCAACGGCTTGGCGATCCCCATAACATCTATCTGATCGACAAAAGCGCCTTCGAAGCCACCTACACCAAAGTCGCCGAGTCCGCTTTCAAAGCCTGATCTTGCACCAATCCGGGGGGCGAACGAAAACTCAGTCACAAAAGTTTGAAAAAACCGAAAATATTTTTTAACTCCAGCTCCCTCAACCACCTACATCCTCTTAACACGCCAAAACTAACGCCAGCATGGTTCGAATTCAGCCCAGGGCGTGCTATCCCTTTACCAGGCTCGCAGTCCAGGTGCACCCACCTCCTGCGAGCTTTTGCATTTTCAAAATCACTTTTCAGGAGACCACCGTCATGTCCAAACGATCCGAACGCCGCGAAGCCGAACGCCTCGCCCGCAAACAAGCCTACCTAGATTCGCGCAACAAAACCGCGCAATCCGCGTCCCTGCTACCGGACGCCATCCGCGATGCCATCTCCATGATTGGAGAACTCATGCCAGGAGCCATGGCAGAACTCACGCCGCCAACTCTAGAACCAACCGAACCACCAGCGCCCGCCACGCTAGAAGGTCGCGACCGCTCCGCAAGGAATGCCACAAAGCACGGCTGCTGCGCCGACACCCTCATCCTCGAACACGAGTCTGTAGAAGACTACAAAGCTCTCCAATCCACCTGGTTCACCACCTACAAACCCAAAGACGAAGGCGAAAAGAACCTCATCGAAAAACTCATCAAAGCCGACTGGCTCTACCAGCGCGCCACCAACGCCCTCACCGAAGTCGAAGCCGACCTCTATGACGCCAACCCCAACGCCAGCCAGTGGACCGAACTGCAACAGCGCACCTTCGGCCGCTTCCAGCGCTATCAAACCGCCAAAGCCAACTTATTCAATCAAGCCAAGAAAGCCGTCGAAGACCACCGCAAAGCCCGTCAAGCCGAACTCGACCGAGCCGCCAAACTAGCGCTTCTCGAAGAACGCCTGAAAGCCTTCAAAAAGAAGAACAACCAAAAAGAACCAACCTGGCAAGAGCATCTGGACGACATGAAGAAACAAGCCATCTCGTTAGGCTTCAAACCACCTACTGAAGACGAACTCTAACTCGTCCCGCCAATCCAACCCGCCACCACTAATATCCTAACTCCGTCCCAACCCCAACAAAAACCCCGTTCACAACTCCGAAATCACTCTTCCAGTTACCAATTCACCTCCCTAACCCCTACTGTTTAGCCTCTGACACCTGAAGCCCGTTCCTGATCGTGCAGTTCGGTCGCTCATCAAACGATCCCACTCCCCATTTCCCTCGTCCAAACCATCCGATCTTCGCGCGTTCTTCCCCATTCGTTTCGAAAGCCCTCTTCCGAGCCCTGTTCCCTGACACCTGAACCCTGCTTCAAGCCGGAGCCTCAATCTCCTGACTAACTGCCTCCCACTCCGTCATCGCCCGCTCTAACTGTGTCCTCCGATCCTCCAACAAACTCGCCAGCCGCATCGCTTCTTGCGGAGTCGTGTAATCCGACAACCGCAACTCCGTCTGCTGTATCTCGCTCTCCAGCGCCGCAATCCGCGATTCCAACTCCTGCGCCTGTTCTTTCATCTGCTTCATCCGGATTGGATTCACCCGCTTAGCCGCTTTGTTCTCAGCCGCCGCAATCGGTATCGGCTCCGCCGGCGGCACGCCAATCATGACATCCTTCAACGAAGTTGGCGTCTTCTCCGGCCCACCGTCCTTCCGCCATAGATAATCCGCAAAGTTGCCCGGATAAACACTCACCGTTCCGTCGGCCACTTCAAATACACGCGTCGCCAAGTGCTCAATGAAATACCGGTCGTGAGACACAAACACTACTGTTCCAGTGAACTTCTCCAACGATTCCAACAACACATCCTTCGCCCGAATATCTAAGTGGTTCGTCGGCTCGTCCAATAGCAGGAAGTTCGAAGGCTTCAGCAGCATCCTTGCCAGCGCATAGCGGTTGCGTTCGCCGCCCGAAAGCACGCCAATCCGCTTGAACACATCGTCCTCACTGAATAGGAAGCATCCCAGTAGATTGCGCAACTCTGTCTCGCCCATGCGCGGCGCAGCCCCACGCAGATCATCCAATATCCGCGCGTCCGTGTCCAATTCCTTGTATTGGTCCTGCGCAAAGTAATCCACCTCTGCGTTGTACCCCAGCGTGTAATCTCCTGCGGTCAAAGTTTCCGTCCCTGCCAACAATTTGATCAGCGTCGATTTACCCGCGCCATTTACGCCCAGCAGCACCACCCGTTCCCCGCGCTCGATCGTGAAGTTCACATCCTTCAAAACGTGCTTCTCTCCGTAATTCTTCGCGACGTTCTATAATCCCATGAACGCCTTTGGGACGGCGGGATTAGTCTTACTCGCATGTATGATGCCCGTACTTTACGGGGCGATGGGATTCGTCGGTGGCGCAATTGCCGCGTTTGGCTATAACCTTTTGGCGAAATGGTTGGGCGGCATTCAAATTGAGCTGCAACTTATGCCCCCGAGTCCGGCAGCTTCCCTCCCAACCCCGGTGCTTTTCAGTACAGTAGGGCAACCAACCGTTTGAGCGTTAATCCTTGCTAGGTTCCCCGCTGTGCTCCGGATTCTCCCCCGGCTCCGGAAAATCGGAATGTGCGGCTTCTTTCAGTAACGCATCTTGATCGCGGTGTCCCAATTGTCCGGAGAGGGACTATTTTCCGTGATCGCTGGGAGTGTCTTGCTCCACCGCGCCTTTGGCTGCGTCCTGATCTCTATCTTTGCTTCCCGGCATGAAATCTCCCATCAAAGTGATGTTTGGTTTGAGGTTACTCCGAAAAGATTCGCTGGGGTAGTTGTGTGAAGAAGAAATGTATAAAATCGAAATCGCCGCTGTATGGACCGCTCAGCGAAAGGCCTGTCATGAAGCGACTGTTATTAACCTTGTTGTCCGTGGTATTCCTGACCTTAGGGCTGTACGCACAACCGTCTCCAACTGCATCGTCAGATTTTGACGGCGCCCACCTGGTTCAGGTAGCCCATCGCCGTCACGCACCCGCCTTGGCCGCGGAGGCATCGCTGTGATCGGCGCCGACGATCTCGAAGGCGGCCAGATCGATGCCGGCCTGCGCGGCGGCGGCGCGGATCTTCACCTCCGGCCCGACCAGCACCGGGATGATCAGGTGGGCGCGCGCCGCTTCGACCGCTCCGACCAGCGAGGCCGCGTCGACCGGGTGGACCACCGCGGTGCGCAGCGGCGCCATGCCGCGGGTCATCGCCACCAGCCGCCGGTAGCCCCGCCCCTTGTCGCGCAATGCGATTTCGGGCAGCACCACGCGCGGGCGCGACACCTTTTGCAGCGGCGCGATGACGTCGGCCCGGCCGGCGATCACCGCCTCGCCGCGCTGGTTGGTGATCGAACAGTCGAGCACCACGCGGTGCCCCTGGTCGATTTTCTCGACCACCTTGACCACCACGGTGACGGTATCGCCCAGCTCCACCGGGTGGCGGAAGCTCAGCGACTGGTCGAGATAGACCGTGCCCAGGCCCGGCAGTTCGGTGCCCAGCACGGTCGAGATCAGCACGCCGCCCCACATGCCGTGGGCGATGACCTTGTGGAACATGTCGTTCTTGACGTACTCGTCGTCGACCTGGGTCGGATTGACGTCGCCGGTGAGCACCGCGAACAGCGCGATGTCCTTGCTGGTCAGGGTGCGGGTCAGGCTGGCGCTGTCGCCGAGCTTGATCTCGCCATAGGTGCGATTCTCGATGCGATCCACAAAGGTTCTCCAGTTCGGATGCCGTGCGGGCATGGTACATCCCGCGGTCCGGTGCGATGCGCGCCATCAATGTAGCAGCCGCGCGCGGACCGCGGCAGCGCGCTGCCGTTGCGATCCCGGCGCGGCCACCCCGCTCAAGTCGGCCGATAGCCCACCGACTGCGCGAACATCACGAACTGCTCCGGCGGCAGGCGCATGGCCTGCCCGAGCTTTTCGTAGTCGACCGCCGCCGCGAAACACGGTCGCCAGGCCTTCCGAGGCGCAGAAGAGATAGACGTTCTGCCCGATGAAGCCTGCGTCGACCGAGGCGTAGAGCCGGCGCTCCTCGGGCGCGACGTCCTTCATGCGCTCGCCGTGCGCGACGTAGACGAGATTGAGCGGCGCGGTGCGCGACGAAATCCTGCAGGCCGGTCTGCGCGCGGATGTCGTCGGCCAGCTGCGGCAGCAACGCTGCGGCTTGGGCTCATAGAGCCAGACGCCGTCGGCCATCGCGGCGTAGACGTCGATCGACCATGATGTGGCGCCAGTAGGGCGCGGTGCGGTCGCCGCTCGGGCGATTGACGCCGAACGCCGCCCACAGCAGGTCGGACAGCTGCTGCGGCGACACGGGGCGCGGTCGGAATATTCGCGGATCGAGCGGCGCAGCTGCGAGCGCCTCGATCAGCGGCTTGCCGCCGTCTCTTGCGCGGCGGCGGCAGCAGAGCGCTGGCGGCTCCTGCGCAGCGCGCCGCCGGCGGCGGCAGCGCCAGCGCGGCGCTCGCCGAGCAGCCCGGCATTGGCTTCACGTCGTGTCATCATTGTCAGCTCCTTGATCATCATCGATCGCAGCGAACTCAGCGGCTGTTCAGCCGCTCACGCCTGGCCGCAGCGCTGAGAATCGCGCGGCGCACCAGCGCCTCGAACAGCGGCAGCTTGTAGGCGTTTTTGGCGAGCGGCGCGGCGCCGTCCAGCGCCGCGTGCGCCGCGCTGCCGCGCCAGCGCTTCGGTCGATGCGCTTGCCCGACCAGCGCGGCTTCGCGGCCTTTGCCCGGTGCGGCACGGGCGCCGCCGCGCCGAGCACGATCGCGGCGCTGCCGGCAGCGCCGTCGGCGCCAACGTCGAGCACCACCGCGACATCGGCGAGCGGCCAGTCGAAGGACTCCTTCTCGCCCTGCTTCAGATGTGCCATGGACCGCGCGCCCGGCCGCAGCGGCGGCAGGATCGACCGCAGTCAGGATCTCGCGCGGCCTGCAGATCGTTCTCGCGCTGCGATGTCCCGGTCCGGCGGCACGAAGAACTCCTCCAGCGCGACCTCCGCGCCGGCGCCCTGCGGCGTCGGCGATCTCGACGCGTCGCGCCAAGCGCGACCAGCGCGGTCGCCGCGGTCGAGGGATGGACGATGGCGCAGCCATGTTGTCGAAAATCGCGTGGTATTGGTTCTCGCCGGCGAAGGCGAAGCAGTGCCCGCCGCCCTTGCGCAGGCAGTGGTATGCGCGGCGCGGAAATACCAGCAGCGCGGACGCTGCAGCAGGTTGCCGCCCGAGCGTCGCCACGTTGCGGATCTGCGGGCTGGCCGAGCTGCGCCGCGCTGCGGCCAGGGCGCGGATAGCGCGCGCGCACGCAGCGTGTTCGGCGAGTCTGCGCCAGCGTCGACCATCGGCGCCGATGCGCAAGCCGCCGCCCGGCTCTTCGGCGATGCGCGTCGAGGCCCGGCGACGTCGCGCAGGTTGACGACTCGGCGCGGGCGCAACAGGCCTTCCTTCATCAGATCGAGCAGGTCGATGCCGCCGGCCTTGACGATGACGGCGTCGGCCGGCGCCGCCGCGTCGGCGGACCATCGCGTCGGCGACGGTCGCCGACGCCGCCGCGGCTCGCCGCTGCGATCGTCCGGCGCGTGGTCCATGCAAAGCGGTTCATGGCGTCAGCTCCTCGCGCGGAATCTTGCCGAGCGCGCCCAGCACCGCCGCCGGCGTCATCGGCAGCGCGCGCAGGCGCACGCCGATGGCGTTGTAGACCGCATTGGCGATCGCCGGCGCGGTGGCGATGTTGGCGGGCTCGGCGATGCCGTAGGCGTCGGTCGCGCTGTTGGCCCTGATAGTTTTCCAGCACCACGACGTCGATCGCCGGCGTCTCGCGCGGACCCGACGATCTTGTATTGCTCGAGATCGGCGTTGACCATGCGGCCGGTGGCGCTGATCGAGGATGCGGTCTTCGAACAAGGCGTAGGACACGCCCATCAGAACGCCGCCCTGCACCTGGCTTTCGATCAGCAGCGGATTCATCGGCCGGCCGCAATCCTGGACCGCGACGACGCGCTCGACGCGCACGATGCCGGTCTCGGTGTCGACCGCGACTTCGGCGAATTGCACGCCGCCGAGATCCTGCTGCGCCAGCGCCGCGTCGCCCATGCGCCGGCGAAACCCGCCGTAATCGTCGCTGCGCGACTGGCCACCGCGCTGATCCGGTCGGTGCGCAGCTGCGCCGCGGCCTCGCGAAAGCTCATGCTGCGCGCTCGGATCGGCGCGTGACCACGATGCGCCCGTCGCGCGCGACCGAGTTCGTCGGCGGCGGCGTTCAGCAGCGGCGCCGCCGCGCGAACAGCGCTTGCAGCACGCGCCAGGCGGCGGTGCGCGCCGGCGGGGTGATCGAGGCGGTGGTGCGGCTGCCGTAGGAAGGCGGCCCGGCGGGAAATTCGGTGTCGCCGATGCGCACGGTGATCTCCTCGGGGCGCAGCCCGAGCACTTCGGCGACGACCTGCGCCAGCACCGTGCCGATGCCGGTGCCGATATCCTGCACGCTCGAGAGCACCTCGACCGAGCCGTCGCGCATCAGCCGCACTTCGCAGGACGCGTTGGTCTGCACGTTGGCGCCCCACAGCGATTGCGCCATGCCGAGGCCGCGCTTGACCGGGCCGGGATCGGCGCCGGGCGCGTGACGCCGGCTCCAGCCGATGCGCTCGCGCGCCGATCCGCCGCTCCTCGCGCCGCACCGGGCTCGGGTCGATCCGGTCGCGCAGCGCCAGCGGATCGATGCCGAGCTTTTCGGCCAATTCGTCGATCGCCTGCTCGAGCGCGAACGCGCCCGGCGTATTGCCCGGGCCGCGCATCGCGCAGCCTGGCCCGGCATTGATGAAGACGTCGTACTGCGCGGATCTCGAAATTCGGGCAGGCGTAGAGCGCCTGCGCGAAATTGCCGACGCCGGCGCCCACCGCCGACGCCGGCGGTGCCGTAGCTGTCGAGCGAGATCGCCGTCAGCGTGCCGTCGCGCCGCGCGCCGATGCGCAGCCGCTGCCAGGTCGCCGGGCCGGTTGCCGGCATCCATCTGTTCCTCGCGCCGATCGAGCACGAGGCGCACCGGCGCGCCGGCCTGGCGCGACAGCGCGACGGCGGCGCGGCCGTAATTGCCGAGCGACGACTTCGAGCCGAAGCCGCCGCCCATGCGCATCGACCACGACCCGCACGCGGCTGAGCGGCAGACCGAATGCCTCGCGCCAGCTCGTCGCGCACCCCGGCGGTGAACTGGGTCGACATATAGACGGTCAGGCCCGTCGGCGCGCCAATCGGCGACGATCGCATGCGGTCTCCATGCAGCAATGGGTCTGCACCTGGGTGCGGTATTCGCCCTCGACCACCACGTCGGCCTGCGGCGAAGCCCTGGGCGGCGTCGCCGCGCGCTGGCGTTTGCGGGCCGCGCACATTGCCGTTGAGCGGCAAGTCCGCGCCGGCGCGCGCGCCGCCGGAGAGCTGTGCCGTGCGACCGAGGCTCGTCGTGAACGACCGCGGCGCGTCCGGCTGCGCGCGCGTCGTCCATGTCGACGACGAACGGCAGCGGCTCGTAGTCGACGCGGATCAGGCGCAGCGCCGTCTCCGCCGCCGCCAGCGAGGTGGCGGCGACGGCGGCGACCGGCGCGCCGACATAGCGCACGCACCGCGCGCCGTCCGCGGCGGGAGTCGTCCGGCTCGCGGCTCGACCGAGTCAGTTGATCGGCGCGCACGGCGCGGACGTCCGGGGCGCGCCGGCCGCATCGAGATCGATCGACAGCGAATCTCGGCATGCGGCATGCGGCGAGCGCAGCATGCGGCGCGTAAAGCATGCCGGGCAGCGTGATATCGACCGTGAAGCGCGCCGCGCCGGTGACCTTGGCGCGGCCGTTGATGCGCGGGAACGGCTTGCCGATCACGGCGAGCTCGCCGTTCGGCGGCAGCGGCGGCGGCTCGTCGAGCGGGACGCGCCGCTCGACCTGTGCCGAGGCCGACGCTGGCGATGCCGGACGGAAACTTCTCGGCGCGTTCGGTCGTCGTCGCCATGGTCAGGCCTTTCGCGCCTCGGCCGCGGCCAGCGTCGCGGCGAACGACATGCGGATAGGTGCCGCAGCGGCAGATGTGACCGCTGATCGCCGCCTTGACGTCCTCGAGCGTGGGATGCGGGATGCGCTCGAGCAGCGCCGCGCAGCTCATCACCATGCCCGGCGTGCAGAATCCGCATTGCACCGCGTCGTGCTCGATGAAGGCCGCCTGCACCGGATGCAGCTGCGTCGCCGTCGCGCCAGGCCTTCGATGGTCGTCACCGCTGCGCGCGCCGACGTCGATCGCCAGCATCATGCAGGACGCACACCGGCGCGCCGTCGAGCCAGACGGTGCAGGCCGAGCAGGCGCCGCGATCGCAGGCGATCTTGGTGCCGGTCAGGCCGAGCGGGCCGCGCAACGCCTCGGCCAGCGTCATGCTGCGGCTCGATCGCCACGCGTGCTGCGTGCCGTTGACGTCCAGGGTGATGGTGACCGGCCCGGTGGTCACGGGTGTTGTGCCGCCGACGGGCAATCGCGGTGTTCCGGCAGCACCCGCCGCTTCCGCCCCGCTTGCGGCTCCAGCGGGTAGGGCTACGCCGGTAAGCGCCGCTCCCGAACCCTTGAGAAAAGCGCGTCGAGAGATCAAGCCTGTCATGATGGGTCTCACAAGGCTCCGGACTGCGCCGGCGTGCATGTAACAATATGCCCGCCGGTGCATTCAACTTTGATGTAAATCAAGCTTGCAAACACTCAGGCTCCTAGAGTCCAATGTCGGGGTTGCAGAGCGGGCAAGCCCCCATGGCATACCCTTAAGCACTTCGGCGCTCTGTGCAACGTGGCATGTCATTCCCGCGAATGCGGGAATCCAGGCACGGCGCGAATCCGGGAATCCAGGCACGGCGCGAATCCGGGAATCCAGGCATGGCGCGAATCCGGGAATCCAGGCACGTCGCGCATGCGGGAATCCAGTGCGTGATTCAGAACGCCGGAAAGTTGGAAAAGGACCTGGATTCCCGCTTTCGCGGGAACGACAAGCTACTGGGAGCGCCGCTTAAGGGTGTTCGATTGGGGCGAACTCCGTTTTCAACACCCTGCCCGGCTCCTGGAGTCCAATCGGGGCAGGCGTTGTTTGCCTTACTGCTACCAGCCCACGCCAACCTAGCCGCGAGAGGTGAACGAATGACAAATACCGAGACGGCGGATGCGCCGCCGCCCACGGGCGCGCGCCCGCTGCCGCCAGCGACCGCGCCGGGCGCGGCGGAAATCTTCAACCTGCAGCGCGAGCACCAGGCCAGCGTGCGCCTGACCGGCGCCGCGCAGCGCGTCGAAAAGCTGCGGGCGCTGCTGGCCGCGGTGCAGGCGCGCGCCGACGCTGTACGGCGCGCTGCCTACCAGGACTACCGCAAGCCCGCCGCCGAGGTCGACCTCACCGAGATTTTCGCCGTCACCGCCGAGATCAGGCACGCGATCGGCCACCTGGAAAAATGGATGCGCCCGCTCAAGGTGGCCAACCCGCTGGGTGTGCTGGGCACGCGCTCCGAAATCCGCTACGAGCCCAAGGGCGTGGCGCTGATCATCGGACCGTGGAACTATCCGTTTTCGCTGATCGTCAATCCGCTGGTGTCGGCCATCGCCGCCGGCTGCTGCGCCATCCTCAAACCCTCCGAGCTGACGCCGCACATGAGCGCCCTGTTGCGCGACATGATTACCGGGCTGTTCGAGCCCGCCGAGATCGCCGTGATCGAAGGCGATGCCCGGGCCACCACGGAACTCCTGGCCCTGCCCTTCGACCACATATTTTTCACCGGCAGCACCAAGGTCGGCAAGATCGTGATGACGGCGGCGGCGCAGCACCTGGCTTCGGTCACCCTGGAGCTGGGCGGCAAATCCCCGGTCATCGTCGACCGCTCGGCCGACCTGGCGCAAGCCGCCGAGCGCATCGCCTGGGGCAAGTTCATCAACGCCGGCCAGACCTGCGTGGCCCCGGATTATGTAATGGTGCACGAAGGGTCCGCCACCGCGCTGGTCGACGGCCTGCGCGCGGCGATCGCGCGCTTCTACGGCGCCAGCGACGGCGAACGCGACACTACGCCCGACCTGTGCCGCATCATCAACGACCGCAATTTCGCGCGCCTGACGACCATGCTCGCCGCCAGCGTCGAGCGCGGCGCCGACGTCGCCGTCGGCGGCCAGTCCGACCCGCGCAGCGCTACATCGCCCCCACCGTGCTCACCGCCGTCGACGCCGATTCGCCGGTGATGGACGAGGAGATCTTCGGCCCCATCCTGCCCATCCTCACCTACCGCGACCTGGGCGAGGTGTACGCCTTCCTGCGCACCCGCGACAAGCCGCTCGCCCTCTACATCTACGCGCGCGACGCCGGCGCCGCCGAGGCCATCGTCGCCAATACCACCGCCGGCGGCACCCTGATCAACAACTCCCTGGTCCACCTGGCCAACCCCAACCTGCCCTTTGGGGGCATCGGCGCCAGCGGCCTGGGCAACTACCACGGCCACTTCGGCTTCCGCGCCTTTTCGCACGAGCGCGCGGTGATGCGCCAGACCCGGCTGGACATCTTCAAGCGCATGTACCCGCCGTACACCGACAAGGTGGTGGCGCTGGTGCGCAACGCGACCAGGTGGTTCACCTGAGGGCCGCCCGATTCATGTTGGCCAACGTGGCCAACTTGGCCAACTATTTGGCCAACATGAACCGTGCGGCGTGACCCCACCACACCCAGCCCGCGGTTGCCCGCGCAGGATGCCGAATTACCCCAAGCCCGCCCGCATTGCGCATGGGCACCCGCCGGCGCCACGACTGGCGCCGCGTAGAGAGGGGTATTTGTACTTTAGCATACTTTATCAACAAAGTAAAGCCGGCTATCGCTTCTTCAATAGGGGACAGACCACCTTTCCCCTTCAAAAAAACCCCCTACCCTTCCCGCCCGCTCTTCTCCGCCGGCTTTCTACCCGGCGTGCGCCGCTGCCCTGCGCACGAGGCCGGCCTCGACCTGCTTCTGCATTTAATTGTGGTCTGTCCCCTATTCCATGTCCCCTATTCCACGGGTGGTCTGTCTCCCGTTCTCCGTCCTCTTTCTCCCTAGTCGGGTAATCATTGGCCCAACCACCAATTTCAAAAAACTCCCTTCTTTTGACATCAAACTGGTAGCACATGTATTCACCACCTCCGACTAGCGGCGCTCCGCAGGCCGCGTCAAATTCGGACCTCGCATGCAAAGGAAAGAGAATTTCTCCGCCTTTATCTCGAAAAGAGTAATCGTTATTGATCCTGGCAATCTCAGTCTGAGAAGGGCAAAAAATGCTCATTCCTTGCCCCACCAGATATCCCTTGTCACTGAAAGAAACGGGGAACTTGCTCAGCTCTGCGACATCGTAGTTGTTGCCATTCCTCATCAAGACAACGTAGCTGCCAACAAGCCCATGGGAATCAAGAAGGCTTATCCCAAAGTCCCTATCGCCATAGCGCCTAAAGGATCCCAAGGCAATAGCCAACCACCCGATAGTTCGCGAAGCTACCGTGAAGTATCGCGATCAGAGCATCCCTGCCCCGCCCCGACCACGTTTGAAGTTCCGCGGTATTCAGCTTGTGCGCTTGCTCCATATTGCCGACAGATTGATCCCAATAAACCCTAATAGGAAAGGGAGGCTCCGCGCTAGCAGTGCCCGCAAGAGTCATCGCGAACATGACAGTGGCAATTCTTCCAATTACAAATGAACGATGCTTTCTCATTGAGCTTTTACTTGCCTGCTAAAGTTATTGAATCAGTGAGTTTGAGAGGTCACCAGCTCAATCCTATCGAGGTTGTCAATAGGGGACAGACCACCTTTCCCTTTCAAAAAAACCTCCTACCCTTCGCGCCCGCTCTTCTCCGCCGGCTTTCTCCCCGGCGTGCGCCGCTCCGCCCGCCGCCCCAGCGCGGCCTCGATCTGCTTCTGGAAGCGCTGGTTCCCCAGCGCGAAATTGCCGTTGGTCGCCAGCCGAATCGCGTCGACCGGGACCGGGTCCATGTGGGCCTTGAACAGCTCCCGGTAGGCGGCTCGCCTTGAACCATCGTCCCGGTCCAGCCGCAGGTATTCGCGCTGCGGGGTGATCAGCGGGTCCTGCCGGCCGTCGCCGTTGGCATGGTAGCTGGTCCAACGGTAGTCGTGCGGATGCCGCCCCATGCCGGCGCGCACCGGGTTGAGTTCGATGTAGCGGTAGCAGCCGAGAACATAGTCTTCGCTTTGCGTGAGACAGGAACGAAAACGTCCCTCCCACAAGGTACCAGTGCGCCCTTGGCTGCGGTTGATGTACTGCACGTAGCGCTGGCCCAGGTGTTTCATCATCTGCGCCGGGCCGTCGGCTTCTTCCGGCGTGAGCAGGAGGTGGACGTGGTTGGTCATCAGCACGTAGGCGTGGATCGCGCAGCCGAAGCGCTGCGACAGCTCTGTGAGTTCGTCAAGGTAGCGCCGGTAGTCTTCTTCGGCGTAAAAACAGACCGACCGGTTGTTGCCGCGCTGGATGATGTGCCAGGGGATGCCAGGGAGGCTCAGGCGGGCGCGGCGGGGCATGGGTTAAGGGTTGGGTGGTCGGGGCTTGGACCAGCTAATCATAGCATTTAATGGTGGTCTGTCCCCTATTCTTTTTTTCTGCTGCCAATCGGACTACCGCCGACATAGCTATAAGTGTTCAGGCCACCCTGCAATCCAACCGGATCGCTCTGTGGGTAACGGCCGCTCGAAGGATCGTAGTCCCGAGCATTGTTATAGCTCGTATTCGTCTCGACATCGAAGTACTGCCCGTCGAATCTCTTATTGAACACGAACGCACCCGCGCTTGCCGGCGCCTGATTCGGTACTGAATCTCCGAACGGCTCGCCCTGCTGCCAAGTCCAGACCGGATTTTGATTCTGGTCTTCAATGAGCCTGGGCGTGTTCAAATATGGATGCCTATTTTGCTTCGATTTCTTGCTCCATTCCGTCTGTCAGTAGCCTCCATTGCCCTTTCATTGATGCAACGCGGTCTCTTACAAGCGCCATCAACTGCACGTTTTCCTTTACATCATAAACATGAAGCCGACGCATTTCGGCAAGGATTGCAACGATGTCTCGTACGGTAAGTTCTGACTGCGCATTCGTTAGTTCCGCAGAAAGAAGCGGAATAGCAACCACCCCCCGTTTAGCAAATTCTTGTGTTAAATAGAGAGCCGGCGGATGCACAACCTGATTTCCCACAACTACTAACCTGTATTGCACTTGCAAGTCGAATTTGGAAAATTTCTCTATTTGCTCGGAAGTCGACATTCTAAAGAATTCCCGATCGAACTCAGATGTTTCAATCTCAGCGGCGCACGCTGCCAAGGCCAATATAAATAGAAAAGCAACCAACGCATTTATTTGGGTTCGCATTTGCAGTCCTTAGGATCTAACTCACTTTGTATTTTTCTTTGGAGCGCATAGGCTGGCACTTCGTACGGGTTCTTGTCATAGCCATTTCTACTTGCCCAAAGGTATTTAATCCAGGTCATTCCCTGTCGATACTGTCCAACATGAACCAGTTCGTGTCCGAGTAGGGCTATGTCCCCTGGGGTGCAAAAAGTCTGATTCGGATCGCGAAAATAGATATCATTTCCGCGCGTAATTCCAGCTGCCCAACCAGGCGCGTAACCAGGCATATCCCCGACATGCACATCTGCGTTCTCTAAGTCTTCCGACGGTATGTACGGACTTAACAGATTTTTTTCTTGGGGAGTGAGTGGGCGCAATCCGAATGGGTCTATACCATTCATTGGGCTTGCACCTAAATAGCTATATAAGTGATTAAAGTCAGGGAGCGCACCATACAGTTGCGAGTCAATTACACGATTGGAAATGCCGTGAAATAGTAGATTCGTCGAGGCGATATTTCGATAGACAACCTGACCAATGGGATCTGTCTCGATGTAGCTTCCGGTCGAAGAGTCATAGTCTCGATAGTAGTTATAGCTTGTATTCGTCTCCTGATCAA
>CAVOJX010000007.1:0-396878 GCA_963696305.1 Bryobacterales bacterium | reverse complement strand
AAACCGTTGAATTACCTGCCGCCGCCAACACCTACACCGAAACTCGCGAATTCTTTCTTCCTGCGATAGGTTCTGCCCGCATCGTTGAAACCACCCAGGCAAATGGCAATGCCGATTCCTATAACCGCGGCGAGTTTGGTTTCGCCGACACTGTAGCCGAAAAGAAAAATCTCAATGCGTATATGCATGACGTGTATCTCGCGCAATCGGACGTTAAAATCTCTCACTCATCGGGTGACGATTTCTCCGCCCCATTCCAGCTACGCCTTGAGGTTCAGGCTGGCAAGCGGGGAAGCGTTGATGAAACTGGAGCCTTCGTCAGCATCGACCTTTCCGGTCTCACGAATCGCCTCGCGCAAGATCTCCGAAAAACACCGGACCCCAACGATAAGGACGAACGCAAATTCGACTACGAGCTCGATCAGACTTTTCGTACCGACTGGCACTATCGCATCCATCTTCCGGCCGGTTATCAAGCCAAGGGCTTACCGGAATCCGTGGAACGCGATTTCGGTCCCGCCCATTTCACTTCGCACTATAAGGTGAATGCTGAAGTTGCCGAAGTGGATTACTCGTTCACAATGGATAAGCGAACCATCTCGGCCGGCGACGGACTCGTCCTGCGTAAAACCATTTCGGAATTTCGCAATCAGCCGGTCATCACACTAACATTCGTTCCTCTTGGGCGAATGCTGTTGCAGAACGGCAAAGTGCCGGAAGGGTTGGCCTCCTTTGCTGCCGCGTGTAAGAAAGATCCATCGTCGGCTTTGGCCCATGCCCAGTACGCTATGGCGCTCATCGAAGAAGGCATGGGAGAAAGCGCCCGCGCCGAAGCGCTCACGGCTACTAAGCTCGATCCAAAACTTCTTTCCGCCTGGAGAACCCAAGGCTATGTCTTGCTGAATGACTTGATCGGGCGTCAATTTGAGCCCGGCTTCGATTCCTCCGGCGCCGAACAAGCGCTTAGAAAGGCCCTCGCCATCGATCCGAAGGATACACTTGTCCAACGCAATCTCGCTGTGCTTTTGGAATACAGCCTCAAAGGTCAGCGCTATGTACCTGGTCCCCGCTTGGAAGCAGCGATCAAGGTCTATCGCGGCATGGGCGACGACCTGCGGACCGAAGGCCTCATCACAAACTTGCTCTATGCGCTTGCTTACGCCGGCCACTTCGATGAGGTGCTGACAGAAACCGAAAAGCTTGTTCCGTCTAAGGTCGCCACTGGCCTGCGTATCGTTGCACTGTCACAGCTCAAAAATACGGCCGCCGCCATTGCCGAGAGCAAAAGCTCATTTAGCGACGAGGCCCAGCGAAGTGGAGCGCTTGAACTAGCATCCACCGTTCTGACTGCGATGCAGAAATATATCGCGTCGGCCGATCTTTTGGAGGCCGCCGCCAGTGGTTCCAACACTGGCAACCAAATGGAATCGCGCGCAGCTGCCATGCGCCGTATTAAACCTATTGACCTGACGCAGATAAAGCCTGACACCGCTGAACACGCTGTTCTTCTCGCTCTTCTCAGCCTTTTCTCTTCTGAAGTGGATGCAGCGCAATTCAAGAGTTACTTCAGCGCCGATACAGGTAGATATTTGACGCCGGCGCAAATGACCTTACTCAACGATCATTCCCGGCAAACTGCGAAGAAGACTATCAGCCGTCTGGGCATGACGGAAAAAAGCTTTATTGATCTCGTTGGCTCGTTGATAGAGTTCAAGTCCGATCCGAATAGCGATGACGGCGCGCGCGTCCACACGTTTTCGCCGGGCGCTAAACCCCAAGTCACCTACGTCACTCACGAGTCGAATGTTTATCGTGTCCTCGATCTTGAAGATAACCCTGGACCTGTTGCGTATCATGCCTTTCGCATTGCCGATTCGAACCCCGACGCTGCCCGCCAAATACTCGACTGGCTGCGTGAGCAGATCAAACCGGTCGGTGGCGACGATGCTTTGGCAAGCAAGCCATTCAGCCGTCTTTGGACCAAAGGCATGAAGGCGACCTCCGCTCAGATCAAGGTAGCTGCCGCCAGTTTGGCGATCTCTCCGAACACGGCGTCAGAAATGCGCCAGATTCTAAAAGATGCTCTTACTGCACCTCCGCCCGGCCCCCAGGACGGCGCTCTAGTAGTCGCCTACGTCGAGGCATGTCTTCAATCCGGTCAAGACTTAACCTCAGCAGAACAGCGCGTCGAAGATTTGACGTCGAAGTTCCCCGCTTCTCCCACCGCCGCCATGCTCTCGATGCGCCTCCTCGCCAAGCAGCAGAAACTCGCACAGGCCGAAACGGTGGGCGTAAATTTCATCAAAGCGCAGGGCGACGACCCCGATGTCGATCATTTCCTCGTATTCGTTTATCAGGGCGAAAACAAACTCAAAGAAGCATCCGACTTAGCCATGAAGATGTCTACCGGAGACAAGGCAAATCCTTCGACCTTCAATCTGTTAGGTTGGACCGCTGTCTTAGGCCATTCGGTGACAGACAGTCTGATTGAAACCGTTCAACACTCTGCAACCAGCAACGCCAACGACGCCGCACTCCTCCACACGCTTGCCATGATGTACGCAGAGTCGGGCAAGGGCCGCGAAGCCCGCACCACGGCCGCTCAAGCCATGGAGGGCTGGAGCATAACCGAACCTAACGAAGAAATTTGGCTCGTCTATGGTCGTATAGCCGAGACCTATGGCCTGCCCGACGACGCTCGCTCCGCCTATCGAAAGCTATCTCCTCCGCCTGAGGACATGCTCCTCCCAGCGTCCAGCAGTTATGCCATCGCGCAGGAACGTCTAAAGGTGCTCCACTAATCTCCGTTATGATTCCTGGAAGACGTTCAACGGCGATTGCCGTTTGATTTCCCGCTGTAATACGCTTTGTACGGGTTGAAACGCGCCGGAACTTTCGCAATTTCCTTAGTGAAGCCCGGGGCGGAATCACAAACCAGCTTCATGGCAGCCTGGAAATGAGAGGCGAACGCTTCGGAGGTGCATAAGCGGGGTTCAAGTGGTTCCCGTCCATGATGATCCTTTCTGAGCGATGGATAATGTTTCTCCGACAGATATACATTCGTTAGCGATATAGCCCAGAACTCATCCATTGAGTCATAGCCTTCCAGACCTCCGGTTGCGTTCTTCAACCCGATGTGGGCTTGTTCCTTGCCCATCATCACGTGCAGGCCGTGACACATTTCGTGGAATAGACCCACATCGGCAGACGACACCATTCCCGATCGGACAGAGTAGTTCTGTGGGGTGATTTCAATAATAGTGCAGCTTCCGCCGCCGGTTGTCAGTGTGCCCTTCTCATCGCGGAAGTGAACACCGGCCGGGAAAGCTTGCGGCAGGCTTGTCCAGTTTGTTGTAGCATTCATTTCGGTTTCGGCATCTGGCACGAAAAGCATGATGCGCGGCGTATTGCTAATGCCTCTCACAAGCAGTTGACCGCTCTGCGTGGCCAGAATAAGGCGCATGGCGGTTTGAATGTGCTGCTCCCACGCCGTCATGTCCTGTGGGGTTTTGATTATGTTGCCCCAAGAAGAGCTATAGCGGATTTTGCCGTTACCCCAAGTTTGTTCAGATGCCATTGAATTGCCTTCCTTTATGAATGGCGCTAAAGCTAGGCAAGTTGCGCCATCGGCTCGTTACCCTCGCCCATCTCGTTTCATAACTGGCAAACGGAACAAACTGATGCCGAGAAATAACATCACTAGAAAGTGAAAACCCAACGCCTCCGACAGTCGAACCGCCGATCGCGAAAGACTCGTCGTCAATAACACAGCGGATACAGCCGCCGTTATTGCGAACACGACCCGGGATCGCCCCTTGGCCGCGAAGTGAGCCGCTACCAGAACGGCAGGTGTCACCGAAATAAGACTGGACCAATTGCAAAACGGTTGTAAAGCTGAAAAAACAATGAAATGGAACTCATCGCTTTGTCTGCGGATAAAATAAATGAACGCAATACCCGATACCACCAACCAACCCCCGATTACCCACTGCGGAGCAATACAAACAAGGTGAACATCAGGGAACTCGCCATGATAAGGCTGCGTCATCCTCGGATCGGTAAAGAAACGCAACAGCAAACCACGCAATGATTGACTCGGATACCAAATATCCACCGATGCCAGCATCGTTCCGGATTCCTGATGAACCCAGGTTTGGAGCATCGACCCATATTGAGCCGCGCCGAAACAGAGAATTGGTGCCAACCACAAGATCACTGACCAAACGCCAATCCACAGCACTGCTCTGCGACGCGCACGCGCGGCAAATAAAGGCAGAAAAAGAACCGGCCACAGCTTGATCGCAATCGCTAGTGCCAGCAGAAAGCCTGCCGCGTTTGGTCGCTCCTCCACCAGCAGAATCGCCCCAAATGTAAGCAACGTGATAAGCCACTGCACATTCCCGTCCTTGAAACTCAGGTAAAAATAGGGCGCGCAAATGACCAGCGCAGCCACGCCTTGCCACCAGCCAATCTTGAGCCCTAGTTTTCGATAAGACCAAGCCGTTACCAAAGAGGATCCGGTCGCTTCAAAGAGCGCCCACAAAGTTCCGGCCGTCCTGAACGAACAAAGTGAGAAAGGATAAAACAGCAGCGCGAACAAGGGCGGATAACGAAAGATCATGGGCGCGGCAAAAGCTGCACGCGGACCATACAACGGCAGCCCCTGTTGGAAGTGGGCATGTATGTCATACCAATAAACCGAGAAATCTATCAACTTGGGAAACGCGATACTAAAGCCAGCCATGCCGAACAACATCAAAAGCAAGGCCGCGAATAGAAAACGGTCAGCAGAACGTTTGGCTGGCGTTGGAAATATCGCATATTCGATTTGCAGGCGAGTTGAGGAATGAACCACGCACCCACAGAGCCAGCCGCCTTCGCATTTTGCGACGGCAAAAATATATTTTCTTCAGGTGTCGCAAAAGCGCCTGTTGTCAGGTCTTTTAACAATTGATCGCTCTGAACGACAATTCACTGCGCCAATTAGGCGGCCCCAACGCCGGCCTGGAGGAAATCTATGTCGAAACTCGATCTTCCGTCTGTGCTTATTTGCTTTACCTCGGTGTGCCTGCCGACCACGCGCAGGAAGTGACGCAGGAAGTTTATCTTCGCTTGCACCGCGAAATGCGAAAAGGAACCACCATCGATAGCCCGCGCGCTTGGCTATTTCGCGTCGCCCACAACTTAGGTTTGAAAGCCCGTCATAAGGAGCGCGCCTTTCGAGTTGTTTCCGCTGATTGGGAACACCTAATCGTCGCAACTGAATCGCAAGAAGAACGAATGATCAGTCGCCAGCGAACCGCCCGTGTAGCGACTGCAATGGAGTCTCTTTCCCCTCAACAACGGCATTGTTTATACCTGCGCTCCGAGGGTTTACGCTATCGCGAGATTGCCGAAGTAACTGGCATCAGCGTCTCATCGGTCAACGAGTTTCTGCGCCGCGCCATCGCTAGGCTATCGGAGGCTGCCAATGGATAAGCTCACTCATTTGTCCGTCGATGACCTTGTTCTCTTCATGGACCGCGAGCTCGACCAGTCGGTAGCTTCCGTGGCCGAACAGCACCTATTGAATTGCGTCGAATGCGGCAATAAATTACGCCTCCTTGAGCAGGGAAGCGCCGCTTACGGACGTTATCACGAACACGTTTTGAAAGCGGATTTGCGGGTTCCCGACACGGGATGGGGACGCCTCAGCGATCGCTTGAGGCCCAGGCAGCGGCGGAATTGGGGTATTTGGTGGGCCGCCGCTGCCTTCGCGGGCCTCTTGGCGTTTGTTTCGCTTTACCTCCCTCTGCGCCAACAACCAAGCGCGCAAGAATTGCTGACCAAGGCTGCGGCAGCACCGGAACCCGTCGGAGGTGTGCATTGGCGTCTCGTGTCTTCCAACCCCCCCATCGAACACGTGCATGCTCTGTTTGTTCAAGCTAACTACAGTTGGACCAATCCACTAAGCGCGCGTTCATTCGTTGCCTGGCGTCAGCGCCTCCCGGAGAAAAGCGATTATGTCACCACCCTCCGCCAGGATGGCCGCCAGTTCTATCGCGTTCGCACACAAACAAGTTCTGGTATCTTGCACTCTGCGGCTCTGACTCTGGAAGCAGTCAACTACCATCCAACGCATGCCAGCTTTGAATTTCAAGGCGATGACCCGGTTGAAATCGCCGAACAGGACGAAGTCACTCCTGATGAAACAGAACAGGCGAAGGCCACATCTCCGCCCTCGGCTCCCAACGTGGCCGAGACGCTTGCCGGTCCTGAAGATGAACTACGCGTCTTTGCGGCCCTGGATGCCATTGGCGCGGATGCCGAAGAGCCGATCGATGTCAAACTCGACCACGGCCATCACAATGTTCTCGTCACTGGAATGGGTATGCGGGCGGATCGCCGTAAGCAAATCGAAACTGCGCTGGCAGCCTTGCCCAACACCGTCGTCCGCTTCAGTTCCGCCGTGCGAAACGATACGCCAGACAAAACGCCGTCGGAATCGAACACAGGCACTGAGGCAAACAATGCAGTGTTTCGCAAGAAACTGCAGGATCTTGCCGGAGGCGTCCGCCAATTACAAACCATCACCGATGAAGCCACGGAAACCAGCAATAGTCTGTTCGCGCAGTCGCATTCTTTACTCGTATTGGCGCAGGAATTTCCTCCCGGCATCGAATCATCGCTCTCCCAAGCCGACGCGAATACGCTGCTGTCACTTCGCCAGCGCCATATCGGTGCCATGTCGTATGCCCTCCGACGTCTGCGCGATCAGTTAAAACCGCTGCTTACCGAAGACGTCCTTATCACCGAAAGTGCGAAACAAAGCTCCTGGCATAGCACCGCAAACGAGTTGTACGAAACTAGTCGAAACCTGGACCACCTGTTGAGCCGTCTGTTGGCAGGGGATTACAACGACTCTGATGGGGATCAAATGCTAAAGCAATTGCCGGATGACTTATCTAAAGTCGAAACGCTTGTCAAAGCCGACAGTCGATAAGTCCTATGCGAGTCTTGCTCATTGCGTTTTGCATGTGCGGGCTAGTACAGGCCGAGCAAGGCGGATTCATTTCAGGCATCGTGCTTGACCACTCCGGTGCCGCCATCCCGGGCGTCGAAGTCAAAGTGCAGAATCAACAATCGGGCGCACGGCAGAAGCTGCGGGCCGACGCCGCTGGTTACTATTCCACCAGCGAGTTATCACCCGGCACCTATCAAATCACCGCCAGAAACGATGGTTTTCGAACCATAAGCCGCTCGGATGTCTCCGTCATTGCCGGTAAGAACGTTCGAGTGGACTTGACGCTGGAACTACTGCCTCTGGAGCAGGAGGTAACCGTAACTGCATCGCAAAGTGACAACAATCCTATGGTGAGCGGTGTTACTGTAAGTCGGGGCACGCCGTCTGCCAACCTCCCTTCGAATGGCAGAGATTTGCATGCGCTCTTCTCGTTGATGCCTGGAGCGACAATTGCCCCGGCCTCCATCACAGGCGGCGGTCAGTTCACAGTTGGAGGACAGCGGCCAAATCAAAACTCATTTCGAGTTGATGGAGTAAGCGGCAACGTCGGTATTGGAATTAGCTCTGTCCCCGGCTCCTATCCTGGTGGCAGTCTTCCAGCCATGACAACCATTGGGGGCACTCAAAGTCTGGTGACGAAAGAAGAGGCGGAACGTGTAGAACTGCGCTCGGCCGATTTCTCCGCTCAGTCAGGTGACCGTCCTGGCGCACAGATTGACATTCAGACACGCTCCGGAGAAAACGATTTCCACGGCAGTCTCTTTGGCTACCTTCGCCCTAAGCTATTCGACAGCACCGACTGGCTCGCACGCGGCGCGGCATCGAATCTCCCGCCTGCTTCTGTGAATGGGTGGGGATCAAGCCTCGGTGGTCCAATCTGGCGTAATCATACCTACTTCTTCGCATCGCTCGAACGAACCGACGTCCACGATTCCGCTTTGCAGATTATCGCGGTACCCTCTGCCGCTGCGCTTCTGCAAGCTGGACCAGCCTACCAGGCGGTACTGCAGGCATTTCCGTCCCCAACCGGAAGAAGCCTCACGACAGATCAATCAGTTGGCTATTCTCCGCTTCAGAAAGCCGCTGCTATCACAGCCTCAGGCCTTCGAATCGACCATACGCTGAACAGCCACGTTCAAATGTTTGCTCGCTCCTCATACGTGCCATCGGTTTCCACAAGCATTGAACTGGGAACTGCCTACTCAGATTTCAAATGGGAGAGTGTCACCGCCGGAGCAACAATAACCTACGGATCGTTCATACAACAATTCCGTTTCAACCTCTCTAACGCGGCGTCCCAGTCCATACACGGTCCCTATGACGCGCCGGAATTAGCGGCCATATATAACGCCCTGGGGGCTTTCTCTGGGACGATAACACAGCTGTCAATCGGTGGAATTGGTCAAACCATCGACGGTCAGGAAGGGGAAAATAGCCAGCGTCAGCAACAGCAAACTTATTCGATTGAGAAACAAACTGGTAGGCATGACTTCCGCATCGGAGGCGATTATCTGAATCTGAATCCAAAACAGGGTATTGGATATCAGACACTCGCTATTACCTCCCCGGGAATCGACGCCCTCCTGTCTGGCGTTCCGCTTGGCTTAACCAATGCTATATGGTTCGGACCGTCGTTTCAGACTCATAACGCGTCCGTGTTTATGCAAGATACGCTCCATTTGACCAGCCGTCTCAGTTTGCTGTGGGGCGCGCGATGGGAACTTACGCCACCACCGACTGCTGCGACCCTAGCCAACTTCTTTGAAACGGTTGGTTACTGGCGCGGACCAGGCACCGCTCCTCAGAATACTCCATTATCCGTCAACACCACGTCAAACTGGCCCATGCGATACGACCAATTCGCCCCGCGTATGGGAATCGCGTACCATCTCGCCCGTCCAGATGTTGTGGTGCGCGCCGGGGTAGGTAGCTTCTACGACACGCAAATGGGTTCAATTGTTGCAAACGAAAATCCGCTCGCAACATGGCAATACCTACCCGCCGTTCCGAATCCCGAACTCAACACTATCCCGCTCCTAGGCGGAAATCCCACTCTCTATCTCCCCCGCGTCTGGGAATGGCGAACGTCGCTTGAAAAAGCCGTCCACGAAGATTCCCTACTATCCCTCTCGTACTACGGCTCAGCCGGTCGGCGGCTTCTCCGAAATGAAGCCACTATTGACCCCTCAACCTCTGTGCTTCGCACCCTTCAATTCACAAGTCACGGCGCGTCCGATTACGAAGCCATGCTCGCGCAATACCGCGGCAACATAACTCCCCGCCTTTACATACTTGCCTCCTATACGTGGTCGCATTCCATCGACACCGGCTCCAGCGATACCGAGCCCTTACTAGTTCAACCGAACGCCGCAATTGTAGATGACCGGGGCTCCTCCAGTTTCGACGTGCGCCACGTTCTAACCGCTTCACTCGGATACCGCCTCAAAGGTTGGACTCTCAGCTCCACTTTGTTTGCTCGTACCGGTTTTCCATTTGATGTCACTACCGTTGACCGCAGCATCGGCCTCGGATTCGATAACAGCGAGCGCGTCAACTTAATTCCCGGCGTTCCCGTTTGGCTGTCAGACAGCAACGTTCCCGGCGGCCGTGAACTTAACCCACTCGCATTCCAGGCGCCGACTAGCGGCCAGAACGGAACGCTTGGCAGAAACGTTTTGGTCGGCGACGGCTTATTCCAACTGGATACCAGCTTGCGCCGTCAATTACATTTGTTTCGAGAACTGTCCTCGGAGGTCAGTCTCTCAGCTTTTAATCTGCTCAATCACCCGGCATTTTCCAGCCCCGTCAGCTATTTCGGAAGCGCGCTTTTCGGTCAGTCCACGTCAACTGCCAATTTAATGTTGGGCTCGGGCAGTCCAACTACCGGACTAACTCCGCTTTACCAGGCTGGCGGTCCGCGAACTATAGAACTTGGGGTTAAATTCTCCTTTTGAAATCGCGCATCACATTATGCTTCCTGCTGCCACTAGCTGCATTCGGCCAAACCGAACCGCATGTTGATTTTGTAAAGCCATTCTCGGTCGATTCGCTCACGTATGTTTACCCGCCGTTCAATATCTATAAATTGCCCGCTTCGCCATCGCCGTGGTCGCAGTACTTCAACATTCGCTCCTTGAACCAGTTTGAATGTCCTCTATGCGCTTGGGCTCCGTCAAACCGCACCCGCTTTACCATCCCCGATTTTGGCTCCGAAGCAAAACTCAGCCTTTTGCAAGGACGCCTTCAGTTTTCAGCCAGTTTAGGAGCTACCGAAGCGTGGCTGCCCGACGGACTGCTGCAAGCCATCGGACATCAACGCCTAAGCCCTGTTGGCGGCATCAACGCCTTGAAAGTAGTAAGGCCCGACTTGAACCCGCAATGGGGCGGCGCCCACCTGTTCACAACCGATCAGTATAACGACGCATGGCTAGCTCAATCCCGTCTGAGCGCCCGCCTCTTTTTAGACCCGCGGAAAAACATCTCCATCGGCGTCACAAAAGGCTACATGTACAACTTCAGCGTAGCCGGCACCCCCAGCTATACCTCCACAACTGCAGACCTGACCATTACCTTTGGAGATGGTCCAACTAAGTTCCTCGCAAAAACCCTTCATCGCTTCTCGCACAAGCATTCTCCGAAACCTCAGAGACCACAATAAAGTTTCTTCCATCTAACCTGTGTCATGCCTGAAAAAGAAACGATCGATCGTGCCCGAAAAGCCGCGCGAGAAGGAAAATCACCATCCACCCAAGCCGGGGAATCTGTACGTGAAGAGATCGAACACGTTCGCGAAGGAAAACACGGCGCACGTTCTCCTCAACAAGCCATCGCCATCGGCCTTTCAAAAGCCCGTCGCGCTGGAGTTAACTTAAAGCCGCCGCCGGCGGGAAAGACCTCCGAAGAAACGCGCACGCAAGCCAAACGAGACTACGCCAAAGGTAAAAGCCAAACCAAGAAACCTGTATCCGCCAAGCGCTCGCGAGCCAGTAAAAATGCTCTGAAGCGTGAAAGCAAAACATCCGTATCGCACGACGCTCTTTCGCGCCACGCGCACGAAGTGGCAGAGCGTTAGGTCTTACCAATCTTTCGCCCGAAGTTCTTCGTAGCGTAACGAATCGCCACTACCCCAGATCTACAGGGCATGCTGATACTACTGATCATCCTCATACTGCTGTTTGGCGGCGGCGGAGGCTACTATGGATACGGCCGCTGGGGCTACGGCGGTGGCGCCGGGATTGGTCTCGGTACGATCCTCGTGATCGTTCTGCTTTTCTATCTATTGGGCGGCCTGCGTTATTAAATCGCTAGTGCCGATCCGTGCCTTAAGGCACCGGCGGCATATCCACCGGGTCGGTGTCCATTGATACTCGTTTATCTACTACCGAGCGCCACTCCGGCCATTTTACGCTTCGCATATCTCCCACGCGATCCAGCGCTCGATGCATAGCAAACGACATCGCCAATGAATGCGGTGTATGGCCCTTTCGCACAAACTCGAGATACTCAAACAGCAGATCGTGATAGTCCGGATGTGCGCAGTTATTAATTAGTAGATGGGCTCGTTCTAATGGCGTGCGTCCTCGCAAATCGGCCACTCCTTGCTCCGTAGCCACAATCTGCACCGAATGCTCGCTGTGGTCCATATGCGCTACCACCGGCACAATCGTCGAAATCTTTCCTCCCTTCTGCGTTGATGGACAGCTAAAGATCGAAACGTAAGCGTTGCGTGTGAAATCGCCCGATCCGCCGATTCCGTTCATCATCTGCCGGCCCAAAACGTGCGTTGAATTTACGTTGCCGAAAAGGTCTACCTCAAGCGCCGTGTTCATCGAAACAATACCCAGCCGCCGTACGATTTCCGGATGA
Organism: Bryobacterales bacterium; assembly: GCA_963696305.1. Taxonomy (GTDB): domain Bacteria; phylum Acidobacteriota; class Terriglobia; order Bryobacterales; family Bryobacteraceae; genus Bog-105. Next base: position 385,009 of record CAVOJX010000007.1, on the reverse strand, counting down.
TTCGAAATCTCCTGCGGTCGCATTACCACTCGGTGCCGAAAGAACTCCAGGTTCTGCTCAAAGTGGCTTAGCATCTTCGGGCTCAACGTCAGCGCGCATGTAGAAGCATACTGGCATCGCCCCGATTCCAGCAGCGGAATCACCGAATCTTGCAATACCTCCGTGTACATCTCAAACGCCGGAACATCTCGGTTCTCTCCCAACGCCGCTAGCACACAATTCGCTACGTCTCCCACCCCGGATTGCAATGGCAAAAAATCTTTCGGCAAGCGGCTGGCTCGCAATTCTCCCGCCAGGAAGTTAGCCACGTTATTGCCAATCTGTTCCGTTATCGCGCTCTGCTCGCTAAAGCCTTCTGTTTCATCCGGCAGATTCGTCATCACCACGCCGGCAATCTTCGATACGGGCACAACCGCAATCGGAGACCCGATCTTGTCTCGCGGAGTAAATAGCGGAATCTCGCGCCGTGTCGGAGGATCTTCCGGTTCGAAAATATCGTGCATCCCAAGCAGCGTCGGCGGGTGATGCGAGTTTAACTCAATCAGAATCTTATGCGCCCGGCTCAAAAACGTCGGACTCGCGCCTACCGAAGTTGTCAAAACGATCCCGCCGCCCGGCGTCAGATCGCATGCTTCCACCACCGCCCAATCCACCACACCTAAACTGCCATAGCGGATCATTTGCGGGAACATGGAAAGGTGCATATCCACGAATCGCACTGTGCCCGCGTTGATTTGCGCCCGCAGCCCGGAGTCCGATTGATACGGTGCCCGGAAGCGAATTGCTTTGGCTTTTGCCAGCGCGCCGTCTAACGAGCGGCATGTCGAAGCGCCCGTCAGTACTCCGACCTCGAACGGACGCCCGGCCAAATGCTCCTTCTCCGCTCGCGCCGCAAGTGCCAGCGGAATCGCTTTCGCTGATCCTCCTGGCGTGAAACCGCTGAATCCAATGTTATTGCCGTTGTTGATCATTGCGGCCGCTTCTTCAGCGCTCAAAATGGGAAATGGGTATGGCATTAATGGTTGTTCCTTTCGGCAAATACGGCAAGTAATGTTCGCGCTGCCGCCAATGGCGTCGCACGGTTATTCTTCACTGCGTCTTCCAAGACCGGCAGTTCTGCGGCTACTCGGGGATGCGTCCGTAGCTGCGTCATTAATCCATCCAAAATCAGTTCATGCATCCAGCTTAGTGCTTGTTTCTTGCGCCGCTCAGCCCAATATCCGTTGGCCTCTAAGCGCGCCCGCTGTTCCAAAACCAGTTGCCAGACTTCCGGCAGCCCCTTTTTCGTCAACGATGAAATTGCTAATACCTGGGGCGTCCATCCGCTTGGATCGGCCGGAAACAGATGCAGTGCCCGCGTCAGAACCACGCGCGCTGACTCCGCTTTCTGCACGTTGTCCCCATCGGCCTTATTAATCACCGCCGCGTCAATCATCTCCAGAATGCCGCGTTTAATCCCCTGCAGTTCATCTCCCGCCCCAGCCAGCATGATCAGCAGGAAGAAGTCAGTCATCGACCGTACCGCCGTCTCCGACTGTCCAACTCCCACTGTCTCTACCAGAATGTTTTGATAACCCGCAGCCTCGCACAGCAGAATCGTTTCCCGCGTTCTTCGGGCCACTCCGCCCAGGTGTCCACGTGATGGAGAAGGCCGGATGAATGCGTTCGGTTGCGTCGACAGATCTTCCATCCGAGTCTTGTCTCCCAAAATGCTTCCACCCGAAAGCGGGCTCGACGGGTCCACGCTCAATACCGCCACTTTCTCGCCCTGCTCTTGAATCAAATGCATCCCAAGCCGGTCAATGAAAGTGCTTTTCCCCGCGCCCGGCACGCCCGTAATGCCCACTCGCCGCGCTTTCCCTGAATGCGGCAACGCGCCTGCTAAGACCTCGCCCGCTAAGTCGCCATCCGACGGCAGCACGCTTTCAATCACGGTAATTGCCCGTGCCAGCGTCACTTTGTCGCCGTTTAGAATGCCATCCAGATACTGCTGGGGCGATAGCCGCCTGCTGTGTGTTCTAGGACCGATTGGCGTTCCCACTCACTTGCTTCATCAATGCCGACAGTATTTCCTGCGCGCAAATAGGGATTACGCTTCCCGGACCGAACACGCCTAGTACGCCGGCTTTGTATAAGGAATCGTAGTCTTTCGGAGGAATCACTCCGCCTACATAAACCAGAATGTCTTCGCGCCCAAGCTTCCTCAACTCGTTGATCACTTCCGGAACCAGCGTCTGGTGTCCACCGGCCAACGTGGAAACTCCCAACGCATGCACGTCGTTCTCAACCGCCATCTGCGCTACCTCGTGCGGAGTCTGGAACAACGGGCCCACATCCACATCAAAGCCCACGTCCGCAAATGCCGTGGCAATTACCTTGGCCCCGCGGTCATGCCCGTCCTGTCCCATCTTCGCTACCAGAATGCGCGGCCGCCGGCCTTCGGCTTTCTCAAATTCTTCTGCCATCGCGCGCGCCTTCTGGAATTGCGCGTCATCTTTGCTCTCGGACGAATACACACCTGAAATTGTACGGCTCGTCGCTTTGTAGCGCCCGTACACTTTCTCCAAAGCGGTCGAAATCTCGCCAAGCGTTGCCCGTTTCCGCGCCGCGTCTACCGAAAGCTCAAGTAAATTGCCTTCTTTCGTTTCCGCCGCGCGTGTTAACGCCGCCAGCGCTGCTTCAACCGCCTTCGGGTCACGCGTCGCCTTAACTTGCACTAACTGCTTTAACTGCGACTCGCGCACCGCTTTGTTGTCGATTTGCAGAACGTCAATCTGCTCTTCTCTATCAACACGGTACTTGTTCACACCCACTATCGCTTCACGCCCGGAATCAATGCGCGCCTGCCGTCGTGCCGCCGCTTCTTCAATGCGCATCTTCGGCAGCCCGGTCTCAATCGCCTTGGTCATGCCGCCCAGGCTTTCCACTTCCTGCACATGGTGCCACGCTCTATGCATCAGCTCATGTGTCAAACTCTCCACGTAGTAACTGCCCGCCCACGGGTCAACTACGCGCGTAATGCCGGTCTCTTCCTGTAGATAGATTTGCGTATTGCGTGCAATGCGTGCCGAAAAGTCGGTCGGCAGAGCAATCGCTTCATCTAACGCGTTCGTGTGCAGCGATTGCGTATGCCCTAACGCTGCCGCCAAAGCTTCCAAACACGTTCGCGGCACATTGTTGAACACATCTTGCGCAGTCAAACTCCAACCGGAAGTCTGCGAGTGTGTTCGCAGCGCCATCGATTTTGGATTTTTCGGATTGAAACCTTTAATTAGCTTGGCCCACAGCACCCGCGCCGCTCGCATCTTGGCAATCTCCATGAAATGGTTCATGCCGATACCCCAAAAGAAACTCAGCCGTGGTGCAAAATCGTCAATGCTCAATCCCGCATTGATGCCCGCTCGAATATATTCCAACCCATCCGCCAGCGTGTACCCAAGCTCAATATCCGCCGTCGCGCCCGCTTCCTGCATGTGGTAACCGCTGATCGAAATGCAGTTGAACTTCGGCATCCGCTGCGAACAATAGCGAAAAATATCGCCGATGATGTGCATCGAAGGTGTCGGCGGATAGATGTAGGTATTGCGCACCATGAACTCTTTCAGAATGTCGTTCTGAATGGTGCCGTTCAATTCTTCCGGCTTAACGCCTTGCTCTTCCGCAGCCACAATATAAAAGGCCATTATCGGCAGCACGGCCCCGTTCATCGTCATCGAAACCGACATCTGGCCCAGCGGGATTTGATTGAACAGGACCCTCATGTCCTCTACCGAATCAATCGCCACGCCCGCCTTGCCTACGTCACCCGATACCCGCTCGTTGTCCGAATCGTAGCCTCGATGCGTCGCCAAATCAAACGCTACCGACAGCCCCTTCTGACCCGCCGCCAGATTCCGCCTATAGAACGCATTCGATTCTTCCGCAGTCGAAAATCCCGCATATTGCCGGATCGTCCACGGCTGCAACACGTACATCGTTGCATAAGGTCCGCGCAGGAACGGAGTGATTCCGGCCGCGTATTCCAAATGCTCCATCGCATACAAATCCTCGGCCGTGTAGTAACGCTTCACCGGAATCTGTTCCGACGTGTTCCACAAATGCGCTGGATCTTCCGGCGCTCGTGCCGGCACTCCATGCCGCCGCGGCTGAAAGTCAATCTTGCTGAAGTCCGGCTTCATTTCTTGACCCCTTCACCAATCGGTGCCATTCCCAATTTGTCCTGCAATTTAGAAAGTGTTTCCAGCGCGTTCGACGCCACGTGTACAAACCCCTTCACACCCGTAGCCTCTAACTGCGCAATCTGTTCTTTAGGATTACCCGCCACCCATACCGCGGCCTTTGTGTTCTTGCAAACCTCTTGCGCAAACGGCAGGTACTCCGCATCCGAACTGCACAGCACTATCAAATCAGCGTCGCTGCCCGCATATTCTTCCGCTTCCACAATGTCGAATCCGCCGCAGCCGAAAAAGTTAAGGCAGAACGTCGCGCGTGCGGCCTTCATTTTCAAATCGCCGCGTTTCAATAACAGAACTTTCGGATAGCGCCCGGTGTGTTGCGCATATGCCGCCGTTCGCTTCCTAATAGCTTCAAACGGCTCCGCCAACCGCGTCTGTGAAAAAGGATCGTTCGCAAAATTCGCCGGCGCTTCCGCATCAAATGTCTTTTCCTTGGCGTTCGGATAGTGGTTCACTCCCAATAGCGTCCGCCGCCGCGACGCAATCGCTGCCATCTTGGCTTGCCGCGAATTCGTCAGCGCGCTTTCCACCATGCCCGATTTCACCGCCGCCGCCCAGCCACCCGCCGCCTCTACTTCCTGAAACAACTTCCACGCTGCCTGCGCCATCCCACTCGTCAGCGCTTCTATGTAATACGATCCGCCCGCCGGATCCAGCACCTTCGACAAATATCCTTCTTCTCTCAAGATGCGCTGCACATTCAGGCTCAGATGCGAATCAAATCCAAAAGCTTCCACTGCCAGTGAATCCGCACCACCCAACATCGCCGACGCCGCTTCCGTCGTCACACGCAAAAGATTGGTGTAAGGGTCAACCACGCTTTTATTGGCGCGCGCCGTTCGTACGTGAATTCGCACGCTGGCTGATTTTCCGCTCTCTGGCCCAAACGCCGCCACAGCCGTTGACCACAACAGCCGCGCCGCTCGCAACTTAGCAATTTCAAAAAAATAGTTCGATCCCACTGCGAACACAAATACCGTGCCGGCCGCTGCCGCATCCACGCTTTGTTTCGCCTCAACCGCTGCCGCTAGTTTCTCTACGCCTTCAGCCAGTACGAAAGCCAACTCCTGCACCGCCGTCGCGCCCGCTTCATGTAAAAAATCGCCCCGAATCGCTCCGGCCGGCGGAACATAATTCTGCGCTTCTTCTATATCGCTGCCATCGCCGCGCGTGTAAGGAAATTGCGCCGGTGCCAAGTCCGTCAAATCGCCTAAAGCCTTCAACGCCTCGCTGCGATAGTAAGGCCGAACCGCAATTCCTTCATCGGTCTTCCAAACCAGCTTCTTCTCGTAGTCGGCGCCCTTCAGGTCTTTCGCAATGACCGCTTCCCAATCCGCGGTGGAAACGGCCGGAAACTCCAACGATAATTGCAGAATCTCCGTGCCCAGTGCATCAGCCATGCGTCTTGCCTTCCTCTACCACTTCCATCAGATAGCCAAAAGCCGCTGCTTCCGTTGTCTTCGGATGCACAAAAAATACTTTTGTCCCGCGCGATCCAGGCCGTGGCTTCGCATCCACAATCTTGAAGCCCTTCTCTTTCATGTAGTCGAAGGCCTTCTGAATATCCGCCACGCGAAACGCCACATGCGCAAAACCGCCGCGTCCGCCCGCCTTCTCAATCTGCTTCGCCACCGGCGATTCCGGGCTCAAAGGTTCCAGCAATTGAACCAGGTTCGGCCCGTTACCTACCTGCAACAGCACTTCGCGCACCTGATCGGTACCCAACACATCTTCCCGATGCATTTCCGTAAAACCAAGGTTCTTATAAGCATTCACATGTTGCTCCAATTCGCCCTGTTTCACCGACATCGCTACATGGTCGAAAAACAAAAATCCCGGAACGTCAGTTACGCTGTCCATTATTCGAACTCCACAACCACTTGGCCGTTCTGCACACTATCGCCCGCATTGACATTCACTTTGCTGATCTTGCCTTCAATCGGCGCAGTGATGTTGGTTTCCATCTTCATGGCCTCTAACACCAGCAAAATGTCGCCCTTCTGGATGCTCTGGCCGGGTTGCGCATTCGCCTTCACCACAATCCCGCTAATCGGGCTGCGGCATACCTTTGCTTCATTTACCGGTCCGCCGGCACTCGCCGCGGCGCCGCTCGCAGGGGGAGGTGGCGTCGCCGCGGCTGGCACTTTAACCGCCGCGGGTTGAACTACATACCCGCGCGGGTTCGGAACTTCCACTTCTTGCGGCGGAACTTCCACTTCTACTTCATATGTCTTGCTATCAACTGTGATTTTTAGTTTCACTGATTGGTTTACCGATTCAGATTGTGTGATGCCTGTATAGAGACTCTTCCTTGCGTGGCCCAACCGCTCGAACTAATCAGTCGGATCTGGCGAACAGGCGCTCGCTTGCCAAGGAAAGCCGCAACCGCGGCGGAAATTACCAAAAGAATTTCTTCCGGAATCGGTTCCGGCGCTGGCGCTGGTGGTGCGCTTACGGCTGTGGGCTTCTCGCTGGCTACGGCTGCAGGCTTTACTGCCGCCTTGGCCCCTTCCAGCGTCGCTACTCGATCAGTTAGAGTGCGCAGTTCGCCCCGCAACTGCTTCATCGCTTCCAGCAACTCGGTGTTGGTGTCTACCACAATTCCTCCTAAAGCGGAATCAGCCCGTGTTTCTTGCCTGGCCGCAGTTCTCTCTTCGTCTGCAGGTATTCCAGCGTCTGCGCAATACATCCTCGCGTCTCGGCTGGCTCAATCACAACATCGATCAGCCTGCGTCCAGCCGCCACGTACGGCGTTGCGAAAGCGTCCCGGTATTTCGCTACCAGTTCCGCTCGCTTCGCCTTTTTGTCCGTCGCTTCTTCTAATTCTTTGCGGAAAACAATCTCTACCGCGCCTTCCGGCCCCATCACGGCAATCTCTGCCTGCGGCCATCCGAACACGCGGTCCGCTCCCAGATCCTTCGCGCACATCGCCAGGTACGCGCCGCCATAAGCCTTGCGCAGCACAACTGTAATTTTGGGAACCGTCGCCGCCGAGTATGCAAACAGCAGCTTCGCGCCATGCCGGATAATCCCGCCGTATTCTTGCTGCACACCCGGCAGAAATCCAGGCACATCCACCAGCGTCACTAGCGGAATGTTAAACGCATTGCAGAACCGCACAAACCGAGCGCCTTTGTCTGAACTGTTAATGTCCAGCACGCCCGCCTGCACTGCCGGCTGATTCGCTACAAATCCAACCGTCCTGCCCGTAATCCGTCCAAAGCCCACTACTATGCTCTGCGCATAGCCCGCTTGCACTTCCAGAAAATCCCCAAAATCGGCCAGCTTCGCAATCACTTCACGAATGTCATAAGGCTGCTTCCCGTCTGCCGGCACAATGTCGTTTAAGGAAACGTCCACTTCAACCCGCTGGTCGCCTTCCGTCTGCGGCGGGTCTTCCAAATTGTTCGACGGCAGAAAGCTCAGCAGCTTTTGGCAAATCGCAATCGCGTGCGCATCGTCTTCGGCAATAAAGTGATTCACACCCGAATGCACCATATGCGCATCCGCCCCGCCTAGCGCTTCCGACGTGATGTCTTCACCCGTCACCTGCTTAATCACCTGTGGTCCGGTGATAAACATCAACGCTTTCTTGGTCTGAATAATGAAATCGGTCAGCGCTGGACTATAAGCCGCTCCGCCCGCGCATGGTCCGCAAATCAACGAAATCTGCGGCACCGCGCCCGAAAGCATCACATTGTTATAAAAAACCTTGCCGTATCCGGAAAGCGAATCAATCCCTTCCTGCACGCGCGCCCCGCCCGAATCGTTAATAAGGATGAACGGAGACCCGGTCTTCAGCGATTGCTCCATCGCCTCGGCCACTTTTATCGAATGCAACTCGCCCGCTGATCCGCCCGCAACCGTGAAGTCCTGGCTGGCCAAATGCACCAGTCGCCCTCCCACGCTTGCCGCCCCGGTGATCACTCCATCTGCCGCAAACTCTTTTCCCGCCATGCCAAACAGCGTGGCGCGGTGTTCGGCAAACAGTCCCACTTCCTGAAAACTACCCTTATCTACTAAAGTGTCAACGCGTTCGCGCGCCGTCAGCTTTCCCGATTGCCGGTGCTTCTTCTGCTTGTCCGCGCCGCCGCCCAGCATAATGGCAGCCCGTCGTTTGCGCAGTTCGTCAATCTTTTCCTGCGTGCTAGTTGTGGTCGTCATCTCTTCAGTTCTGCCTTCCTTTATGCGGGCGACACGGTAACTTTGTGCGCTTTGCCATTTACTTCCACGTTGTATGTGACCGGGCTCGTCAGCGCCACAGCCCCTTGTGCCCCGTTCGCCGCTGCCGCTTTCGGCGTCGCTGGCTTCTCGGCCGCTGCCGGATCTTTGCCTACATTCTTCGGACCCTTGGCTCGAGTGCCGAAAAATTTCGGCGCCACCTGCGGGAACATCGCATACGTCAGCACATCTTCGTCTGACCCGTTGCAACCACTCAGCGCCAGCGCCGTTGACCGCAATTCTTCCCACTCCGGCTTCAACAAATCCGCCGGACGGTGTGTAATCGATTCTTTCTTCGCTTGCGCCTTCGCCAGTTTGATAACTTCCGGATCGCGCGCGCCTATGGTCTCGCCATAGTAGCCCAGCATCAGATCCGCAAACTCGCCTGTCAAAACTTTGTAACGCCCCATCATGACGTTAAACACAGCTTGCGTTCCCACAATCTGGCTCGACGGCGTCACCAGCGGAGGATAGCCCGCGTCCTTACGCACTCGCGGAACTTCTTCCAGCACTTCCTTCAATCGGTCGCCCGCTCCCTGCTGCTTCAACTGGCTTTCCATGTTGGAAATCATTCCGCCCGGAATCTGGCTGTTGAAAATTTCCGTTTCCACACCCGTGATATTCGACAGAAACTCCGTGTACCGCGGCCTGATCTTGATGAAATGTTCTTTGATCTTTAACAACCGCGCCTTGTCCAGCTTGGTGTCATAGCCTGTGCCTTCCAGCATCTCCACCAAACTCTCGGTCGGATTGTGTCCTGGCCCCAAGCTCAACGAACTAATCGCCGTATCCACGCAATCCGCGCCCGCTTCAATGGCTTTCATCAAGCTCACCATCGTCACACCCGTGGTCGAGTGAACGTGTACCTGCACGCGCGTCTTCTCGCCGCACGCTTCCTTGATGCCCTTCACAATGTCGTACGCCGGTTGCGGCTTCAACAGCGCGGCCATGTCTTTAATGCAAATTGAATCGGAGCCCATATCCAGTAGCTTCTGGGCCATATCAACAAAGCTCGCGGTCGTATGCAGCGGACTCACCGTGTAGCAAATCGTCCCTTGCGCATGCTTGCCCGTACGCTTCACTGCTGTAATCGATCGCTTCAAATTTCGAATGTCGTTCAAAGCGTCGAACACACGGAACACATCCATCCCGTTCTCCGCCGCTTTATCTACAAAGCGATCGACAACCGTGTCTTCATAATGCCGGTAACCCAAAAGGTTTTGCCCGCGCAGCAGCATCTGCAGCTTCGAATTCGGCATCAACTTGCGAAACGTGCGCAGTCGCTCCCACGGATCTTCGTTCAAAAATCGTATGCACGAATCGTAGGTTGCTCCTCCCCAACATTCCACTGACCAGAAACCTGCTTTGTCGATGTCCTCGCAAGCCCCAACCATATCTTCCATCGCCATGCGCGTCGCCATGAGGCTCTGATGCGCATCACGCAAAACCAGTTCAGTTACGTCAATAGTCCTGGGCATTTGCCATTCTCCTTGAAACAGACTGTCTCTAACGGACGTGGGTGGTCAGCAGTTGCTGGGGTCAGTCCACTATATTCTCGCTGACAATCGCAGCCTCGGCAGTGACTTCACACACTCCGGGGTGCCCTTGGCAATGACACACGTGACGGCGAAACGCGCCCTCAATTGCTTCTTGCTCGTTTCCGGCAAACACCGCATATTGATTCGTGCAAGGTTCGCCGTTAATCGATTTTGACTGCTCGCAGCCCCCTTCAGGGCGGCAGTAAATCCTGACGCAATACTTGTCAATGGTCGTAATAGTTGAATTGTTGCTACTCATGTTACGTTCCTACTCGGAAATGCTGAGAACCCCTAGCATGGCCGGCTCGGTTTGCCTTCAGTCCGGAAAGGAAAAACAACCACTTCGCCCAAGACAGGCACTGGCGGACGCCAAGGCCCAATTGTACCGCCGAATTTGGTTAAAGTCTTGAGTGCTGTTGATTTGCCGCGGCGCATGTTGAGTCCGAAAACAACGTTGTTGCACGAACCGGACCATTTGTGCGCGCCAACACCACCAACTCCTCTCGAACCCTTATTTTCCAAGCCTCAAAAGCCGATCTGACCGACTCAGCCTAAAGCACATAAAAGCCAACGTTTCTTTGTAAATGCGTGTGCTGCCCCACCACGAATCGCTATCTGGCGCAGCAATTCATTCGCCGGAGCTTCGTCTCCTTCATCCCTCAGTAGTCCCTAAGCACTACACGAAGCAAACTCACTTTTCGGTCAACGCTGGTATTCGCAAGCGCACGCATCAATCGGTCTGGGGATCTGGATATCCGTTTGAGGAAAATCAAGATGCCCCACCTGCTTACCATCATTGAGGCGAATCACGGCGCCAGAGGAAGTGACTAAGGCACCAACGGTCTCACAAAAACAAGCGGACCAGCGAACGTCACAAACCGTGTAGCAAGTGCCATTGGTCGGATTCAATCGAACAAGCAAGTGGCGTGCTGCATTGAAGTTATACAAAATCCCGAAGAAAGCATCGAGTGCTTCAACAAATCTAATATGCACGATATGTGACCCAGGCGGTGGCTCATAGCGCCAGCGGTCAGCTCCATCTAGGGAAGCAAAGCACCTCGCGGGTCCGAGTCCCTCTGTAATACAAAAACAATCCGGCGCAAAGGCTACATCGAAAACGGAAAGACGATGACGCAAAATCCGGTGCCCGCTCGACTCGCCGAACAGATATGGTCTGGCCTCATTTCTCGGAGCAATAAAGAGGGCTTTTGAGTATCTGTCTTCGAAAACCCGATCCGTGGCGCGGAGTTCACGTACTCGATCGCCATTCACCGCATTCAACTGCTTGACCGGTCCGGTATGAGGCATCCACCATATGAAATCCCCGGAAGGAGCATACGAAACATACTGAGTTGGTTTCAGTTCTGGGCGATGCCAGACAACCTCGCCCGTAGCCGTTTCATAGCAGCCGACCCCACCCCTTCGTCCGCCTTTCCAAGCTGCACACAGGCACCGGTCGCCTTTCGGATTCATGCTAAGTCGTCCCCACTCTCACCAAAATCGTAGACAGTCTCAAACTGCGAAACCAAGCGACTCGACGCTACCTCCCAAATCTGAACGGTCTTCTCAACGAATGCTGCCGCGACAACTTGAGATTCGCGGCCGCATGCAAGAGAACGGATAGCAGACTTAAACATGCCAATTCACGACCTCAATCCCCATGCCGCCGCCTATAGGATAACTCCACATACGCATTCCGAAAAGCCACCACATTCTTCAAACTCCATCGCTGCTCCGCACCGCTATCACTGAACAGGCGCAACCCTTCACCTAACACCACCGGCGCTATCATCAACCTCATTTCATCCACCAAGCCAAGCTCAAGAAAGCTTTGCGACAGCAATGCTCCGCCAACCAGCCATATGTTTCGATAGCGAGGCGCAAGCACTTCACTTACTAATTTCTTGAGGTCGCCCGAGTAGAACTGCACGCTCTCGCGGGTACTCGGCAATTTTCTCCCAGTCACTACGAAGGTCGGAGTATCGCCATAAGGCCAACCCAGTTCCAACGCATGCTCATAAGTGTGAGCACCAAGCACGTAGCAGTCTATCGATGCGATAACCTCCGCACCGTCGTCAGTAACCCCAGCCTCATAAACATCACCAGGACTATCCATCCACGAGACACTATTGTCCCCTTTGGCGATAAATCCATCAATGCTGCAAACCACGTGCAGCGTTATCGTCGCCCCAGTCGCACTAGCCACTCTCGTTGCGCCCTCTCATCTAGTAAAGCTTATTCGGAGTGGGAAAAACTTGTCTAGCTTGGGGCGCAAACAAGGAAGCAAAAAAACACTAATCGCGAGACGGATTGTCGCCCGCGTATAAGTCGAGAGGCGTCTTCACAAGACGAGCCACCTCGGTCTCTGTCGCGACCGTCCCTATCCGGAAAGCGTCAAGGCGTTATCAATGAAACCAGCCGGCAGGGCGGTTCCCGCGCCATAGATGAACGAGCCGTTTTCCCAGACCATCCCGCTTTCACCGGAAGCGAACTCATCCGCGTTCGGGGCGGGCAGTTCGCGTGCGACTATCTGCTGCACGTACTCCTCTACCGAAAAACCCTGAGCAGAAGCCGCCTCCTCCTCAGATTACTGTACGATTCTTACGCGTCCAAACGCGTTTGAAGGTTTTCCAGGGATTTCCGTGTCATTTCCTTTCAATTCCCTAACTATCATTTCTGTGACAGTCGAGAAGACTTAGCCATTCTCTTGCCACGCAATCCAATCCTCACATGCTGTGAATCATGTACAGTATTCGACCGGTTTTCTTAGATAATCGAACTTCAGCGTTTCCGCCCGGACATACCGCACCCGCCGGCGCACCTTCACATGGCACCGTCCCAGTGACCACCCAAACATCGCCTTTTAATGTTGCGTGGAACGGGCGCTCAGCGTTCACCACCTTTTTGCCAAATACCGGCACGAGTACCGCTTCAGCTATCTGTATCGCTACCTCCGGCGTCGGCACAAAGCCATCTTTAGGGATTGTGAAACCCTGCGGCGATAGCTCCGCAGAGAGACCACAAGTGAGACCGATAGCAGCAATCGCTATTGAGAATCGTAGAACAATTCGGCGCACAGATCGACTCCCTTTCATTCTGTTCCTCCACAGCCGCGTTTGGCTCGATCTTCACAAACCCCTCCCAAACAACGAAGGTAACCAGAAGCTCGCATCAACCGCCTTGAACTGAGCCCGCACAAAATGTTCTTTCACACCAAACGGAACCGTGCAATCAAAAATCGTCTTAGTCCTAATCCCCTTAGCCGTCACACGCGAATCATAAAGCGGACTCTGCGATGGATCCAACACATGCCCCGCCACCCCTGGCACAAAAATCGTATCCGGACTCCCAGAAAAACAAGTTTGCATCGCCCAAAGTGCAGTCATCTTCACGCCCGAAACGACACTGACCAATTACAAAGACCGAATTGCCCGAACATCCGCCTGCTCGACATAGGTCCTGCGATCGGATGCCGCATGCACCCGGTCATAAGCAGCCTGCGCCGCTTCAAACTTCGCCACGTTTGTCGCCGCCCATTTCCATAACGGGTGCACTAGTCCAAGCATCTCAAGCGCCAACTCCGTAATCGCATATTCAACCCGCGGAGGCACTTCCGCAAACACCACCCGTGTCACCAGACCATCGCGCTCTAACTGCCTCAACACCTTCGTCAACGATTTCTGACTGACGCCCTCAACCCTTTCCATCACCCGTGAAAAACGCATCGGCGCATTTGCTTCCGCCAGCACCGCCAGCGTCCAAAGGGTCCACTTCTCCGCGAACCGCATCACGATTTCGCGCGTGAGTGAGTCTTCGCTTTCCGTCAGTTCGTCGCAGGCCTTATTGGCCTCCGCCCAATCAACCCGCTTCTTCATAGTTACCTCAAGGTAAGTACACGCCGCAAAGGTGCCTTATTGCCAACGGATACCAACCCCAATTATATTGCAAATATGACGCATTCCAACGGACATTTCACCGTAAAGGACATTCCGCCCCAGCAAGGACGCCGCGTTCTAATTACCGGTGCCAACTCCGGTATCGGCTACGAAGCGGCTTTGGCGCTTGCCGCGCACGGAGCAGAAATCATACTCCCTGCGCGGACCTCCGACAAAGCCAACGATGCAATCGGCCGCATCCGCCGCGAAGTTCCCAACGCCAAACTCACGCCCGCAATCCTCGACCTCGCTTCGCTGGCAAGTGTTCGCGCCTGCGCCGCCCTCGTCGCACAAAGCTTTCCAGGCCAATCGCTGGACTTACTGATTAACAACGCCGGCGTGATGGCCGTTCCGCAGCGCGAACTCACCGTCGATGGCTACGAACGCCAATTTGCCACCAACTATCTCGGCCCGTTTCTCCTCACCGCGCTTGTCTACCCGCACCTGAAGCAACAGCCAGGCTCACGCATAGTCACCGTCGCTAGCGGCATCGCCAATCGAGCCAAGATAGAGTTCGACAACCTGCAGTCCGAGCGAACTTACAAGCCGTTGTTCGGCACCTATTCGCAATCCAAGCTCGCTGATCTGATATTCCAGCTAGAACTCCAGCGTCGACTTACCGCCGCTGGTTCGCCCATCCTCAGTACTGGCGGTCACCCCGGTTATGCCATCACCAATCTTCAAATTACCGGTCCCGCCGGAGTCGTCCCACTTGGTTTTCGCATCGGAGAGATGATTCTCAAACCGCTGCTCTCGCAAGACGCAGCCCACGGTGCGCTGCCCACCCTCTTTGCTGCTACTTCTCCAACGGCTACGCCTGGCGGCTATTACGGGCCCAGCGGCTTCCAGGAACTCAAGGGATACCCGGTCCCAGCAAAAATCACTCCAGCGGCCAAAGATTTAGACTTAGCCAAGCGGCTCTGGAGCGAGACCGAACGTCTTACCGGGATTACCTTCGCCGTGTAGCCTTCACTGGACAAAGCCGGGTACCCAAAGGCTCGCATCAACCTCCTTGAACTGAGCCCGCACAAAATGTTCTTTCAAATGAAACGGAACCGTGCAATCAAAAATCGTCTTAGTCGTAATCCCCTTAGCCGTCACACGCGAATCATAAAGCGGACTCTGCGATGGATCCAGCACATGCCCCGCAACCCCTGGCACAAAAATCGTATCCAAATCTCCCGAATACCGTGTTTGCATCGCCCAAAGAACATCGTTCGTATCGAACAAATCCACATCCTCATCCACAATAATCACGTTCTTCAGTTCGCGATAAACCGCCAGCGCAATCAAAGCCGCCTGCTTGGTCAGGCCATCGTCGCCCCTGCTTTTCTTCTCCACCTGAAGCACCGCCAGAAATTTGCCCCCGCCGGAACTGTGCGCATACACGTTCTTCACCAATCCCGGCAACGCATTCTGGCACTCAATGTGAATGCTCGCCTCGGTCGGAATGCCGGCCAAACTAACATGCTCTTCACCCGGACCCACCAGCGTCTGCAGAATCGGATTCTTGCGCGTAGTGATCGCCTTCACTTTAATAACTGGCAGCGATGGATTCGCCTCGCCCGTGTAACCTGGAAATTCCGGCATCGCCTTCCCGGTTTTTGTGTTCTGGTCTTCCGCAACCCGAACGCCCGGCAAAATCTCTCCCTCGATAACAATCTCCGCGCGAGCGATGGCCCGCTGCTGAACACTCAAACACTCCACCAGCTCTACCGGCGTTCCCCGTAGTCCCCCTGCCACGCAAAGCTCATTGAAACCAAACGGCGTCGTAGGCGCCTCAAACGTAGCGCCGATATGGATCGCCGGATCCAATCCCATATTGACCGAGACCGGCAGTGGCTTGCCTGCCGCCTCCGCCTTCTCACGGAAAGCGTCGATATGTCGGCCCGGCGCAAAGAAGATCGATAACTCGTCCTTGCTTTGCACGCACAGCCTATGGATAGTGACATCGACATTATCGGGATCATCCGGATCGCTTCCCAGCACCAGTCCCAGGCAAAAGTAAGGGCCGGCATCCTCGATCGTATTAGTCGGAGCCGGAAGCAGCGTTCGCAGATCGAAGCCCTCATCCTCCGCGCGATACACCACTTCCTGACACGGAGCTTCCTTATTTCCAATCACAACCGGCGGCGTGACATTCTTACGTGCCTCAGCCATCTGAATACCAAGCTCACGCACCGGTGCACCCAGTAAAAGGCTAACTCGCTCACGGCTCGCCAGCAAACCAACTAACACCCGCGATCCAGGATAGCCCTTGATGTTGTTAAACGTCATCGCCGGTCCAATCCGTGTCGGCCGCATCACCGTGCCTCCCGCGCCTATGTAGCGGTAAACTCCCGCAAGCTCATCCTTAGGGTCCACCTCCCGGTCAGTCTCAATGTATTGGCCAGGAACGGTTTTCAGTAACTCGATAGCTGATCGGAGGTCGTTAACCGGTGGAACATGCCAACCTTGCGGATGCGGATCGCCCGGCTTTACAACGTGATAAGTGGTAGGACGTTGTTGCGGCATCGCTCGCTACTCCTTAGCTTCTCTCGACGTGCATTTTTGAACGATGCAGCACGCCATCCCAATGCGTGTTGCAAAACGGCAAATGCGGATCGTCCATTGCGAAGCATCAAGTTCTCACAGAGTTATTCTTACCCGCACTCCTCTTTTGCACGATCTGGCGAAGCCCGCTCACGATAATAGCACTCATTCTGGCGAGGCTAGGCCAGAGATCTGACTATCACTACCCTCTCAATCCGCAACAGCGGGCGAGTCTTTAGGATTAACGGCGTCCCCTGTTGCATCAGATTGAAACATGCGGGCCCTATCCTCAAAGAATGCGCTGCCTCTTCTTTGCAATTTGCCTTTCGTGCTGCGCGCAGCAGACTCTGCGGATGAATCAGATTCAACTCATTGGCACTCACAACAGCTATCACTCGGGGCTTGCACCCGGCGAGATGGCGGTGTTGCGCAAACAGAACCCGCAGGCTGCCGCATCGCTCGATTACAAGCACCCGAAGATCGAAGCACAGCTTGACGCCGGTGTTCGACAATTAGAGTTCGATGTCTATGGCGATGCAAGCGGCGGACTATTCGCCGATCCTCTCTTCCTGCGGTTAGCGGCCAAAGAAGGACAGGCGGATCCGCTGCCTCCGGGCTGGGCGGAAGCAATGAAAAGGCCGGGCTTCAAAGTCATGCATGCCAACGATATGGATTTCCGAAGCAACTGCGTGACCTTTGTGGACTGCTTGCAAATCGTTCGAACGTGGTCCAAGGCAAACCCAAAACATCTGCCCGTTTACTTGCAGATTGAAAACAAAGAAGGGATCGTAAGGGAGGGATTTGCAAAGCCGGAACCCCTGACAAAGGCCACGATGGACGCGTTGGACGCCGAGATCCGTTCGGTATTCGACGAAAGCGAGGTGGTAAAGCCGGACGACGTCCGTGGAAAACACGCGACACTCGAGGAAGCGGTGCTGCAAGCTGGCTGGCCATCGCTAGACTGGGCGCGCGGCAAGGTGATGTTCGTATTAGATCAGGAGAAGGTGACGCCGCTTTACACCGATGGTCATCCTTCGCTGCAGGGCCGCATGATGTTCACCAATGGTAAGCCCGGCACCCCGGATGCGGCCTTCGTGAAGATGAACAACCCGGCCTCGCCGCAAATTATGGACTTGGTGCGGAAGGGCTACCTTGTGCGAACGATGACCGACGATCCAGCCTCGGTGCGATCCGGCGATACCAAACGGCCGCAAATTGCGATAGCCAGTGGCGCACAGATCCTGAGCACGGACTACCCGTTCGATTGGAAGGCCGCGTCGGGATTCCACGTAACGTTGCCGGGGGAGAAAGTTCGCTGCAATCCCGTGAACGCACCCAAAGCATGTGCCATAAAACTGCCTTACTAGGGGCAGCGCCTGCGCACCACGAGCACGCAACACCAAGAATTGCAGATTTCGTTCCGTTAGTATTTCGCGCCAGTGTTCTCTTGGACAGAGTGTTCAATACTTCTTTTTGTTTGGCCAGACCCTCACACGAGAGCTCAGCCACAGTGCCCTGGCACAATGCACCGTTATCTGCGCGAACACGCCCGCAGCAATAAAACCCGATACTCGCGACCCTGCGGACCCCTCTCTTTGAACTAATCATTTCTTAACTGCTTCGCCAAATACCCGCAAAAAGTTCCTGCCGCCAATCTTTCCAATCTCATCCGGGGTGAAGCCGGTCTTCAACATGGCATCAACCACAACATAGTAGAAACCAGCCGTTTCATCCTGCCATGCCTGATTCGTTCGTTCTCCGACACGCGCACGCTGAGGCCCACCAGGGCCGGGTCCACCAGGACCACCAGGCCCCTGCCCACCGGGTCGAGGTCCGCCAGGAGGTGGGCCATTGGGGCGAGGGCTGGGCTGGGTAAGTTTGGTATCCGTACCGATGCACACATGATCGACTCCAATAACATCCACTAGCGCCCGGATATTCTTCGCAAATTCCAACGGCGTATCGGCCAGATGCGTCCACACACCAACCAATCCCCCTGCGTTGGCGACCATCCGGGCTTGCTCTTTACTGATAAGTCGTGGCCGCATCATCTGAGCGAATGACGGATTACTGCCTAACTGCGTATCCAGGCCCGTGTGCGAGATGATAACTGGCCGCGTCGTAACTTTCAATGCCGCTTCCGTGGTCTGCACATTCGCATGCGCAAGATCGATAAGCATGCCCATCCGGTTGCATTCCTTAATCACAGCCGCTCCGAATGCGGTCAATCCGCCATAGCGGGGAGAGTTAGTATAAACATCGCCCAGCGGCACAGAGGCATCACTGTCGTGAAGCAGCCCCAAGTGTCGCAAGCCCCTTCCGTATGCTTCTTCCACCCGCTCAATATGGCCCTGAAGGAAGTGGCCGCCCTCCACCGCCTGAATCACCGTGGGTTGGCGGTTCGCATGCGCGCTCTGGATGTCAGCCAGCGTCAGAGACCGCTTCATGCCGTTGCGTTCCAACTGCCGGTCCATAGACGCAAGCCCGTTGAGAAAGCGCTCGTAAGCGTCGCCCGGTTGATAGTCGGTCGCGAACGTCATGCATATGGCTGATAGGCCCGATCGCTTCATCTCGCCCGCCAAATCGATATCCGGCCCAGGCATCTCGGCAGCGGTCAGAGGTACATCAACGTGATTATGCGTATCGACCCCTATCGTTGTGGCCACGATCTCGTCTACCCGCGGATCCATCTCATCCGCCCCGCTGCCTGCGCGCGGACGCAGTATGATGCCAGATCCTGCCGTCATAGCAACGGTGGAAAGGAAGTGCCGTCTTGAGCCAAGTTTTTGAGGTTTCATCAAAGGTCTCCTGAGTAAAGCCAGAGGTTCCGATTTCCTCTTACATCAATCCTATGTTGTCCGCCATACTGATCTGTCCATGGAGGGTCGTGAACACTGCATTGATACCTGCCATCGGAATTACCAGCGCCACCGGAATAAATGTGCCGCCTGCCAGTAAGCACCAGATTAGGGCCGGGCTTCGATTGAAGTTGAACGTCATATAGATGCCGAGCAATGTAGTGGAGGGCGAAGCCGATCGAAGTTCCCAGAAAGGTGGTCCCTAGATATATTTCCCGCTTGCCGGGCCCGTTTCAACCAGTAGGCTCGGCTGGATAGATCTGGCGATCCTTCTTCCTTGCTGAAAACTGCGGCTGAACTCATATTCTGTTTAACACCGGCAGTGGCTCAAGTTTTGTAAGCATTCTGCAATCACTGGTAAGGTTCTGTAAATCCAGCTGCGGAGTGTATTTGCTCAAGGCCGGCATTTCACAAGAAAACGGGCGGCCTCCAATCGGAAACCGCCCCAAATCGTCGCGTTTCTCTTTCTTTACGGCTTGAAACTCGCAATCGTGCCGGTCGCGGGTACCATATAGCTCGTCCCATCAGTCAGCGTAATAGTCGAGGTCGCATTCACAGTAACAGTAAACGCCGGGACCGCACCCTTGCAACTCGACGCATTGAAAGTGACGTTCGCAGTGAATTGGTCAGACGAGTTCGGTCCGGTCATCACCGCTGGCATCATTGTCGTAAGAGTCGGATTGCAAGTAGCTCCGCTTGCTTGCAAAGTTAGCGAATTAATCGTCATCGCCGACGAGCTTCCAGTTTTGTCTCCCAAAGTTAGGGTGAACGTTCTGGCCGTGGCAGGTCCCGAACCTCCTGCCATGTTTGCGCTGACCTGGATTCCCGCCGGAACTGTTCCGCCTGTAGGTCCGGGCGCGTTTTCCAGGTCGTACTTCGCCGCCACGGAACAAGCCGGATAAGTCGTATCGCGGGCGGGCGAGGTGACTTGCAGGGTTGCAACGTAAGTCGATTGAACGACGCCGTTTGCCATCAGGCTGACGCTGGCGTATCCATTGACGTCGGTAAGCGCCGTTATAGTAGTCGGGTCGAGTCCAACGCCCTTGACTTGAATTGTCGCGTTAGGCACTCCGTTACCGTTTGCGTCCTGCACTTGCACGCTGATAGGTTCGGGAAATACCGAATAAACAGGCGTGGACTGTGTCAAGATCGATACGGACGAGTTACCGCAAGTATAGGTCTGTGCTGTTTCCTGCCCGCCGCTCAGGATGGTGAGTGTAGCCGGAGCGCCGATCACGGGCGGCGGAGGGGGTGTTGGAGTGGTGTCTGCAGGCACCGAGCAAAAATTGGTGCAAACGTTGTTGCTCGGAATGTTCTGCCATCCATTACGTTGACCCAGCACGTCGTCGATATTGACTCCCAAACTCAGCAATTGCTGTATCGCAGCTTGTGCAACCGGCAGTTGAGTTTCATTGATATTGACTGAATTTGCAATTCCGGCCCACACCCCGTAGGTAACGGCGCCACAGCAACCGGGAGGATTGTTATCCACCGTGACGTACGCATAGGGATAGTTCTGCAACCCATACGAGTTGAGGAACTCACCGATTGCACCAGAACCACCCAGGGCCAGATATGATGAGTCGATGATCCAGGCTTGGGGCGCGAGCGCTTGCCATGTCCCGATCTGGAACTGAGCTAAGCCGGCATTCAAAGCTTGATCTTCGGCGACAGAGGAGACAGCCAGGGTTCCATTGCCGATTTGATTACTAATCGCGCTCATAACATCAAAGTTTTGTAAAGCCGCTGTTTGCGCGTTGGCGTTTTGAGTGGCGGCCGAGGTGTGCCAACTTGTCACTTGGTTTTCAACAATCAGCGTCTGACCGCCGAGATTGCCACCGCCGGTCGGCGTCTCGAATGAGATCACATCCGAAATGATGGTCCCAACGGCCGAAACAGCTATAGCAGCGGTATTCAGCGGGTCTGTCTCAACCCCAATGTGCTTAGCCGCATCGCTATCGGCTCCCAGCCCGAAGAAGATGTTGGATATGATCTGCGTGAAAATCTGGCTGAATATGTATCCTGGGCTGTTGGCCACGTTCACGCTTACATCGCTTGGCAGATTGAGCGCGGTGGTAATTGTCCCCAAAGCCGCCTCTTCGCCGCTAAAGAGATTGTTGATCTGAGCGTTGCCGGCGGTGAAATAACTCACTGTGTTTCCGGCGGCCAGGAATTCGGTGTTGAGCTGGGTTTTGACAGCGTTGAAGTCATTTTGAGTGAATGCGAGGTTCGGCGTGGCTGCCGGATAGTCGAGTGCGGCCAGAGTCGCCTCGTAGGATGGCAGGCTGGCGTAGTTGTTTGGGTAAAGACTTCTGATGTTGAAATTACCGGTAACTAAGGCATTGCTGATATAGCTGTAGGCAGCGGCCTGTCCGCCGACAAAAGCCGGAAAGTATTTGGCCTGCGGCAGGGCAAACCCTGCCACCCCCGATTCGCAAACATTGGTCGATCGGATGAGAGTGTGCATGCTGCTCGCGTCTCTGGCTATCAAGATCGGCTTCAGCGCGCCGTTTACTCCATAGCGCACGGTTCCGGCTTGTATGGTGGTGTAATGCGAGGTATCGTCTCCGAAACGTGTCTTACTGATAAACGGCGTGTTTGAGAACTTTGTGAATCCTTGATTGGTGACGACGCCATATTCATCCAAGCCGTCCGCGCCGAGAATGAGGACGGAGGTTGCCGTTGGGTCGCTAGGATTCAATCCGGTAACTGCAGTAAACAGACTGCCGAACTGGCTCGGATCGAATGACTGCGTGCTAGTAGCGAATGATATCTGCGGAGTCAATACAACTGGGTTGTAGAAATACGGTGTTATGCTTCCGGAGGCCGGGATGGCGACAATAGCTTGGACGTTGTTATATGCCTCATAAACGAATCCGAAATTACCGACCGGTGGTTGGTTGTTGGGCAAGTATGAATACTGGCCCGGCGCGAAGGACACCCCGCCGGTAGTCGGCGTTTGCACCCACACTTCGAATCCCGCGGCAGTTTTGAGAACAATATCCGGCAGGCCGTCGCCGGTTATGCCGTAGCTTGGAGTGGTTACGTCCGCAATCTTGAACGGACCGCCCACGGTCGGTGTGGGCAAAGGGGTTAGAGGTGCGGCGCCTATGATCTTCCAGTTGGTCCCATTTGCATTCACCTTAAAGATCTGTCCTGCCGCGAACTCTTGGCTCCCGTTTGAAAGCGACTGCAGATAAACAAGCTCTTTCTTTCCCGATTTATTCAGGTCGGCAAACTGAATCATCGGAGACAACACGTTGTTGTTGATATCGACGGAAGCTGGCAAGCTTAGCTGAAGATTCGGCTGCAATTGCCAAACCTGCGCCAGCGCATCGTATTGCCATACGGCCACTGTCACTGATTGAGACGCAGATTGAGCATTAGTTACCTGAATAATCTCAGCTTGGCCGTCGCCATTAATATCCGCCGCCATGAGCAGGTCATTCGGTCCGAATTTCGGCGTCCCTGCGGGCATCTGCATCCACGCCTCGCCGCTCGGATCCCAATGCCAAACTTCAATGCCGAACGGTCCGTATCCTAGCAACTCGTCCTGACCGTCGCCATCGATATCTGCCAGTTGAATTGAACTGTAATTAGTAGGCAGAGTCCATTTCACGCCGTCGTTCCACAGCGGAAACTGAAAACTGCTTTGGCTCGTGCATGGGTTCGTTTGCGCAGGCAGGTTCGCGCTTCCCACACAGAAAATGACGAAAGCAACTGTCGCCCAACGCATAACAAGGCCTATCCATCGCAAAGGCGCCGCTTCATGGTCCCGCGATTTACAAACACAACTGAGTGGATTACTCATGTGGTTATCCTTTCCAGGGAAGATTTGGGCCCCGATGCTACCTCTTTTTCTCGAGCCCTCAGCAACTGTAAAGCGGGAACGGATAGTTTCCAATCAGCGCTGCTACCGACAAGTTATCCGTACTGCTACGGAGAACAGCAGTCAGAAGTCAGCTACTCCGCACTGGCAAGCTCTTTCAGCCGCGCGATCAATCTGGTCAATTCCGACTTGCATGCAAAGTCGCGCGCCCCTGCTTCCAGTGCCGCTTGGCGAAGACCCTCATCGTCGCATTCGGTCACAATAATGACGGTGGCCCCGGCGTCCGTAGCCAGAATTCTTCGTGTCGCCTCCAGGCCGTTCATTCGCTCCATCAGAAGGTCCATCAGCACAACGTCTGGACGCATCTCCGCAAATACTGGAAGCGCCAGCGCTCCGTCGCCGCATTCCCGAACCTCTTCGGCGAACGGCGACACAAGCGAGGCAATCAGGCCTCTCATCTTTGGATTATCATCAACAATTAGTAATTTCAGAGGGTTCGGCGGCCTCCCTTTCACACGGTCATTTCCCTTCACCTTCACTCCATTCCCAGCCCCTAACTCGAATGTACAGGTGGACGGGCCGCCCGCGCATGCGTGTAGACACGCAGAACACCTCCGTGTTGCTATCAGATGTGTCAGCTCGCCTGGCGTTGGCTCGCCGCAATGGCGCTAAGAAAGCACCAGATCCTTGTGCTCCACGACAAAACGAAGTAGTGCGTTTGTGCCGCTCAACTCAAGCTTGTGACAGATTCCCGACCGGTGACTTTCCACCGTTCGTGGGTGAATCCGTAGCACATCCGCTACATCCTTTGTCGCCAACCCTTGGGCAATCAATTGCAGGACCTTCTTCTCCGTAGGTGTCAGTTGACCCAAACCCGGAACACTCTCCCGTCTGTCTTTCGCTCCTTCGCGCGGCCCCAAAAGCGCTGCACCCGCAAGGCCGGGACTAACGAACGGCCGCCCATCTGCGACCGATCGAATCGCGCTTGTTATCTCCGTCAACGCACTGTTTTTCAGTAGGTAACCCAAGCCGCCCAATTCCATAGCCCGGTGCAAAAGATCCACATCGTCGTGGAACGTCAAAAAGATCAGTGTTACCGGAATCTCGAGTTTCCGAAGTAACGCCGCCAAAGTAAAGCCGTCTTTCTTTGGCATCTGCAAGTCAAGAATCGCAATATCCGGCCGTTCTCGCTGAATAATCTTAAGACCTTCGTCTCCGTCATCGGCTTCGGCCACAACTCGCAAATCGGGCTGTTCTTCGATTACCTCTCTCAGCCCCTTTCGCACAATCGGATGGTCGTCTGCAATCACGATCCTAAGCGCTTTATCCATTGCTAACCTCACAAGCCACCTTCACCGATACGGTAGTTCCTCTGCCGGGCGAGGAATCAATGTCCGCCGTTCCTCCCAGAAACTCGCATCTCTCCACTATGCTCTTCATGCCAAATCCGCCCAGTTGGCCGTCGATTCTCTTGTTGTTTGAGTCAAAGCCTACGCCGTCGTCGGTCACCGACATCGACAACGAACCTGCATTTCGTTTGACAATGACCGATACGAATGTTGCCTTGGCATGCTTCACGATATTGTTCAAACACTCTTGTAAAACCCGATAAAAGTGTATCTCCATCTCTGCTGGCAACGCGCCGTTCAAATCGTCGCCGGTGAAGGCGAACTTTATCGAAGCTGCTTCGCAGGTTCGCTTGGTGAGTAACTCCATTGCTTTCGCCAAACCAAGCAAATCCAGCTGATAGGGACGCAGATCATGAGAAATCTTTCTCACTTCGCTTGCAGCTTGACGTGCCTCTCCCAATATCGTTTGAATCCGATCTCCGAAATTTCCATTCGTAGACCGTTCCAGCACTTCCGCCAAGGCGCTGATCAACGACAAGCGCTGACCCAGCGAATCGTGAAGTTCTGCCGCGATGCGCTTGCGTTCTGTCTCTTGCGAAGCGATAACTTGTTGCGTGTAAGCTTGCCGCGCAGCCTGCTTGCGTTGGAAGTCTAACGTTCGGCGGCGCCACGCAAGCAATAGAGTCAAAAGCGCAGCCCCAAATAGCAGCAAGCGGAAGTTGGTGGATTCGTAGAAGTGCGGCAATACCCTGATCGGAAGAGCCTTGGGAATTGCATTCCAAACACCCTCGCTAGCTGCGCCCGTGACCAAAAACCGATAGTCGCCGGGTGGCAAGTGCGAGAAATATGCGGTATTGCGGTTGCCCGCGTCGGTCCATTTTGTATCCAGACCCTCCAGCATGTATCTGAATCGCGCTTGCTCGCCACGTACCAGTATCAAAGCGCCGTATTTGATCTCCAAACCGGAGTGGCCTGCCGGAACCGTAACAGATTCTTCGCATCCAACCGCAACTTGTTCAATCGAACACCCTTCAATGCGGACGCTCGGCGCCGAATTGTCAAATTGCAGATGATCCGGGTCTACCACTGCAAGCCCGGCCGACGTGGGAAACCATAACTTCCCATCTCGCGCCACCAAACCGTGTGGTTGCCCATTTCCCACCGTGTTCATGTGATTCAAACCATCCACGTTCCCGAAATGCGTGCAACTCACTTCGCTAACCTGCCCGTGAGCTAGTGAATCCAGTTCCTGCCGCTTAACGCGATAAACGCCAATCGGCGAGCTAATCCAGAAATAACCGTTCTTGTCCTCCAGCACCACGCCCACATCGTTCGTAAATAACCCTTCAGACCTACGAATCCAGAAGAACTTGTTTCCTTCAATTCGAAGCAGCCCGCTGGTGGCCGTGCCCACCCAAATGACGTGGTTCACGTCAGAATAGATCGACCGTACCGGCCAGTGCGAAAGGCGATCTTGCGGAAAATGACAACTCAGTTCTTCTCGTCCATATGCGTATTCGCAGAGTCCATCGTCTGTCCCTACCCACAAACGAATTCCTTGATCGTCGAATAGGGCGCGCACATCACCTCTGAGTGCTGAATTCGATGAATCGTATTCAGTGAGTGTCCCGCCCCGGTATCGAAAAAGTCCGTCGCCCGTGCCCACCCAAAGCGTTCCCGCATGATCTCGCAATATCGCGTTAGCGTCCGAGTGTATCTCGTTCAGAGGATTCTCGGCGTTCCGATAAACACCGTTTTTGATCATCTTGATTTCTCCCGGGTAACCGATCAAAATCGTACCGTCGTTCTCAGCCCACATCGCGCCCACATGTTGCTGTTCTCGCGGCAAGTTTCCCGGCAGTGGAAACCGAATCAAACGGTTTGCGTGAATTTCTGTGACGCCGTAACTCCCGACCCACAAATCTCCCACCCTACTCTGAACAATCGGACCTATCTCGTTCACATTGGCGCCTCCTGGCAACCAAACTGTCTCAAAAACCGTGCTCACTCCGTGCGCCAGCCCGCCCGTCCGAGTTCCTGCCCAGAAGCCTCCGCTTGCGTCTTCTATCACCCGGAACACCCCGCCCGTCTTGATTTCGCCGATCGGAGTGGTTGCGCCGTTGGACCACAGTCCTGTATGACCCGCCGGATCGCTAATCCAAAGACGGCCAAACCGGTCTTCGTAGTTCACAAACGAACCCAGCGGAAGGCCTTTAACAACAGTTAACTCCTCGTTTGCTACGCGAAAACTTTCACCAGGTCGCGACAAGATGTTAAACCACAGCCGGCGCTTGGAGTCTTCAATCAAGGCGTCGAACTTTGCCGTGTCAGGTTCAACTCCCTTTGGGAGAGGAATCACCCGCCACGCTCCATAAGCGAACCGCTCCAGCTTTCCTTCCCGGATTCGCCACAAACCACACAAGTAAGGATCAATCCCTAGGTTCGACGGCGGAGTTAAATATCGCTGCACTGGCTCGCCGTCAATGAGTTTGACTTGCTCCAGTTTGCCGCCGCTCCGCAGCCTTGCTAGCCCTGCGTCTGTGAAAATCCAGATTCCGCCCTGCTCGTCTTCATCAATTCGAAGCACCGCGTTGCTTGGCAATCCGTCGTTTGTGGTAAGTGCCTTGAACCGTCCATCCTCGTAATAAATTGCGCCGAGATTCCAGCCGCAGGCCCAAAGCCTTCCCTTAGAGTCTTCGAAAAGGCAAAAGCTTGTAAAATTTGTGCCATGAATCACAGGCGTATTGAACGGATCGTACACATTGAAAGTCACGCCATCAAAGCGCAAAATCCCACGCTGCGTTGTGAACCAGATGTAACCGTCGTGTGTCTGCCGGATCGCCTGAACCGAGTTACTGGGAAGGCCATTCTCAGTGGTGTAGAGTCGAAACCGCTCCGCTGAAAATGCCCAAACTGCG
This sequence comes from Bryobacterales bacterium, assembly GCA_963696305.1. GTDB lineage: Bacteria > Acidobacteriota > Terriglobia > Bryobacterales > Bryobacteraceae > Bog-105. The sequence goes on along the minus strand of CAVOJX010000007.1, from coordinate 357,594 downwards.
CACACAGCAAGCAGGCTGAAAAAACGCACGCATCTGCTTTTCACGGGATTGCGTCTGAAATTCTAGCAAAAAATTAGGAGCCCGTTCCTACCTGACAAAGCCATGCCATCTCGCGCCCAAAAAAGCCGTTCACAAAATCTTGAATTTATTTCTCCCGCGTTTTCAATCACCTACGGATCGTACCTATCACCGGACTCCGAGACTAACCACTAACCTGTTGATCAGAAAGTGTTCGCGCACCCCGCGTGAATCGCTCTCAAAACTAGGGAAAAGGAACTATTGAAATGGAAAACTTACTGATCAACTCTGAAGTGCGTATTCCGACGATGTGAATGAAAGATTCCGGGGATGTGAATAAAGTCGGAGCGAAGCGACGCTGGCTGTAAAGATGATGGCTGAAATTATTCACATGAGTCAAGAAGTTTGTATAAGTTTCAGCCGGGAGGGAGGTGTGGGGCGAGGGCGGCGACTAGAGCGCCTTGCCCCACTCAGTCCCGTAGCGACCCCGATTCCGACTCAGACTCTGGTCTGCGTCCGCGCTGCTTGCGGATGGATTCTCCGCTGAGTTCGATGCGGTAAGCATTGTGCACCAGACGGTCTAAAATGCTGTCGGCCACTGTCGGATCACCGATCTGTTCATGCCAGTGCGCCAGCGGCAGTTGCGAAGTCAGAATCATCGAACGGCGCTCATAACGTTCGTCGCACAGTTCCAGAAAGTCGCGCCGCTCAGCGTCTTTCAGCGGGGCCATCGCAAAGTCGTCCAGAAGCAGGATGTCGATACGCGCCAGTTTCGCCAGCAGGCGTCCGAAGCTGCCATCGGCGTGCGCCACCGCCAGTTCGCGGAATAACTCATTCGCCCGTTTGTGCAAGATGCTGAAGCCATCGCGGCAAGCTTTGTGGGCCAGTGCGCAGCCCAGCCAAGTTTTGCCGATGCCAGTTGGGCCGATAAGCAGCAAGTTATGATGCTGCCGCACCCACTCACCATTGGCTAATGTGCGCATGAGTTTGCGGTCCAGTCCGCGCGGATGCTGATAGTCGATGTCTTCCACCACAGCCCGCTCTTTAAGTTTGGCTGCGCGCAGGCGCCGGCTCAGCGCACGGTTTTCTTTCCAAAGCCATTGTTGATCCACCAGCAGAGCGAAGCGTTCTTCAAAACTCAGATCGCTGGTGTTGCTTGTCTCTAGTTGTACGCGGAAGGCTTCCGCCATGCCGTGCAGTTTCATCGTCTGGAGTTTCTCCAGAGTCGGTTGATTCAACATCGTGTTTTCCTTTCGTGGGTATTGCTAGGGCAAAGGTGGATGGGGTGGATCGTAATAATCAGCGCCGCGCACATTTTCATGGCGCGGACCGACTGGATTGCTTTCCGGCTCCAGCAAAATCTGCCGGTCCAGCGAGTTCTTCAGCATCGAGCGGAGGCTCTGATAGGAGAAGGCTTGCAACTGTAAGGCGCGCTGGCTGGCGGCTTCCAGTCGTTCTGCCGAGTATGTTTTTGCCAGGCGCAAAATGCCCAGACAAGAGCGGTATCCCATCTCTGGATGCGGCTTTGTCGCCAGAATGTGACTGATGACTTGTGCGGTGGCAGGACCGACCGACTCAGCCCAGTGAATCAGCCTGGATGGCGTCCATTCCAGATGTGCCTGATGACTCTTGGGCCGGTGCTCGGCAACGGTGGTGTGGCGGTAGGAGGCGCTGCTGCGCGGGTGCGAAGCCACACGCACGCCATGGTGAAAGATCTCAACCGTCGAGACAGTGAATCTGGCTTCTAATTGCTGCCCGACCAACTGGTAAGGAACACTGTAAAAATGGCGGTCCACTTCCACGTGGTAGTCGATGTTGGCACGCACCTTCTTCCATTCGGCCAGCTCATAACGCTGCTGTGGAAGCGGCTGCAAGGCGGGCTGGTCTAGTGTCGCGAACAAGGAAGCGCGGCTGCCTTCGCGTTTGCGAAAGCCGCGGTGGTTGATTCGATCTCGTAACTCAATGATGGCTTCATTCAACTCCGCCACCGAGTAGAAGCGCCGATGCCGCAGTGCCGCAATCACCCAGCGCTCCGCTATCTGAACTCCAACTTCCACCTTGGCTTTGTCACGCGGCTTGTAAGGACGCGCCGGCATCACCGCCACGCCATAGTGTTCGGCCATCTCATGATAGGTACGGTTCAGGTCAGGCTCATACCGGCAAGCGCGATCCACCCCGGTGCGCGGATTGTCCGGAACCACCAGCTTCGGCGTGCCTGCAAAGAACTCAAAGGCGCGCACATGGCAGTCTACCCAGTTCCACAGATCTTGGTTGCGTGTGGCGTGGATAAAGGTGTAGTTCGACGCCCCCATCACCGCCACGAACAGCGAGGCAGCATCGATCTCGCCGACTTCGCGGTGGTAAAGCGGGACCGTGCTTCCCGCCCAATCGACAAACAATTTTTCCCCGGGCCGGTGTTCCTGCCGCAGCACCACATCGAGCTTTTCTTTCCAGGCGTTGTACAACTCGCAGAAGCGGCTGTAGCCATAGCCGCCTGGTTCGCGCGCACGATACTCCTCCCAAAGCAACTGCAAGGTGAGGTGCTTATGTGATTGCAGCTCGCTATGCAGCGCCGTGAAGTCGGGAGCTGGCCGATCGCGCATGGATCCGGCTGGCCGTCCCCGGCGCGTGGCAAACAGCAGCCCTTCCAGCTTTGCTTCATCGCAGCCTTCCGGAAGCGGCCACTGCAAATCGGTGGCGGCAAACCGCTCCAGATAACGATGTACGGTCGCCTGGCCGATGTTGCAGCTCCGGGCGATCTGGTCCTGTCTGAGTCCCAACTCATAGCGAAGACGAAGTATCTCTTTAATTTTTCGCATGGACACCTGCTGTTGAGCCACGGAATCTCCTCCACGCTCAGTAGAGAAACTTCCGTCTCCAGTTGTCCAGCGCCGCTCCCTCCGAAGATGAAGCTTTCTTTAGAAAATCATTCCGACATGTGAATAATGTTTCCGATCCGGCGCATTTTTTTATTCATCTTTTATCGGAATCCTCTATTCACATCCCCGGAATCTTTATTCACATTTTGTCGGAATCCTTCATCCACATGCCCCGGAATCCGCACTGAAGTTGCTAATGCTGAAACGAACAAGTGCACTGGTCCTGTCACGGACGCTGGGAAGGCAATCTCGTCGAAGAACGCAATCAAGCACGGCTGCTGCGCCGACACTCTGATTTTGCCGCATGAATCCGAAGCCGATCTCAAAAAGCTGGAAACCACCTGGCACACCGCCTACAAGCCAAAAGACGACGGCGAAAAGAACCTTATCGAAAAGCTCATCAAAGCCGACTGGTTCCTGCAACGCGCCACCAACGCGCTGGAATCCGTGGAAGCCGATCTCTATGATGCCAATCCAAACCCGTCCCAATGGACCGAACTGCAACAGCGCACACTCGGCCGTTTCCATCGTTATCAAACTGCCAAAAGCAATCTCTTCACCCAAGCCAAGAAAGCCGTCGAAGACTACCGCAAAGCCCGCCAATCCGAAGCCGACCGCGCCGCCAAGCTAGCTCTTCTGGAAGAGCGCCTCAAAGCCGCAAAAAAGAAGAATAACCAAAAAGAACCAACCTGGAAGGAGCAACTGGAAATCATGACTAAACAAGCCATCGACCTCGGTTACACGCCGCCCACCGAAGACGAACTCTGATTCGTCGCCCCTACAATTCAGCCACCCACCACTAATAGGACAACTCCGTCCAAAATCCAAGCAATACCTCGTTCGCACCTCCGAAGCCACTCGCTCAATCACCACCTCCATCTCTCACGCTGCTCTCTGGCCTCTGATCACTCACGTCCGGCCGCTCTGGTCGCCAATAAAACGATCCTTTCCCCATTCATTTACCGTCAACGCCATACACATTCACCGGGTCTTCGCCTCTTCCAACCACTTCGTTCCGTAACCCCTCAATCCATCAATTTCCGGGTCAGATACGTGTACTCCATAGCTGCAGTTTCGGCCTGCTCCTTTAAATCAGCGCCCGCAGAATGGCCGCCTTCTATAATTTCGTCGTAGAAAAACGGCTTGTTGAACTCCTCCATCTTGGCTGCGAATTTCCGCGCGTGAACCGGACCAACGCGATCGTCCTTTGTGGTGGTAAAGATGAAAGGTTCCGGATACGTCACATCCGGTTTCAGCTGGTTGTAAGGCGAAATGGTGGCGAGAAAGTCGCGCTCGGTTGGATTGGAAACCGAACCGTATTCACCTATCCAGGACGACCCAGCCGCAATCTGCTCGAATCGCAACATATCTAACAACGGCACGTCAATCACAACTGCCCTCCACATTTCCGGATGTTGCGTCATTTCCACTCCCATTAGCAAACCCCCGTTCGATCCGCCCCGGATACCGAGTCGTCGCGAGGACGTGATCTTCCGCGCAACAAGATCTTGCGCTACCGCATAGAAATCGTCATAAATATGTTGGCGTTTGGTCTTTAATCCGGCTTCGTGCCATGCCGGCCCAAACTCACCGCCGCCGCGAATGTTAGCGAGCACATAGACTCCGCCGCGCTCCAGCCAAAGCTTGCCGGTTCGCTCGGAGTATGTCGGAGTCGAAGAGAGTTGAAAGCCGCCATAAGCCGTTAATAGCGTCGGATTCGAGCCATCGTACTTCAGATCCTTCGGTCGCACGACGAAGTAAGGAACCTTGGTGCCATCCTTTGATGTCGCACTCAACTGCTCCACCACGTCCTTCGAGGCGTCAAACTGGGGTGGCAGGTTCTTTGCCGGCTGCAGCGCTCCGGTGGACGCGTCACCCAGCAGAACGGATGAAGGCGTAAGAAAACCCGTCTGTTGAACGAAAAACTTATTGTCCTCCCAGTTGGTGCTGACTACGTCGACCGTCATGTTATCCCCAACCGGGAGTTTCTGACTTGTCCAACCGTGCCCGGAATACTCATAAAAATAGACTCGGCCCTGTACGTTATCGAGCGTCGTAAGAATCATCCGGTCTTTTGTGGAACCTACTGAATGTGAGAATTCGGTCGGTGTCGGTGCGAAGATCACTGTGGGCTTCAGTTTCGCTGGATCTTTCTCCGCCTCCTTCAAATCGAATGAAACAACCGTCCCTTCAGAAAGGTTCTCCCACCCTTCATTAAGAGTAACTATGATCTGGCCAGACACCAGATCGTCGATCTCAGCCTTTAGCGGCAAGCCAAGCTTCTTTGGACCGCTCTGTGTCAGCAGATAGTTTTCCGACTCAAAGAAGTTCAGGGCGCGGCGCAACAAGGTCACTCGGTGACCATCTCCGTCGTGAATGACTATCGGGTCCACGCTTTCGTCAGATTGTTTGCCGCGATAGATTTCGGTTGCTTGCTCCAGCGGCTGCCCACGCTTCCATAGCTTTACGACAAACGGATAGCCGGATTTCGTCATGCTGCCTGCACCCCAATCGCGCGCCACCAGTAGTGTGTCTTTGTCTATCCAACTCACAACTTGCTTAGATCGTGGAAGAACGAACCCGCTTGGAACAAACTGCGCCGATTTTAAATTGAATTCACGCATCGTGTCCGCATCTTCACCACCCGCTGACAACTGCATTAAACACAGTTCGTTCCCCGGAAACAAGCAACTTCGTCCGTGGTTCACCCACTTCTCGTTGTCCTGTTTGCCTAACGCGTCGTAGTCCAGAATTGTCGTCCAGTGCGGTTGCGCCGTTAGGTAATCAGCCAAAACGGTGCGCCTCAGAATGCCGCGAACATGGTGCGCATCTTGCCAGAAATTGTAAATAGTATTCCCATTCAAGTCAGGGTAGGGGAGTCGTTCCGGCGCCTCAAGCACTTTTAACGCTGCCGATTCGAGTCCTTTAAATCGCGCATCGCTCTGCAGAACCTTGGCAGACCGTTCGTTGTGTTCTTTTACCCAGGCAAGCGACTTATCGCCTGAAACATCTTCCAGCCAGATATATTTGTCCGCCGACTGGGATAATGCAATTCCGGCGACGAAGAGAACAACGAATGAAGATCGCTTGAGCAAATCGTGCATCCCGTAAGAGTAACGCGACTCACTTCGGCGCCAGGAGTACTTTCAATGTTCCCCGCGTTGCCGCACATTCAAACGCGAGCGCGGCCTCGCTTAACGGAAATTCCGCCTCCACCATAGGCTTCACGTTGACGCGCCGATTCTGGAGCAATGCAAGAGCAGGTTCAAATCGCCCGCAGCGCGATCCAATCAGCGAAATTTCATTGACGATAATAGGAGCTGTATCAATCGTGATTGGCTCATGAATGGTTGATTTCATGACGATAGTTCCACGCGGGCGCGCCATCTGAACGGCAGATGCAAAACCACCCGCAGATCCCGTGCACTCAATAACGTAAGAGTAAGTTGACTTAGGTAAATCTCCGGAACTTGCTACTGTTGCTCCTGCCGCCCGTGCCAGTAACAACTTCGATTCATGCCTGCCATATAGGGTTACTCGCAAATCGTGCGCCAGCAGGACCTGAGTAATAAGCAAACCTAATTTGCCATCGCCCAGAACGGCAACTTCCGAACCTTTGGCGAACTGAACCTGATCGAGTATTTCGCACGCCGCCGCCAGCGGTTCCACAAACACAGCTTCACGATCGGAAATGCCTTCCGGCACTACATGCAGGTTCGTCTCCGCCAACGTGAAGTATTGAGCAAATGCTCCGGGATGACTGAGAATGCCTAAAACGCGTCGCTTATAACAGTGTCTGCCCATTCCTTGCTTACAGAAATCGCAGGTTCCGCAGGCGAGATTGATTTCACCTACAACGCGCTGATTGAGAAGACGAGCATTATCACAGTCAATCACTTTCGCAACAAATTCGTGGCCAGGGATACCGCGGAAATTGTAATAGCCGCGCTGAAGTTCAAGATCTGTGTTGCAGATCCCGGCCAGGATTAACTCAAGTAGTGCGAAACCTGGCGGCCGCTTGGGTACGGCCGTTCGGTTTACTGTAACTTTGCCGTCATTGAGAAAGACGGATAGACTGTCTTGGTTACCAGCGGTTCTTGCTGCCACCGAAATCACGTTGGCGTCCACCGCCACCGCCTTGACCGCCGCCGCCCTGGGGACGTTCGCGACGCTCTGGTGGTCGTGCCTCATTCACAACCAACGCGCGTCCCATCAACGCCCGGCCATTGCACGTTTGCACGGCTTGGGTAGCCACTGCATCATCGTTAATTTCGACGAACCCAAATCCTCTGGCTTCTCCACTAAAACGATCTCTGAGAATGTTAACGTTATCGACATGCACGCCTGCTTCTTCAAAGAAAGCCTGTAAATCGGCTTCAGTAGCTTTGTAAGGTAGGTTGCCTACGAACAGTTTTGTCACTTATAAACTCTCCTAACTGTGGGTTCGGAACACTGGCACCAGGGGTTGGACGATCGACGAGGGCTCACTCCAAAGGCGGATAACACCGAAGAACCTAGAACTCCAAACTTTAACTCTTCTATAGTCCCACAAATGGAGTGGGGATTGAAGTGGATCATCGCGGCAATATTAAGCCGCCCAGTTTGTCTTGTTCCGCAGCGTTTGAACGGAAAAAACGCGTCGAATATTTTTCTGTTGACGCCGTAAAAGAAGCAGTGTTGCAAATGACAATTGATTCGTTCTGATCAAGCACGCCAGATTCACGCATTATGCGGACTGCTTCAATACAAGCACCACATTCTGGAGAAACGAAGACGCCTTCCTTTTGCGCCAATGCCAGAGCGGAGTCGATGTCTTTCTTTTCAGCCACTGGTATTAATTTGGGCAACGTGGCAATCCAGCCCAATACCTGCATTTCGTCAAATGCCTTTTTTATGGCTGGAAGAGGGATACTGTCCGAAGGAAAAAGAATGACGTCAGGTACCTGCCCCTCCAGTCCCTCGACGATTTCGTAAGCGATTGTTTTTAGCCCTTCAATACCGTATGTGTTCGCAAGTATGGTCGCGTCCACCCAGCCATTTTGTTCGGCACGTTGCGCAGCAACACGGCGACAATCTTCAACAGAGCCATTTATCAACTTCACATGCGCTCCGGCCGCAGAGCACAATAGGAAGTGCGACTGGGAAACCGACGCCGGCATGAAGACCCAGGCATCTATACCCGCTTTGGCGCAGTACGTTGCCAGTGCCGTCGCCGAGTTTCCGGTCGAACCAATCGTCAGATCGCGAACACCAAGCTTTTTAGCTACACTAACGATGCAGGAAGACGCTCGATCTGCGATAGACTGTGTGGGATTTCGCCCTTCATCCTTAATCTGAAGCACAACATCCGCCAAGCAGTTCACCGGCAACAACGGAGTCCATCCTTCGGAAAGAGATACAGCTTCGTTCGTTTCCGCCGGCAGGACGGGAGCATATCTCCACAAGGACTTTGGCGGCCCATTTAAATGTTCTAGCCGCCAGATCTTTCCGATCGCGCCAAGATCATAACTGACTGAAAGCGCTGATCCGCACTCGCACACAGGCGGCAACCGGCTAATTTGAAAAGACTTGGAACATTTCAAACAACGCAGATCTACCGGCGTTCCCATGTAAAGCCATAGTATCGCGTAGATTTTTCAACTTTCGCTGTATACCAAAATATGAGAAACTCAGAGTTGACAGCGCGAAATATTACCTGGGCGGTGTAAATGCAATATCCTCTCAGCCGAGACGAGCGAGCTGCCATGACCAGATATCTGTCGGGTATCCGGAAACAACTACAGGATGTCTCAGACCTGTTTACGGCGCGCTATGGTCAAAACAGCAACATCGCTGAAATGGCGGTGAAAGCGTTGGTTTCTTCAACCTTGTTAGAGCATGAACTATCCGTTCTTGAGGGAGCCGAGGAACCGCAACCCGAAGAAGTCGAATCAGTCGCCTTTAATTGAATTTGCTTCTAGGCCAAACCTCGATGGCGTATTAAGCTAGTGTTGATGTCCCGTGGCCGAACGACCAACGCGATAGTTCTGCAGAGCGTTTTTTTTCTCGCCCTCGGCGTGTTGCCTTTGGGCACACTGCGGGCGCAGGAATCAGTCTGTTTAAAAACTGGGTTTTGTCTTGATGCAGATTCGCATCTCATAACAGACGGCACACTAATTGTGCAGAGCGGCAACGGCACGGTGCAATTTCCGCTTGACCAGATAGACACCATTACTGGCCTTCCTAAGGTCGTGACCCCAGAAATCCCGCAAACAACTCTCAAGCCTGCGAATTTGATTTCTACGCCGGATACTAAAGATATTCTGATGCGCGCAGCTTTGGACCAGGGGCTGGAGCCTGAATTTGTCCGCAGCGTGGCAATTGTGGAATCGGATTTGGATCAGCGGGTTGTCTCAAACAAGGGAGCGATCGGTCTGATGCAACTGTTGCCCACAACCGCAGGCCAATTTGGCGTTGACCCTTGGAATATGGAGCAGAATGCCAAGGGCGGTGCCGCTTTTTTGCGCCAGTTGTTGATTAAATACAACGGAAATTCCGCTCTAGCGCTGGCCGCTTACAACGCCGGCCCGGGCGCGGTTGATAAGTACCGAGGCGTACCACCCTATGCTGAAACGCAACATTACGTCGTGAAAGTTTTGGCGGAATATGCGCGTCAACAACGCCTGTTGCAAAAAAATCTGCAAGCAGCGAAACCGGCTTCCACATCAACGGCGCTCCAGGCGCAGACAAGTAAGCCGGTCGGCCAGACTTCTTTACAGCAATAGACTGAATGCAAGTTCAGAGCGCGATTTTTTTCGAGAGCATTGAACAAATCTACGAAAGGGTGTTTCGAACCATCCGGCCAAGAACTCCCGTCCCGTCTATTGCGGTGAGATTTCGAAAATACGCGAACGCCAACAGCAGGATTCGGCTTTCGCAAGGTGAGATGTCGGTAGATATCAGTGATTTACTTAAGGACGCGCCCGCGCCCGTACAAGAAGCGCTTGCTGCCATCCTCATCTCAAAGCTTTTCAAGCATCGCCCCGATAGTGATTGGATGGCGCGTTACAGGCGATACTTGAACCGGGCTGAAATGCGTCGCGATCTCACGCAGCTAAAGCGCGAACGCGGCCGCAAACACTATCGAGATCCAAAGGGCCGTGTTTACGATTTGTGCGATTTGTTTGAAGAATTAAATCATGAGCAATTCGGTGGGCTGATGGCGAGACCGCAACTGGGATGGAGCACGCGCAAGTCCAGAAGTACTCTTGGGCATTACGACCCATGCCACCACATCATCGTCTTAAGCTCGATATTGGATGACGAATCCGCGCCTTTACTGGCTGTGCGGCATGTGCTATTTCACGAGATGCTTCACCTTCGATATCCGACCGAGCATCGCGGAATTCGGCGATGTGTGCACACAGCGGAATTCAAAAAGGCGGAGCGCGCGTTTCCTGAATACGAGGCAGGGAAAGCAATATTGAGAGCATTCTTGGATAAAAATGCTCTCAGTTGAAAATCTGTGTTCCTAGTTAGCCGACGAGAATTGATTTGGCCGCAGGTTGCAGGGCAATCTTGCTGATTTCTTCCATCTGCTGAAGAATACCGTCGATGGAAATTGATGTAGAACCGAAGCGGCAAAGCAGGTAGGAAAACTCCACCTTGAGCGTGGCCAGCCAGAAGTTGAAGCGCATTGACATCAATCGGGCAAACAGGTCCGACTGATCTTCTTGACTTTGCGAAACCACGAAATTGGCCAGTTTGTGCAACCGATTGTAATCGGCAATCAGACGATTGAGGTAAGCACGAAAAATGCGCAGCCGATCTTGCCGGAGTTTTCTAAACAAAGAAGGGTCAAATCCGGGCTGTCGAGATAAAAACTCGAAGTCGTCCTGGGCAAGCAGGCCTTGCATGGGACCGTATGTGGACACATTGAAGTTGTCAAACCACTCGTTCGTCAATTCACTGGGCTGGGATGACTTTAGTAGCCGGACCAACGCCGGCAATAAGAAGGCGACAACAGGCAAAAATATGAGCACAGGCACGAAGGCCAGCGCGTGTTGCACGTTAGGAATACTCCGCTAAAGAATACGGTACAACAATACTAGAACCGAATTCAAGGTCAACAATCTAAAATTATTGTCATGTTTCTGGCTCAAGCCGTTAAAACAAGGGTCTAAGCCATTGAAAAATAGGCCCTAGGCCTCCCCTTGAGAGCGCAATAATGCGGCATTCAATGCTTCCAGTTGATGCACTAAATGCTCCTTAGGTACTGATTGCCACCTAGGGCCTAAAGTTGCTTGACTCACTTCTCCAGCTTTATCGATCGAGAAAAGCCAATAAATCAAACATCCCGACATCACTATAGGTGGAATGTTTGCAAGGAACTGAGAATGACGGGTAGGCGGGGCATAGGTCAACAAGAGGTCCGCCGTGACCTGGGCGCAAAGATAAATGGATAGAGCTGCACTGAAGGCCGCGAGATTTGTCGGTACGCGAATTGGAAAACGTAATACGAAAACGAGGATGGAGATGATTACCAGGATCTCAGCCAGTGCGAAAGCCCGATTCAGCACGTGTGATGCGACGGTTAACCTTGATAGAAAGCTCGCTTCGTGATGAGCCCCATAGGCGTTCCATTCTGGTCTAACAGTGAGCAGCGAGATCGCGATCCAACCAGCAAAGATCACATTCAGGAAGCGGAGGGAAAATCGCAAAATACCGGGTAGTTGCTGCAAAATGGCTATGAGAAGTGCGTAGACAACCCATATAGTTGTGCACCAAGTGAGCAGCATGCTCACAAACGCAAATATTCGATAGTCAACCAGATGCCAGTATTTGAAGACGATGAATAGCAGCGATTGCAATCCATCGAAAACAATAAAAACCAACACGGCCAGGTAGCGGCCCTGCAGGTTTAGCTTGGCGAGGCTCAAAACCATCAAAAATGCGAGGACGACATCCGAGTACTGGCCGAGCAGATTCCAATTCATATTCGCACTTTGATGGGAAACAAAATCCCCCTAGGTGAAACTATAAACCAGGATCTTATGGCAAAAGATCCAAATTATCAACCCGAGGTGCGAAAATCGGGGAGATTTTGGAAGTTGCTGCGCCTTTTTTTGCTCAAATGCTACTTCGCGAGCGATACTACACGAGTGACGGGCCAATCGCCTTTATCAGGATCGGTGACGATAGGAATCACGGCGAACAATGAGGACGAAACTAAACACAAAGCGGCGGTAAGGAATAGTAGTTTTTTCATATATTTTTTGTTTCCTTTCGAGTTGAAGTTCTGCGCAGCGCCGCAAAACTCATGGTCCGACAATAGCGGAGTACGAAAGTTTTAGACCATGCTAGGCCTCGAGGTTTTCCAGCAACAGAACGAACCCCGCACCATTGGTACTAATTAAGCGCTTGTTTAGCCTTCCTCGTAATGTGTAATATCAAAAGTGGTAGAGAATGTTCTCAACCCCACACAATCCGGCTGAAGTAGAAGGATCTGAAGCCCTTTGGATCCGAGACTTGACTTTGATCGAGTCGTCTTATGGCCGACTTGTGTACATTTCGGGACTTCGCAATCCGGACACAGGGCGCTACGAACATTTTGGTTTCAGCGGCTCACAAAGTAGTTTAGTGGCGAGCCGGACGCTGAAAAAAATTCATGAAAGCATTTTCCGCGAATGGGTAGGATTTAGCCTTGAACGGAAGAAAGCCGACATCGAATTGTACATTTCTGGGATTTTGGACGTAGACCGCACTGAATTAATTGATGCGTGGTTGCGGCTTACACCATACAAAAACTTGGTGCCAGCGGCTATTCCCGGGCCTGAACGGTCGAAACACATTTCCGACTTCGAAGCGATTCTTGGGCTTATGAAGAACGTTTACGGTGTGCCTTCACCCGATCTAAACGCATAGCGACCGCAATAGCTTGGCCCAAAACTGCTATCTCCGATGGATGCCGAAATGCCTCTGCGGGTATCGGCGCAGATGAATGCGGCTGAACAATAATTGTACCGGCACGTTCGGTGCACCAACCGAACCGGTAGCCATCACGCAGGAGCAGAAAATAGATAGGACGAGAAAAGTCGTTATCCCAGCCGGTATTAACGATCTTACGCTTGCTCTCATCGATCTGTACGAATGATCCTGGCGGTATCAGCGGGTACATAGACCAGTCGTCTGTCCCAACAAACGCATATCGATGGTGGGGAAGATTTAATGTCTCTAAAAACTGCAGCGGAAGCTGTCCCCAGTCTCTGATCTGTTGACTTATAAAGGTTGTCTTTCGTGGATCGAACAGGTTGAGGAAGGTGAGGGGAAGCGCTGCCGAAGCGCCTTGAGACCGATTCAAGCTCACAGGTCTAGTTACGTGTAGTTCCATATCCGCGATGTCGGTCGCAATATGTTCCAGCGAAATGCCGTAAAGCTCAAGCAGCGTACTATACTCGACGCCATAAATGACTGCCAAGGAAAAGAGTCTGTATACGGACGGTACGGTGCCTTTGTTTTCGATGTCGGCAAGCCGACTCAAGCCGATAGTAAACTCCGGGTTCTTATGGCGGGACGCTATGCGGCGGCTGGCATCCACTACGTCGCGGTATTTTAAGCGCAGCCGCTCGCGCATCTGACGGAGGTTTTTTCCGGACTGTAAGAAGATCATGTCGCCAACAGGACTTTTGGTATTAAACTTCTAGTGGAAATGCGAATCAATTCTTAAATTTGTTCTGTTTTCGGAACAGGCAAAACGAGCTTATCACTAATCGTAATCTAGAGTTTCTTAAACTATGGGGAAAATCCCACATTTGATGCAAGCGATTTAAATCCTAAGTGTGACTGAGATACTATGCAGTTTCGGAAGATAAATGGGACAACGGACGAACAAGCTAAAGGCAGCGGGCTTTCAGGGGGAGCCGGGAGCATTCAGTCAGTCGGCAGTGACAAGACTTCTTGGTGACCGGACTCGCGCCGTGCCCTTTACCTCCTTTCGCGATGTGTTTGAGGCGTTGAAGGCGGGAGACATTAGCCACGCCGTGCTTCCGATTGAAAACACGTTGCACGGAAGCGTTTTAGAAAACTATGACCATATAGTCGACTATGGCTTTCCGATCTCGGGAGAGACGAATATTCGAATTGCGCATCAGTTAATTGCAATGCCCGGTCTGTCGTTTCGTGACGTAACGCGCGTCTATTCCCATCCTGTCGCTCTGAATCAGTGCCGAAAATTCTTTGAGTCGCATCCGACGATAGAGGCGGTGCCATTCTATGACACCGCAGGAAGCGTGAAGATGTTGAATACGGACAACCCGCGTGGTGCCGCAGCCATCGCTTCAGCCCATGCGGCAGAGATCTACCAAGGCGTAATATTAAGAAAGAACATCGAAGATAATCCCCACAATTTCACCCGATTTTTTCTGCTGACGAAACAAAAAAATCCGGCAGTTCCAGAGACGGCGACTGCCAAAGTTTCGGTGACGTTCACGGCTTCTAACAAGCCTGGCGCTTTGTTTCGCGCCATGGCATGTTTGGCGCTGCGAGATCTCAATATTCTCAAAATAGAGTCCCGTCCATTGGTCGGTAAGCCTTGGGAGTATCGTTTCTACGTGGATTTTCTGGGTTCGCTGCGTGACAAGACTGTTCAAAATGCCATTGCAAACCTAGCCGAGATGACTCAGGCTCTGCAGGTTCTTGGTAATTATCAGCCGACGGTATAAGTCGCGCCAGAGATCTGTCAGATATCGTAATAAAGCGCGAATTCGTAAGGGTGCGGACGTAAACGGACCGCCTCAGCTTCGGCTTTTCGCTTGTAAGTTACAAATGTCTCAATGAGCTCCTCGGAGAAAACATCGCCCTTAGTTAAGAACGCATGATCTTCTTCCAGACACGTTAGAGCCTCATCTAACGATGCGGGCATGGAGGGAACTTTCTTCATCTCCTCCGGCGACAAATCGTAGATATCTTTGTCCAGTGGCTCGCCAGGATCAATCCTGTTCACGATTCCATCGAGTCCAGCCATCATCATACCAGCAAAACCTAGATAGGGGTTGCACGCTGGATCGGGTGGACGGAATTCAACACGCTTGGTTTTGGGACTGTTCGAGTACATGGGAATTCGAACCGCTGCCGAGCGATTACGCCGCGAATATGCCAAGTTCACGGGCGCTTCATAACCCGGTACCAAACGTTTGTAGCTATTCGTTGTGGGCGCAATGATGGCGGAAAGAGCGCGCGCATGCCGCAGCAAACCTCCGATATACCAGAGAGCCATTTGACTCAGACCGGCGTAACTGTCTCCCGCAAACAGAGGCTTTCCGTTTGACCAAAGACTTTGATGCGTGTGCATGCCACTGCCGTTGTCGCCGAAGATTGGCTTGGGCATAAATGTGACGGTCTTCCCATATTGATAAGCGACGTTCCGCACAATGTACTTGTAGAGCATCATGTTGTCAGCCGACTTCACCAAGGTGTCGTAGCGTTGATCGATTTCGCACTGACCGCCGGAGGCAACTTCGTGGTGGTGGCATTCAATATTGAGGCCGCACTCGATCATGGTTGCAACCATCTCGCTACGCAGATCCTGATAATGGTCGGTGGGAGGAACGGGAAAGTAGCCTTCTTTATAGCGTGGACGATAGCCGAGGTTGTTATGCTCGCGGCCTGAATTCCAACGCCCTTCCTCAGCATCGATGAAATAAAAGCCGGTATTCGGTGTCTGATCGAAGCGGATGTTATCGAAGATGAAGAACTCCGCTTCCGCCCCGAAATAAGCTATATCCGCCAAGCCGCTATTCCGCAGATGCAGCTCTGCTTTGCGCGCAATCCAGCGCGGATCCCGATCATAATGTTGCCGGGTAATCGGGTCGATGATATCGCCTATCATCACCAAAGTGCGGGTTTCTGCGAAGGGATCCATGAAGGCCGTCGCGGGGTCAGGTATCAGCAGCATGTCGCTCTCGTTAATTGCGGCCCAGCCACGAATGCTTGAGCCATCAATGCCAAAGCCATCTTCGAAGGAATTCTCATCCAGCATGGCGATGGGATATGAGATGTGCTGATTTAAGCCGGGCAAATCGGTAAAGCGAATGTCGATCTGGCGTGCATCCTCTTTTTTCGCGAAATCCAAAACTTCTTGAGCGGTCATGGGCCTCCTGATTGAGACGTTTGTGCGTCGCAAACCGAATCATACCCCACACAACGAACGCACGTGATGTTGGACACTATTTGTAAGGCATGCCTCCCAGAATAGATAACGGACAGTTGGCTTTCACCCTCGAGCCACAGCGGCGAGTTTTTAGTGTCAGCGAACTCAACTCCGTGGTTCAGCGCCATTTTGAAGAAGAATTTTCGGGCATCTGGGTGGCGGGTGAAATCTCCAGTTGCAAAACTGCTCCCAGCGGCCACTACTACTTCGCTTTGAAGGACGAGCGCAGCCAACTAAAATGCGCACTGTTCAAAGGTTCAGCACGTTTTGTGCGATTCAAGCCAGTAGGACGGTCTGGCCGTAATCGCGCGTGGCAAGCTTGAGGTTTATGAGGCGCGCGGCGAGTATCAACTGATAGTCGAGACGCTGGAGCCACAAGGCGCTGGTGCGTTGCAGCTTGCCTTCGAGCAGTTGAAGAAACGCTTAGCTATGGAAGGCTTGTTTGAGTCCTCAAGAAAGCGTACGCTTCCGCGCCTCCCGAAACGTATAGGAATTATCACTTCACCCGCGGGGGCGGTGATTCGAGATATTCTGCACATTTTGGACCGTCGCTTTCCGGGCTTGCATTTACGCCTGTATCCAGCTCAAGTGCAAGGCGAAGGTGCGAAGGAACAGATTTGTGCGGGCCTGGATCATTTCGGCAACAGCGGCTGGGCGCAGGTTGTCATTCTGGCGCGCGGCGGAGGATCGATTGAAGATCTATGGACATTCAACGAGGAGATAGTAGCGCGCGCTATCGCCGCCTGCGGCGTACCTGTCATCTCTGCAATTGGGCACGAGACGGATTTCACGATTGCAGATTTTGTTGCAGATTATCGAGCACCCACCCCATCGGCTGCCGCCGAGATTGTGATTTGCACGCGCGAGAGCCTTCTGGATCAATTGGTGATTGTGCGTGAGCAATTGGTGCGCAATTTGAAGTATCAGTTGTTGCATTGCCGGCAGCGTTTGCAGGATCAGGGTACGCAACGCGCCGAGACTTTAGTTCATCGCGCTATCGGCAAACGCTCGCAACGTGTGGATGACTTGGAATTTCGGTTACGCCGCCTATGCAGCGATGCAACGAACACGTGCCAACGCAGACTAGACGAATTGACCCGGCGTTTGCAAGCGGCTGACCTGAGACTGAAATTCGCGCGTAACCGGCGCGCTTTGGAATTGATGCAGCAGCGTATGGATAAATGTGTTGAGACAACTGTGGCGCGCTCGCGACGACGGCTGGAAGATTGCGACCTGCACCTTCGCCAACTCAGTCCGTTGATGGTTTTATCTCGCGGGTACGCGATTATCGAAAAGCTGGATGGCCAGGTTCTACGATCTTCGGCAGAGGCAGTCCAGGGCGAGCACCTACGCGTGCGGCTGCACGATGGTGGATTGGGTGTGACCGTTGCAGAGCGGCGAGATGGCTAGGCTTCTTCGTCCTTCAAAAAACGCCCAATACCCTGGTCATACACGAGCACGCCTATAAGGCCGCCAATAATTGGCCCGATAATAGGGACCCAGAATCGATTTGTACCATCGGTAAGACCGTTGTTGCTGAACCCCGCGATCACCGTAAAGAGTCTGGGACCGAAGTCGCGAGCCGGATTGATCGCGTACCCGTGTAGATTCCCGAACGACATACCGATAGCGACAACGGTGGCGCCCACTAAAATAGGTGCAATTCGGCTGGACGGGCCTGAGTTGCGCGCGTCGGTGACAGCCATAATGCAGAGCAGCAGAAGCGCTGTGCCGATAATTTGATCAAGCAATCCGGCCATGGGAATAGCGGGAAACGTTGGGAAAGTGGTGAAGACTCCAGCGGTGTGGTCGCGAGCCGGATCCACCTTGTTGAACTGCGGCAGATAATTCCAGAAGACTACGGCCGCACCGCAAAACGCCCCGGCCACTTGCGCCACGACGTATGGCCCGACTTTTTTCCATGGAAACCCCCGAAACGCCGCCACGGCAATCGTGACTGCCGGATTCAAATGTGCGCCGCTGATCTTCGCTGTCAAGTAGACGCCAAGAGTTACAGCAAGACCCCAGCAAAGGGTGATGTTGGTGAATCCGCCGTTGACAACCTCGCCCGGTATCTGCTTGCCAAACAACTGCACCATGGCAACCACACCATCACCGAATAGCAGAATCAACATGGTGCCGAGAAACTCAGCAATCAACTGGGCTGTTAGGGATGGTTCTGACGCAGGAGCAGTCTTAGACACTGCGCTAGCGTATCAAATTCTGAAACTTATACTGGGGTATGGAAACGCCAAATCACAAGCGAGCAGTTTGTCTATTGAGCGGGGGATTGGATTCGAGCACTGTCCTGGCAATCGCGCGATACGAAGGCTACGAGTGCTACTGTCTCGCGTTTGATTATGGACAGCGGCATGTGATTGAAGTTGAGTCTGCTCGAAAAGTGGCAACGCAACTCGGCGCTAAGGAAATAAGAGTTGCAAAGATTGATCTGCGGGTGTTTGGCGGATCGGCATTGACCGATGACATTGAAGTGCCAAAAGATCGTGAACAAAATGAGATGTCCACCGGTATCCCCATCACGTATGTGCCGGCGCGCAATACTATTTTCCTGGCATTTGCTTTGGCTTATGCGGAAGTTCGCCGCGCCTCGAACATATTTATCGGCGTGAACGCTATAGATTATTCCGGTTATCCTGATTGCCGGCCAGAATTTATTGAAGCGTTTGCGCACATGGCGAACCTGGCAACGAAGGCCGGCGTGGAGGGAACATCAAAGTTTCGAATTCACACTCCGCTCATTGAAATGTCCAAAGCCGATATTGTGCGCAAGGCAATCGAATTGGGTGTGGACTTGAGTTTGACGCACAGTTGTTATGATCCATCGCCTTCCGGCGTTGCTTGCGGTAAATGCGATTCTTGCCTCCTGCGGGCCAAAGGCTTTGAAGAAGTTGGCGCCATCGATCCGGTTCGCACATGAAGATTTCAGAGATTTTTCATTCCATTCAAGGCGAAGGCTCCCTGGTTGGCGTGCCGTCTGTTTTTGTGCGGACCAGCGGCTGTAACTTGCGATGTGTTTGGTGCGACACGCCCTATACGTCTTGGCAACCAGAGGGCGAGGAGATGTCTCTCGGTCAGATTGTTCAGGCAGTGGCGAAATATCGATGCAAACATGTGGTTCTAACGGGAGGCGAACCGATGATCGCTCCCCAGGTTGCGGAACTAACCCAGCTATTTCACGAGCACGGCTGGTACGTAACCATAGAAACCGCTGGTACCGTTTATAAGCACCTTCACTGCGATTTGATGAGCATCAGCCCGAAGCTATCGAACTCCACTCCGCAGGAGCGCGACGGCGGCCGGTGGGCTGTTATGCATGAGCGGCTTCGTTATCAAGCAGACGTCTTGAAGCAGTTAATTGGTGATCATCCTTATCAGTTAAAATTCGTCCTGTCTTCACCCGACGACCTGACCGAGGTGCAAGCAATCCAAGCCGCGATTGGTGCCCCGCCTGAGCGTGTGATGCTGATGCCCGAGGGCATCAAGCGCGAGGTAGTCGCAGAACGGGGCCTATGGCTGGCCGAACTTTGCAAACAGCTCGGTTACAGGTACAGCCCGCGCTTGCATATTGATATTTGGGGCGACAAACGCGGGGTTTAGCCGCTACGCGATTACTTCAACGTTATTGCCAGTACGGTGACATTTCGTGATCCAGGCAACCGAACGCTTTTCACGGTTTTTGCCGAATTTAGTGCGAACGAATAAGCGTAAAGCCGGAACGTTCGATTGTCTCGCCTTCCACCGGATTCCAACCGGTAAGCCATTGTGGAAGCGGTTGTTTCTCCAGCGTAACTTTGTGGCGTGTACCAATCGCTGAGGCTCTGGGTGAAGCTACTAGTTGAGCCATCGGTGTATGTCACAACAAAAGTTTGATTAGCCTGATTTCCATTCACCGCGGTTCCGAGGAAATATAGTTTGCTGAAGTTTCCAGCGGGCAATAAAACCGTTGTGTTGGCAACTGTATCGGCTGCGTTAGATGGGCCGAACGCGAACGATACGCCGAGGGACGAAAGAGTTGAGCCCAGCAAGTTAGCCGAATAAGCCGATCCATCGTTATCCAAGCCGCCGTGCGAAGGCGATGTTCCGTTTGTGAAGACGCCCCAGACATTGGCCACAGACGAGAGACTGACTTCAACCGGTGACGATGACGTGATAACTAAAGTCACCGTGGTCGAACTAGATAGGCTTCCACTTTTTCCAGTTACAGTAATTGGATAAGTTCCGTTACTGGCGCTGCTTGTAGTAGACAGCGTCAGCACAGACACTCCGCCTGAAGGTGTGCCAAAGGAAGCGGATGTGCCCGACGGTAAGCCGCTGGCTGATAACGTAACCGTGCCGCCAAAGCCACTGGATGGCGTAATCGTTATATTGCTCGTCGCCGAATTGCCAGCCGCAACCGAAACGGAATTGGGAGAAGCCGAAAGCGAGAAGGAAGCAGGTGCGGTTACCGTGACATTGATGGTTATCGAGTTAGAGATTGAACCGGATGTCCCAGTAATTGAGACCGGATAGGTTCCGGCTGTGATCGAACTGCTTGCCGTAAAGGTTACGTTGGTCGTTCCAGCAGTTGAACCTGTTGCAAATGACGCTGATAAACCGGATGGCTGGCCGCTAGCCGAAAGTGAAACACTGCCGGAGAATCCATTCACCGCCATAACGGTGACCGTATCAGTTGCGCTGCCGCCTGGCGCCACGTTGATGCTGCTCTGTGTTGCCGCGAGTTTGAAACTCGGTGCTGTTCCGCCTGTCAGCGTGGCGGCCAGCACAATCACGTTACGATTCGCCGGTAGCGTGACGCTCTTGACGGTCTTGGATGAATTCAGCGTAAATGAGTAGCCATAGACCTGGAAGGTGCGGTTATCAACCGCGCCAGTGTAGTTCAGCCGGTAAGGCACGGTCAAGGCAACGGTTTCACCGCCATAACTCTGCGGCGTGTACCAATCGCTTACACTTTGCGTGAAGATGCTGGTTGTGCCGTCTGTATAAGTCACGACAAACGATTGGTTGGTTTGATTTCCATTGGCTGCCGCTGCAATTAGATTCAAAGTTGTAAAGCTGCCTTGGGGCAGGGAAATGGTTGCATTTGCAACGGCATCGGCTGCATTGGAGACGCCGAATGTGAAATAAGTGCCAAGGGCGGAAATGGACGGTCCAAGAAGATTCGTTGCGTAGGCTGTTCCGTTGTTATCAAAACCGCCAGCCGCAACAGCCGTGCCTGATCGGAAGAACGCCGAAACGTTTGCCACGGACGAGAAGTTCACCGGAACAGGTGGCGCAGACGTAGAGACGCTTACTGTGATTGATAGCGTTTGACTGAGAGTGCTGCTGGCAGTGGCAGTTATGATTGCCGTTGTTGCAGCGGATGCGGGTGCGCCGGAGGAAGCGGACAGAGTCAAGCTTGTTCCTGAAAAACTGCCCGTCACGCCCGATGGCAACCCACTGATGGAAAAGCCCGGCGATCCGCTGTAGCCATTGATAGGTGTGACTGTTAAAGGAATCGCTACCGTCGCACCAGGTTGGATACTGAGAGCATCCGGGAAAGCATTGACTGTGAAACTCGGTGACGCCGATGAAAGCAATCCATACGCCATGACTT
Source organism: Bryobacterales bacterium (assembly GCA_963696305.1). Lineage (GTDB taxonomy): Bacteria > Acidobacteriota > Terriglobia > Bryobacterales > Bryobacteraceae > Bog-105. The sequence continues at coordinate 335,897 of CAVOJX010000007.1, read as the reverse complement.
GATACAGTGCGCCTGTATAGACGCTGCCGTCGGCAATTGTGGGAACAACGAACTTTACATAGGTCCCATCCGAATCGCGCAGGGCGTTTTGGTTACTGCTCCACAGCAGGCTGGACACATTGCTTGCGTTGTGGGCATATAGAACCTCTGGAGATTGAGACCAATCAATAGACCAAACGATTCCCGATTGCGCCCCATTGGCGGAGACGGAAGGCGTGGAACCATACCAGGCCGATTCCGTTTGCGGAGACACTTCTACCGGCGATGATGACAACAAGCCATTCGTCAGCGAATATTGGTTCAGCGCGCCCAATGACGGCCAGACATAAACATTCCCATTCCAATAGGCCGGCATGCCCCACAAGCCGCCCGTAGCTTGCAACTGTTGCACGATGTTGTTAGTCGATGTGTTGTAGCCGCCCAGGTTGTCTCTGTTGACCAGATAAAGGCTGCCGGATTTTCCAAGCTGCACCAGTAAGTGTGGGTTGGAACCGGATTGATCCGGAAGAACCAAGGCGCCACCGGAACCTACGTCCGCGTCATCAGCGGAGTAGGTGCCTTGGTTGTACGGTGTGAAGGCGTCGGCGACGCTAAGTGCGCCGGTGCTGCTGACTGCTAAACGCAGAATATCGTCGCCGTAATCCACAGTGTTCGTTGCATAGGGAGTAGTTGCGTCGTAGGTGCCGTTCCCAGTAACTGGAAAAATACGATTGACGCCGTTTTCCACATCCGCCGCCAAACCCGAACCGCCCATCCAGATGCCTGAATTGGAGTCGTTAGGTGTTGAAACGAACACAGCCGTCTGCGATAGGCTTGAGGCGCTGTAGCCGAGGATCCAACCGTGCCAGGGAGAGTAGTCGCAGTGCGATGCGAACGCGAGGTACACGTTGCCGTTGAGAAGTAAGAGCCCGGAGCGTTGATTTTCCCATTTGGGGTCAAACTTCAATACTCCGCCCGAACTGCCGCTGCCTGTGCCGGCCACGGAGGCCTGAATGGTTGTTGGTCCGCCGAACTTCTCCGCTCCACTGGTAATGTCCAAGGCATGTAGACGCTGCACCGGGTAACCGTTCTCGAATGTCTCGGCTTCCACGTAGATAGTGCCGGTGGATGCATCGATAACCGGCGTACTGGTGATGCCGTACTCTAACGAGCCGTTCAAGGCTTCAATATCGGTGCAACCCGTGTCTGATTCCGGATCAGTCGTGGCGCCACTGGCCGCGCCGTGTGCCGTATCCAGCATCGTCACCTTCCATAGCTGATTACCGGTGGTTGCATCAAAGGCATAGACACTATCGTGTTCAGTCGCCACGAAAACCACGCGATGCGCCGCACCATTGATAGTGACGCTAGGCAAATACAGCGGCTGCGCATATACCTGTCCGTCGACAACCATGGTGAAGAGCTTTCCAAAGCTTGTGCCATTCACATCAGACGTCGTCAGTGTTGTCTCGGTCAAATTCTGACCTGTGCGTCCGATGTCATTATGTTGAGTTGTGACGCTAGTCTGCGAGTAGGACGAGAGCGTAGTGAGGGCGGCGAGACACACGACTAGAGAGGCTCGCTCCGAGATGGGCGATGTTCCGAACATTTTTGTGATGTCAGAGAGTATGCGGGCAGGCATTGAGATTTCGCAATCGGCGTTGTACCGTAGCTGTCGGTACTTTTCTCGCTGTTCCAGTTTGCGGCACTCTGGCGGGCGGTCCGATAAACTAGAACTTGAGTACTTTTTCGAAGCGCTTTCGGGTTGGCTCCGTCAGCTATCTAAACCCGGTCCCGTTGGTATGGGGGATGATGTACGGGGCACAGCGGGAAGCGGTAGATCTGAGTTTCTCTCTTCCATCTCTTTGCGCGCGTGAGCTGGAATTGGGGCACATTGAAATCGGGTTGGTTCCAGTGGCCGAAATCGCAAAACAAGGATTAGAAATTGTTCCCGGGGTTGGCATCAGCTGTTTCGGCCCGGTACGCAGCATTCTTCTCATCTCCAAATGCCCGCTACGAGACATAACGACGTTTGCCGCCGATTCAAGTTCTAGAACTTCGGTGGAACTGGCGCGCATTATTCTGCGCGAACGCTATGGTGTCCAGCCGACATTCGCTCCATTTGATCCGGTCTTGGCTAACATGCTGACCCATTCGGATGCCGCTTTGGTGATTGGTGATCCGGCTTTGAGAATTGATCCCTCCACGCTTCCTTACGAGTGCTTGGACCTGGGTGAAGAGTGGCGACTACTAACCGGGTTGCCGATGGTTTTTGCCGCTTGGGGTGGCAAGCCATCATTGCCTTTTGCTGATTTGGAAGTGATTACTCGCGGTTCTTATAGCTATGGCGCGGAAAGAATAGAAGAAATCGTCTCGCACGAGCATCACAGAAGAGGGATTTCGCGTGAGCTAGCAGCGCACTATCTCAGAAAGAATATTCGATACTTGTTAGGCACGCAGGAACAGGAAGGTTTGGAAGCATTTTTGGAGTTGGCTAAGTTGCCGCGTCCCAGTTTGGCAGGAAAAGCATGATTACAAGAGACCAAGCGATCGATCTTTTTAATAGCGACGACTTAGTAGGCATTGGCATGGAAGCGGATGGTATCCGGCGTAAGTTACATCCGGAAAACATTGTCAGCTACATCATTGACCGCAACATTAACTACACGAACTTTTGCACGGAATACTGCAGTTTCTGTGCGTTTTACCGCCCAGTCGGCCACAAGGAAGGCTATATTCTTCCGCAGGAGACGATCTTGGAAAAAATCCAAGAGACCGTGGAATTGGGTGGCACTGGCATTCTGATGCAGGGCGGCTTACATCCCGATTTGAAGATCGAGTGGTATGAACAGTTACTACGCGCCATTAAGTCGAAATTCGATATTTGGTGCCACTGCTTCTCGGCTCCGGAAATTGTGAACATTGCCGAGGTCAGCGGTTTGAATTTGCGCGACACGATTGCGCGCCTGCGCGATTCTGGTCTCGATTCCATTCCAGGAGGCGGCGCTGAGATTCTGGATGATGGCGTGCGACATCGCATTAGCCGCTTGAAATGTTCATCGAACGAATGGATCGACGTGCACCGCACGGCTCACTCGCTCGGTATGCGAACCACCGCCACAATGATGTTTGGTACCGGCGAGACGATTGAGCAGCGCCTGAATCATTTTGAAATTGTGCGCCAGATTCAAGAAGATACCGGTGGATTCACGGCGTTTATTCCCTGGTTTTTTCAGCGCGAGTACACCTCGCTGGGCCGCTTCGTAAAAGAAGAAGCAACTGCGGTTGAGTATCTAAAGATGCTGGCCCTCAGCCGCATCTATTTAGATAATATTTCAAACATTCAGGCGTCTTGGGTGACCCCAGGATTGAAGGTATGCCAACTTGGTTTGCGCTTCGGCGGAAACGATGTAGGCAGCATCATGATTGAAGAGAATGTTGTCTCCGCTGCGGGTACACACCATCGCGCTACTGAAGAGCAGTTACGCCGTCTGATTCGCGATGCTGGATTCGTACCCAAGCAGCGCGATACCCTTTACCGTACATATTTCTTGAACTAACTTGTCCCCTTATCCGCTTGGTTTCCGCTAAGTCTAGTGGAGGCCAGCGTTGTGTTGCCAACCGTACTTCAGACTGCTTACGAGGTGATCCAGCCATTAGGAAGCGGGGGCATGTCCAATGTTTGGCTGGTTCGCGATCTGGCTTGCAATCGCTTGGCAGTCATGAAAACTCTTACGGCCGATATGTCTCGCGATCCGGATGTCACGGACCGGTTTAGAGCGGAGAACAGGATTCTAGCGCGCTTGTCGCATCCGAATGTCGTGCAACTCTACGGCGTGTTTCTCTATAAAGATCAACGCGCTATGGTCATGGAATACATCGATGGAATCACGCTCGCCGATTACCGTCTCCAGCGAACGCTCACCATCCGAGAGTCGGTATCGATTGCAATGCAAATCTTGTCGGCGCTTGCCTATGCACATAAGCAAGGCGTAACACATCGTGACATTAAGCCGACTAACATCATGATGACGAAAGATGGGACGGCCAAACTAGTGGATTTCGGCATCTCCAAATGCGTTCTGGAGCCTGACAGAACTTATCCCGGCACAACGATGGGCAGCGCGCATTATATGCCTCCAGAGCAAATTCTTGGCGCAGCAACTGATGCGCGTAGCGATCTGTATTCAGTTGGCATCGTATTGTACGAACTGCTGACATCTGTTCGGCCATTCTGTGCCGAGAGTGCTTATGCCGTGATGCAAAAACATTTAAAAGTGAATGCAACTTCGCCTTCCAAAATGAACCCGAGAGTCCCGAAAGCGTTGAGCAACCTAATTCTGAAGGCGATTTCAAAACGGCTGGACGAACGCTTTCAATCTGCAGACGAATTTATCGAATCGTTGCGCGCTGAGTTGTGCCGCCTGCAGAAGGGTGCGGCTGTCAACGCACCTGACCAATCGGCAGTCACACTATATAGACCTGCGAAGTCCGCGGCGCGCGTTCGGATACACGTTCGGTTCCCCGAATGGTTGGTTCCTGCCTTGCACGCTTTCCGCGAACTTCGAGTCTCCGGCTAGATTCCGCTACGGCTTAACCAGCAGCATTTTTACGCCATGACCGGCAACCGATGCCGAATAGCTGCCACTCTGTTTACCGAGATCTTTGTGTGCCCACAAGTCTCGAACGGAGGCCGAAACATTGTCTGGATAACCCATGTCCGTCCATTTCAACTCAATGGTCGCTTCGCTTGCCGAACGATTCAGCAGAATGACCGCGCGGCTTCCATCGGCCATCTGTTTTGACCAGATTTCGTGGTCGCCCTCTTTGCGCACTCTGTGACCTTGAATGCCCAGCGGGTCCTGGTCAACTGCAATTACTTCCTTGTTCGTAAGAATGTCATGCGTTTCCTGCGGCATGCTTCGCAAGTCGTTGCCGGCAATCAGCGGCGCTGCCATCAAAGCCCACAGGCTGAAATGGGATTGGTACTCGGTGTTGGTCATTCCGCCGTTGCCCACTTCCAACATGTCAGGGTCATTCCAATGCCCGGGACCAGCGGCGTTGTATAGCGGATTCACCTCATCGACAATCTGCATGACGCCTAGTCCATCGTGCTTCTGCTGCACGTCCCACTTATCGGTGATATCGCCGGTAGCGCGCCACAAGTTACCAACGCCTGCTGCCCAAAGCCAAGGCTTCGTGGATCCCCACTCGCACAAACTGAAAACTATCGGCCGCCCCGACTTCGCTAGCGCGTCGCGCATGATGGAGTAAGACGCCTCAGAATTCTGTGTGCTGTGATTGCACCAGTCGTATTTCAAATAATCCACGCCCCAAGCTGCATACTGTCTAGCGTCCTGAAATTCGTAGCCGCGACCACCGGGGCGATTCTGACAAGTTCCGGTTCCGGCATCTGAATAGATGCCAAACTTCAATCCCTTCGAATGCACATAGTCTGCAACAGCCTTGATGCCCGAGGGGAAACGCTTGGCATCTGGAATAATGTTGCCGTTGGCGTCGCGGTCCACTTGCCAGCAATCATCAATCACAATGTATTGATAGCCGGCGTCTTTCATTCCGCTGGAAATGGCCGCATCTGCCATTTCGCGAATCAACGATTCGCTGACATCGCAGCCAAATTTGTTCCAACTATTCCAGCCCATAGGCGGCGTTCGCGCCAAGCCATTGTCCAAAGCCGCAGCATGCTGCAGTGATACAGCGCCAAATAAGGAAAGCAATAAAAGCAAACGTTTCATCGGACGCCATTATATTCCTTTGATGTTTGAAGCTAAAAAGCTTCATGAAACGTCAAATAGAAATGATCTTGGGGATATGCCGGTTGCGAGAAAGCAGGTTTGCTCACGCGATTGCGCTTATCTCAACAATTTGTCTTCCTTTGCAAGCACAGTTTGCTCCGCTGCATACTAAGCTGAAACCGCAAACTACGGCCGAGTTTCAGGCGTATGTGGACCAAGTGGAGATGCAACTGAAAGCACGCTGGAACGGCAACGGATCATTCCTGGAACTAAGCCAGGATTCCGAAGCGCTGCAAAAAGTGATGAGCGGAGAATTGTTGGTCCGTGCCGGAACGCAGCCTAATCCGCATGCAATCTCAGATGGCTTGATTCACGACTGGTATGGAGCGGTCTTCATTCCCAATGCCAAGGTCGAACGAGTGGTCGGTGTGCTTGAAGATTTTGATCATCACTCGCAAATATATCCACGAGTCGAACAGTCCCGGCTAATCAAGCGAAGCAATAACGATGTGACCGGCTACTGGCGATTGGAAGAAAAGGGCCAGTTACTTCCCGCCACCTTCGATGTGACGTTGACGGCACATTATCAGCAGGTTGGATCTGATAAATGGTTTGGATTCTCCCACTCGGACGACATCAGGGCTGTGGAAAACGATAAGGATCTTCCGTCTGGTGAAGGTATCGGACTGATGTGGAAACTTTATTCGTACTGGTCGTTGACCCAGTTGCCCAACGGGGTACTGGCGGAGTGTCGAAGCATCTCCCTCTCCAGGGGTGTGCCGAACTCGTTGGCATGGATGATACGCCCATTTGTGAATACAGTGCCGCGCGATTCAATGGAATCAACGCTGAAGAGTACTCGGAACGCGGTGGGTCCTTAGGAGTTACGATCTGGCGCTACTCGTAGCGCAATGCTTCGGTTGGATTTAACTGCGAAGCGCGTCTTGCCGGAAGCATTCCGAAGCCCACGCCAACGATAAACGAGACACCAAAGGCGACAATCACGCTCCAGATGGAGATTGGGACGTGTACTTGCGATGTAAACAGTCCAACGCTCAGGGGAATGGCCAATCCGATGGCGATCCCTACTGCACCGCCCACCATACTTATCAGCACTGATTCCACTAAAAACTGAAGCAACACTTCTTTCCGCGAAGCACCAACCGCCATACGCAAGCCGATTTCACGCGTTCGTTCCGTCACGGTCACCAGCATGATGTTCATAATGCCAATGCCGGAGATGACCAGCGCGATGGCCGAAACAATAATCAAAACGATGGTGAGAATCGTCGCGATCTCATCCGCTGTATCCAAAATCGCGGATAAATTTTGCACATTATATTTTGCGCCCGGCCTGTGACGGCTCTCCAGAATCTCGGTGACTTGGTTGGTTACATAGCGCACGTCGGCCGCGTTGCGCACCTGCAGGTAAACCGGCTCGATGCGTTCATAATCCACGAAATACTTCATCACCGTGATGGGAATCAGCATTGTGTCATCACCAATTTCACCTTGGCCGAATGTGCTGGTTCGCTCCTTAAACGTGCCAATCACAGTGAATTCAAGTTGATGCACTTTGATGGTTTGGCCTACGGCTGCGTCCTGGCTGCCATACAGCCGTATCGCAAACTTATCGAGCAACATGGCTACGCGCTCTCGCAACTCTACATCGCTTGAGTCAATAAATCGGCCGCGCAGCAGTTGAAGATTTCGAACGCGCGCATAGTCTTCATCGACGCCGTCCAACGTGATTTGATGTACCTTGCCATCAATGACAATTTCGTCGTGGCCATTCATCACAGCGGTTGCCGCAATGATCAGGTTGCCCAATCTTGCTCGCAACGCTTGAACGTCCGCGATCTTGACAAAGTCAGCCTCTACTTTTGCCGAATTCTCGCCTGGTGCCTCATAATCCGCGTACACCAAATTAGATCCGATTCCACGAATCTGGTCTAGGATCAGGTCCTTGCTTGAGAGGGAAATGGTGACAACGAGAATGACGGATGCCGTTCCGATGGTGGGACCGAGCGTTGTGAGAGCGGTGCGAAGACGGTTCGCGCGCAGCGCCTGAAAGCTGAACGCAAAAGCCTCAGGAATATTCATTCAACAAACTAGTTTAAGCGCCGCCAACTTCTTTCAATAGGCGGCTGGCGTCACTCTTTGGCGGGTCGTCTACCGTCAGCGAAGCCTTCATGTACTTTTGGAGCAGTTGCTTCGCCTCGGGAAGATCACGATGGCCCTTGATTAAGACGTCTGCCCTGGCGAACCAAAGCTTCGGAGAGTTTGGAGCGATATTTTGCGCCTGCAGAAACACCGCATCACTTTCTTTTACTCGTCCTTGTAGCGCCAGAAAGCGCGCTAACGACAACAAGTGCCCAATTTCGCGCGGCCCCATTTCAACGGCCTTCCGCAAATGTGACTCCGCCGACTCATATTCCTTTCGCTTCTGAGCCAGTTTGGCTTCTTGAAAGTATGCTTCGGCCGGATCTACCCTTGAAGTTTTCTCTGCTACGCCAAGTGCTTTGTCGTAACCGCCTCCCAGGAATCCGGGCGCTTCCAGGTAATAGTCGAACAGGTCGGACAGCGCGTCTTTATTCTTAGAATCCAACTCAACCGATTTCTCAAACGCAGTTCTAGCCTTCGAAGCCAGACCCATCGCTGCGAGCGGACTTGATGTCTCAGCCTTTCGGCCGTAAGCGCGACCCAACCAATCCCAATATTCAGCGTTGCCTGGCACTAACTCCGTAACCTTGCCGAAATAATCGACCGACTTTTTGAAGTCGCCAAGCATGAAGTAATCCCGGCCCAGCAGGAATAACGTAGGCGCATCGATGGCGTGCCGATCCAAGCTTGCAATCGAGCCCCCGTAATCTGTGTGCTTGTACAGATCCTCTGCTTTTGACAGATCTTGGGCAAAGCTCACCATCGATGTTAAATAAACACCAACGAGCAGCCTGCCGAAAATCCTATAACCCCTTAACAATGCACTTCCCCTTGTAGCTGATTCTATTGTACTTAGCTCAGTTCGCTACTGCTTTGGATGCATACATGTATCCGTAAGTTGCGAAATTCGCGTTCGCGGGTAACCCGGGGGGATATATTATGACTTGGGCAAAAAATTCAGTTTGAGGAGACGAGAAATAAATAATATGTTCACCGGAATTCGAAAAGTGCTTTTAACCGGTGGTTTCATGCTTCTGGCTTCATGTGCCGCTTGGGCGCAAACCACCACGCTAGAAGGCGACGTGAAAGGCGAGGACGGACAACCTGTAAAGGGCGCCGTGATCCAACTAACCCGAACCGATATTAAAGGACACTATTCGGTAAAGAGCGATAAAAAAGGTCATTGGCTGTATACCGGACTGCCTTACGGCAAGTACGATATCGAATGCCAGATTGATGGGAAAACAGTTGATAAGGTAGGTGGCGTCCAATCGTCGTATGGCGAAAGTAAAACGGTAGATTTCGACTTGCAAAAGGCGAAAACACAACAAGCGGCAGTGCAGCAGGCCAACGGTACCGGGCAATTGACTGAGCAACAGTCCAAGGCCATGTCAAAGGAAGAAAAGGAAAAGGCCGAGGAAACGCTGAAGAAAAATGCTGAGATCAATAAAAAGAACAAGGCATTGAACGATGCATTTAACGCTGCTCAAGATGCGATGAAGGCGGGAGCCGCGGAGCCCGACCCAACGAAAAAGATAGCGGATTATCAAACTGCTGTGGATAGCTTAAACAAAGCGGCCACGGTTGATGGTATTTCACCGGGTAACCAGGCAATCGTTTACTATTCCATGGGCAAATCTTACTCGAATATGGGGGATGTCCAAAAGGGCGATGATCGCACCAAATCGTACGACCAAGCTATTGACGCCTATAAGAAGAGCCTGGCGATCAAAGAAGATGCCGACATCTACAACAATCTGGGCAACTTGTATGGCGCCGAGAAGAAGTACCCTGAGGCATCCGACGCACTGAACAAGGCCGCCACGTTGGATCCTACGAAGGCTGGTAAAGCGTATTACAACATGGGCGCAAACCTGGTAAACGGTGGACAGACTCAGCAGGCTACCGAATATTTCAAAAAAGCCACCGTTGCCGATCCCAACTATGCAGAAGCTTGGTATCAATATGGCAACGGCTTGTTCTCGCTAGGAACTGTTGATGTTAAAACCGGGGCGCAGAAATTTCCAGAAGATACTGCTCCGGCACTGCAAAAATATCTGGAACTGGCACCCAATGGCCCGAATGCCGAAACTGCCAAAGCTTATTTGCAAGCTATGGGGCAGACTGTTCAGACGACCGTCACGGTGCCCAAGAAAAAGAAGTAGTATCTGCGCAACGCAGCAGAAGTTGGAGATAATCGTTAATGGGGACTCGGTTAGAGTCCCCATTGCTTTGGTAGAACCCGCATGACATTCTTCCGCGCCATTTTTGACCTGTTGATTACGGTCATCCTTGCATTCGTAGCTCGCGCTATTTTGGGCAGCATCATGAAAGGCTTCAAGAATGCGGCGCAGGGCGGCTTTCAACAGACCGGTTCCGACTCAAATTCCGAATCAAAATCGCAGGGCGGATCACGTCAATCGCAGCCTCGTGTTGTAGTCGCGGGAGAGTTGCATAAAGACCCTGTTTGCGGGATGTATGTTGCCGAATCCACTCAGTATCAACGCCGGTCCGGTTCCCAGACGTTTTACTACTGCAGTGGAAAATGCAAAGACCAGCACGCACTGGTAGCCAAAGCATGAATTGGACGACCACTGCAGCCGTATTCATGGCTCTGGCTGTGATGCTAGGCGCATTTGGCGCACACGGATTGAAAGACCGCCTGAGTGAGTATTCAATGTCCGTGTATGAGAAGGCAGTCTTCTATCACTTCGTACACGCACTGGGGTTGTTGATTGTTGCGTTGCTGGCCAAGACCGGCAGCCTGAACAGCGTTGGTGCAAATCGAGTCGCGTGGCTGTTGTCCATTGGAATCGTAGTGTTCTCAGGCAGTCTTTACGCGCTGGCAATAAGCGGTGTTCGTATATTAGGGGCGATCACACCCATTGGCGGTATCGCATTTATCGCTGCTTGGTTGTTGTTGGCGTTTGAAGCCACTCGCGGCAGAAACTAGCACCCGAACCGGCTCATCGCTCACTATCAAGCGAACGCATCGCGTTGGCGTCATAGCGGGTGCCGGCCACTTCGGTATGGGGAACTGCGGCTTCCAACTGCGCAAGGTCGTCCACGCTGAGGGTAATCGAGAGAGCGCCCAGCGCTTCCTTTAGCTGTGCCCGTGTGCGGCAACCCGGAATGGGCAGAATCGTGTCGCCTTGCGCCAAAACCCAAGCGATAGCAAGCTGGGTCCCAGATACATGATTGGCCTTCGCAATCTTGTGCAGAGCTTCCACAAGTCTTGAGTTTTTCTCCCGGTTTTCCGCGCTGAAACGTGGCATATGGCCGCGATAATCTTTGAGATGCGACGGCGCCGTGCCTGCCAGCAAACCTCGCGATAAAACTCCATACGCAGTCACGCCAATACCCAGTTCCTTCAAGACGGGCAGAATTCTTGATTCCGGACCTCGGCTCATAAGCGAATACTCAATTTGCAGGTCGCTAATTGGATGCACGGCATGCGCCCGGCGAATGGTCTCCACGCCCACTTCGGACAATCCGATATGGCGCACGTAACCAGCTTTTACCAAGTCGGCGATCGCACCAATGGTGTCTTCAATCGGCACCCCGGGATCGAGCCGCGCAGGGCGGTAAACGTCGATGTAATCCACGTTCAATCGATTCAGCGTATAGGCGAGAAAACTCTTGACGGCTGCGGGCCGAGCGTCGAACCCGAGCCAAGCGCCATCGGGGCCGCGCATGGCTCCGAATTTTACCGAAAGCTGTACTTTATGCCGCTGGCCGCTGATTGATCGACCGACCAACAATTCGTTTTGGCCCATGCCATAGAAATCGCCCGTATCTAAGAATGTAATTCCTTGATCAATCGCCTCGTGAATGGTTGCGATGCACTCCGCTTCATCGGCTTGCCCGTACATACCCGACATCCCCATGCAGCCGAGCCCAAGCGGAAACAGAGTCAGACCTGCATTCGGCAAGGATTTGTTTTTCAACATTGGTTAATAACCACTACGGATGTGCGCGATGCTGACGCAATACCAACTCAGCAAGCCGTTGGCAATCGCGAGCGCAATGAAATAGTATCCCACCAGTTCGCGGGGCGCAGTTACGTCTCTTCGATAGAGTCGATACGCAGTCGCCGCCGCAATTCCAATCCATGGCAGCAGATTACCTTCGCCCGCGACGAAAAGCATAGCGATACTAAGCGCAAGAATGGCAATGCGTTGGCCGTTGGAAATAGCGTCCATTGCCTTACCGCCGTCAAACATTCCAATGGGTATCAGATTCAAAAGATTCAACCATCCTGCAATCTGTGCGACTGCCAGGCAAACCCTCTGTCCGGTCACGAAATATAGCCCTAATGCGGCAAAGCCCGCAAGAAAACCAAACAATGGACCTGCTAGCGAAATATTGGCGCGAACACCAGGATCGATTTCCGCCGTGCCGCTCCAACGAACATATGCACCAAAGCCAGGAATAAACATCGGCAACTCCGCACGCAATCCGTAGCCGCGCACCACCAGATAATGGCCCATTTCATGAATGAAAATCGTCGCAAAGAAACCCACCGCAAACCACCATCCAAACAGTGCCCAGTACAGACCGATAAAGGCCAGCATGCTGATTAAATACTTTGCTTTTGTCAGCAGCAGGAAAGCAGCCGTTTTGAATTTGGCAAGAAACGCGATCACCACCCCTAAGGGGCCCAAACGCTTTCGCCAATCCACTTTTTTCTGGGGATTCAGACGGGACGTGAGTCGCCCGATTTCACTTTCGACACCCGCTCGTTCCGGAGAATTAGCCGGCAGCAGATCGAGAATAATCTGCCAAGTTTGTATCGCGATCTGATATTGACCTGCGGATGTCGCCTGTCGAGCTCGATCGACCAGCGCTTGAATGTCGGAGGGATTAAACGTGGACGCCAAAGAATCAGTTTAGCCGTTCGTTTGGCAGTCTATTGAGGAATATCGGACAGATCGGGCATGTCTTCGTTGGCGAGTGAAGCCACGAATACAGACGCGAACGCTTCCAGACCTTCTTGATCGTCTTCATCAAACCGATTGAGCGTCGGGCTGTCCAAGTCAAGAATTCCGATCAGACTTCCCCAATTCAGCAGCGGGATGGCTATCTCCGCCTTTGATTCGGGATCGCACGCAATGTGACCGGCAAACTTTGTGACGTCTGGCACTAAGACGGTTTCGCGCGTCCGGGCGGCAACCCCACATACGCCTTTGCCCAATTCAATACGCACGCAAGCCGGCTTTCCCTGGAAGGGGCCAACAATTAGACCGCTGTTTCGCAAAATGTAAAAACCAGCCCAGTTTACTTCAGGAAGTGAATGAAAAAGTAAGGACGCGGCATTGGCAGCATTGGCGACAAAATCCGTTTCCCCCTCCAATAAATCGTGCAGCCGTTCGCATAGTTCCTCATAGAAGGCTGGCTTCCCCTTAGCGGTGTCTATTGGCATGGAACTGTGCATATTTTAATCTCAATTATCTTATCCATCGGAGGACAACTCCAACTACTTTAAGCGAAAAGGATGAAAAATCCATCGATTTTTTCACAGAATAGAAGATGCTGGAAACTTAATAAGGCAATGCATTCAGGTGTTCTAAGGCGAATTCAGCGGCGTTGCTAACAAGTGGACTGGCATTCAGCGCAAGCTTTTGCAGTGGTGCTAGCATTCTTGCATTTCCGGAATTGCCCATGGCGATCGCGACGTTGCGGAGAAATCCATCGTATTTAATCCGCAGGATAGGACTACGACGGAACACCAATCGGAAGTCTTTCTCCGTTAAGCGGGACAGTTCTACTAGGTCGGGCGCAAGAATCTTTGCGGAAAAATGGGGCTCTTGGGTTAGGTCGGTGCGTTTACGACGTGCCGATAAATTCCAGGGGCAAACGTCCTGACAAATGTCACAGCCGAAGATGTGGTGGCCGTGTTGCCTCGCCAAGTGAACGTCTATGGGACCACGCTCCTCAATGGTCAAGTAGGAGATACATAGTCGCGCATCGACGTCATAGCCGCCAGTCGGGTTTGGGACGATGGCGTTAGTCGGGCAGGCATCAATACAGCGGGTACAAGTGCCGCAGCGATCTGGAACCGGCGCGTCCGGCTCAATTACTAGATCAACCAGCAACTCTGCCAAAAAAAACCACGAGCCACACCGTTCATTGATGAGGCATGTGTTTTTGCCAATCCATCCGAGACCGGCAGCGCGAGCATACGAGCGTTCCAGCAGTGGCGCGGTATCTATACAGAGCTTGGATTGAAAACTGCAACCATTGATTTCAGTCAGCCAATTTACAAACGCTTCAAGCGGCGGACGCAGGATCTCGTGATAATCCAAACCCCACGCGTAGCGCGAAATCCACCCTTGATTCGGATTTATGTATTCGGTTGAAAACGGACGGTCTGTGTTGTAGAGCTTGCCGACACAAATGATACTTTCGGCCGTGGGTAACAGGGTTCTCGGGTTTGACCGCATAACTCCCCGATGATCTGTCAGATAGCGCAGATGAGCCGCTTTACCAGACTGAATCCACTTCTCAAAGCGAGCATAATCGGTGTGCGGAGTTGCCGCTGTGACGCCTGCGATTTCGAAGCCGCAGCGATTTGCTACTTCTCGGATTTGTGCGGATGTGACGGGCACGCTTGCCACTATTTTGGCGTGAAGCGTTTGAGCATGGCCAAGAGGCGGTCGGGCTGAATGGGCTTTGGTAGGTACTCGTCCATTCCGGCGGACAGACATCGTTCGCGATCGCGATCCAAAACGTGGGCGGTAACCGCAATGATCGGTAAGTGTATGCCACGCTCGGCTTCCATCCGGCGGATTTCCTGAGTGGCCGTTAGCCCATCCATCTCCGGCATTTGCACGTCCATAAAGACCAAATCGAACTTCCAGTCGTTCTCGAGAAGTTTTTCAATGCCTTGACGTCCATTTGCGGCGACGACAACGGTATGCCCGTGTTTACACAGCAGTGCTCGAGCCAGCCGCTGATTGACCAAGTTATCTTCAACAACCAAAATGTGTAAACTCTGTTGCGTCTCCTCTTGACTGACTAATGCCCCATGCGTATCCGGGTTCTGACCGTTCTGTGCGGAGCCACTAAACGACCCAAAGCGCGCGGTAAAGAAGAATCTGCTTCCTTTGCCGAGTTCGCTGTCTACCCATATGCGGCCATTCATCAAATTGACAAGACGGGAAGAGATGCTGAGTCCTAGGCCAGTTCCACCGAATTCGCGGGTAAGTGACCCGTCTGCCTGGCGGAAGGCTTCGAATATGAGCTTTTGTTGCTTTTTATCGATACCGACCCCCGTATCTTCCACGCAGAACTCGACAAACATATCTTCATTGCCACGCTCCAGTAAGCGGGCGCTTACGTGTATGCCGCCCATGTTGGTGAATTTGATCGCGTTGCCCACCAAGTTGATCAGTATTTGGCGCAGCCGAATCGGGTCACCCACCACGGTTTCTGGAATCGCGTCGTCGAGGACATAATCCAATTTCAATTCCTTCTCAATCGCGCGAGCAGACAAAGCTCCAATGGTTTCGGAAAGGCAATCGCGGAGACACATTGGCTCAGGCCGCAACGCCATCTGCCGGGCTTCGATTTTGGAGAAATCGAGGATGTCATCAATGATCGTAAGCAGAGAAGTGGCGGAGCCTTTGGCCAAGCTGAGGAAGTAGCGTTGGTTTGTGCTGAGTTCAGTATCGAGCACTAGATCGGTCATGCCGATGACGCCGTTCATAGGCGTGCGAATCTCATGACTGACATTGGCCAAGAACTGAGTTTTTGCCTCGTTGGCGGCTTCGGCTGCTTCTTTTGCCTTTGTCAACTGAGCTTCTGTTCGGCGTCGCTCCCCATTTTCCGTTTGTAGGGCTTCGTTGAGCGCCAAAAGCTCGGCGGTGCGTGTGAACACGCACTGCTCGAGTTCATCGTTAGAGCGGCGCAGCACACGTTCCGCTTCCTTTCGCTCCGTGATGTCTTCGACCACGCCGACAACTCGCTCAAGCTTTCCTTCTCCGCTGAGAATGGGAAAGCCGCGATCCCATACCCATCGAATAGCGTCGCCCTTAACCAGGCGATATTCGAGTTCTGCGCAAACGGCGTGTTCTTGCAGTTTCTTATGAAAAGCCTTTACTGCGCGGCGATCCTCTGGATGGAGCGGACGCAGCCACAAATCGGGGTTGCTTTGTACTTCGGTCTGCGTGCTATCCCACAGGCTTTCGTAAGAAGGACTCACATAGGAGAATGTTCCCGGGCCGGCTTCCATTACCCAGAAGACTTCTCGAATGTTCTCGGCCAACTGGCGGAACTTTTTCTCGCTTGCTGACAATTGTTCCGTGCGCCGTGAAACTAATGCCTCAAGACGCTGCTGACTTAAATGCAACTGTCGAACACGTAGACGATACGCGATGCCGATGGAGAGAAGGGACGCGATCAGACAGACTAGCTTGAAACCTGTTGTCTGGTATAAGAACGCGGAGATAACCACCGGCACCGAAGCTTCGGCCGGACTCTTCACGCCGTCCGAGTTAACTGCATAAACGCGAAAACGATAACTTCCTGGGGGGATATTTGTATAAAACGCGGAATGTTGAGAACCGGCATCATTCCAATGTCTGTCATAGCCCTCCAGTTGATAGTAGTAGTGAATCTGATCGGAATTGATAAAGCTAAGCGCCGCAAACGAGAATTGCAGCTTATCGGATCCGGCGTCAAGCGTGAATGGTCCCGTGCCCGTTAATGTCTTCCCGTCTATTATGATTCGCTCAATAACAACTGATGGCGGAACGCGATTGCGAACTAGCGCGGAAGGGTCCACCAAGACTAATCCCTTCATTGTGGCGAATCCCAGCCTACCATCGCGCAAACTCCAGGCGGCTGGCTGAAATGCGCCATTACACTCGCGTGTGCGCATGCCGTCGCGTTCAGTAAAGTACCGAGGGTGGATTCCTGTCACTTTTCCTTCCGCATACTGCCCGTACTCAGATTTGGTGATGGAGAATACGCCGCGGTTGGAACTCATCCAAATAGCGCCGCTTGGATCTTCCAGGAGCCCGAGAAGCTCATCATCGATCAATCCGTTTTTCGTACTGGCGGATACAAACTTGCCGTTGCGAAAACGAATTAAACCTCCCGTATTGCCACCCAGCCAAAGCGTGCCGTCAGAATCGCCGGTGATTGCCCAGATGGTATCCGATGGCAGGCCCTCGGTAGAGCTGAAATTCTGCCAGATGCCGTTGAGCAAGTGGCTCAGACCGGCATCGGTGCCAACCCATAGTGAGCCGTCACCTTTGTCCTCGTAAACAGTCAGTACATGATTACTTGCCAATCCATCTGCCGTGGTGAATGTCTGAAATCGCTGACCGTCGAAGTGGCTCAGACCATTGCGGCTCGTGACCCAGATGCTACCCTTCGAATCCGCTAGCACACAAGAAATAATTCCGGGCGGAAAGCCGGACTCCGCTCCAAACGTTGTGAATCTAGTTCCGCTCAATCGCGACAATCCTTTGCGCGTCCCAAACCAATGGTTGCCTGCTGCATCTTCCGCTATGGAAAAAATCTGATTGTCGCCAAGGCCACTGGCTTCATTGAAGATGTCGGGTGTCTGTCCGGGAGCAATCTTAGTAACTCCAGCGTCTGGAGAACCAATCCAAAGAACGCCTTCCCGATCTTCAAAGACAGCCAGCGCAACATCCGAGGCCAGTCCCTCGGCCCGGCCATACGGGGTGAAACTGGCTTCGCGAAGCCGGTTTAATCCACCGCCCGCACTGCCAATCCACAAACTGCCCTCGCGATCAAAACTAAGCGATAACACATCGTCTGCCAGCAGCCCTTCCTTCGTTGTGTAACGGGAAATGCGGCCCTCCTGAATTCGGTTCAAGCCCCCGCCAAGAGTTCCTGCCCAGACTATGCCCTGATCGTCTTCGGCAAGCGAAGCAATATCAATCGACGACAGGCCGTCGGCCGTCCTAAAGTTTGCCAAGCCAGACGAATCGTAGCGCCATAGGCCTGCATCGGCGGTGCCCACCCAGAGCCTGCCGTCGCCTGATTTAAGAAGGCTTCGTACCTCGTGTCCTGACAAGCGGCCTAAGTCCCCGCTCAGTGGTACTAATTTCCCTTTAGACCAATGGTCAAGGCCCTGTCCAGTGCCAATCCAAACTCCGCCCGACCCGTCGCTGGTTAGGGCAAACACCGAGTTATCCGAAAGCCCTCCGCTATGGTTGAATACCTCTACTGCGTTCGGCATAGAAGGTGTCGAGTGGATATAAGCTAAGCCGCCACCATCTGTGCCGACCCAGATATTGCCAGCGCTATCTTGGGCTAAGCTTGCGACTGAGCCTGATGGGAGGTGAACGGAATCCGAATAGGATTTAAACCGGCCGTTTTCGTACCTTGTTAGACCTCCGCCGCGCGTTCCTATCCATAAGATTCCTTGCCGGTCTACTAACAGCGAATCCACTTCGTTAGCGTGCAGTGCTTCGACGTTTGCTTTATTAAACGTCTTAAATTCAACGCCATTGAAGCGAATTAATCCGGCTTCGCTACCGATCCATAGATAGCCGTCTGGTGTCTGGGCCGTGCACAAAACACTGTTTTGCGGCAGGCCGTTGTCGGTTGTCCACGCGTCCCTGACATATTGGGTAATCGCTTTTGAAGGGTTTAAGAATGCCGGCGCACGTAACGGTGCCAGCAACAGCAATGCTGCCGGCAAAAGGAGCAATTGTAAGCGGCACGAAATCAAATCGAACTACCTACCCCATTCATCGGCGCGAAGAAAATGATGCTATAGAGCAGCAGCAGAGGGAATAGTACTGATTCAGGGCTTGACCAGCCGGCCTCTTACTAATCAGTTGGGAGCGTTAACCGATACGAGTAGCAGAGGCGGCGAGACAAATCCGATGGAGTCTGCCGCTGATGTTCCATAGGAGTTAAAGCTGCAAGTGAAGAGTTTGAATAGGGTGATTCTGTCGGCAATGCTCGCCGGCAATCTATTATTAGCAAGTTCCGGCAAGCTGTCAAAAGAACTTTCCGGCCAAGTATCTAGCAATACCGTCGATATCATCATCCAATATGCTCAGGCGCCGAGTACTGCCGATCTGGCCGATTTAAACGCGCGCGGCGGTTTATTGAAGAAGACATATCAGGCCATCAACGCAACGGCGGCTACGGTATCTTTGGCCAGCTTGGATGGGATGGCTGCAAATCCGAACATCCTTTATATATCGCCAGACCGCAAACTAGGGCAGCTACTGGACTATACCGCCGCAGCCGTTAACGCTAAGGCCGCTTGGCAGAATGGTCTGACGGGCCGTGGCGTTGGTGTAGCCATCATTGATAGCGGCGTGGCCGATGTTCCGGATCTAAGGGTCGCCGGACTCCTAGCAAGAGTGGTCTATCGAGAGAATTTCACCGACAGTACAGACGCAAAAGACGATTATGGCCACGGGACGCATGTGGCTGGAATTCTCGGCGCCAGCGGCCTCGAATCCTCTTGCTCTATCTGCACACGAACACTTCGAGGCATTGCGCCGGATGCATCCATAATCGATTTAAAGGTTCTCGATTCAACCGGTGCGGGAACTGATAGCGAGGTCATCGCGGCAATTGACAGGGCGATCGCGCTCAAGAGCCTGTACCAGATTCGAGTGATAAATCTGTCGCTAGGACGTCCCGTTTATGAGAGCTACAAATTGGATCCTCTTTGCCAAGCGGTGGAAGCGGCTTGGAAGGCGGGCATCGCCGTGGTGGTGGCGGCAGGGAATGACGGCCGCGACAACTCGGTCGGTAACTATGGCTATGGCACGATTGGCTCTCCGGCCAATGATCCCTATGTGATCACGGTTGGCGCGATGAAGGCGATGGGCACCTATACTCGGACTGACGATCTGATTGCAAGCTATAGTTCCAAAGGACCGACGGGAATCGATTTTGTCGTAAAACCTGATTTGGTCGCTCCCGGTAATCAAGTGGTGTCGCTGGAATCTGCCGGTTCTGTTTTGGCGCAGGACCCAAACACAGCCGTGCCGCTCTCCTATTACGAAAATACTTCCGGCGCTGCCACCTCTACTCAGTTCATGCTCTTGAACGGCACCAGCATGGCGACGCCGGTGGTCAGCGGCGCTGTGGCAGATATGCTCCAAGCCGACTGGACGTTGACTCCGGATCGAATCAAAGCGCGGCTCATGAAATCCGCCTACAAGACATTCCCCCAAAGCAGCACTGCCGTCGATCCGACGACAGGACAGAGCTTTACCAGCTACTACGACATCTTTACCATCGGTGCTGGTTATCTGGATATCAATGCTGCCCTTGCAAGCCGCGACATGGTTACCGGCAACACACTGTCACCGACGGCTTCATACAGCGCGGCTGATGGAAACATTTACGTAGTGTTCGATCCAGCATCGACTTGGAATCAGAATGCGACCGCAATCCAGGCCGGTCCAGGCACCGGCGTCGTATGGTCAGTCCAGAATGTTTGGGGTCCAGCGGTCGTCGGGGCCGACCGAGCCGTGTGGCGTTGGAGTTCCGTTATGAGCATGAGCGGCGTAGCAGGCTTGAGTTCGGTTTGGGGCAGTTCCAGCGTCTGGGGCAGTGAAACGGATCAAGCGTCGTCAACAGTTGATGCTTGCAGAGCCGTTTGGCGCAGGGATATTAGCGACGCGGACTCCAACTCAATCTTCTCCGTCACTCCGCGATAATACGATTACCA
Organism: Bryobacterales bacterium; assembly: GCA_963696305.1. Taxonomy (GTDB): domain Bacteria; phylum Acidobacteriota; class Terriglobia; order Bryobacterales; family Bryobacteraceae; genus Bog-105. The sequence continues at coordinate 315,320 of CAVOJX010000007.1, read as the reverse complement.
AGAAATCTGAAGGCGCACTCGCTCGATTAGAGCCGCGCGCCTTTCGCGCTGAAATTCAGTGTTAGTTTGAAAGCATGGCGGATGAAGTCCGGAAAACCGTCGAACGCGATGCCGATCAGCCTCAGGAAGAAAGATCCGAACAAGTTATGTTGTACTGCCCCGTGTGTGATGATCGGCTGGTTTCAAGGAAGTGCAAACTGCTTTGCGAACGTTGCGGTTACTTTATGAGCTGCGCCGACTATTACTAAATCGGTGCGCGCTAAGCGCCATATCCACTCGCCTGCCCTTGAACTTGACGCCCTCCATCTCGAGACGCGCCCGCTGATCAAACGCAACATCAGATCTGGTCTTGATGGTGCCACCTGCTCCCAGGACACGATGCCACGGAAGACCGTGACCAGTGCGGTTCAGAATCTGTGCCACTTGGCGATGATAGCCCGGAAGACCAGCGGCCGCGGCAACTTCGCCGTAAGTAGACACCTTGCCGCGCGGAATGCTTAGAATCGCAGCGCGGATGGCCCTCGCCCAGTTCGGTTTCTCCGTCTGCATGCTGAAAAGTCTAGCGCGTAACCGCGTCCGAGCATTGAATTAAACTGCTCGTTGCGTTGCCGAAGCAGAGCGAGTGCGAAGCTGCGCATCTTCCAGCCGTTCCGCTTCCTGATATGTAAACATCATGCGATGAATCACCGTGATGTTGCCGAGCACCGCAATCACCCATAGAACCGGCGCCATGCGATCGAACAAAGCACCAATGATCAGCAACACCACCCGTTCCGGACGCTCTAAAAATCCCACCTTGCAAGTCGGGATAATGTTTTCCGCGCGGGTGCGTGCGTAACTGATCATCACCGAAGCCGCCATCACAATCGCCGTCAGAACAACGTACGATGGACGATCAATGGTTCCGTAATAAACCAGTAAACCAATCAACAGGCCCAAGTCAGAGTAGCGATCCAAGACCGAATCGAAAAACGCGCCAAAACGCGTCACCTGATTCGTCTCGCGCGCCACCCGTCCGTCCACCATATCGAACAATCCGGCGAAAATGATGATAAAACCGGCTACGCGAAATTGACCAATGGCCAGGAACGCTGCAGCCACTCCGTTAATCACCAAACCCAGAAACGTCAGGACATTGGGATTGATTTTGGATAGTGCAAGCCCCCGAACGATTAACCGAATAATTCTATTGGCGCCGAGCCCAATCGCGCGGGTGTAAGTCATTACTTAAAAGTTCCTACGAAACAGCAACATCATGAATAGTGGTAAGGCGGAGGATTTCCATTTCCCTGATGCCGTCAGGAATGTTGATCTTGACTGTATCTCCCACGCGTTTACCTAAGAGCCCCTTGCCGATCGGAGAACTGGTAGAAATCTTGCCACGCACCACGTCGGCGTCTTCGCTCGTGACTAGATTGTACGTCAATTCCTCGTCTTTTGTAAGATCAAGGACTACCACGTGGGACCCTAGCCCGACCCGGTCGCGCGGGATCTTGGTCATATCGATCATCGAAAATTCCCTTAGACGGCCTTGTAATTGCCCAAGCCGGGCACTCACGTACGACTGGCGCTCTTTGGCCGCATGGTATTCGGCGTTTTCACTCAAATCGCCTAGTTCACGAGCACGCAAAATCTCCTTCGGAAGTTCCGTTCGAAGCTCATATTCCAACGCGTTGATCTCGTCTTGTATCTTCTTTTTCAACTCATCCATGCGTAGTTTCCTTATTATATGAACTATTTGCGGGCAACTGTAACCATGGCAGCTCGACAGGGGCTAAGTCGAACTGTTACAATGACATCAGAGGACCCGCCCGCCTTATGGCAAACAAACCGCCATTCGCACAAGGAGCCCAAGTCGAGCATGGAAAATTTGGTCTCGGCTCCGTTCTTTCTTGTAGCGATGACTATATTGTGATTAAATTTGACGACCATGGCGAAAAGAAATTCGTCGCCTCCATCGTCCTGCCTGCATTGAAAAAAAGTGACCGCCAGCCGCCCGTTGAGAAACGGCGTGCCCCGCGGAAAAAAGCGGCTCCCGTTGCGGCCACTGGGGCGTAAACAACCAACACAAATCGATGAAAATCGGCGTTGTCGTCTTCCCTGGCAGTAATTGTGACCACGATGCCTGGTACGCGGCATCCGTAAACCTTGGGCAGGATGCCCAAATGATTTGGCACGATTCCACCTCTTTGGGCGATGTGGACGCCGTTATTCTTCCAGGCGGCTTTTCCTACGGCGATTATCTCCGCTGCGGTGCCATTGCTAAATTCTCACCCGTTATGAAAGCGGTCAAATCATTTGCCGCTTCAGGAGGGTTGGTCATGGGCTTCTGCAACGGTTTTCAAGTCCTCACCGAAGCCGGGCTCCTGCCTGGCGCTCTAGTTCGCAATAGCGGCTTAAAATTCATTTGCAAAACCGTCGCGCTGGAAGTGGCTACTACTGAATCTCCGTTTACGCACAGCGCCACAACAGGTCAATCCTTACATCTACCCGTTGCGCATGGTGAGGGATGCTACATTGCCGATGACCGGACGCTAGACGAACTGGAATCGCAAGATCGCATCGCGTTTCGCTACAAGGAACCTGTCAACGGTTCTTTGCGCAACATTGCCGGCATCCTGAACGAACGACGTAACGTGCTGGGTATGATGCCGCATCCTGAACGAGCCGCCGACCCTCTCATGGGCAATACTGATGGTCTGGTTATCCTAAAATCTGTCGCTGCTTCGTTCGCAACCAAATCATGAGCCAAATTACGGCCGATGTCATCTCGGCCCACCAACTGACTCCTGCCGAATATGAAAAGATCCTGAGCTTGCTGGGCCGTGAACCCAGCCTTACAGAACTTGGCGTGTTCAGCGTCATGTGGAGCGAGCACTGTTCCTACAAAAGCTCGCGTGTCCATCTAAAAAAGCTTCCCACCGAAAGCAAGCGCGTCCTGCAAGGTCCGGGCGAAAATGCGGGCATCGTCGATATCGGCGACTGCATGGCCATTGCTTTCAAAATCGAATCGCATAACCATCCCAGCTTCATCGAGCCGTTCCAAGGCGCTGCCACCGGTGTCGGCGGCATTCTTCGCGACATCTTTACTATGGGTGCGCGTCCCATTGCGGTGATGGATTCCATTCGCTTCGGCAGACTGGACGATCCTAAAACCGGTGTGCGCAACCAGCACATTTTGGAAGGCGTCGTTTCCGGCATCGCGCATTACGGGAACTGTTTTGGCGTGCCCACGGTCGGCGGCGAATGCGTTTTTGAATCCAGCTACAACGGCAACCCGCTAGTCAACGTTTTCGCCCTCGGCGTTTTCAAACACGACGAAGTCTTCTACGGTCGCGCCAGCGGCGTCGGCAATCCGGTCATCTATGTCGGTGCTAAAACCGGTCGCGACGGCATCCATGGCGCATCCATGGCGTCAGCAGAATTCACCGAAGAATCCAAACAAAAGCGCCCCAACGTGCAAGTTGGCGATCCGTTCATGGAAAAGCTCCTGCTCGAAGCTTGTCTGGAAGCCATGAAAACCGGCGCTATCGTAGGCATTCAAGACATGGGCGCCGCGGGTCTAACGTCTTCCACGTGCGAAATGGGCAGCCGCGCCGGTACCGGCATCGACATGAATCTCGATCTTGTCCCGCAACGCGAGCCCGGCATGACGGCCTACGAAATGCTGCTTTCGGAAAGCCAGGAACGCATGCTGCTCGTCGCCGAAAAGGGCAGGGAAGCCGAAGTCTTCTCCGTCTTCAAAAAGTGGGGCTTGGACGCGGTTCAAATTGGCAAAGTGACCGCCGACGGTCTCATGCGTGTCCGCCATCAAGGCAAGATCATGGCGGAAATTCCCAATCGCGCCCTGGCCGATGAAGCTCCGAAATATAACCGGCCTTTCACCAAGCCTCCGCGCGTTGCTCCGCTGGATGGACCGTCCATCAAAAGCAAAGATCTAAATGCTGACCTGATCCGCCTCGTCAGTTCCGGCGACCTCAGCTCCAAACGTTGGATCTATCAGCAGTACGATTATCAAGTCCGCACCAACACTCTCGCCGGTCCCGGTGGCGACGCTGCCATCGTACGCATCAAAGGCACCGATACTTCGGTCGCCATGGCTCTTGATGGCAACGGCCGCTATTGCGTTCTTGATCCACGCCAGGGAACCAAGCTCATCGTTGCTGAATGCTGCCGCAACCTGTCTACAGCGGGCGCGCTGCCCATCGCCACCACCAACAACCTCAACTTCGGCAACCCCGAAAAGCCGGAAATCATGGCTCAACTGGTGGAATCCATCGAAGGTTTAGCCGAAGCCTGCCGTTTCTTCGAAGTTCCCGTCACCGGTGGCAATGTCAGCTTGTATAACGAAACGCTGGGCGTGCCCATTTATCCAACTCCCGTCGTCGGCATCGTCGGCATTATGCCCACAGCCCCGCCCATCGGCATCGATTTCAAAAAATCCGGCCGCGCGATCCTCCTCATTGGCGGCTTAGGCACAACAACCGCCCAGGAATTCGGTTCCACGCAATACGCCAAAAATGTTCTAGACCAGATCTGGGGAATTCCGCCCGCGCTGGACATGGATCTGGAAAAACGTGTCCACACGAGTATTCGTGAAATTGTTTTAGGCGGCTTAGTAGATTCCGCTCACGATCTAGGGGAAGGCGGCTTGGCCGTTGCCATTGCGGAAAGCAGTTTTGGCCCCGCCAACATCGGCGTCGACATCAAACTGGATAGCGATATACCCGCCGAATGGCTGCTCTTCCACGAATCGCCATCACGAATTCTCGTCTCCACTGCGGATCCCGCAAAGATTTTTTCAATTTGTTTAAAGAACAATGTGCCAGTCATGACGATTGGCGCTACACTCGAATCAAGAGTGACCATTCGCAACCGCGAAACAACCTGGATCGACTGCCCCCTGTGCGATTTGCGGGATGCTTGGCAGAACGGTCTCGAGCATCTGCTTCACCACCAACTCCCCCAACATTCAGTGCCGGTGTAAATACATGTTTGACAAGCTTCACGAAGAGTGCGGGGTATTCGCCATTTATGGACATCCTGAGGCGAGCAACCTCGTGTATCTGGGTTTGTACGCGTTGCAGCATCGCGGTCAGGAATCTGCAGGCATAGCGGCTGTCGACGCACAGCGCCGCATTCATTGCACCCGTCGCATGGGTCATGTGGCGGAGATTTTCACTCCCGATGTTTTAAATCAATTGCCAGGTTCCGCTGCCATTGGGCACACGCGCTATTCAACGGCTGGAGATACGTCTCTCAAAAATGCGCAGCCATTGTCCGTCGATTGCAGCAAGGGCCAAGTGGCCGTCGCGCACAACGGCAACTTTACCAACGCCATCGAACTGCGGCGTGAGCTTGAACAGAACGGATCCATCTTCCAGTCCACCAGCGACACGGAAGTGGTTCTTCATCTGGTGGCACGCTCTCGCGAACGCACTCTGGCCGGAGCACTCCGCGATGCGCTGCTTGAAATCGAAGGCGCATTCAGTCTGGTCTTCTTAGCCGATAACCGCATTATCGTCGCGCGAGATCCGCATGGCTTTCGTCCGCTCGCCATGGGGAAACTGGAACTGCCTGATGGCAGCGTGTCAACTGTGTTTGCTTCCGAAACCTGCGCGTTTGATTTGATCAACGCAACGTACATTGGCGATGTCCTGCCCGGAGAAATGGTAACGGTCGGACCCGAAGGCATCACGCGCGAATTCTACACCACGCCCCAGCCCCCAGCGCATTGTGTCTTTGAGCATGTCTATTTCTCGCGGCCCGATTCTATTGTGTTCGGAAGACCGGTAGCGCAATCGCGCGAGATGATGGGCCGTCTTCTGGCGCGCGAACATCATGTCGATGCGGATGTCGTCGTTCCCGTGCCCGATTCCGGTGTAGCCGCCGCCATCGGCTACGCCTCCGAATCAAACATTCCTTACCGGCAAGCGCTCATCCGTAATCACTATGTCGGCCGGACCTTCATTGAACCCTCGCAAGCCATCCGCGATTTCGGCGTCAAACTAAAACTCAATCCGGTCCGCCATCTCCTCGAAGGCAAACGCGTAATCTTGGTTGACGACTCCATCGTACGCGGCACCACCAGCAAAAAAATCGTCCGCATGGTCCGCAGCGCCGGAGCCAAAGAGGTGCACATGCGGATCTCTTGCCCACCCACTATTTCGCCCTGCTACTACGGGGTCGATACGCCTTCGCAAAACGAACTCATCGCAGCGAACAACAGCATCGACGAAATCCGAGAGTTCGTTGAAGCCGATTCCTTGGCCTATCTATCCATGAACGCCCTCAAGCAATCCGTGACTGACCACGACGGACGCTTCTGCTACGCCTGCTACACCGGCAAATACCCAACTCTAATTCAAATCGAAGATCCGGTCCTAGCCCGCTCCAGCTATTATTAGGACGCTCGAACCCCTATAAAAGACATCGTCAGCCCTTCTCTTTCTCGAATGTCACAGACAGGACGACGATCGGTAACTATAGGCGTCCTGGGCTATCTATTTCGAATTCGTTTGTCGCTTCCCACAAAACGCCGTTTCGGGTCATTCTCACCACAGCCGAAAACACATCCAAATGGTGCACGCACGACCGCATAGAGTACGACTTCCGTTTAACTGCCCCCACCCTGGACATGTTCAAATTTAGCCATCCACTTGGCGGCGTGATCGAGCCCATGAACGGGTTCTGTCTTCGCCACCGATGATGCCTTGGGCGGAGCTGTGTCAGCCCAAAACTTGCACGTCAGCGCTTGGCGAACAAATGGCAAATTGTGCTAAGGTGTTAGACAGGTCGAGGCACCGGGATAATGACAATCTACCCCGACACCAATATTTGGAATGCGCTGTGTGACCAAGAGGTTGATCCGGCACAGCTCGGTGCGACTCTGATCGCCAAAAACGCCAGGCTCGTTCTGAGCTATCACACCGTCTACGAGCTTCTCAAGACCTTTCGCGGCTCAAGCGCCCAAGCACGTCTACGCGCTACGAAGCTCTTCTCCTATCTCGGCGCGCACTTGGTCGGCGACCACATAACCTGCGTTCACGAGCTCTTGGAGCTGCTTGGCCTCGAAATGTCTGTGGTCGTTGGTAGGGCGCCTTCGCTAGATCCATTCGTTTCTAAGCCGGGCTTAACGGAAATGATTGCTGAAGTGCGAAGATTGGCTTACGGCGACTTCAGCGATCAGGCGGACGCATTTGTAAGCGAGCGGCTCCAGTTATCTTCGGCCGCTAGATCGGGCCAGAAAGATCACACAGATGCCCGGAGCGACATGAAGCAAAGACTGAGAGCCATTTCCGTTGGCGAACTGGGGGCCTGGCTCAGGGATTCGACGGCGTCGGCGACCGCAGTTCGTTTATTGTCGGACAAGATCCGTTATCGATTTAGCGAAGCGACTCTTGCCGATTCGTTGTTGTATGCGCGAGCACTCCTCGAATCGCAGACGTTACGAGTCGGAGGAGCGCTGGTCCGCGCGGATCTTTATTTCAATTGGCGGTGCGCTCATCGTGACTCAGTTCCGAAGGACCTCTACGACGACATGTATCACGTGTTGGGCGCGATCTATTGCGATGCCTACGTCACAAAGGAGCCGGCTCAGGCGGAGTACGCACACCTGTTATTGACTCGGACCTCTAGCGTTCACGTCTATATGCCTGAGGTTCCCATCGGCCAATGGCTGGAATCGCTGACGCTCAAGCATGCGCAAATGGCGGCCTGAAGGGGGTGTCGGTCGCGTGCTACGCCCGGGCGGAAGCGTCAATCATCGGGTGGACAATTGAGCGAAGTGTCAGCCGTCAATGCGGATTTTAGCTTCTCAATCCGTTCGGCTCCGACGGTCTGATCGGCGTTGTCGTCCCTAACCGGCTTGGGAGGAAGTTGGCCCGAAACGGAGTTGAAAAGCTGCCGCCGCAAAATCGCCGCGACGTTAAGTGCCGCAAAACGCATGAACCGTAGAAACGCCTCCAGTCCTGTCGGCGCTCAACCATAAAACGAAACTGTATTACTTCGTTTCCTAGCCTTCGTAACCCAACCCGCCAACCCAACAAGCATCCCGCCTCACTTACCCGCAACCTGAGGCAGAGGTTCCACACCCATCCCCGCCGCCTCCAACTCCGCAGCAACCAAATCCCGCAATTGCGCCGTCAATTTTCCCCGGTCCTTCAAACTCAAACCCACCGTCGGAATCGGTTTCAAAATCCTGATCTTCACCACTCCCGGCTCCACAATTCCCCCACCGAAAGGCAGCAACGTCTGCGTCCCTATCAAGACCGTGGGAACGACCGGAACACCCGCCCGAATCGCAATATACGCGCCGCCCTCTTTAAACTGCTGCAGCACCGCATCAGGTGCTCGCCCGCCCTCTGGAAATATCAGCAGCGAAATCTTCTGATTCTGAATAACGTCCGCCGCCTCCTGCATCGTCTTCACTGAACCACGCGGATCATCGCGAGGCACGGCAATGTGTCCCCCGCGCTTCAAATGCCCGCCTAGCAGCGGAATCTGGAACAGCCCCGACTTCGCCAGAAATCGGAACTGGACATGAATCTTAGAAAGTATCGTCAGCGTGTCAATATAGCTCAGATGATTAGCAATGAAGATATAACTTCCAGCGGGATCAATCTGTTCTAATCCTTCCACCTGAACGTTGATCCCACAGCATGCCAGCAGTGTTTTCGCCCAAACACCTGCCCAATAGGCCTGCTTGCGGCCGCCCTTGTCGAAGAACGAAACGAAATAGCTGATGATTCCGAAAAAAATGGTGAAAAAAATAATTGACGGGTCGCCAATCAGCAGACCGCGCAAACGTCGCATTATGCCTATTCTAAAGCAGTGACTTCATCTCGCCCACCAGGAACAAGGATCCCGTAAAGAATACTGCGGCATTTTGCGGCGCGGTCTGCGCAATCGCTCTTGCTTCAATCAACGTCTCCGCAATCACTGCGTTTGGATGTGGATACAGATCCAAAATCGCTTGCGGCCGCAGAGCGCGCGGATAATTCGGAGCCGTGATAATCAGCTTGTCCGCCACTGGAAAAAGCTGCGTCGTCACTTCATCAATCGCTTTATCCCGCATCGCTCCATAGACGATCCAAACCGGAATGTGCGAGTAAAATTCGCGAATATGTCCAGCTAGCACAGCCGCCCCCGCCGGATTGTGCGCGCCGTCCAGAATGAACGTCGGCTTGCGCTGAATCACCTCCAGTCGTCCCGGCCAGCGCGTTTCCGCTAATCCCTCAGCCGTCACCGCATCCTCGATACCCAACGCACGGCAAGCCGCAATTGCAGTTCGCGCGTTCTCCACTTGGTGCCGTCCTGCCAGTGGGCAAGTGAAGCGAGTGCCATCGCTAACGAATGTAGCCCCCTCCGCTGACACTTGAACTTCATCCATGCGAACCGAACTGCTGCGAATCATCTTCGCTGCCACCGCCGTTATCATCCCATCGGCTTCCGGTAACTGAGGACCCACCACAGCGGGAACTCCCGCCTTTAAAATTCCCGCCTTCTCCGATGCAATTGCATAAATCGTTGTTCCAAGAAACGCTTCATGGTCGAACGATATCGGTGTAATCACGCACAACTCCGGCGAAATAATATTCGTCGCATCCAACCGTCCACCCAGCCCTACTTCGATAACGCTAATCTGGCAACGATGCCGAAACACCAGCAGCGCCATCGCCGTCACCGTCTCAAAATACGAAGGATGACTTTCAATAACGCCCCGCGCCATCAACTCTTCCGCCGCCGCATGCACTTGGTTGAAAGCCGCAGCGAAATCGGCTTCCGAAATCGCCGCGCCATTAATCTGTATTCGCTCTGTAGGTGAAACCAAATGCGGCGAAGTGTACAGTCCGGTTGCAAATCCCGCCGCGCGCAATGCCGCCGCGATAAACGCGCTGGTCGATCCTTTGCCATTCGTGCCGGCAATGTGAACGAATCGCTGACCGTGCTCTAGGTTCCCCAAGGCCTCCATCAGGCGCTGCATGCGGTCCAAGGTGAACTTCGCGCCCGGTTTTAACTCATTACCCAGCGCGTAAAGATAACGTACCGAATCCGGATAACTCACTTCTTCAACACTGGCTCGATTAAGTTGAACACATCTTGGGCCACAATCACGTTGCCCGCTTCATTCGGGTGAATTCCGTCGGGCTGCATCAAGCCGCGGTTCTGATAGACATGCAGCAGAAGGAACGGCATAAATCTGATTTTGTATCCCTTTGCCAAATCCGGAAAAATCGCCGTAAAGGGCTTCACATAATCCGGACCATAATTGGGCGGCAGCGTTATGCCCAACAGCACTAGCGGAATCTTCGCTGCTTGCAGTCGCTGAATCATCTGGCCCAGGTTGTCGCGTGTCGCCTCAATCGGCACACCCCTCAATCCATCATTGCCGCCAAATTCCAGCAGCACCAACACCGGATGTACTGCAATGACATTATCAATGCGCGCCAAACCGTCTGTCGTCGTGTCTCCCGATACGCCCTGGTTTTCCACCCGATACTTATAGCCCAACTTGTCCAGCAGCAACTGAAGCGACTCCGGATAACTTCTACCCGAAACGCCCGCCGTCAAACTATCGCCAAACGCCACAATCACTGGCCGGTTGTCCACCGGCGCGGGAATACCCGCCGGAGTGGAACCTGCGGCCGGTTCAACACGTTCTACTTTTTGAGCCGCAGGCTGTTCCCGCGCGCATCCAACCAGTAGAGACAATCCGATAACTACTGCCACAATGAAAAGAAGCCGCAACATTCTCACTCTTCTAAATTGACATGAACACTCCAGAAGCCGCCAAGACCGTAATCGAAGTGCGCGACCTGAACAAGACCATCGAAAGCTCCGTTAGCCGGGTTGAAATTCTGAAGGGCGTCAGTTTTACCGTTCCGCAAACTCAGTTCGTCGCCATTATGGGCGCTTCCGGCAGTGGCAAAAGCACTTTGCTCGGTCTGCTCGCCGGCCTCGACACCGTTACGTCCGGCAGTATCAAACTCGACGGCGTCGAAATCAGCAACCTGAAAGAGGCGGAGTTGGCGCGCCTGCGCGGTACGAAAATCGGCTTCGTTTTCCAGTCTTACCAGTTGGTGCCCACACTCAACGCCGAAGAGAACGTGATGCTTCCCGCCGAACTAACCGGCATCGGAGCCGATCGCAACCGCGCTCTGCAACTACTTGAACGCGTCGGTCTTGCCAACCGAACGAATCATTATCCGGTTCAGTTGTCAGGTGGCGAACAGCAGCGTGTCGCGCTGGCCCGCGCCTTCATGACCAAGCCGCCTTTGCTGATGGCAGACGAACCCACGGGCAATCTCGATAGCGAAAACGGCCGCCATATTCTCCAGTTGCTCATGGATCTAAACCGGCTCGACAAAACAACCCTGGTGCTGGTAACTCACGACAAAATGCTCGCCGAGCGGGCCGACCGCATCATCACGTTAAGCGACGGGCGCATCGTCAGCGACGAAATGGTGGCCGCCTAAGTGTTCCTTCCCACTGCGACAAAGATGGCGGTTCGCGAACTACGCGCCTCCCCTGCCAAATTTGTCTTCGTCGTGTTGGCTGTCTCTGTCGGCGTAGCTGCCCTCAGTGGTGTCAAAGGCTTCGGCTATGGCTTCCGCGGTATGCTGCTCCACAACGCCAAACAGTTGATTGCCGCCGATGTGCAAGCTCAAGTCTGGGACGATCCGTCCGACAAGCAAGTCCACGAAATGGAGGACCTAGGTCATCAACAACTCGGCCTCACGCGAGTTACCGAGACCATTTCCATGGCCGCGCCAGTGGCCACAACGTCCCGCATTCCGCAGATGATCTCCGTCAAGGCTGTGGATCCCGCCGCTTATCCCTACTACGGAAAGCTGGGTCTGAAACCAGCCGTCAGCCTGAATCAGTTGCTTGCGAATGACAGCGATGTCGTCGTCTCCCAGGAACTGCTCGTTCGCTTCAAAGTGCGTGTTGGTGATTCCATTCGCGTCGGTGGCCACGAATTTCACATCGCAGGCGAAGTCACCTCGGAACCAGACCGTCTCGCTTCCGGCTTTGGTCCCGGCATGCGCGTTCTGATGACGCGCGACGGGCTCGATAGAACAGGTCTCATTCAATTCGGCAGTCGCTCCGCGCAGCGCTTTTTATTCCGCTTGAAACCCGGTGCGAACCTCGACGCGTTCAAAGATTCCATACGCAAAGATTTCCACCGCGTCTACATCAGCGACTATCGCGAAGGCAGCGAGACCGTCGGCAAAGCCATTGAAAACACCAGCACGTTTCTTAGTCTTATCAGCCTCATCGCCCTCATCCTGGGCGCCCTCGGTGTCGCTATGGCCATGCATTCCCACCTGCAGCAGCGTATGGACACAATCGCTGTCATGAAAGCTGTCGGAGCCCGCGCCTCACAAGTTATCCAAGTCTATTTAATCCAAACTCTGCTGCTAGGCGTGCTCGGTGGGATCATCGGCGTCACGGTCGGTGCCTTCGTTCAAAAGGCCTTCCCCATTCTCATGGAGCGCATTTTTTCCATGCTGCCCGAAGTGGATTGGGATTGGACATTCTCCGCCCAAGGCATCATCGTCGGCATTTTGGCAACCCTGCTCTTCACGCTTCCTCCGCTTCTTGGCATCCGTAACGTGCGCCCCAGTTTGGTCTTTCGCCGCAATATGTCGGACGATTCCACCAGTTTCACCAAACAGTGGCGCGATCAGGTGCCTGTCTGGCTTGGCGTTGCTCTAATATGGGCTGGCTTTTGGGGCATCTCTTTTTGGCTTAGCGGCTCCGCCAAAATGGCGTCGTATTTTGTCGCCGGTCTAAGTGCGGCCATCTTGCTTTTGCTCGCCGTCGCTGCTGTCCTGTTGTGGCTCTTGCGCTTTACTGTGCGCCATAGCGGCCGCGCTTTGCCTTCTACCTTCCGCCATGGCTTCGCCAACCTCTACCGCCCCGGCAACCAGGCCAAAGCCGTATTGGTTGCTCTCGGTGTCGGCGTCATGTTCACTTCCATGACGTATCTAGTGCAAAGCACCGTTCTGCGCGAAGTAACCAGTGAAGGTCCAGGTCGTGAGGGCAATCTATTCCTTTTGGATATTCGCAACACTTCTGACGTCACCGCCGCTATCGAACACCAACCTGGCGTCAAGGGCAAAGTTGAATTAGTCGGCTACATCGTCTCGCGCATGATTGCGAAAAATGGTGTGCCTACAGATTCGTTAAACCTTACCAAGCAGCGTAAAGATCAATTGCAAACGGTGCGCATCACTACCGCCACCACCGTTCCCAATGGTGTCAGTCTGCGGGAAGGTGCTTGGTGGAACCCATCCACTAGCGATCCGCAACTCGCCGTATCCGAAGAATCCATGCATGATTTCCATCTCAAGGTCGGAGACCATCTCCGCTTCATGATGGCCGGCAGAACCATCGAAGCTCCCTTGGTTGCTGTCTTTCGTCGTGACCGCGGCGCACCCGTCCGCTACGATCTTGTCTTCCCGCAAGCCGCTCTCAGAGGCCTTCCCGTCGTGTATTACGGAGCCGCGCACGTGGACCCTGCCTACATCCCGCAAGTCGAAGCAGTCATCTTCGAAAAATTCCCCACCATCACCGTCATGAATCTGGCCGAAGTGCTGGCCCGAATTCAAGAGGCGGTAGATCAAGTTGCAGTTGTTATCCGCTTCTTGGCGTTCTTTGCTATTGCTGCCGGCGTGATTATTCTGTCCTCCAGCATCGCTGGTACTCGCTATCGGCGCGTACGCGAAGTGGCAATTCTAAAAGCTCTTGGCGGCACGCAGCGTCGCATCGCCGCCATCTTCTCTGTCGAATTCTCATTGCTCGGTGCAGTGGCTGGCCTGATTGGCGCCATACTCGCCAATCTGTTCACCCGCATCATCTCCGAACAATTCATCAACACCAGCTTTGATTTCGATTGGTCTCTGCTCGCCATCGCCATTCTCGGTACGGTCTTCGTTGCCAACATCGCCGGATGGCTCGCCAGTGCGCGTATCCTTACCCAGCGTCCTTTGGAAGTTTTGCGCGGCGAATAATTTCAGTCACAGACGCGGCAAAAAAAGTTCACCACTCTTAACTCCCCATCTGTCATTGACTTAGCTCCGAACCACCCACCTCAACCTCACTCCGATTGGCGAGACGACTGCATATCTTGAAGACAGATGAACAAACACGACTTAATGCAGCGTTTGGCGCGTCGTTCTCGCCAATCGAAGGCCAACGCTGCCGATACTATCGACACGCTTATTTATAGATTGTGGAAAGAAAGCCGGTACCCAGATTCAGAGGCCCCGGTTCGCTCGAAGAAGGAAAGTGGTCCCACTGAAGCATCCTCCGCGCGGGTGAAACTCCCGTGAACAATGAATCGCTCATCAGCTCCCTGCGAGATGTCATTGAAGATTGCCTGCGCGAAGGCACGTCCATTGACATCGACGGAATCGGCACGCTTGAATTCGATGCAAGCGGTGACTTAATCTTCAATCGCAACAGCAGAGCGCGCATCTTTTTGGCCTACGCGCAGGAAGATCGCGAAGCAGTAAGGCGGCTATACCGCGCCTTGCATGACGCAGGCTTTGAAGCTTGGATGGACGTTGAAAATTTATTGCCCGGTCAAAACTGGCCGCGCGCCATCGAACGCGCCATTGAAACTGCTGACTATTTTCTCGGCTGCTTCTCTTCGCGCTCCAGCAACAAACGCGGGCATTTCCAATCCGAACTTGTCTACGCTCTCGACATCGCTACCCGTGTGCCGTTGGAACAAGCCTACTTTGTGCCGGTTCGTCTGAATGAATGCAAAATTCCTTCGCACATCGCAAAGAAAGTCCATTACATGGATCTGTATCCGAATTGGGAAGACGGAGTTGAACTGCTTGTCTGGGCTTTGCGTGCTCATGAAAAAAGCAAAAAGAACAAAAATCCGTAACGCGGTCTCGCTATTTTTTAATCTTCTTCTGCGCTTCTTCCGCCAACTTCGTATTGGGCGCCAGCTTGACCACTTTTTCAAATGCGACTTTGGCTTCGTCTTTGTTATTTAACTTCTCTTCCGCCTCGCCAACCATGTAAAAAGCATCTGGTGAACGGGGATTGTATTTCGCCGCCAGTTCAAAGCGTTGCAAGGCGGCGCGATACTTGCCCTTATGCATGTAAAACGTGCCAACCTTAATGCTCCGTTCCGCTTCCATCGGGTTTAACGGCACCTTTTCCGGCACCAGGGATTCGTCTTCTTCAGGCGGATTGCCAGGATTCTGCGCCGCTGGTGCTTGCTGCGAAAACAGCGCTGTACCGCCGAATGCAAGTAAGATTGCTAGCAAGCCAAGTGCTCGAAAATACCGTGTCACAATCAAAATTATAGCTGCCCATGGAACTACGTGAGAAAGTAGCGCAGCTTCCTACCGAACCTGGTGTTTACCTTTACAAGGACGCAGCCGGAATCGTCCTTTACGTCGGAAAAGCCAAAAGTCTGCGCAGCCGCGTTCGAAGCTACTTCAATGAAGATCGCCTCGCGGAAGCCAAGACCGGTGAACTGATCGCCGAAGCGCGCGATATCGATTTCATCCAGGTCGATAACAACAAGGAAGCTCTCGCGCTTGAGAACAACCTGATCAAGCAGTACAAGCCGCGCTTCAACATACTGCTGCGCGACGACAAAACTTTCCCTTACGTAAAACTCACTCACGAGAAGTATCCCCGCGTCTACGTCACGCGCCGCATTTTCAAAGATGGCGCCAGCTACTTTGGCCCTTACTTTCCCGGCAACTTGGCCCACCGCCTCGTGCATTTCATCCATCGCCATTTCCTGGTGCCGTCCTGCAAAATTGATTTCGCCAAGAAACACACCCACCCGTGTCTCCAGTTCCACATTCACCGCTGTCTGGGCCCCTGTGTCAATGGCCTAACCACTGATGAACACTACGCCCATGCCGTTCATGACGTACGCCTCTTCTTGGAAGGCCGTCATCGCGATCTGGCTGACGATCTGGAAACCCGCATGAAAGCCGCCTCCGAAGAGATGCGCTTTGAAGAGGCCGCCGGATTGCGCAATCTGGTCACCACCGTCAAAGAGATGGAACAAAAGCAAAAAATGGCCGCCGCCGAAGGCGACAATACCGACATCCTCGCCTATCACGCCGAGCCGCCGTTAGTTGCCGTTAATCTTTTCCACTTGCGCAACGGTAAGATCGTAGATCGGCGCGAGTTCTTCTGGGAAGACCAGGACAACTTCGAACCCGGCGAATTCTTCGAAGCCCTGCTAAAGCAAATCTATCTCGATAACGTCTTCATTCCGTCGTCCATCCATCTACCTGTCGATATTGAAGAACGCGACGATATTGAAGACTTTCTATCCGAGAAGAAAGGCCGCCGTGTCGAAATTGTCACGCCTCAGCGCGGCACCAAGAAAGCGCTTCTTGGCTTGGTGGAAACCAACGCAAAACATAGTTTCGAACAGCGTTTCCGCGTGCTAAAGCCGTCCTCAAAAGCCGTTCAGGAAGCGTTTCAAGATGCGTTAAACCTGCCCGAACTTCCCAAACGCATCGAATGCTTTGATATCTCGCACATTCAAGGCACCGACAAAGTGGCCAGCATGGTGGTCTGGGAAGACGGCAAAATGAAGAAGTCCGACTATCGCAAGTTCATCATCCGAACCGTTGTCGGCAACGACGATTTTGCCTCCATGCGCGAAGTCATCACCCGCCGCTATTCCCGCCTTCTCGAAGAGAAGGCAAAGTTCCCCAACTTGGTGCTCGTCGATGGCGGTCTTGGCCAGTTGCATGCTGCCGCCGAAGCGTTGGAAGCCATCGGCGTCACAGACCAGCCGCTCGCCTCACTGGCCAAACGCGACGAATGGATTTACGTTTTGGGCCAGGAGGAAGAACCCATCATCCTCGACAAGTTCTCTCCCATGCTGCACCTCGTGCAAACCATTCGCGATGAAGCGCACCGCTTTGCCGTAACTTTCCATCGCACCCGCCGCAATGCTCAGCGCATGGTGTCAGAACTACACGAGGTCCCCGGCGTAGGTCAAAAAACCGTGGAGAAGCTGCTCAGAACTTTTGGAAGTCTCGAACGTGTCAAGCAAGCCAGCAAACCCGAACTGGCAAACGTGGTGGGCACCGCCGCTGCCAATCGCCTCTTTACATTCTTCGCGTCAGATCTAACCCGCAACCCTCTCATTCAAATTCAGGCCACCGACGACGATCTTCTACATGCCGTGGAACAGCCGAGCGGCAAGAATATCGGGTAGCCTCGCAGCTTTAATATCCTCAGCAGTTTTATCAATCGGATACGCCACGCGCCGCAGTGTCACCACCCGTTGCTCCGTTTCATAAATGGCATAAGCCGCCCGCGGATCACCATCTCGCGGTTGCCCAACCGATCCCGGATTCACCATATAAGCCGTATCCACCTGCAACTCCAACGTGCTCTCGTGTTCCTTTTTCTTCACCGCCGGAATCACCACCACCTTATTCCGCCGCTTCAAAAAACCGCCCTGTAAATGCGAGTGGCCAAAGAAAATCAAATCGCGATCCAAAGCCTCGAAAGACTGCTCCGCCTCGAAAGCATTCGTTAGGTATTCGTCTTCATCATTCGGAGATCCGTGGCAAATCTCAAAGCCACTCAAACTCATCGGACCCTTCGGAAGCGCGCGCAAAAACTCAAGATTGCTCGCCTCCATCTCCCCAATGGTCCAGCGCGCCGCAGCCTGCGCAACTTCGTTAAACCAATCCAGCCGCTCCAACCCGGTCACCACCTTGTCGTGATTCCCGCGAATAACTGACATTGCATTGTCTTTTACCCACGCCGTTACCCGGTCTGGATGCGGGTTGTAACCTACCAGATCGCCACAGCAAATGATTTGATCGTATTGCCCTTCCGCGTCTGCCAGTACGGTTTCCAGCGCATACCAGTTCGCGTGTATATCAGCCAGAATTAAGAGGCGCACAGTCTGATCAGCGTGATCTCGGGCGGCGATCCCAAGCGCACCGGAACACCAATTGTTCCAAGGCCTGAAGTCACATACAGCGAGGATCCCGGTCTCTGATAGAGTCCTTTCGTATAGGGCGTTACCAAGTCCACTATATTCAAATTCGTATGCGCCACTTCAATATTGATTTGGCCGCCGTGCGTATGGCCGGACAATGTAAGCTGAAAGCCTTGCTTTGCTGCCACCGGAAAAACGTCCGGGTTGTGTGAAAGCAGGAGATTGAATTCGTCCGGCTTTACCAATCGGTCAGTGCCCACCAGATATCCTTCGCTTTTGAACTGATGATCCACGCCCACCAAATTCAACTTGGCCGAACCGAAATTCAGCGTCTGCGATTCACTCCGTAAGAACAGCAGATCTTGCTTTAACGCTTGCCGCGCCACGTAATTCGAAACTTTCGCGCTGTGCTCATGGTTGCCCATGCATCCCCAGAAGCCCGACGCGCTCTTCAACCGTTTCAACTCCGCCAGACAATCGTCAATCGGGTCACTCGCGTTGGTAATCAAATCGCCCGTAATAAATCCAATGTCAGCGCGCAAATTGTTGCTGGCATCCACCACTCGCCGCAAATCGTTCGGCGAAAAATAGGTGCCCATGTGAATGTCGCTCAACTGCAGCACGCGCAGCCCATTCAAATCTTTGGGCAAGCCGGCAATCTTCAGGTCGAATTCCTTAATCTGAAAATCTTTTCGAATGATGATGCCGGTCGTCAGTGCCACCGCCGGTGCCGCACAAATCGCCGCTGCCGTGGTATTCAAAAACTGCCGTCGTGCCGGCGAAAAGTTCCGGCCAAATCTCGATTCAATACGCGATTTGAAGTAAACGATGAATGCCGCAACATCGGCTATCCACCCCCACATCGTCAAAATCGATCCTAGCCGATCCTCGTAGTAGCTAATCGGCCGGGGCGGGTCGGGAAACAACTCCAAAGTCAACGTAACGCACAGCGTAATGTAGCTGCCCACCAGCCACCACGCCTTGCGTTTCGAGATCCCAGCCTTCTTGCACAGGTAGAGTTGCGACACTATTGCCAGCGCAATAAAAATAAAACCAGGAAGTTTGCGCAGAAAAGCGCTTTCAATGCCCAACTTCCATTGTAGCGATTCTCGTCCAATTCGCCCAACTTTTGGCCGAACAGTTACAATTGCAAACGATGTCATTAGTTGTCATTGGATCTGTCGCTTACGACGCCATCGAAACGCCGCATGGCAAACGCGACCGCATATTGGGCGGAGCCTGCACTTATATTTCTCTCTGCGCTAGCTACTTCACGAAAGCCTCCATCGTTGCCGTGGTGGGTGAAGATTTTGCCGACGAGGATCGCGCACTCTTGATCGAAAAGGGCGTCGACCTCCAAGGTTTGGAAACTGTCCCGGGCAAGACGTTCTTCTGGTCCGGCAAGTATTCAGACGACATGAACGACCGCACCACCCTGGTCACCGATCTCAACGTCTTCGCGGATTTCCAACCCAAAGTCCCAGCCAGCTACGCTAACCTGCCATATCTGTTCCTAGGCAACATCCAGCCCACGCTGCAACTGGATGTGCAGAAGCAGCTCAAAAATCTGCGCTTCGTCGGCGGCGACACCATGAACTACTGGATCAATAGCACTCACGCCGAGTTGCTCGAAACCATCAAGCATTGGGATTTCCTCCTCATCAACGATTCCGAAGCGCGCATGCTTTCCGGCGAAACCAACCTCAAAAAAGCCGCCCAAAAAATCATCGACATGGGTCCGCACACACTCATCATCAAGCGCGGCGAATACGGCGCCATGCTCTTCCGTAAAGATTCTCTCTTTATGGTGCCCGGCTATCTTCTGGAAGACGTTTTTGATCCTACCGGTGCGGGCGATTGCTTCGCCGGCGGCTTCGTCGGCTACCTCGCGGAGCGTGGTTTCGATCTCAGAAATGGCCACATCGACGTCACAGACCTGCACCGGGCAGTCATCTATGGCTCCGTAATGGGAAGCTTCTGCTGCGAAGAATTCGGCGTCGATCGTTTCCGCACTCTCACTCGCAAAGAAATTGACGAACGTTTTGAAGAATTCAGGCGATTCACCGCATTCTAGTTTCGCCGAAATCCTCGGTGTCACCGCGCTCCTCGCGCTAATCGTGGCCCTCGCCATTTGGTATTTCTATGCGCACGGCTACCTGCTCTACTACGGCGACGCGCAAGCTCATCTCAACATCAGCCGCAGTTATATCGATTCCAGAACTCCCGGCTATGACCAACTCGGAACCGTGTGGCTTCCGATTCTTCACGTCATTTGTCTGCCATTCGTCTCACACAATTTTCTCTGGCAAACCGGATTAGCCGGAACTATCCCCGTCGCTGCGTGTTTCATCGTTGCCGGACTTTGTCTCTATCTATCCGCCAAAGATGTCTATCAAAGCTCCCCAGCCGGTCTCATGGTCCTGCTGTGCTTCGCATTGAACCCGAACGTACTCTATCTGGCCAGCATCACCATGACCGAAATCGTCTTCATCGCCGGTCTCGCCTTCTGTCTGCTGGCCATCCTGCGCTACCGCAGAACGCAGTCCAACATCTGGCTCGTGTTGGGCGTGCTGTCCAGCTGGTGGATGAGCCTAACTCGCTACGATGGTTGGTTTCTCATTCCCTTCATCGCCGCTTTCTTCGCTTGGCTCACTCCCACCGCCAAACTGAAAACGTTTTTCTCAGTTTCTATCGCCGCCTCCTGCGCGCCCATCTACTGGTTCGCCCATAACTGGTGGGAACAAGCCAATCCACTCGATTTCTACAATGGTCCCTACTCCGCCGCCGCCATTCAAGCTAACCGTCCCTATCCCGGCTTCCACGACTGGCTGCCGGCACTTCATTACTATTCCGAAGCCGGCCGCCTATGCTGTGGGAACGCACTGCTCATCGTCGCGGCGTTGGGTCTGCTCATTGCAATCTTCCAACGCCGCTGGCTTGCCGTCATTTTCCTTTCCCTAACTCCTTTGTTCTACATTTGGAGCATCCACAGTTCCCAAACTCCCATCCACGTCCCCACTCTCTGGCCATTCAGCTACTACAACACCCGTTATGGCATCGCGGTCGTCGTCTTGGCCGCATTCGCTTGCGGCGCTCTTGCCACCGTACTTCCGCGCCGCCTGGCACTCCTCGTCCCACTCATCGCCATCCTGCCTTGGTGTTGGAAACCATCTCCAGACAAGCTGATCTGCTGGAAAGAATCGCAAGTCAACTCTGACGACCGCCGAGCCTGGACAGCTCAAGCCGCCCGGTTCTTCCAAGCTAATTACCATACCGGCGATGGCATCCTCATTGAATTCGGAGACCTCACTGCCATCCTAGGCAAAGCTGGTATCCCACTCAAAGAATCTCTGCACGAAGGCAACACGGTGCAATGGTTCGCCAACACCATGCCCAACGGAGTCGTCCGTCAAATGAAATGGGCCATCGCCCAACAAGGCGACAAACTCTCTACCCGCTTAGACGAGGCCAAAGCCTTCCACTTGGTCGAAGCCATTACCGTTAAAGACGCACCCAATCTTCTAATCTATGAACGAAACTAACATCCCCTTCGCCAAACTCCACGGGGC
This sequence comes from Bryobacterales bacterium, assembly GCA_963696305.1. Lineage (GTDB taxonomy): Bacteria > Acidobacteriota > Terriglobia > Bryobacterales > Bryobacteraceae > Bog-105. The sequence continues at coordinate 293,789 of CAVOJX010000007.1, read as the reverse complement.
AGAAAACGACTTCCTCATCACCTGGGGCGAATCCATTCACCAAGGTGCCGACCTCCCCAGTCTCGCTCGCCGCATTTGCGCCCGGACCACCGGCGTCGGAGCAGACGGTTGGATGCTCGCCTGGCGCACACCCGAAGGCCTCCGAACGCGTCTCTTCAACGCCGACGGCAGCGAACCCGAAATCTCAGGCAATGGCACTCGCTGTGCCGCCGCCTTCGCCTATCTCGAAGGTCACATCGAAAAGCCCGAAATCGTCATCACCACCGCCGCCGGACCAAAACACCTCCAACTCATCCACCGCGCCGGCCTCCAATTCCAATTTGAAATGGATATGGGCCTCCCGCAAATGCAGGAACTCCACGCCGCCCTCCCTTTCGCCGGTCGCAACTGGGACGCTTCCATTCTCAACGTCGGCAACCCCCAATGCGCCATTTTCGTCGCCGACTTCCCGGCCGATTGGCGCACCATCGCCGCAGAAGTCGAAGCCGCCCCCCGCTTCCCCCATCGCACCAACGTTTCACTCGTAAAAAAAATCTCCGACCACGTCATCGAAGCCCTCTTCTACGAACGGGGTGCCGGAGAAACTCGCAGTTCCGGAACTGGCTCAACCGGAGCCGCCGTCTCCGCCATCCTAAGAAACTTAGTCCAATCGCCCGTCGAAATCAAAACTCCCGCCGGCCCCCTCCACTTACGCTGGGCCGAAAGCGTCTTCCTAACTGGTCCCGCCGAATTCGTCTGCAAAGGCGTCTTAAGCTTCCAGTAACGGCAAGAGTCAGACGTACGGCCGTGCCTAACGCACCACAGTGGATCCTCGATGTGTCGTTCCAATCACTCCCGGCGTGGATGATGAGTTAGTCCGCGACGACTAATAGACTACCTCCTCGATGCCCACGATCTCACAAAAGACTAGTGAAGCCGAAGGGTTGGGGGCGTAGCGCCGGCGCCGACTGTGACAGCAAAGTTCTGTCCACTCGCCGCCAATGAGCCCTGTCCGCGTGGGGCACCATAAAACCGGTATTGGCCTTGAGAGTTGGTAAACGTCTTGAAGGTGCGCCCTCCCGCGGTTAGTGTGACTGCCTGGTGGGCGATAGCCTTGCCGGTGGCATCAAGCAGAGTGCCCGAGGCAGTTGGAGGCTCGGACGGGAACGCAAACAGGAACGAACTGTAGAGCGTGTCCCAGTAGACCACTACGTCCGTTGGTCCAGAATACCCGAAGGCCGGCCCCCCCACGGTCGCGGCGGCGGTCTGAGTGGAGGTATTGCTAGTGCCGTATGCATTCGTGTTCGTCCATTCCAGGGTGCCGGTCACTTTCACCTGCGATTCATAAAACACGTTGATTCCGGCTGAAACAGTGACCGACACAGAGTATTGATTCTGAACCGTATGGATCTGGCTGACATTTACAGCGTTCTGCAGCGTTATGGTGTTGGTGAACACAGGGTCGCTAGCGCTGTATGGCGGTTGGTACGGATACGTCTGTGGCGTGGCCAGGAAGCGGTTCGGGTCGATCGCCGTGGCGCCTTGCGCGAATGGATTCGCGGCAAGAATCTGCTTGTAGTCCGCAGGTGTCAGGCCGGCGGCATCGAGTTGTTGCTTCACCCCGGGGGGCATTGTGCTCGGATCTTTTAGCCAGCCCACATAGGGGAACTGTATGTTCATAACTGGGCCATTGACTCCCATGTTTCACTGCATGATGTTGCCGGGATAAACGGCAACGCCGATGAGAGGATTCAGCATCAGCACAAACATGTCGTGGTCGTGGTTAATTCCGTCCTCGCCAGGCCCTGGCACGTTCTGGGCGAAGGTTGTGGTGGAGGTGATGGTTTCAGACGATTGGTCGGAGGTAGTGCTTGATGCGTTGAACTGAGCGTCTACGCCGAGCTTCACGATGCCGATGTTAAAGCCGGCACTCGCGTCAACGCTGACGCCGTCCTTAAACGAGCTGCTGACGGAAGTTGTAGTTCCTGTGCTGCTGCTGCTGGAATAGTTGACGGAAGAGACAACGTTGCCCAGGACGCCGCTGACGCTGTTGCCTCCATTCATGCCGGGCGGGGCGTACAGCACCGTCAGAATGTAGTACTTGGGTTGCATGGTGCCTGTGGCGATGGCCGCCACCGGCTGGAACAGGCGACACAGCTGGTTGTTAACGCTTTGAAAGTAAATCCACTCCCCCACGGTCCCTTCAGCTATTTCTACGCGTCCGACGACGGGCGTGGAGTATGTGTCATTGGCGCCCGGGCGCGTGAGTTGGGTTCCGTCGTTAAATACCCGATAGAGGTGGTCGTCTGTGCCCTGAAAGTATACCCAGCCATCGGCGGTGACGAACGGCGTGGACTTCGTGGTGTTTTTACCAATCTGTGATTGACCCGATCCGTCAGGATTCATGCGAAACAACACGTTGTCTTTTCCCTGGAAATAGACCACATTGTTCACCACGGTCGGACTGGAGCCGGTATCATTGGCGCCAGGCCGGGAAAGTTGGGTTCCGTCATGGAACACCTTGTAAAGGTGGCCATCCGTGCCTTGGAACCACACCCAGCCATCAGGAGTGACGAACGGCGTAGACTTAGTGGTGTTTTTACCGATCTGGGATTGACCGGAGCCGTCGGGATTCATACGAAACAGCACATTGTCTTTTCCCTGGAAGTAGACTACGTTGTTCACGACGGTCGGACTGCAGCCGGTGTCATTGGCGCCAGGCCGGGAGAGTTGGGTTCCGTCGTTGAACACCTTATAAAGCTTGTTGTCGGTGCCCTGAAACCACACCCAGCCGTCGGAGGTGACGAACGGCGTGGAACTAGTGGTGTTGTTCCCTATCTGTGATTGGCCCGTCCCGTCGCTATTCACTTTGAACAGCTTGTTGTCCGTTCCCCGAAAATAAATCACATCAGCCGCCGTCACGAATGGGCGGGAAGACGTGGTGTTGTTTGCGATCTGGTTTTGAATATCCATGAGAAGTTCTCCGTTTTCGCACCTAAGTGCGTGATATTGAGTGAAGCTACCTAGCCCCAACTTTCGGGCGACCTTGACTCTCGAACCGATACTCCGGTTCTCGCCCTGTTCCCGGAATTCTTGGACCTGCCCAGAAATTATGCAACCCGGAAATAGGCGGATGCAAGGGCGTCTGAGTACTAGTGACGCTAAATGGGGTTTCGTTTCACCCCAACGCAAAACGTTCTTATCTGACCCTGGAGGACGCAGGGAAAGGTTTGCATTTTGTGTGCGCTTCGACAAAAGATGCTGGCGCCTCCTGAGCGCCGGGTCTACGCACACCTCCCGCTCACGCCCCAACCCCCAAAGAAACCAGTCACAAACTCATAAAAAAAAATTTCCCCCACCCCTAACCGCAATCAAAGCAAAACCATAAACCCAAATCCCACCCCATTCGCATCCCGCCTCGAATACTCGTTTCCCAATTCCATCCCGCATCCTGATACCCAGCCCAATTTGCAACTAAAGGAACAAAAATGAAGAACCTGACCGAACCGCTGCCGGGCCCAAAATCAGACGCCGCCAAAGCCATCTCATCCAGAAACGCGATGAAACATGGCTGCTGCGCTGCCACCACCCTCCTCTGTAGTGAACCCCCAAAGTGAGACACGGAGAAATGGGACACAATGAGGTGAAAGGTGCCCCACGAATCGCAGCAGGAAGAAGAGAAGAAGAAAATAGGCCGTCCGCGCAAATTCGACGAGGCGTTTCGAGATGCAGTATTGGAGCGGATGAAGACGGGTTCAGTCATTAGCGCACTGGTCCATGAGCTGAAAGTGAGTCGTGCGCAGATGTATCGCTGGCGGGATGAAGCTCTCGGTCGCGTTCCGGTTCCAAGCCTCAAGACAGCCGCCCAGATGGAGGAGAAGAGAGAGGAACGGCAACGGCGGCGCATCGCTGAACTGGAACGCTTGGTAGCGCAACAAGCGTTGGATCTTGATTTTTTCAAAGGTGCCTTGCTGCGCATCGAGGAAAGTCGCCGGAAGCGCGAACAGACTTCCGCGACGCCGTCTACCAACAAATCCGACAAGTAGACGGACAGCAAGGCGAAATGACAATCGAACGGATGTGCACACTGGCGGCAGTGAGCCGCGCCAGTTATTATCGCTACGGCGGTACCCAAGCCGATGTCGATGAAGAAGCGTCGCGACTGCGCGATGCCATTCAGCGGGCGGCGCTCGAGAGCCGGCACTATGGTTACCGTCGCATCACGCATGCCTTACGGGCGCAAGGCTGGAGAGTGAATCATAAACGAGTGGCGCGTCTGATGCGAGAGGACAACTTGCTGGCCATTCGCAAACGCTGTTTCGTTCCGCAGACAACCAACAGTAAGCATGACTTCGAGGTGGCCATCAACGTGGCTCGTCGACTCACTCCCACGGCGGTGAATCAACTCTGGGTGGCCGACATTACCTACGTGCGTCTGCTACGTGTGGACGTGTTCGTGGCGGTTGTCATGGATGCGTTTTCGCGTAAGATCGTGGGCTGGAACCTTGGGCCAAGGCTCACCACTGACCTTCCCCTCATAGCGCTGAAGAACGCTATTGAATCGCGACTGCCTGTGCCAGGTCTGATTCATCATTCCGATCGCGGAGTTCAATATGCATCCGCTACCTACGTTGACATGCTGCTTCAATACGGCATGATCGCGAGCATGAGCAGGCCGGGCAATCCGTACGACAACGCTAAATGTGAGCGCTTCATGAAAACTCTAAAAGAGGAAGAAATTCGTTGCTCCGAGTACAGAGATATCGAAGATCTCCGCGCTAATTTAAGTGTCTTCTTCGACCATTACTACAACGCAACTCGCCTCCACTCGGCGCTCGGTTACCGATCGCCCGACGAGTTCGAAAGGCAAGTGGCCGCAGCCGGGAAACCGGAACTTCCGCAAGCTCCCAGCATGAGTTTTAGAAGGCATGAGGAGATCTAACCACCCGATGTGAGACCCTGATTGCAAGTAACAAGAGCGGCCGATTCGACCGCTCCTGCCTCATCGTTTTGGATGAGTCTCCGGTAGGCTATTCCTGGCGAGTTGCTCTCCAGCATTGCTCGCTTCCGCTTCGCCTACCGCGACCATCTTGGATCATAACTTCCCGTTCGTCTAGTAAAAACCAGCGAACGGTAACCGTCCCAAAACTCGTCTGTCTCACGCTTGGGGGTCAGTCCACCTCCTTCCCAACGAAACCGAAGAGAATCTCAAAGCGCTCTAATACACCTGGCTCAAACTCTTCAACCCAAAAGAAGAAGGCGAGCGCAAACTCGCTGCCGAAGTCGTCAATGCCGATTGGTTCCACCAACGCGCCACCGGCGCCCAAGCCGCCGTCTCCGCCATCCTAAGAGACTTGGTTCAATCTCCCGTCGAGGTCAAGACTCCCGCTGGCCCCCTCCACTGGCGCTTGGACGAAAGCGTATTCCTAACCGGTCCCGCCGAATTCATCTGCAAAGGCGTCTTCAGTTTCCAGTAACTGCAAGATCCTCGGTCATGCACGCGACGTTTCCATCCCGTTGGATCACTCCCGGCAACGTAGACTCTCTACTGAAACGTCTCGAACCGTCGAATTGCCAAATGCCTTCATCAACGAGTCACTGAAGATTCCGTTCGTCATTGGGAAACCCCCGTGCGACTGCCCCGTATGTTAACCCCTAGGATCATCACGCACGCATCATGTCTACATCCGCTTTAATGGAAGCGCGACAATAGGGAGAAGCACCATCGTGATGAGCTTACCCATGTCTTGCGTCGAAAGGATCACCTTCTGAGTGGCAAAGCATAAAAAACTCCTTCGCTTTACGTCGGAGGAGCGTCTTTTTGTCCTAAGTGGCGCGGGCATCTCCGCTGCTAGTGGGCTGCCAACCTTCCGCGGCTTAGGCGGTCTTTGGCACGGCCATCGACTCGAAGAAGTGGCAACTCCTGCGGCGTGGCGCGCTAATCCCGAACTGGTTTGGCGGTTCTATTCAAATCGTCGGCGCGACGCTTTGGCCGCTGAACCAAATGCCGCCCATATTGCCCTCGCGGCTCTTGAACAGCGCATGGGAGACCGTTTTTACCTCTGCACACAAAATGTAGACGACCTACATGAGCGCGCCGGGTCGCATCGAATTCACCATATGCACGGATCTCTGTTCCAATCGCGCTGTGTAAGCTGCAATAGGCCCTTTCCAGATCGCCGAATCTATGGAGCTAGCGCCAATCTCCCCAAATGCCGCGACTGTGGGGATCCAGTTCGGCCTCACGTTGTATGGTTCGGCGAGATGCCGCTGGATATGAATCGCACTTATGCTCAGCTCGACTGCGCAAATGTCTTGTTAGTCGTCGGTACATCGGGAACGGTCTATCCGGCTGCCGGATTCGCGGATCTCGCCAATGGTCGAGGAGTTCGCACGATCTATGTTGGGCCGGAAGAGCCTCTCAATGCGGATGCCTTCCGCGAGTTTATCCAGGGACCGGCTGATGAAGTCTTACCCCGTCTCCATGTCGCTTAGCACTTCATGTCTCAAAGGGTTCTTCAGATAGTTACGCCTCCGACCCTGGAAATCAACTGATGGCAAGGCGTTCGCCTCCTACATTCCGGAGTGCGCTGTCGCGGCGGGTGAGAACACGATCTCGGTTTGAGTGCCGGCGAATTCAATCCCTTCCAAATTATTGTTGTCTTTATAAAAAAGCTCGTCGTCTTCCGCTTTTGCGGTCTGAGTCTCTAAACGTGCGGGCGTTTGGAAAACCTGTTTACCTTGTTTGATCACCGCATTGCCGTTTTCGAAAGAAATCTTGTAGTCTCCTGCTTTTAGAGTTTTACCTTCGATGATCGAATCCTGCCGGAGCGTGATTTTGTGGATGTTGCTCGATCCGAAAGCGGAAGCTCCGAATACGGCACAACTCAATAGCACGATCTTTTTCATTATCCTGTTTCTCCTCGCAGATTAAGAAGCACTTGTTGATGCTTACAAACATATATACGAGTTAGCTCCGGGCATCGGTTACTAATGAAATGTCGGCAAGTACAAATACACGCTTGGCGCAACAGAAGTTCGTGGCACCCAATCGTATCTAGAATAGTTGCGCTCTACAGCACTTTCCTGTTCCTCGCGACTATTGCAGACCACGATTACTGCGGGAGTCAAATCTCAAAGCTTGGATGCGATTATTTTCCCTGCTCGGGCTACAGATCATCGGTGTTGGTCTCGGAAGGTCTGGCCGCGCCCCAGCAATCAGCCCCAGTTGAGATTGTCTCCCAGCCTAACTACGCCGTCGCGCACGAGCGACTAGCTACACTTGGTCATCTGGCGCCAAACGACGGACGTGAGGTTGCGCTCGCAAAGATCGTTGCAACGGCGCGTCCTGATGTCCGTGTTTGCCCACTCCCCCAATCTCAAGAAAAACCAGTCACAAACTTACAAAAAAAACTTCCCCCACCACTAACCTCAATCAAATCAATTCCATAAACCCAAATCCCACCCCATTTGCACCCCGCCTCGAATACTCGTTTCCCAATTCCATCCGGCATCCTGGACGCAGGCTGATACCCAGCCCAATTTGTAGCTAAAGGAACAAAAATGAAGAATCTGACCGAACCGCCCGTCGAGGCCAACGCCCCCCCTGCATCCCCCGCGCTGCCGGGTCCAAAATCAGACGCCGCCAAAGCCATCTGCTCCATGAACGCCCTCAAACACGGCTGCTGCGCCGCCGGCACCCTTCTTCTTCCCAACGAAACCGAAGAGCAATTGAAAGCGCTCGAATCCACCTGGCTCAAACTCTTCAACCCAAAAGACGAAGGCGAGCGCAAACTCGTCGCCGAAGTTGTCAACGCCGATTGGTTCTACCAACGCGCCACCCGCGCCCACGCCGCCGTCGAAGTTACCCTTTACGAAATTAATCCCGACCCCAGCGCTTGGACAGAAGAACAGGAGCGCAAACTCGCACGCCACGTGCGCTACAAGACCGCCGCCAGCAACTTAGTAGATAAAAAACGCAAAGCCGTCGAAGACCATCGCAAGTTTCGTCAAACCGAATCCGACCGCGCCGCCAAACTGACCATCGCGAAAGAACGTTTAGAAGTCTACAAGAAAAAGAACCGTCCCGAGCAAACCTGGGACGAGCATCTAGCCGAAATGAAGAAGCAAGCGGTGGCGCTCGGCTTCAAGCCCCCCGAATTCAACCCGGCCAAGCGCTACTAACCTGCGTTTTTTAGACATCCGAGTCCCACTCCAGGGAAAAGTGTATTCACTCATCAACCCAGCCACCGTTCCCACTCGCACATACCTCCAAACCACTCCTAACTCACCAAGAAACTACCTCCCAACTACCTCCGATGGGCCCATCGTTGACCAACCTTCCTCGTATCTCGGCCCTCAACCCCATTCGTTTCGTAGCGAATATCTGCGGGACTGCCTTCGCATTTCACGCCAGTACATCTCTACAAACACCACACGCAACCCGGGAAATGCGTTGGCTGTCCCGTCAATTTCACGCTCCACCAATAACCACCACCGCCGCACAACTCTGTACCAAACCAAGTTCATCATCCCGTCACCCGCATTTCCAGTTCGTTCCGTAATGCCCCTTCTGATCCGTGGCCCTGGCAACTGAACCCTGATTTCGCGCCCCACCAAAGTCCACCGACACCTGTACACCCATCCTCCGAACCACCACCCAGGCACCAGCGAAAAACTCAGTCACAAAACCCGTCAAAAACTTATCTCCCTATCCGCTCATGCACTTACAAACCATTCCCACCAAGAACCGTACAGCCCCATGTGAAACTCAACACGAAATGACAGTACCCCATCCAGATCTCCAATCGTTGCTCCTCCCCAACGATTCCGCCCAAGACCTGGCAAACCTGAACAACGCCTGGATAAAAGATTTCCCCGGTGAGTCTCACACACAAATCACCCTCCGCAACGACCTAGTCAGAGCCGACTGGCTCCGCCGCCGCGCCCAATACATCTTTAATCAAATCCAACTCGATCTCCACCAAACCGGCCTCCCCTACCAGTTCTGGAATCCCATCATCCAAAAACATTTCCATTTCTTCGAAAAACATCCCCAGCGCACCCAAAACGAATTTCGCAAAGCCCTGCAATTCCTCGCCAAATTCCAAACTCCGCCACCTAAAGAAACCAAGAAGAGCGAAGAACCCCCCAAACCGAAATTAGATCTCGACCCTGACCTTACCGGTAAAGTCCCGTTCCAACAAACCGTCTACCTCGAAAAAGACGACCAGGGCCTTTGGAGTCACCGTCTTGCTCCTCCCAGTTCGCGCTTCACCGAGCTGAATCCCGAAGACCGATTCTATGAAGTGACGCGTAGATTCCTGTGTGTAGAAGCCGAGTTGCCCGCCCAATTCGAATGGGTCAACATTCACAGCAACGAACGCTATCGCACCACTTCTACAACTCTCATCCGCTACAAACCCGAAGAATTCATCGCAATCATGGCGCAAGAAGCCGAAACCGGTCAGCTCATCGACGGTCCACGGCTCGGTTACTCGCGTTACCGAGATAACGATCCTATCGAAATCCTAAGTCCTGAAAGGAATACGTAATGAAAAACAAGTCACATACTAAAAGGCCGGTCCAGTTGGAACAATGGATCGAAATCATGATAGAGACAAACCGAACGGTCTCTACCTTTTATCCCTCGAACGAGGAAATAGCACTCATTCTAAGAAAAATGAATCCCAAACCCGATCTCATTTATCGCCGGCTAAATTTCGTCGATGGCGTTCCGGTCGAATACGACTGGATAAAGCCGACGCCGACGTTCAAACAATACGGAGGTATGTGGGTGCAGCGCATGTTACCTGACGAATGGCCGCATCTGATGCGGCGCGAGCGCGGAGCCGATGGTCACGCCGTTGGTGCGCGCTATTCCCAACCGCGTCCGGAAGCCTGGGGTCTTTGTCCCTGTCCCACCTGCACCAGGGAACGTGAAGAAACTCCTGGCGTCTCCCGCTTCGACGAATGCAAAGAAGTGAAACGTAATGAAGATGGCAATATCATCTGGAGCTAGCTTAGAAGGGCAGGACACTCCGGACTCTTTAAAAGTCCATCTCCAAACGACCAACAGACAGAGGTGTCCCCTCTTTTCGCTCTACTAGGCAGCATTAGGCCGCTGGAATTTTCAGTCACAAAAGTAGAAAAAAGTCTATCCTCATTCCATTCAGTCGCTTACGAGGATTTCGAATCCGTTTTGGCTTTGGCCGGATTCAGACTGTGTACGTGAAAACACGTTGCGCTTGAACGCGCACGACGAGCAGCTTTGCTCTTCAAAACGATGGGCAACGACTACACATAGGAGTATTTTCAGTGAAACCACAGTCTTTCAAAAGCGCACAAGGTATTGCCGTTCTGGTGATGTTGGCGCTAAGTTGGATCTGCGCAGGAAAGCTTGCAGCGCAGACAAAAGTAACATCAGGCCAACTGCCGTCGCTGCAGGGTGCCGTTCAAGGTGCGACGAACAATACGTTGTTGCGCGACGTGAATAGCGCTATTGATCATACTGTCGCCGGCAGCGGCGGCATTGCGGGCGCCATTGCTGGTTGCTCTCTGACGAGTACTGCATGCGCCATTATAGTGCCCCCAAGTTATACCACTCTCGAGCCGGTTCCCGGTTTTGGCTTGGATCCAAATAACCAGCCGGCCGGAGCAACCACACCGGGAAACATCAGCATCTTCGATCAGCGTTACGGCGACGCTCGCATGGGCGTCAATCCGCGTGGCTATACCGACGGATTGATCTCTTCGCCAAACGGCTGGGTTTACAACTACTACGCAAAACAATCGCCCATGGCGATTCTCACTCCGCTCTACATTTTGCAAAACTCGTGGGATGGCGGTACCAACCAGCAATTTTCGTCGCTTGGCTATTTCAATAAGACGACATATGCGCCTCTGGCTCTAACCAACTATTCGCACACGCCGGGCCAGCATTTAAGCTTGGGCCTGACGACGAAGAACTTTGCCATCGGCGATTCGCTAGGCATTGCAAATTATGTCTATTGTTGGGGTGGCTTCAACGCCCAGGCCGACGAAGGCTGCGAAGCGCAGGATAACCAGGTTTATATGGGCAGCGTGGCGTACGAAGGTACGGTTACTGGAACGCCCACAATCGGTGCAACCAGCCTTACCATGAATTCCACGCAAGGCGAGCATACGCAAGGCGCTGGTCGGTTCCTGATTCGTATGAGCGCAGGCACGATTTCTGCCGGAACTATCTCTGCCGTCAGCAGTAGCGGAAGCGCGCTAACCGCCATCAGCGGTACTGGCACTTCCTGGCCCGTCAGCACTATGATTGGTCAGTTAGGCACAAATGTTAATACGCCTGGTTCAGTGACGGTAACTCCCGCTTCATTAACTACAGGCTCCCTCTCTCAGATCACTACATCCACTCTCGTATGTGTGGCGGATCCGGGTGCCTTCGAAATGGTTTATCCTTCCGCCGTCACCAGCACCACATTTACTGCTTCATTTCTGAAGGCGCATCCTTCCACCGCTACCGTTGCGGCGGGCGGCGTCTGCGGCTACTTGCTGGATTTGACTGCCGACGACGTGACCAACTCCACCTTCCCGAACAAAGTGCAATCCATTACTGGCACGCTGCGCTTTGCTTGGCCAGCCATTGCATCCACTTCGGCCACATCGCTGCAACTCTATGTTGCGGGCGGTGGCGGCTATCAACAGCTAGTCAGCCGCTGGGATGCCAGTGCGGCGAACGGCTATGTGTTGTATCCCATGGCCGAAGTGCTGTCCGTGCAGCAGGGCGGGGGATTAAGCGATACCTTTACGCTTGGGCCGAACAACGTGGCTTGGACAGCGGGAGATTCGGTGGAAGAGCCAATTTACCCGGCACAGCGCTTCAGCTTTGGCAACACTGTGATCGAGAGCTACTATCCTAACTTCCCCGGCGCATCCGGCGGCTTTGGCTTAACGTACAACATGCCATTGCAAGGTAATGACACCATGCTGGGACTGGTTAACAATGCGCCGAGTTCCATGTATGCCGCCAATGGTGGAAAATATAATTCGCCGATGGGCATCCACATCAGTGGCAAGACCGGTTACAGCATGATGTTCGACAGTCCGGGAGACCAATGGACGATCGGCGTCGGCTGCAATTCGCCTTGTACGGCAACGCCAAATATCGTGGCAGCGGGCAACGCTTCCTACTTTGATTTTCTGCAATATGATCAGACGAATAAACGCTGGATGATCACAGCCAACAGCAATCAGGTGCATTACACGTTTGGCAGCACCCAGATGCTGACTCCGTTTTCAAACGTGACCATGGGCGTTGATGCGGGTGCAAACGGCTACGTCGGCACTCAGTCTTTGCGTAGCGGTACTGCCAACAACACCGACCTGAGCGGTGAACTTGTGTTTACCAATGCTACTTCAGCAACGTACAGTTTCACCGGGAGCTACAGTTCGCATACTGAGTGCTGGGCGGAACCGCAGTTCGACGCGGGTAGCGGGAACCGCTACTGGATTACCTATTCGGGCTCCAGTTCCATGACGATCAATTTCGCAACTGCCGTATCAGGAACCGTGAGCTTCGGCTGCATGGGCCGTAACTAAGGCTAAAAACAAAAACGCGGATTTCCCGTGCAAGGGTAATCCGCTCTTTTGAAGACGATTTTTCTTTTAAGTTATTTAATCCCGTGTAGCACTAACTGCAAAGGGCCGATTTTGATTTGTCGTTCGTAACGAATGTCCAGACCGATGGAGAAGCCAAACAGAATCAGTGCCAACTTGACGACCAGTTCATACCAATGGAAGGCATGGCCGCTGTGGCCCCGGTTCACAATGGACTGCAGCGTTTCGACAAGCGCGGCTGAAAAAGCCGCATACAACAAGCCCCGATTGAGCGCATTGAACCGCCAAAACGCAAGTGGAGTTAGCAGGCCAATTACGACAAAACCAGTCAGCTTGGAAAGCTGGTAAGGATAGTAAATGGGCGGCGGCCACAAGGGCACCGACGCTAACTCGGCAATGACAAGGCCGCACACAATGGCGATAAACAGGATTCGAATACCAACGCTAAAAGCGTTGAGGTGAATGGTGAAAGTTCGCGGTTGATGTTTGTGAACAACAATTCCGTGTGTCATGCTAATCCTCCTTTCCAAGTCCTCACGCTAGGTGAGTTCCAGCGGTAGATATAACTAATACGCACCCTTGGCAGTTAGCACCACGCCTAGTGTCCTGGCCAAGATATAAAGATCAAGCCAAACAGACCAATTCTGAATGACGTATTTATCTAGCTTAACGCGTTCGTAGAAGGTTAGTTCATTGCGTCCAGACACTTGCCAAAGTCCAGTGATTCCAGGCCGAACCTGCTTGTAAAGATTGAAACTGGGTCCGTAAAGCGCAATCTGGTTTTCAAGTAAAGGCCGCGGCCCTACCAGGCTCATCTGACCGGCAACGACATTCCATACTTGCGGTAATTCGTCAATGCTGGCCTTGCGTATGAGCGCGCCCACGCGTGTGATACGAGGGTCGGACCTCAGTTTCTGAGTGGTGTGCCATTCGGCGGCCGCGTCGGGATTGGTAGACAAGTGCCTCGAAAGAATTTGATCTCCGTTCAGCTTCATGCTGCGGAGCTTCCACGCTTTAAACTTTTTGCCCCCGCGGCCAATACGCTCGTTGCCATAAAACGCCGGTCCCGGATCGTCTAACTTGATCAGAATCGCGAACAGACCCACAAAAGCCGCAACGAATGGCGCAGACAGGCAGCAGAGAGCCAAATCCAGCGCGCGCTTGATAAAACGCGCCGTTGGCCGAAGCAACTGACGAGTGACTTCCAATCCGACAATGCCACCTAATTCCCGGGCACAAATTCCAAGACTGGTCATGCCGATCAGGTTGGGAATCACCAGAACGTGGCTGAAGCACGCACCGTATAAGTCAAGCAAGCGAAGCATTTCTTCGCGTGGAAGCGCCGGCATGCAGATAATGCCGTACGAGATTTTGTGGCTAACCGTGATTTCCAGACAACGCGAAAGCGGACCCCGAATCAGCGCAGAATCCAAGCCTCGATATCGCGACGCGTCGTCATCCAGGACAGCGATGGGTTTGAGTCCAATCTGCGGACTGCGCAGCAGCGTCTCGACCAGCAATTGTCCGCTATCGCCTAAGCCAAGGATCGCTACTTGACTTCCCCACCAGGACCTGCGGCAGAAGAGTTGTCGAACCATGGCGCGCGATAACGGCACAGCAAAAACGCTAACCAGAAATGCGAAGCCATAGAGAACGCGGGACGAGGAAAAGTCATGCAGCAGGAACGTAGCGGCCCAGGTTGCTGCGAAGGAGAGCAACAAGGCAACTGACCCGCGTCGCAACTCCTCCACAGGATGCATGCCCACGCCGGGATACAAACCCGCGACGGTAAACGTCGTCAGGGTGATGAGAATAACTGGTGGCAGCAGATTCCCGACGGAATGCACTTGATTCGGAATGATGTAATTGCGAACCAGTGCAGAGAGCAGCAAGGAAACAGTAATGCCAAAGATATCGGCAGCGAGGAGGCACGCGAGTGTGCCGATGGGCCGGTGCACGGACACAGTTTTTGGCGTTTCCACCAAGAACGGCAACGTCCCTGCACCGGCTTCCGTGCGCGTTTGAACTGTGTTGATTTCCGGTCGACTGAGATGTGCTGGAAAGCTTTTCGTGGACACAGCGCTATTGATCCTAAAGTGCGAAATTTGACTTCGCCGGGCGAAAACACAGCCCTTACGCTCTCTAGGAGAGCGTCAAGGCTGGACTGTGCTTGGCTACCTGTTCCGAAATCCAAGCGTACGTTTTTTCAAGGCCCTTGTGTAACGGTTCAGATGGCTGCCAGCCCAATTTTTGCTGAATCAGATGATTGTCGGAATTGCGCCCGCGAACACCCAGCGGACCGTCAATATGCCGGATCGAGAGCTTCTTGCCGGCAATACCCATAATCATTTCCGCTAGTTGATTGATGGTGACCATCTCTTCGGAGCCGATATTCACCGGACCGCTGAAATTCGATTCCATCAGGCGGCGAACGCCTTCCACGCATTCATCGACATAGAGGAACGAACGCGTTTGCTTGCCATCGCCCCAGATTTCAATTTGGCCACCCGCGGGCGCTTCCGATATCTTTCGGCACATAGCAGCCGGCGCTTTTTCTTTGCCCCCTGTCCAGGTTCCCTCAACGCCAAAGATGTTGTGGAAACGCGCGATGCGGACAATGGAGCCCCAGTTGCGCGAATAAGACATGTACAAACGCTCGCTGAATAACTTTTCCCATCCGTATTCGCTGTCTGGCGCAGCCGGATAGGCGGAGTCTTCCGAGCACTTGGGGTTGTCCGGATCTGTCTGGTTGTATGCCGGGTAAATGCAAGCCGAAGACGAGTAGAAGAACCGCTTCACGCCCGCGAGGCGTCCGAATTCCAAAATATTCAGGTTGATCGTTGCCGAGTTGCGCATCACAACGGCGTCATGTTCGCCGGTGAAAATATAACCTGCGCCGCCCATGTCGGCTGCCAGTTGATAAACGTCCTCAATGCCATCTACGGCGGCGCGCGCCACGTTCTGATCGCACAAATCACCCACCACAAATTCGTCTGCTTGGCTTTCGCTGTATTCGTGGTTCTTGAGATCCACGCCGCGCACCCAAAAGCCTTCGGCTTTCAGTCGCTTCACCAAATGGCCGCCAATAAAGCCGCCTGCACCACCAACTAGTACTCTTTTTTTAAACACTTAGACCACTCCTCGTAATTTTTTTGATTTTGCCTAGGGCTAATTTGTATTGCAGCCTAAACTTCGGCTAATGGCAACCGTTCACGGTACTTGAGGATTAACGGCAAAAGTTTGCGGGCGTTCCAGTATCTGGATACGTACCGCTTAGGCTCCCACAAGCAGCGCAATAGCCACCCGACAAAGAGCTTATCGGCCCAAACTGGAATGTTCACCTGGTCTCCGCTTAAGAATCCGATGGCCGCGCCAGTGCAGTGAATCGCCGGCAGGTAATCCAGATTGTTCTTTAGATATAGACCAAGACGTTCCTGAGTACCGCCGCCAATGCCGATGACAACGTGCTGCGGTCTCAAACGATTCAAACGCGTTAACAGTTCCTCATCCTCTATCGTTTCGCCGTACATAGGCGCAAGGTAAGCGTGGTCATCATTGACTTTAATATCGTGGTGCTTCGCCAGCCACTGAAGGTTTCGTGCGCTGCTCGAAGCACTTGGCATAATCCAAAAAGAATTTCCTGGCCGGCGAAAATCCGGCTGTGTTAATAGTCTGCGCATGTATGCCAGACCGGAAACACGCGGGATGTCATCCCGCTGCAAAATATTCCATGCCAATACCATGAATGCACTGTCAGTGATCGTAAGATCCGCCCCTAACAATGCCTCCCGATAGGCGGCATGGGTCGGTAAATCCTTCAGTGCAGGCGCCGCCGGTACAACCAACAATCCGCCATTCTGCATCAGCTCTACCGCTTCCTTCGTTGTGCCGGTAAAAAACTGTATGCCTAGAATCTGGCGGTACTGGCTTTGAGCCAATGTTGTCGAGAGAGCAGGTTTGACAATCGCACTCATAATTCGTTCGCGAACAAGAACACTTATACTTTTCAGTTGACCCTAACTGCGAATCAATTTCAAACTTCCCTCCGGTACTGGGACTATTAAACTAATCGACGCGTTTCGGGTAGAGTATGAGACACACCTGATAGCTCTTTTTCTTCGCCGCGCATAGTACGCTTTTTCAGGGGTTTTGCGGGTACCCCGCCGTACACCGTCCAGGCTGTTAGGTCTCGGGTGGCAATGGAGCCGAGTGCTAGCACTGCGCCTTCGCCGACATTGACTCCCGGTTGTACGCAGGCGCGGGCGCAAATCCAGGCGTAATCTCCTATTCGCATGGAATAAGAGATTGTCGGAAAATCCGGGTCTTCGTAATCATGTGTCGCCCCGCAGATAAACGCATACTGCGACACGATGGCATGCGAGCCAATATGAACCGGCTTCGGGTTATAAATAATGGCGTCATCACCAATCGAAGACGCTTCATCACAAATCAAATTCCAGGGCGCCCAAATGCGCGCTGTGGGATACGGATGCACTCCAGCAGCCAGCTTTGCGCCGAAAAGTCGCAATAAGAAACATCGCCATGCATGCAATGGCCGCGGCGACGGGCGATAAAGCAACGAATACGCCACCCCCCATGCCAAACGCGCGACACGGTTTTGCAGAGAATAGGTGGGCCGGAGAAACGGATCATCGATCTCAGGCATGCACCGGCTCCTCCTGGACTGAAGCGGACGGGACAATGCCCGACAGTGTTTTTAAAAGATTCGCGGCAGCTTGATGAATTTCAAACTTGTTTTCAAAGCAGGCAATGGTGTTGGCGCGGACCCGCGTTTGTTCCTCAGAGGGCAGCGCACGCCAGCGCTGCAACAACGATACTGCGCCATCCAGCGTATCGGGCGCCACAAAGCCGGCCCGCGCATCTTCCACTTCACGCCAAATGTTGATCTTGTCTGAAATCAGTGCGGGCACGCCGCAGGCAAGCGCCTCGGCCACCACCACGCCAAAATTTTCCTGATGGGAAGGCAGAAAGAAAGCATCGGCGGCACGCAGCGCACCCCATTTGGCAGCGCCTTCTAACATGCCGGTCCACGTGACACGCTCCGCTATGCCCAGAGTTGCGGTCAGTTGTTCTAACTCCGCACGCCAGCCAACTTGGTCGGGCCCCGCCATGATCAAGTGATGGTCTGTTTCGTCGGCAAACACACGCGCAAACGCACGCAGCGCTAAATCGCAGCCCTTCTTCTGATGAATGCGGCCCATGAAAACGACTAAGCGCCGCGCCCGTAGTTCCGGATACAGCGAATAAAACGCTTCGCATTCCACAGTTGGGACACCCTGCGGCCGCGCCGTACCCAAGCTGACCACCACCTCTTTGGCGGAATACAGCCAAAAGGATTGACGCGCCAATAAACGTTCTTCTTCCGTCGTGAATAACACCGCTTGCGCATCGCGCAAAACGCGATAATCCGCCCAGGGCCAAAACAGCCATTTCTTGGCATGTTTTAAGGGGGCAACGTGCTTAAAATATGGATCAAGCATTCCGTGCGTGTAAACCACGTAAGGAACGCCCCGTCGTAGCGCCGCCTGGCGAACGGCAACCGTGTGATACTGCCACAGCGCATGCACCACCACGATGTCGAATTCCTGAATATGCGCCAGCAACCATTTCAGGAAACGAGGGCAATATTGAAAATGTGTCCTTCCCGGACCCAGCGCATGCACAGGGAAGGGAAAGGTGCTTAAAAACGCTTGATCGGGCGCATCCAGCGTAACCGCCTCGGCAGTGCAGCCAAGTTGTTGGGATAGCTCCGCCAGTTGACGCACGCCTTCAGTCACGCCGCCGTGGCGTGGGTCCATGGACGAGATGACGTGCAGTATCTTCATACGACCGGTGTCAACTCCTCCGCGGTCGGAGCACGTCTTTCACGCATCCGGGCCATGATGTCATTCTTCAATGCGCCAAGACCAAAAATCGGATATTCAATGGCTAGCAAAACTAGCATGACAACGATCGCAGCAGCCGCTTGCGCCACCATCGGCCACGCAATGATATGGGCTGAAACCTGCCAACAAATCAGCATGCCGACCGCCATCAATCCGCCCAATTGCACCAACGGCCGCATTTCGAGCGCTGTGAAATGGCGGAACAGTTTCTGATTAAGCTTTACGGTGTAAATAACTTGGGCGCATTCGGTCATCAGCCATAACGCCAGAAAGCCCTGGATTCCGAACCACATTACCAATGGCACCATGCAAGCAATCATGGCGACATAAGTGAAGAATAAAAAACGAGCCATCTCGGAATGATGGTTAATGGAAATCTGAAACTGATATTTGTGTTCCTTAATGCCGCCCGCAGCCGAAATGAGCGTCATCAAAATGCAAATGTCTGGGCGGAATAACTCGGGTTTGTGCAGCCAAATGGTCAGCAGAACTGGCGTTAGCAGGAACGTCCCCAAGTTGACTAGGGGAACAAGCGCAAACACGGCCCGTTCGGACAGATCGTACAGTTTAAAGAGCCTCTCCCACTGATTCTTTCCAAACAATTCTGTTATTTCCGGGCCCAATGCACTGCTCACGGCGGTAAGCACTTGGCGTGACATCGAATAAATGGTGCGTGTGAGCGAAAAAATGGCTACCGCGGTGGGACCCAGCATGCGCTGCAAGACAACAAGCGGCAATTGGTACACCAGAAATGAAGCCGAAAACAGCATTCCGTAGTAACCGCTCGGCTTGACGATATCCATCACCCGGCCGGGCGAAGTATAACGCAGCCTGGGGAATGCCTCTGGCGCCTTCATATACAAATCAATGCCTACCAGCACCGACATCAGCGCCGTGGTTAACGCTTGGCTGGCTGCAATCCAAGGGAAGGATGCGTGCAGAAACACCAACGCCCCGGTGCCGGCGAGCGTGACAATCTGCAAAACGTTCAGCCAGTTGCTGCCGCGATGGTAAGCGCCAATCACCAGGAACGCCGTCTGTAAAAATCCAAAAATAAGACGTACCAGAATTTGCAGTCCCATCCAGAAAATGGTGGCCGAGGCGGCCGACGAAGGAACCGTCAAATGCAACCAACTGGATATCGGACAAAGAAACAGCAAGCTTGCCAGTACCGACACAATACCCGCCAAGCACAGCACGATCGAAAACGCGGTTGCCTGCGTTACCTTCACTTCATCCATATCGCCGCGATTGTAGGCGATCGTAGCGTGGTTGTTGGCGAAGTTATGTAGGCCGAAATTCAACGTGCTTAAATAACTTGCAGCCGCGGAAAGCGCGGTCCATTCGCCGAAACCCACAATCCCGTAATGCCGCAAAAACAATGGGGGCAGGATCAATTGGGAAACGACCTGTATCCCCTGACCGCTCATTAGAGCGGCGCCCGTTTTTGCTAATCGAGGAAGGGCCATGTTGGTTTAGCGAAATGCGATCAAAGGCGAAAGACTCCTGCCGGCCACTCAGCCCCCATAGCGCTGCTGATACGCGACATAACTGGATGAGCCGTGGCCGTAATAGTTGTAGCCTCTCGATTTGGGATTCCAGTCATTGAGAACCGTGCCCAGAACGCGCGTATGGTCTTCCCAAAAACGCTTGTATAGAGCGACGGTGGCATCTACGGTGGTTTGACCCACGCGCGCCACAACGATCACCCCGTCCGTTAACCGGCCCAAAACGCGCGCATCGGTAAGTTGTAGCGATGGCGGTGTGTCAATTAACACCATGTCGAACTTGCTGCGCAATAGGTCCAGCAACTCAGGCAAACGCGGAGAATACAGCAAATTGGCGGCCGCCGAACTCGCTGGGCCGCTTGGCAAAACATACAATCCAGGAACTCGCGTCTCGTGAACCAGATCCTCAAGCGGGGTCTCGTGGTCACGCAGATAAGTGCTAAGGCCCACATCGTTCGGCAATTCGAACAAATCATGCATACGCGGTCGCCGCATATCTGCATCGACAATCAGGACGTGCCGCCGGATCTCGGCCATCGCGATACCCAAATTGCTGACTACCGTAGTCTTTCCTTCACCCGGGCCGCCACTGGTGACAACTAACGCTCGCGGCCGCGAGCCATTCTCACCAACAAACATGATGGAAGTCAAAACGGCACGGAAAGCTTCCGCCACCATACTCGGACTTTGATCCCAGGTAATCATTTCTACCGCTTGCGTTTTTACCGCAGTAATGGCTGTGCTGCGGTCCTTCTCGCCTGAACCAATCCTGCGGATGCCATCAGTCTTAGCGCTAGGAATTACGCCGAGTTCCGGCGCGCGCGTCCAAAAAGCGGCATCGCCCGGCTGCTTCAACGTTCTATCCGACCTTGCGCGAATCAGTATAAACGCAATACCCAGCATGCTGCCCGCCATCAGGCCAACCACGGAATTGGCTGTCATGCTAGGCGATACAGGCAAATGCGGAGGCTTGGCTTCATCCACGATGCGAATATTGCTGTTGCGAATGGCACTGGCTACCGTGGCTTCTTTCACTTGCGCCAAAGTGGCGTCATACAGCTGGTGGTTGGAATCGGCTTCGTGCTTCAGCACGTTGTACTGAATGGATTTGCCGGCTTGATCGGTAACTACCGCCGACTGCACCTTATAGTCAGACGACAACAGTTGCTCACGGCGAACAGCGGCGTCATAATCGTTACCAATGCGAGCAATGATGGACGACCGCTCCAATTCAAATTCGGTCTCGAGCGGCTGCAATTGCGATTGAATCAACCGCACCTTCTCATTCTTTGGCGTATAGATGGTGAGAGCTTGCGCTTCCTGACGCTTCAGATCGGTGATCTTGTCCTGCAGATTGCGCAGCGAATCATCATTTAAAACATCACCCACTGATTCAGGAGCCGCCGACTTCGCAATTTCATAACGTGATTGCGCAGCTGCCCGGTCTGCCGACGCTTTAGATAACTCCTCCTGCAACTGGCGCAACTTGTCTTCCGAAACATTCGTTTTCTCGCTGCTGCCGGAGGCCGGAGTCGTATAGAGCAAGCCGGATCGTTCTGCGTATTCCTGCAATGCTGCATCGGAACGCATTACTTTGTTGCGCATATCCTCCAATTGGGCGTTTAGCCATTGACCCGTGCGCTCGCTCATCTTCCAGCGCGCTTCCATGTTGGCGTCTACATATTCGCTGGTGAGTGTGTTGACAAAATCGGCTGCGAATTTGGGGTCAGCCGCCGTGTAGAGCACTTCCAGCACACGTGTTTGCCCCAACTGATGCACCATCAGACTCCGTAAGGCCGCTTGTTCCAGCGCATAATCGGGATCGTCCACCTTCGCCTCGGGAAGATTTAGCAGCTTGCGAATAGCTGCGAACCGACCGGTAGTTTTCATATCGCCGATCTTGCCCTGGCTCTTCAGCTTTTTGATTACCCGGTCGATCAAACTCTCGCTCTGGATGATCTTCATCTGTGTTTGCACATCCGTCAACGCATTGCTTTGGTTGTCCTCCGACACCGGGTTGACGGAGCGCATATTCATGAAGTCGTTGTTTATGTTCTGAATCTCAATGACGGTGCGCGCCCGGTACAAGGGTGTCTGCGGGAGGGTATACAGTACTGCTGCCAACAAGCCCAAAAAAGCGAACAGCAACATGATCCCGCGATGGTTGCGAATGATCTGTAGGTATTCCAGAACGCCGATCGTATCCCCGCCGTGCTTGTTGTCATGGCGCGGCTGTTCGGGTAGCGGTATCTGTTGAAATCCGCGACCGGATTGCAACCCATAACCATAGTTGCCCCCATAAGAGGGGCGAACCTGGAGATCCTTCGATTGCGGAGAGGGGTTCATGTCTGTGTTTACTTGTAAATCGCTATTCCGGTGCCGGCCTGAACCAGCGCTTCGAGGGCTCGCAATGAGGCTTGTTTAGCCGCGCTAGTTGGAACGAAAAGAATATCGTTAGAAAGCAACGCCGTATCCGTTCCTTTACCGTTCAAGATGCTCTGAACGTCGATGGGGATCTCTACTTTGGCCTGCGTTACCTCATCGGTTCGAATGATCTTAGATTTGTTTGCCTTCGCTGCGTGATCCAATCCTTGCGAAAGGGAAAGCGCCTCTAAGACCGTCATATTGGCGCGTTCCTGCAGTGGAAATCCGCCGGGCCGTTTAACCGCGCCAATCACATAGATTAAGTCCGCTTTGGGTACCGTAATGATGTCGTTAGGCTTGACCGCGATATTATCCTGCGGATTATGCGCCGACATCACCGAGCGGATATTCAATTCGGCAATGCTAAAGCGTCCCGACTCATCGGAATGCGCGCTACTTAAGGGCAGCGGCCCGTTTGTTAATTGACGCGTGATCGTGATTTTGTTTCCGGCGTCATCTTTCAAACCGCCCGCTTCGCTAATCACTTCGTATAGGGTTTTGTTGCCCCGAATCTGGTGAACGCCTGGATTCTCGACAGCGCCTAAAATCGACACCGGCTGGCTATGGAACTCCGTTATGGTGATGGTAACTACCGGTTCCTGCAAATAATCCTTTAGCTTGCTGACCAGTTCCGCTTGCAGTTGTTCGACGGTCAATCCGGCAGCTTGCACACGCCCTAAACGCGGCAAAGTCACGAAACCGCTGAGATCCAGCGGGTAAACGGAGTCATTAAATTCCTCCATATCGACTACTCGGATGGACAGTACGTCCTGGGCGCCCAGTACGTACACATCGGCAGACACGCTCGCCAGGGTCGGGCTCGCGGCGGTGGCTGATGTTGGTTTGGTCGTCGTATCCGGACTCACCGCTTTCGCTGGCTTAACATCCGGTGGCGGAGCAGTCTTTGGTTGGGGCAACGGATCTAGGCGGGTGGTAACCGGTGGCGGGGCATTCGGGTCGAGAGTTGGAAATATCTGTCCGTGCGCCGGCAGGCACACCAACATCGTTCCAGCTAAAGCTGACGAGAGTATCCAATTTATGGCTGGAGAACGCATGTCACTTATCCTTATCGGAAATTGCGGGCGAGAGTCCCATAAACCTATGTGGTCCTGACGGGAATCGACACATCTGGCGTCAGACTATGGCCAGAATGCTGATTCAGCCTCTTCACTTCCAAGGAAAGAAGATGCAGCCGGCTCTCCAATTCCGCAAGGCGGGTCTCAATTACCTCCTGCGGCGCACGGGCCGGCTGGGTAAGCATCATGTTTATGGCAGTTCGCGCCATCTCTGAGACGCTTCTGATCCCGTTACTGTAACAAAGTTCGCGAAATCGCTCATATTCTTCCGCCGTTAAGCGAAAACTGATCATTCGGCTGCGAGATTCCAACGACATGCAATCATTCACCTTCGAGAAATTTATACTCCGCGTCGTTCTGTTGAATACCTGTGTCAGACAGGGAATCAGCCGGTAAACAGAAGGACGCACCTAAGCGTAGTAACTAAACCGGAATCAACTCTTGCACTTCGGGCAAGCGACTGCTTTTTCAGTCCCATTTCCAGTTAATCAAGCTCTGTGACTGATGCCCAAGTGAATTCGTTGGCTACTCAATGTAATACCACGTTTACGATTTGGCCGCCAGTACTTTGTGATTTATTTTGGAAATCCTAGTACTTTCGGCGACCTTACAGGAAATATGAAGTGAATTGCTCGATTGCATCACTTATTACGAGTCCGTAAAACTCCTGTAAACAACTGATTTGCTTAATACTTATTGTTTTACGTTAGTAAGCCTCGAGCGCGTGTTAACTTGGGCATCCTCGGGCATGAGTAGTAGCGCAGAGACACGCTCGAAAGCGGCCATCCTAGTAGAAACGCCGTTACCAGATTAAACTTTCAAAGCTTTTTCCAAGACTGAGTTGTTAGACAAAGAATTGAAACTGAGCGTTTCGTCAGACAATCGTTTACCCGTGCGATTCAGTGGAGCCTGGCCTTCATGAACCGTTGTGATCCTGTCCCCTAAGCTTGTGCTTGAGGCTTCCTTCAGCGACAATTTCTTATTGTCCATTCAGGTTGCTCTCCATCACAAGACTCGGTATCGTTACGATCGCCCGGTCACTCTCGGGCCCCAAATTGTCCGCCTGCGTCCAGCTCCGCACTCGCGCACGCCCATCCTCAGCTATTCCTTAAAGGTTCTGCCCGAAAAGCACTTTATCAACTGGCAGCAGGACCCATTCGGAAACTACTTAGCGCGATTCGTTTTCTCTGAATTGACCACGGAATTTTTGATTGAAGTGGATTTGATTGCCGACCTTCCCGTGATCAATCCCTTCGACTACTTTCTGGAACCTTCCGCCGAACTGTACCCCTTCGCATACGAACCGTCGCTGCTGAAGGATCTGGAACCGTACTTGCGAAGCGAAGCACCGGGTCCCCTCTTGGAGGCATATGTGCAAGCCGTCCCGCGCACCCCCAGGCGGACGGTTGAATTCCTAGTAGACCTGAACCAACGGGTGCAACACGACATCGGCTACGTGATCCGCATGGAAGTCGGCATCCAGACTTGCGAACAGACATTGTCCCGGCGCACCGGATCGTGCCGCGATTCCAGTTGGCTGCTGGTTCAAATTCTGCGCCAGTTGGGTTTTGCCGCGCGCTTCGTCTCGGGTTACCTGATTCAACTCACGCCTGATCAGAAGCCTTTAGAAGGACCGGGCGGCACCGAGCATGATTTCACCGATTTGCACGCTTGGGTAGAAGTGTACCTGCCGGGTGCCGGTTGGATTGGTTTTGATCCAACATCCGGGCTTCTAGCTGGCGAAGGTCACATTCCGTTGGCCTGCACGCCTGACGCCTCCACCGCCGCGCCCATTACCGGTGCGGTAGACCCTTGCAATGTGAGTTTCGAGTTCGACATGTCGGTCAGGCGCGTCAATGAAACCCCACGCGTCACCAAACCCTACACCGACGAGCAGTGGCGGCGCTTGGAAAGTACCGCACGCAAGGTGGATGAGGATCTAGCGGAACACGACGTGCGCTTAACCATGGGCGGCGAGCCCACATTTGTCGGTATTGATGAGCCCGACAGCCCGCAATGGAACGGCGATGCCATTGGTCCGCTGAAGCGCAATCGTGCGGTCAATCTTATCCGGCGTCTCCGCGAACGCATGGCTCCGGGGGCGTTGCTCCACTTCGGCCAAGGCAAGTGGTATCCGGGCGAGGTGCTACCGCGCTGGGCGCTTGGCTGTTACTGGCGCGTGGATGGCGAACCCGTTTGGGAAGATGTCAACCTGATCGCTCAGGAAGACAAAGACTACGGCCACACCACGGCAGATGCCGAACGGTTCATCCACGCGCTTAGCCGCCGCTTGCAAGTAAAATCCGAGCACATTCTCACCGCTTATGAGGACGCTTTTTATTATTTGTGGCGCGAACACAAACTGCCGCTGAATGTGACCGCAGTGGAATCGAAGCTGTCCAATCCGCGCGAACGCGATGAGCTGGCGCGAGTGTTCAACCGCGGATTACCTGAACCAGTCGGCTATGTGTTGCCTTTGCGCCGCCGCTTGATGGGAACCCGCTACTTTTGGTCAAGCCAGCCCTGGTTTGTTCGTCCGGAACGTTTGCAATTGGTTGCGGGCGATTCGCCCATTGGTTATCGATTACCGGTAGATTCTTTGCCATGGGTCGCGGACGATGACACGGAATATGACCGCGAACTGGATCCATTTGCCGAGCGCGAACCACTGCCCAAAAAGAAGAAGCGCAAAGAACTGTTCGACCAGGAACCGGTCGGTTTTGATCCGCTGCCCGCCAAGCCCGAAGAAGGCGAATCCGCCAAAGGTACTTCCCGCCCGGCTCTTTGTATTGAGCCGCGCGAAGGCCGTTTGCATGTCTTCCTGCCGCCCACACCGCGCGTTGCCGACTATCTAGACCTGATAGCCGCCGTGGAAGAGACCTGCGCGCATTTAAACCTTCCCGTTTGGCTAGAAGGCTACGCGCCGCCGTATGACCCGCGCCTGATGGTATTGAAGGTGACGCCCGACCCAGGCGTCATTGAAGTGAACATCCCCCCCGCGCGCAACTGGCAGGAGTTAGCTAAAACCACTAACGTGGTCTACGAAGAAGCCCGCTTGTCGCGCCTGACCACCGAGAAATTCGAGCATGACGGACGGCATACCGGAACCGGCGGCGGCAACCACGTGGTGCTGGGCGGCATGACCCCGGCTGACAGTCCATTTCTGCGCCGCCCGGGTTTGCTACGCAGCATGATTGCCTTTTGGCAGAATCATCCGTCGCTGTCGTATGTGCTTTCCGGCGCATTCATCGGCCCCACCAGCCAGCATCCGCGTGTGGACGAAGCGCGTATGGATTCGCTTTACGAATTGGAGATCGCCTTCAGTCAACTGCCGCACGGTGAATGTCCGCCCTGGCTGGTGGACCGCTTATTCCGAAACTTGCTAATCGACATGACCGGCAACACGCATCGCGCCGAGTTCTGTATCGACAAGCTGTACGCCCCCGAAGGTTCCGGCTCGCGCTTAGGCCTAGTTGAGTTGCGCGCTTTTGAGATGCCTCCACATGCGCAGATGAGTTTGGCGCAAATGCTGCTGCTGCGCGCCTTAACGGCCATGTTCTGGGAGGAGCCGTACGGCGGCCGATTAATTCCATGGGGCACCGCGCT
Source organism: Bryobacterales bacterium (assembly GCA_963696305.1). Classification (GTDB taxonomy): domain Bacteria; phylum Acidobacteriota; class Terriglobia; order Bryobacterales; family Bryobacteraceae; genus Bog-105. The sequence continues at coordinate 266,687 of CAVOJX010000007.1, read as the reverse complement.
GCATGACCGTTTCCTTCTGCCGCACTTCCTGCTGGAAGATTTCCACGACGTTCTAGAAAACCTGCGTAACTATGGCTATCATTTCGATGACGAATGGTTCCGCAGCCATATCGAGTTCCGCTTCCCCAAAATTGGCGAAGTAGCGGCCCAAGGCGTCAACCTGGAACTGCGCCGGGCGCTGGAACCCTGGCATGTTCTCGGAGAAGAAGCCGGCACAAGCGGCACGGTAAGAAATGTGGACTCCTCTTTGGAGAGAATTCAAGTAAAGGCCACCGGTTTGAAAGGCACCAGGTTTGTAGTCGCTTGTAACGGGAGACGAGTGCCGCTTCATCCCACTGGAATCCCGGGCGAAGCGGTGGGCGCGGTTCGTTATCGTGCTTGGCAGCCCCCCTCTTGTCTGCATCCCACCATCGCCGTACACACTCCGCTAGTGTTCGATATCGTGGATCAGTGGAATGAACGCTCGGTCGGCGGCTGCATGTATCATGTGGCGCATCCCGGCGGTAGGAACTACACCACTCGGCCCGTGAACGCTTACGAAGCCGAGAGCCGCCGCTTAGCCCGCTTTCAACCGCATGGACACACGCCAGGCCCCATGCGCGCACCACAAGAAGAAGACAATCCGAACTTTCCGATGACGTTAGATTTGCGCTGGCCGGCAAAGTGGCCTTTAACGTGACATGATCACGGATTTGCTACAACTTCCTCTGCCAGGACCGCCCGTATATGACGAAGTCAGCGCCGACGGTGTTAACCCACGCGCCCACTGGCAGCCATTCATCGACGCCGTCCGCCCCATGGGCACCGATGAATTGTCGCGTCGTTGGCGCAGGGCGGAGCGCAGAATCCGTGAGAACGGAGTCACCTACAACATTCACGGCGATCCGCACGGGCTGAACCGGCCCTGGCAGACCGATCCTTTTCCGCTGCTCATTTCGCCCCAGGAATGGGCCGGCCTGGAAGCGGGCATCATCCAGCGCGCGCAGTTGCTAAATCTGATACTGGAAGATCTGTACGGCCGTCGCCGTCTGATTTCCAATAGCCACTTACCGCCCGAACTCATATTCGCCAACCCGGCTTTCTTGCGGCCGCTAGCCGGCTTGCAAATTCCCAAACACTGCTATTTGCATTTGCTGGCCGTTGACCTAGCGCGCTCCCCTAGCGGTCAATGGTGGGTTTTATCAGACCGGAGCCAGGCCCCGTCCGGCGCCGGATATGCCCTGGAAAATCGTCTCATCGTCGCCGACGTGCTGCCCGATTTGTTCCGCAGCACGCAAGTGCGCCGTCTAGCTTCGTTTTTTGCAGCACAACGAACCGCCCTCATCAACCTGGCCGATCGCGACAACCCGCGCGTGGTCCTGATGACGCCCGGCCCCTACAACGAAACCTATTTTGAACATTCTTATCTGGCGCGCTATCTCGGCTTCACCTTAGTAGAAGGCGCGGACCTGACTGTACGCGACCGCAAAGTCTTTATGAAGACCGTCGAAGGCCTGCTGCCGGTGGACGTCATTCTGCGTCGCGTGGACGATAGTTTTTGCGATCCGCTGGAGTTGCGCGGCGATTCGTTTTTGGGCGTTGCCGGTTTGGTAGATGCTGTCAGCGCAGGTAATGTTCGAGTGGTGAATGCGTTGGGTAGTGGGGCAATCGAGAGTGCCGCTATCATGCCCTTTCTGCCCGGCTTGTGCCGCCAGTTGCTAGGTGAAACTTTAAGACTGCCTTCGGTGGCGACTTGGTGGTGCGGCCAGGATTATGCGCTGGATTGGGTGCTGAACCACATGGACGAAGTGGTCATTAAACCGGCTTTTCCCGCTCGTCCCATGGAGCCCGTCTTCGGCGCAGCCTTGGCCACCCCGGAAAAACAGAAAATGGCGGTCCGCCTGCGTTCGCGCCCCTACAACTTTGTTGCCCAGGAACAGGTTGCTTTATCCACTGCTCCGGTGTGGGATTCCGGTCATATCCGTTCCCGCAGTTTGGTCTTGCGTACTTATGTAATGAACAGCGGCAATGGCTGGATCGCGATGCCAGGTGGTTTGGTGCGCGTGTCGGGCGACGAAGAACCAGTCGTCTCCATGCAGCGTGGCGGACACAGCAAAGACGCATGGGTGCTTTCTGAGTCGCCCGTGGACACCTTCAGCCTGTTGCGCCGCCGCGATCAACCCGTCGAACTCCGTCGCGCTTCTAGTGACCTGCCCAGCCGCTCCGCCGACAATCTGTTCTGGTTGGGACGCTATGCCGAACGTGCCGAAGCTGTGGCACGGCTCTTGCGCTGCATCACCAAACGCATTCGCCAAAGCGACCACGCGGAGTTGGCTTGCTTGCTGCGCTTAAATTCCTGCATCGAATCTGCGCACAGTACCTTGCCGGAAGACGATTTTCCCACCCATCGCGACCTGGACGAAGAAATGATCTCCATGCTGACGGATGAGGAACGCCCGGACAGTCTTCTATCCACGTTGCAAGAGTTGCATCGGGTGGGCGGCAATGTGCGCGAACGTTTGTCCTTGGATATGACCCGCCTTATTGGTCAGCTCGCGGGAGCGCTGAGCATGGAGGAAGGTCCGCACGAAGCCGACCTCACGGCTGTTCTCGATACTTGCTTGCAATTGCTTTCTTCTTTCTCCGGGCTGGAACGTGAAAACATCACTCGCGGTCCCGGTTGGACGTTCATCAGCTTGGGCAGACGCTTGGAACGCTCCATGCATCTTGCCCGGCAAATGCGCGAATTGGCCATGCCATTGGACGAAGAAAGTTGGCCGCTGTTGGAATATCTGCTGGAAGTAGGCGACAGTTCCATGACCTACCGCTCACGATACTTTACGACGCTTCAACCAGCGCCTGTGCTCGACGTCTTGATGATGGACGCAAGCAATCCGCGCTCGCTGGCGTTTCAATTGAGCCACCTGGGAGATCTGTATGAGAAGCTGCCCCGCCATGTGGCTGCCGATTTGAAAACTATTCGCAAGGTGGCCGGCTTGGTGGCTGCAGTCGATCTGAATCAGCTTGCCTACTCCTCGCCAAGTACATTAGACCGCGATAAATTGGAGCCGTTCGTCAACCTGGACAAACTGCTATTGGAACTCGAGGGGTTGCTGCCGACGTGGTCGAATAACTTGTCAAACACCTACTTCAGCCACGCGCGGACCTTCGCCATCACATTATGAAGTACAAGATCACCCACCGGACGCATTATTCCTATAAAAACGCCGTTGCGGTGGGTAGTCATGCGGTGTATTTGACACCCCGTTCTTCGTCCTATCATCGCTGCATCAAAAACGAAATTGTTGTTAGCCCTAGGCCGGCCGCCCGATCCGAACGCGTAGATTATTTCGGCAACGTCATAAAATTTTTCAAAATTCAAGATCCGCACGAAGATTTCGATTTGCTCGCGCTGAGCGAAGTAATCATCGATGGCAGTCGCCCCGCGTGGCCGGCCGCCGCTCCATCCTGGGACAGTATCGTGCAATCTCTTCCCACCGATAAGCGCCCCTCCGGTTTGGATGCGTATCAGTTCATCTTTGAAAGCCCGCGTATTCGCATGAGCGACGAATTCATTAACTATGCTGCGCCGTCGTTTCCCAAAGGCAGACCGATAACCGAAGCGCTTTTGGACTTTACAGCTCGCATTAATAAAGAATTTCGTTTCGATTCGAAAGCCACCACGGTCAGCACAACGTCGGAAGAAGTTCTGCACAAAAAGCGCGGCGTGTGTCAGGATTTTGCGCACCTTCAGATTTCGTGTCTGCGCTCGCTCGGCTTGCCCGCAAGATATATCAGCGGTTATCTGCGCACCATTCCGCCGCCCGGCCGTCCTCGCATGGTGGGTGCGGATGCTTCGCATGCCTGGCTCGCGGTCTATTGTCCTAATTTTGGCTGGCTGGAAGTGGATCCAACCAACAATGTGATTCCGAACGAAGGTCATGTGACGCTGGCATGGGGGCGCGACTATGGCGATGTTTCACCGGTGCGCGGTGTGATTTTGGGGGGCCGCGACCACAAACTGCATGTGGAAGTGGATATGGAACTGGTGGACGAGTAATGTTGTTCAGGCGCCCTGCCCTTGCAGTTGCGCTGTTGCTAGTCGCCGCCTTGGCGTTGATTCATCCTAACGTCGAATCCGGCTTGAATGACGATTGGAGCTATGTCCGAACTGCGCACGATTTAGCCGCTACTGGTCAACTGCGCTACAACGGTTGGGCTGCGCCGGTCATTGGATTGCAAGCCTATTGGGCGGCAGCGTTCATCAAGGTTTTTGGCTTCTCGTTTTTCGTCACCCGCCTTTCGGTTTGGGTTCTGGCCATCATTACCATCCCGGTTTTATCTTCGCTGTTGCATCTGGTTGGTCTAAGTCGTTCGCGCACGCTCTTGTGTCTTGGGCTGTTCCTGTTCTCGCCCGTGGTGCTGCCCAACCTGTCCACGTTCATGACCGATATGCCGGCGTTTTTCTTATTCGCGGCCTCGTTGTTCTGTGGTTTGAAAGCTTGGCATGCCACAGCCGACCGTGCATTATATCCCTGGCTCGCCGGTGTTGCCGTCTTCACCATGCTAAGCGGCAGTGTTCGCCAGATCTATTGGCTATCTGGTATTTGCATACTCGCTGCCTTCGCCTGGAAACGCCTGCCATCCAATCGGGGCAGGGCATTCATTGTTGCCTGCATCCTGGCAATAAGTGCATTCGGCGCCTGGACATTGAACTGGCTTTCGCACCAGCGTTATGTTCCCACGCAAAACCTGATCGCCATCATTCGCGCCATGCCACCTAAAATCGTTGCGCATGAAGTACTGGTGCAGATGTCGCAAGGCTTCGTTGAATTGGCGCTCCTCTGCTTGCCCCTCACTTTGCCGCTGGCATTCAGAGAGGTGAAGCGCATTCGCATTTGGGTGCAATGCCCGATTTGGATCTGCAGCCTAGGCATTTCTTACTGGCTGGCGGATCCAGTTCCATGGCTTGGCAACATAGTTACTAACTACGGAGTCACCATTAGTAACAACATTTCCTACGGGGAGAAACCAGCTATTCTGCCAGATACGTTCATGTTGCTGCTGGCCACGCTTGCTTTGGCTGCTGCCTGTTATGCCTGGCAATCCGGCCACATCAAGCAATGGTCCAAAGATCCTTTCGCCCTGCTGACAGTCCCGTTTCTGTTTTTCTATACCTTGATTCTCTGCAGCCGCGCTCCCACATTTGGCCTTTTCGACCGCTACTTCATTCCCCATCTCTTTGTCCTTCTGGTATTCACTCTGCGTATGAACCCGGCTGGTGCGCTGAGCCGCCTTACCTTGATCCTCGGCTGCACGTATGCAATCTATGCGCTGGCCACCACGCACGATTACTTCGCTGAAGGTCGAGCCAAAACGCAGGCTGCCGAAGAGATAATGCGAGCCGGAATTTCCAGAACGTCCATTATGGCCGGATTTGAGTTTGATTCCTGGACGCAAGTGGACCAAGCAGGATATGTCAACGACCCGAGTGTCAAATCTTATCGTCAAACGGAGAATTGCAACGGTCCCGATGATGCCAACCAATGGTGGCGCTCTATGACTCCTGCTATCCAAGGGCGCTACGTGGTGACACTGACCCATCTGGAAGGTATGTTGCCGTCTGAATTCCCAGCTCTACCCTATCGCCGTTGGCTCCCCCGGGGCGAATTTCATGTGTTGATCGAAAAACCCTCTGAGGCCGACGCGCCGTTGGTCTGCGAACCTGGGCCCGGATTTTGAAATTTCGGCGAGACAACTACCAGCTAATTGCAACCCTAGTTTTTCACTCTCGGAAAACTTTAGTACAGCCGATAAGGGAGTTGAATGGCAGCAGCTACTCTTGATATGGAAGCATCCACTCGGCGGGGGTGGACACCTTCGAAAATTGCAGTCGCAATCGTTTTAGGAATTCCAATGACAGTCGCCCTAATCCTCGGGTTAGTGGCCTACTGCGCTTTCGAATTAGTCAAATTCCTTGTCCTGCCCAAGCAGCGCTACCAAGGTCCCGCTCCAGTAGCTCAACAGCCAGTCATCGAGATTCCGGTTGAGCACACTGAGTTTTCGTCCGACGAGCACACCTTCACCGCTGCCCTGGCCAAATTCGCCTCGGTCCACACCCCGCCGCAGCAAGTTACACAGGAAACCTCCACCAACGCGTCACAAAAAACGAAAGTTTAGTCCAGTCAAGCTGAAACGCGACAACTTTTAAAAGAAACGCCGCTTCCTCTGCGACTACTCTTTCGGCGAAGGGTCGGGTTTATTCCGGAGACGCCCAAACCGGTAGCGCCGAGAGGAGTGGTCTGTAGCTTTGTCGGATGTTATTGGCGGCTGCCCTTTCTGAGCAACGGCCTCCTTCATCGGCGTGCGCGCAACCGGAGCTTTTTGCTCCTTCTGTCGCAGCTCGATGATCAGTTGCATCACCAGGCTTTCAATTTGATCCCGAACTTGCAAATACACTTCTTCCGATTTCATCATCGGGTCTTCCACTTTCCAAACCCGCAGTTCTGAGTTCGGACCGGCCTGCATCGGCATACCGCTCATATTCAAAATCAAATCGAACGAAGCTAAGTCCACTTCATCGACGCTTTTCGGGAATTGCTCCTCAATGTCGATGTTCTTCTTGCTCATCGCCTCGACGGTCTCTGGCTGCACAATCGCAGCCGGCGCCAAGCCCGCGCTCGAAACAGTCATCACGTCGGCGCCGTACTTGCGCGCAAATCCTTCGGCCATCTGGCTCCGGCACGAATTGCCGATGCACACAAATAATACGGTCTTCACGTGCGGGTCTTTGCCACGTCTTCAATGAATTGCCGGTGAACACCGGTCTCGGTTGTCAGTTCTGGATGGAAAGTCGCAACCATGTGCAATCCCTGTTTTACCAACACCGGGGTTCCGGCGTAAGTGGAAAGTATGCGGGCGTCCGGACCAACCCGTCGAATGATCGGCGCGCGAATGAACACGGCTTCCGTCTTTTTGCCGTTCAAATCAATTTCCGCAATGCGGCTGTCAATCTGTCGCCCGTAGCCGTTTCGCTCTACCGCAAGATCCATCAATCCAAGCGAATCTTGCGTTGGATTCGTCACTTCTTTAGCCAGCAGAATAGCGCCTGCGCAGGTGCCAAAAATCGGTTTGTTCTTGCCAAACTCCGTCAGCGCGCCCATCAGGTTCTCTACTTCCAGCAACTTCAGCATCGTGGTGCTTTCGCCCCCTGGAATTACCAGGCCGTCCACCTTTTGCAAATCCGCCGACGTACGCACGTCGGCCGCATGCGCGCCTGCGCGTTCCAGCGCCTTCCGGTGAGCATCAAAGTCACCTTGCAGTGCTAGAACGCCTATCGTCGGTTTTGTTTCCGTGCTCGTTGCCAACTTGTTACCAGCCACGCGTCTGCATCAACTCGCCCTCGGGCACCTTTGAAATGTCCAAACCGGGCATAGCCTCACCCAGATCTTCGCTAGCTTCTAACAGCTTCACCGGATCTTTGTAATAAGTCGCAGCTTTGACAATGGCCTTGGCACGCTTCTCAGGATCGGAGGATTTGAAGATACCCGAGCCAACAAACACCGCTTCCGCACCCAACTGCATCACCAGTGCCGCATCAGCCGGAGTCGCAATACCACCCGCGGAAAAATTGGGCACCGGCAGCTTACCGTTCTGTGCCACCCACTGCACCAACTCCAGCGGCGCTTGCAAATTCTTGGCCTCGTGTACTAATTCTTCCTTGCCCAACACGGTCAGAATCTTCATTTCCTTCACGATGGTGCGAATATGCCGGACAGCTTCAACAATATTTCCCGAACCCGCTTCGCCTTTCGTGCGAATCATCGCCGCGCCTTCGGCAATACGCCGCAGCGCTTCACCCAAATTGCGCGCACCGCAAACGAATGGCACTTTGAAATCCTGCTTGTCCACGTGATGTTCTTCGTCCGCGGGCGTCAGTACTTCGCTCTCGTCGATATAATCCACGCCCAATGCTTCCAAAATGCGGGCCTCCGTGAAATGCCCAATTCGCACTTTCGCCATCACCGGAATCGACACGGCATGCATAATCTCGCGGATCATCTTTACTTGCGACATCCTGGCCACACCGCCGTCTTTGCGGATGTCCGATGGCACCCGTTCCAACGCCATCACCGCACAAGCGCCGGCCTTTTCCGCGATTAACGCCTGCTCGGCATTAACCACGTCCATGATCACGCCGCCCTTCAGCATTTCCGCCAAGCCTACCTTGAGCCGGAATTGATCACTTTGAAAATTCATTTCTGTATCTCCTCAATTTGCCTTCAGAAAGTCGAACAAAAAAACTAAACCACCGCTGCTACAGGTTCCAGTCGCGCGTTCGCGTGCAACATACGCAACTCCTCGGCCGCAGCTTCGGCAATCAGCCTTATGCCGCGCGTAATCTGCTCCGGTGGCAAACCGCCAAAACTGACACGCAAGCCGCGCCGGTGCGCCGGACGATTAGAAAACAAACTGCCCGGCAAATAACTCACGCCGCGCTTCTCCGCGCGCGACAGAACATTCTCGGCATTCAATGGCGCAGGCAATTCAATCCAAAAACACATCCCGCCATCGGGTCGCGTAAAGCTTGATCCCACCGGAAGAAATTTCTCACAAGCGCTTAACGCCGCATCTAAACGCCGCACGCCCTCAGCCCGCGTCTTCTCAATATGCTTTGCCAGTTCGCCGGATTGAGCAAAACGCAGCAGCACTGCTTGTGAAAGCTGGTCCGAATGCAAATCGCAAACCTGCTTGCTCTCCACCAGGCGCGCAATGAGCGGGTTTGGTCCAATTACCCATCCCACGCGCAACCCCGGAAACGAGACCTTTGAATAGCTGCGCAGCAAAACCACGTTGCCGGTCTCATCCAATTCCTTTAAAGTCGGCAGTCCCTTACCGCGATACCGCAACTCTGAATAAATATCGTTTTCCACCAACACCGTGCCCGTGCGCTGTGCCAACTCCACAATTCGCTTGCGGCGTTCCAAAGTTAACGTCACTCCGGTCGGATTCTGAAAACTCGGAGTCACAATTACAAGCCGCGGACGGCTATGCGTCAGCGCCGATTCCAGCGCTTCCGGATCCATGCCCGCATCATCCACCGGCACAGGAATCAAATGCGCGCCGGCTCGAGAAAAAACGCGCAGCAAGCCATGATAAACAGGCGATTCCAAAATAACTGGCTGATTCACGCGGCTTTGGTCAGGCGGAAAAAACACTCGCGCAAGCAAATCCAATGCCTGCTGGCATCCGCTGGTCATCAGCAAATCATCCGAAGCCCGGGCCACGCCTTCCTTCTGCGCCTGCTGCATCAAATAGCGACGTAGCGGAGTGTATCCATGCGGAGAACCTAACTGAAGAACGTGCTCCGCTTCGGACGACTCCACTACTTCCGCTGTCAGCTTGCGAAAAGCACCTAACGGAAATTTGGTTGGCGATGGCCGCGAACTTGCCAAGTTGATTTCAATATCTGCTCCGTTTGATCCAGCGGAAAATTCAAGCGGCGAAAGAATGGCGTCCCAATCAATAGAAGTCTTTGTGCGGTTCGTTGTAGGTGTCGAGTTACTCGATACAAAACTGCCGCGTCCTACATGCCCCTGCAGCACGCCCGAACTTTCCAACACCCCATATGCCGCCGATACTGTGGCGCGGTTGAGCCCCAACTGCAACGCCAATTCACGTGTCGGAGGCAGTCTCTGCCCGTCTTGCAATATGCCTCGCGCTATCAGCGTGCGAATCGAATCTGCCAGTTGCCTGTAAATCGGCACGCCGGATGTCTCATCCAAAACAATTTGTGATAGATCAGCCAATCTGTTACGAGTGTACCAAATTGGCTGGTCATAGTGATCCAATGCTTGTCCGCAAGTCGTAGCAAAGAGACAGAGCGATAGTCTAATAAGTGCCTACATGCGGCAACTCATCCTTCTCCTCGCAGTCACGCTAGTCTTTGCCATCTCACTGCGGCTCCCGGCGCAGAACGCCGCCAAGCGATATCAGGAGCCGAAGCCACAAGTGTTGCCCTTGCCGGCCGAACTGCCCATGGCGCTTACCACGGAAACGCAAACACTGGATTTCCATATTTCACCGTTGCTGCGCTCGGGCGGCCTCTCGGCTCAAATTCGCCAAAGCTTAAGCAATCTCATTGCCGACACGCACGGCGAAACAATCGTCAAACTGCGCGCCTTTGTTTCTGGGACTGGTGATGCGCGCCGCGTCCAAACCGAGGCCGTAAACATTTTTACCGACCACAAATTGCCTCTACCCGTCCTCTCGATCATTCAAGTGGGCGGCTTGGCTTCCGATGCCGCACAGGTTGTCATTGAAGCCACCGTCTCTACCCACAAGACTGTCAATCCAGATGGATTGGCCTTCATCACCGGCCAATTTGGCCGGAACTTCAACGATTCCGTGGAACATCTCAAATCCGCTGTCTCTGACGCGCACATCCAGCCGGATCATCTTCTAACCGCCACTTGCTTCACCTCGCTGATTTCTGATTATTCGTCCGAACGCGGCGCTCTGCTGGCTGCTTTTCCCAAAGCGCAAATCGATATCGTGCAAGCGCTGCGAGATCCCGCAACCGATATCACCGTTTGCGAAGCCATCGGGCAAATGACCGACGCACCCAAAGATGGCGCACTTATCCGCATCGATAAATCTCACGTCACGCTTGTTGCTGCAAAGCACTTGGTTTTTACAGGTCTCCAGCTTTGCTTTGGAAGTTTTCTCGACGATGCCAAGGAAGCCAATGACCGCCTGCACCGCGCCGCCAACGGAGCCGGTAGCAACATCTCAAACGAAGAGTTCGCCAACGATGCCGTGCAAATCGATGCTTTCTCACTCACTCCCGCCGCCGGTTCCGCTCTCCGAAAGAAGACAAGCTTTCCCGGGAGTGCCTTCACCGTTCTTCCTGTCGAAGGCTTAACCGCCATCGACGCTACGGCCGGCATCGATGCCGTGTTCGCAATTCAATAAGCGCAAATCTGAAGTCGCCCCCGGCCGGTCCTTCTTCGGCCGCGTTACCATAAGCGGAGTCCGTCGCCTTACGTCCTGGCTTAGCAGGCTCGCACCATTGATCGACATACTTTCAAAACTAAGGAAACGCTGTCACGAATGCAAACTCGCAGAACCGCAATAAAACACTTCGCAGGCGCACTCACCACTACGGCCTGCAGCCTCAGCGGCATCGAAATGTTCGCGCGCCAAGTCCAGCAAGGCGGCCACAAACCCAACATTCTTTGCATCGTAGGAGAAGGCCTCCGCTCAGACGAATTCTCCATGGAAGGCAACAAAATCCTCCATACGCCGAACATGGACCGCATCGGCCAGGAAGGCTGCACTTTCCACAATTCCTTCGTTGTCAATGCCCTGTGTCTTCCTTCGCGCGCCACCATCCTTACCGGCGCCTATTCCCACACCACCGGCGCTGTCTCCAACATCGAAGGAAAAATTCCCTCTCGATTCCATCTCATCTCCGACCTTCTGCGCGACGCCGGATATGAAACCGCGTTCCTGGGTAAGTCGCACATCCAAGGCGCGCTAACCGACCATTACTGGGATTACTATTTCGGCTTTGTCGGTCAAGCGGATTATTATCGTCCCGTCATTACCGAAGGCATCAAAGGCGAGTACGGCTCACCCAAGCTCTACGCGGGCGAGTATGTGGACACGCTGCTCACGAAGAAAGCCGTGGCCTGGCTGGAGCAGAAACGCGACAAGCCATTCATTCTGTTCCTCTGGTTTTATGCGCCGCACGCGCCGTTTTACCGCCCCAAAGACATGGTGAACGATTTCAACGGGGTCTCCATTCCCGTGCCATCCACCTTCGGCGAAGACCACGACGACTACGCTGGCAAACCGCGCGCTGTGGCCCACGCCGACAATCAAATTGGTTCCGCCGAAGTGTATAGCGATGACGCGCGTTCGCTGGAAGAGTTGGTCAAAAATCATTACGCCGGTGTGCAAGATAACGATCGCAACGTAGGCGCAGTCCTGAACGTTTTGCAGCGTCAAAATATTCTGGACGACACCGCCGTGCTCATCAGTTCCGATCATGGCTTCTTCCTGGGCGAGCATCATTTCTACGACAAGCGCCTCATGTACGAACCCTCCATTCGAGTGCCCATGATGATGCGCTATCCCAAGCTTGTTCCCGCCGGAACCAAGTCAGAAGAAATGGTGTTGAATCTGGATATCGCACCCACTCTGCTCAATCTCGCCGGCCTGCCCATACCCGAAGAAATGCAAGGCAAAAGCATGCTGCCCCTCATGGAAAATCAGCACATCCCTTGGCGCGAAGATTGGCTGTATGAATACTACGAATATCCAGGTTTTGAAAACGTTCGCCCTTGCCGCGGCGTCCGCACCAAGCGCTACAAGCTGATCCACTTCTTCCTCGATCCCGAAGAATTTGAACTCTATGATTTGCAGACCGATCCGGACGAAAAGACCAATCTTTACGGCCAGCCCGGCACCGAAAAGCTAACCGAACATCTGAAGCAGCGGCTTGCCGAACTGCGTAAAGAAACCAACGACCAATATCAATACAAGCCCACCGGTCTGCAACTTCATCCTTCATCGCCCAGGTTGTAAGGTGCGTGAACGCTACCATCAAATCTGATCTATGGATTCCACGCCCCTAGCCGAACAGCAGCGCCTTATTGACTCAGAAGCGCGCACAAAACACTGGAAACGCTGGGGACCTTACCTGGCCGAACGTTCTTGGGGCACAGTGCGCGAAGACTATAGCGCAAACGGCACCGCGTGGGAATATTTTCCGCACGATGATGCTCGCTCGCGCGCCTATCGCTGGGGCGAAGACGGCATCCTCGGCATTAGCGACAATCACCAATACCTCTGCTTCGCCTTCGCTTTTTGGAACGGAAAGGATCCCATCCTTAAGGAGCGCTTGTTCGGTCTCACCGGCAATCAGGGCAACCACGGCGAAGACGTCAAAGAGATCTATTTCTACATCGAATCCACGCCCACGCATTCCTACATGAAGGGCCTGTACAAATACCCGCAAGCCGAATTCCCTTACGGCCACCTGGTTGATGAAAATGCGCGCCGCACCCGCCTCGATCCAGAATTCGAGCTTGAAGACACCGGCGTGTTCAACGACAACCGCTACTTCGATATCTACGTCGAATACGCCAAAAACGATGTTGATGACATCTTCATTCGCTTGCGAGCCTTGAATCGCGGTCTCGAAAAAGCGCCGCTAGTCATTCTCCCCACACTCTGGTTCCGCAATACCTGGACCTGGTACGGCGACAAAGCCGAAAAGCCAAATCTTTGCTTGAATCAACCCGGTTCCATTCGTGCTACCCAATCGCATCTTGGTGAATTCCATCTCGATTGTGAAGGCACACCCGAAATCCTATTCACCGGCAACGAAACCAACATCGAGCGCTTCTACGGTACTCACGGCGAAAACGTCTACTACAAAGACGCGTTCAACGAATACATTATTCACAACAAAAAAGAAGCCGTGAACCCGCAAATGACCGGCACCAAGGCCTGCGGTGTCTATCGGGTGGAACTTAATCCGAACGAACAAAGCATTCTCCACTTTCGCCTCTCGCGCGCCGGTTCGCCGAACGTCAACTGGCAGGATGTAGACAAAATCTTCGACGCGCGCATTGCCGATTCCACCGATTTTTACGATCTAATTGCCGACGGCTTGGAACCCGAAGCGCGTCATGTCCAACGTCAGGCCTTCGGCGGTTTGTTCTGGAGCAAACAGTTCTACCACTTCGTTGTGAACGATTGGCTGAATGGCGATCCCGCTATGCCCACACCGCCCGCAAGCCGCCTAACCGGTCGCGATTCCACTTGGCGTCACCTGTTCAATGAAGACGTCGTTTCCATGCCCGACAAGTGGGAATATCCGTGGTATGCAGCTTGGGATTTGGGCTTTCACACTGTCGCCATCGCGCCTGCCGATCCCGATTTTGCAAAAGAACAACTGGCGCTATTTCTGCGCGAGTGGTACATGCACCCGAACGGCCAGATTCCCGCCTATGAATGGGCCTTCAGCGATGTCAATCCTCCGGTTCACGCTTGGGCCGCATGGCGCGTCTATAAGATCGACGAGAAACTCAAAGGCAAACCCGACGTTGCCTTTCTGGAAGGCGTCTTTCACAAGCTCCTAATGAACTTCACCTGGTGGGTGAACCGCAAAGATTCTGAGGGCGCCAACATCTTTGAAGGCGGCTTTCTCGGCCTCGACAATATTGGCCTCTTCGACCGCAGCGCTCCGCTCCCCAGCGGCTGGCTCCTGGAACAATCCGATGGCTCGGCATGGATGGGCATGTATTGCCTGAACATGCTGAAAATCGCCCTCCAACTGGCCTGCTTCAACAAGGTTTACGAAGACATTGCCAGCAAATTTTTCGAACACTTTCTATACATCGCCGATGCCATAAATCACTACAGTGGCACGGGTCTTTGGGATGAACAGGATGGCTTCTACTACGATCGTTTGCGCACCGGAGATGGCCACCATACTGCTGTGCGCATTCGTTCCTTGGTTGGCCTCGCGCCTCTATTTGCCTGCGACACCATTGATCAGGATCTCATCGACAAGCACCCGGGCTTCAAATCCCGCATGCAATGGTTCATCGACAACCGGCCCGATCTTACCGAAGGTCTCGCCTCCATGACTCAAACGGGCGTTGCTCAGCGCCGCTTGCTTTCGATGGTCAACAAAAGCCGCATGGAACGCATCTTGGCGCGCTTGTTTGATGAATCGGAGTTTCTCTCTCCTTACGGTATTCGCTCGCTCTCGAAAGCCCACGAAGTCCCTTATGTTTTCGAACTCGACGGCAGTCATTTTGAAATCAACTACGAACCTGCCGAATCAACCGTCACCGCCTTCGGTGGGAATTCGAATTGGCGTGGACCTGTCTGGTTCCCCATGAATTTTCTGCTCATCGAAGCCCTGCAGCGTCTTAACCATTACTATGGCGATTCGTTCTCCGTCGTGTTTCCCAACGGCTCCACTAACCGCATGAGTCTCGCCGCCGCCGCTAAACTGCTGTCTCAACGCCTCGTCGCCCTCTTCATGCCCGACACTGAAGGCTACCGTCCCATTTATGGCAAAAGCAGTCTCTACCACGAAAGACCCGGCTTCAAAAACTTCGTTGCCTTCTACGAATATTTCCACGGAGACACAGGCCTCGGCCTCGGCGCCAGTCATCAGACCGGCTGGACCGGCCTGGTTGCCAAACTTCTTCAACAGAGCGGCACAGGCACCAGCGGCGGCGAACCAATCGAAGGCTAAGCATAACTAAATGAGATTCTGATAAACTCTCTTTTCCTCACGAATATACACGCATGCGCAAAATCGTTTCACTTTGCTTCCTCGCGGCGGTTCTCTCCAACCTCAGCTATTCTCAAACGCCTCCGTTGAAAGGTATTCAGATCTCCGATCTGGATCGCCAAGCGGACGCTTGCACCGATTTCTATCAATTTGCCAACGGGACTTGGCGAGCCCAGAATCCTATCCCTTCCTCAATGGATCGCTGGAGTCGCCGCTGGCAGGCTGGAGAAGTTAATAAAGAAAGGTTGCAGACCATTCTCGATGCCGTCAGTTCCGGCCCTTCGCAGGCAACTGGAACTCCCGGCCAACTTACCGGAGATTTTTACGCTGCGTGCACAAACCAGAAGGCGATTGACGAAGCCGGTATAACTCCGCTAGACCCCATTCTGCAGAAGGTAGCGGCCATCCATGACCTTGCCGGCTTACAGAGCACAATCATTGAACTGCACAACATCGGTGTGCAGGTGCCCTTCTATCTTTACGGCAATTCCGATTTGCACGATCCGCAAAATGTAATCGCAGATGTCGGAGCAGGCGGACTCGGCCTGCCGGACCGTGACTATTACGTCAAAACTGAGAAGCGCTTTGAAGACGCAAGGGCCGGGTATCTGAAGCACGTCGCAGCCATCTTTCGTCTAGCTGGATCGACAGGGGCGGCAGCGTCGGCCGCAGCGCAAACCGTCATGACCTTCGAAACAGCTCTCGCTAAAGCCTCGCTTGACAACGTCGCCCTGCGGGATCCTTCCGCGACTGACCATAAGCTGACGTTCGACCAGCTGCAACAGCTTACGCCGCATTTCGACTGGACCAAATACTACGCCGGCGCTTCCATTGCCCCCGCAGCGCTGAATGTGGAACAGCCCGCATTCCTGAAAGAGTTCGAACGGCAGCTTGTCTCCACGAACCTGACTGACTGGAAGACATACCTGCGCTGGCAACTTCTGAACGGCTTCGCCGAAAATCTCTCACAGCCGTTCGTCGATGAGCATTTCGCTTTCTTTCAAAAGCAGCTTGCCGGTGTTGGCGAACTGAA
The DNA here is from genome assembly GCA_963696305.1 of Bryobacterales bacterium. Lineage (GTDB taxonomy): Bacteria > Acidobacteriota > Terriglobia > Bryobacterales > Bryobacteraceae > Bog-105. The sequence continues at coordinate 250,353 of CAVOJX010000007.1, read as the reverse complement.
ACCGCGCCCCATCCGCTGCTCCGAACAAACCGATGCCCTGCTGGGCGAGGCCCTTGGCCAGGAGTATGTGAAGCGTTATTTTCCCCCTGAAGCAAAAGCCCGCGCCCGCGCCATGGTAACTAATATCCTCGCCGCCATGCACGACACCATCCAGACATTGGACTGGATGACGCCAGAGACGAAGGAAAAGGCCCTTCAGAAGCTGTCAACAGTAAATGTGAAGGTTGGTTATCCGGATAAGTGGAAAGATTACTCTAGCGTCACAATCACTCGCAACTCATATTTCAAGGACGTTCTTGCTGGATCGCGCTTCCAAGTCGCCGACAATCGATCCACTATCGGAAAACCTGTCGATAGAAGTCGCTGGGGCATGACTCCCCCAACCTCCGATGCTTATTACAATCCGCTGCTGAATGAAATTGTCTTTCCAGCCGGCATCTTGCAACCGCCCGCCTTCAGTGTGGATTATACCGACGCCGTGAATTACGGTGCAATCGGTGTCGTGATAGGTCATGAGATCAGTCACGGCTTCGATGATCAAGGTTCGCGCTTCGACGCGCAAGGCCGGCTCAACAATTGGTGGAATGCCGAAGACTACAAGAAGTTCCAGGCCAAAACCGCTTGTGTCGTAAATCAGTTTGATGGCTACACGATCGTGGACGGCATTCATATCAACGGCAAACTGGTGTTAGGTGAAAGCATCGGTGACCTCGCTGGCCTCAAAATCTCTTATCTAGCGTTTCAAAAATCGCAACAGGCAAAGCCAGGACCTACCATCGACGACTTCACACCGGATCAGCAATTCTTCATCGCCTGGGGCCAGTTCCGCGGCGATGAAACCCGTCCAGAAACCCAGAAGCTAATGGTGCAAGGCGACCCCCACCCGCTCGCCAAGTATCGCGTTCTCGGCCCGCTCTCAAATTTTGAACCCTTTGCGCAAGCCTTTCAGTGTAAGGCCGGCTCAAAGATGATTCGTCCCTCCGCTGAGCGCTGCGTCGTCTGGTAGCCTGCATCTCCGTATTTACATATTGTTTACAATCTCGCAACCTTCTCCTCTCGTATCGACCGTAGACTGGTCCTGGTAAATGCGAAAGGAGTCATTTCTATGGTTGTAAAACACTGCTTGGGTCAGCTCATAAAGGTGAGCTGTATCCTTGCCTTTTCAATATCGTCGAGCGTGTTATCTGCTAGCACCTTCGATCAGACTAACCTCGTTTCATCGGTTCCGGGCCTTGCTGCACACACAGATCCCAACCTCATTGACCCATGGGGCGTGGCCTTCGCGGGCGCTTCGCCCTTCTGGATCTCCAACCAGAATTCAGGCACAACTACTCTATATGATGGAGCAGGCAACCTTATCCAGGTAGGTGGCAACCCAGCCATCACAATTCCCGGTGGCGCTTCGGGCACGGCAGGCCCAACCGGGCAGGTCTTCAACAGTACCACTGGGTTCGACGTGAACGGAAATCCGGCACATTTCATTTTCGCTAACTTAAACGGGACAATTGCGGGCTGGAATTCAGGCGGATCTGCTGTAACCGAAGTAACAACACCTGGTGCCACCTACACCGGACTCGCCGAAGCTAGCAGCGGTGGTTCTAACTACCTCTACGCTGCCGACTCCACCTATCTAACCGGTCAAATTCGAGTTTTCAACTCCTCTTTCCAACCAGTGTCTCTCACCGGAAACTTCACCGATCCAAACGCCTCCCCTGGTTACGTGCCCTTCAATATCCAGCTCATCGGTTCACAGCTCTACGTCGCCTACGCGTTGCTGAATCCAGATGGCTCCTCGCAACCGGGCGGTTATGTTGACATCTTCAATACCAACGGTACATTCGTCAGTCGCTTTGCGAGTGGGGGCATGCTAAATGCCCCCTGGGGCTTCGCCGTAGCTCCAGCCGCCTTCGGAGACTTTGGAGGCGATTTACTGATCGGGAACAACGGCAATGGCTGGATTAACGCGTTTAACCCAACCACAGGAGCATTTGTTGGCACTCTTGACGATACAAACGGCGATCCGCTGGTCTTCCAGGATCTGTGGGCTCTTGATTTCCGTGCCGGCGGAACTAACGTCAATACAGATGCGCTCTATTTTACTGAAGGCATCAATAACGATACTGGCGGAATTTTTGGAGAACTCACCGTCGCCACTCCGGAACCTTCAAGCCTGGCTCTACTCGGATTCGGAGTTGCTGCACTCGCACTACTAGCTCGGCGCCAAAGCGCATTCTAACTAAAATCGGGAGACTGGGGTCGCCCTCAGTCTCCACTCATCCGAAAGTTACAATTCTCGCAGGATCGGCGTTTCTACGGGACGAGTTCCAGCACAATGCGATTCAACTCATCCAACCGCACTCCAAAAGTCTTCAAACCGCAATCGCCAACCAGCGCCGCACCAGTAGTCAAATCAAATTTCCAAGCATGAAGCGGACATACAAGCGTCGATCCTCCAAGTAAACCATCTGCCAGAGGACCGCCCCTGTGTGGGCAACTCGCCTGAACGGCGAATAACTCGTCGGCGCGGTTCCGAAATATCGCCACTTGCACACCACCGATCGCAAATTGACGCCCCTCACCAGCCGGTATCGAAGCCAAAGGCCCAACCACTACCTCGCTCATATTCAGCTTTATTGCAGCACCGGTAGCAAACTCGCGAATTGATTTGCGGTCGCCGGCACATACGCTTCCTTCCACGGATCTTTATACGCCGCCACCGCCGCCTCAATCTCCGCATCCAGTCGCGCCGCCATTCCTTCACTGTCGTCCACCACTACTTGCCTCATCTTTTCAATCCCCACCCGTTCAACGAATCCGTATGTTCTTTCAAGATACTTCGCGTTCTCCCGGTAATACTGAATAAAGCGAGCCGTGAACTTCACCACATTGTCATGTGAGTCTGTCACGCAAAGAAGGTCTCCCTTGCGTACGTGAGCTCCCGCTGCTCCGCCCACATAGATTTCCCATTTGCCTCCTTCAACCGCCACCGCTCCCACATCCTTCACCATCGCCTCCGAACAGTTACGCGGACATCCAGCGGTCGCCAGCTTCAATTTACCTGGTGCTTCAACCCCCTGTAGATATTGCTCAATCCTTATCGCCAGCGACGTGCTGTCACCAACCCCAAAACGGCAGAATTCGGTTCCTACGCAACTCTTGCATGTCCGGTATCGCTTAGCGTAAGCATATCCGGAAGGCATATCCAGGTCCTTCCACATCTTGGGCAGATCCTCCTTACTAACTCCCAACAGATCAATCCGCTGTCCGCCCGTCAGTTTCACCAACGGCACCTTATATTTCTCAGCCACATCGGCAATGCGCCGCAATTGACCGGGACTGGTCACACCTCCTGGCATCTGGGGAATCACCGAAAACGTGCCATCTTTCTGGATGTTGGCATGCACCCGATCATTGATAAACCGCGCATCTCGCTCATCCTCGTATTCGGCTGCCCAAATCGTGTTCAAAAGAGATGCCAAGCCGGGCTTACTGGCTGGATCTTCTTTTCCGCCAGCCAACGCTTTGAACACCGCGGAGACCGATTTCAGATTCTGTTCCTGGCATGCTAGAACCAAATCCGGTTTTGTCAGCGGTATGCCGGGCACATAATAATGAACCGACGGGTCTTCCTCTGCCTTGCCCCCACATGCCCACTCCACCATCTCGCTAACCATTGATTTGCAAGATCCGCACCCCATTCCAGCCCTGGTCGCTTCCATCACAGCCTTCGGACTCCGCTTGCCATTCTTGACGCATGCCAAAATGCCCGCTTTGCTGACTCCATTACAATTGCAAACCTGGGCATCCATGGGCAGTTCTTCGAAGGTAACTTTGGCCGAAGGGGCGCCGATGTCGAACAATAAACTCAAGCGCTCCTCCGGAAGCGGCGTGCCCCGGTCAAAAGCTTGCATCAAATAAGCGGCTTTGCTAATGTCGCCTAACAGAATGCCTCCCACAAGGCGTCCGTCGCGAATAATCAGTTTTTTGTACGTTCCTCTTTTCGGGTTCGGTGAACTGTACTATCTCGTCACGCTCATCTTCGGCCTCTGTAACTCCCAGTGAAGCCATCTCCACGCCCGCGACCTTCAATTTAGTTGCCACTTTTGAGCCATGATAAGCCGCCGCTGGGTTTCGGCCGGTTATGTGGTCGGCAAGCACCTTAGCTTGTTCCCAAAGCGGCGCAACCAAGCCATATAGGCGGCCGCGGTGCTGCGCGCACTCGCCCACAACATAAACATTCCTGTCATCCACCGAGCGCATTTGGTCATCCACAACAATCGCGCGTTCCACTGTAAGCCCACTGCGCGCTCCTATCTCAGCATTCGGAGTAATGCCTGTAGAAATCACTACCATGCCGTACTCCGAAACGCTTCCATCTTTGAACTCGATGCCCGCAACCTCTTCATCACCGATAATCCGAACAGTATTCTTCCCCAGCCGCACTCCAATTCCAAGTTTCTCGATGCTGGCTTTCATGATGGCTCCAGATTGCGCGTCCAGTTGCTGGCCCATCAAGTACGAACCTCTATGAATCACATCCACCTGGATGCCAAAGTGCCTCAGCCCGCTTGCTGCCTCCAGCCCCAGCAAACCTCCGCCGATAACCGCGGCTCGCCCACGCCCACGCGCGTATTCGGCTATTTCGCGGCAATCATCCAAAGTACGAAACACGAAAAGGCCTGGCTTGTCGCTGCCGTCGGGAAGCCTCAAACCCTCAATTGGCGGAATATAGGATCGGCTACCTGTAGCGATGATCAGCTTGTCGTACGGTTCTATGGTGCCATCGCAGCCCAGCACGCATTTAGATCGCCTTAGAATGCTGTCCGCCTGCACGCCTCGATGTAACTTTATACCGTTTTCCACATACCATTCCAACGGATTCAGAAATATTTGACGCTCTTCCTGGCTTCCATCCAGCACGTTCGAAAGTAGAATACGGTTGTAATTCCCGTAGGGCTCATCGCCGAATATAGTGATGTCGAAAAACTCGCCTCCGCCGCGTGCCAGAATCTCTTCTACCGCTCGCGCTCCGGCCATGCCGTTTCCCACCATTACAAGGTTTAATTTCTTGGCCATGCTTAAAACTCCATAAAACCGGCATCAATAATTACTTCGCCGGCGGCTCCCTCCGGCGCGCCGATTAGCACTTCAATCGTGGTATCGGGCTGCAGGTCTTCCGTCACCGCGAGTGCTATGTGGATGGCGCTTTTTGCTCCTACCGGGAAGTAGCGCATCGGAATGCCGTCCCGTTTGATCAGAAAGTAGATCAAATCGGGTGACGAATTACCGGCGCGGAAATACGTAAGCTGGCAGCGTTTATCTCCAGGCACCTTATAAGTCGCCGCTGGTTCTAATGAAATGGCATGCGTAAGGCCCACCCCCTTGAATGGATAAACTCCTTGCACAAACTTTGGATTCTCTAACACGGCATTCCTTTCTTGATACGCACTGCGCAGACTTTAAATTCGGGCATTTTGGATGTGGGATCGAGCGCCGGATTGGTCAGCAGATTAACTCTCTGGTCGCCGCCAAAATGAAAAGGCATAAAAATCGTGTCCATCCGGATGGAAGTCGTAAGCTGCGCCGTTGCGGTCGCTTTGCCTCGTCGGGTAGTCAATTGAACCGGGTCACCTTCCGCAATGCCATACATCCGCGCCATTGAGGGATGAATCTGAACAAAGGCCTTTGGCGCTAACTCCATGAGCTTCGGCACGCGGCGAGTCTGCGTTCCAGACTGATACTGGGCCATAATGCGCCCTGTTGTCAGATACAGCGGATACTCTTGGTCTGGCTCTTCTGCGCTGCCAAGAAATTCCACTTTGTGAAAGCGCGCCCGCCCATCGGAAGTATTGAATTGTTCTAGAAACACGCGCGGCGTACCCGGATGATCCTCGCTCGGACATGGCCAGAAAACGCCTTCCTCACGCTGAATTCGCTCATAGGTGATACCGGCATAATCTGCTGTCCCGCCTGCCGAAGCGCGCCGCAGCTCCGCGAACACTTCACACGGCTTGGATGCGAAATGGCTCTTGGCCTTCAAGCGCTGTGCTAGTTCGGAGATGATCTCCAAATCCGTACGAACATTCGTCGGAGGTTCCGTCGCTCGCGAACGGTACAGCACCCGGCCCTCCAGGTTTGTCATCGTCCCTTCTTCCTCCGCCCATTGCGCACTCGGTAACACCACGTCCGCGCGTTCAGCAGTCTCCGAGAGAAAGAAATCGGAAACCACCAGGCAATCCAGCGCATCCATGCGCCCTTGTATGTGCATAGCTCGAGGCGAAGACACCACCGGATTCGAACCAAACACTAGCAATCCCCGAACGCCATTTTGAGTCCCAAGCGCATCTAGCATTTCGTACGCTGAACATCCCGGAAAAGGCAAGTCTGCTTCCGGAATTCCCCAAACTCCGGCAATATGTGCGCGATGCTCTGCATTGTCCAGCTTTCGATAACCGGGCAGTTGATCCGCCTTCTGGCCATGCTCGCGTCCCCCTTGTCCGTTTCCTTGGCCCGTTAAACAGCCATAGCCGCAATAAGGTCGCCCCGCCTTACCCAGCGCCAACGCAAGATTGATAAATGCCAGAACGTTATCCACGCCATTGCTCTGCTGCTCCGGTCCACGTGCGCTCAGAACCATTGCGGTCTTGCCTTCGCCCAGAAGTTTCGATGCGTGCAGCAGTTGCTTCTCTGGAATACCGGTAATGCGTTCCACCCGTTCCGGCCAATACGACGAAACCACATGTTTCACGCCTTCAAAACCACTCGTCCGATCAGCGATGAATCCTAAATCAATCTGACCTTTCTTGATCGCCAAATGCAACAACCCGTTGGCCAGCGCAGCATCGGTTCCAGGGGTAATCTGCAAGTGGAGAGTCGCGCCCAATGCGGTACGGGTAACTCGTGGATCAACCACAATCAGCGATCCTCCGTTCTTCGTTTGCGCCTCAAAATGCTGCATAATCGGCGGCATCGTCTCGGCGGCATTGCTCCCAATCAGAAGAATTGTTTCCGCTTGCCGTATATCGTCCAGCGGGAAGGGAAGACCGCGATCTAAGCCCAGCGCCTTGATGGCCGCTGCTGCCGCGGATGACATGCAGAAGCGGCCGTTGTAGTCTATCTGTGAACTGCGCAAGGCCACGCGCGCAAACTTGCCTAATAAATACGCTTTTTCATTGGTGAGTCCGCCGCCGCCAAACACCCCAACCGCATCCGGCCCAAACTGCCGCTGAATACTCTGAATCTCGTGGACCACCCGCCCCAGTGCTTCATCCCACGAAACCGCTTTTAGCGGCGTGCCCTTGGAGTTTCGCATCAGAGGACTTAGCAGGCGATCCGGATGATGTAATACTTCGGCAGCTGTCCAGCCTTTCTGGCACAACCCTCCAAGATTGGTCGGAAAGTTTCGCGCGCCTACCTGTACATTGCCTGCGGTGCTCCGAAGGTTCATCCCGCATTGAAGTGCGCAATACGGACAATGGGTCGCATGATCGAGTTTTATCTCGCTGGCATCACTACTGGAAGCTTGGACATCAGCCAATGTCATGCTCACTGAATCCCGGCGATTGCTCCTGCCATACCGGCGGTCCTCCCTGGTACGGAATCCTGCTCGCTATCTCGTGCCAAGGCTGGTACACGAACCACCAGTGAAAGACTTGAGATGGCAACCACGATGTATCCCAGGATTGTCAGCGCGTGGGGCCAACTGATAGAAGTCTTAAAGAGAAAACCCGCCAATACTGCACCCAGGTTGCCGCCTGCCCCCACAATCCCTGCCACGGCTCCCACTCCTCTTGGATTGATGAAGGGCGTAACTGAATAGTTAGCGCCATTCGACATTTTCACGAACAGACCAGTCAGCATCATCGTGGCAATCGCCATGCCAAGAATGTGTTGATTTGAAAACAAAATCAAAGCGATTCCTTCACAAAAGATCGTGCACCCTAGCAAGGTGATCCTGCCTTTTAATCCCCACCTGCGATTGGCCCGATCACTGGCAATTCCGCCCAGCGCACGCGCAAAAAGATTCATCATTCCGAAACTGCTGGCCACCAACCCCGCCGCGGCTAGCTTAAGCTTGAAATTGTCCACAAAGTAAAGCGCAGCAATATTATCGATCGTCAATTCCATTCCGAAAGAAGCCGCATACATAAACGCCAGTGCAAAAACGCGCCGGTCTTTCATCGCCTCCAGAAAGGCGTGGTTGGCATTGGAACGCCCTTGCTGCGGCCGCGTCTTCCAATCTCCGCCGGGTGTGTCTTGAGTCAGGAAAAAGTAGGCGATACCGGTCAGTAGTAACAGAATGCCGCAGACTGTCATCGATAAACGCCAACTCACCCACGTCGCCAGTCCCATGGCCGTGAATGCGCCGAAAATCAGTGGCATTACCGCTTGCGTGACGCCACCGCCCAGATTTCCCCAACCCGCTGCCGTGGCGTTGGCCGTCCCGACAATATTCGGAGCGAACATGATCGTAGTGTGAAACTGCGTGATCACAAAAGAGGCGCCAATCATACCGATGGCAAGTCGAAAGAGTAAGAATGATGTGTAACTATGCGCCAGTCCAACGCATATAACCGGGATTGAGCCAACCAGTAGCAAGGCGGTATAAGCGCGGCGTGGGCCGATGCGGTCGCAAATCCAGCCGATCAGCAGTCGGGCCAATATCGTAATAGCTACCGAAGCAATAATCGAATTCCCAATTTGCTCTTTCGTGAGATGCAGTTCATCACGAATAATTGGCATCAGCGGAGCTATTCCAAACCATCCGAAAAAACACAAAAAGAACGCGAACCACGCCATGTGGAATGCCCGCATTTGCGGAGAGTGAAAATCAACCAGATTGATTCTTGTGGCGCGTTCGCTGCTGTTACCACTCAACATGCGCTCGCCTCATTCCGTGTTGCTCTTGAACGTACTGGCGCAGCTAATGTGCCAACAAAGGAACAGGCATTTCCTCTCAATCGAACTCCTAATACAAATGAAGTCTGCTGAGGCTACCCTGCAAACGCTGAGGAAAAGCACTAACTGGAACGACCAGAGTTGGATTGCCCTGCGATCAAATCAGAGGTGGGCTAACGGCGCCCTGCAATCGATCCGCCTGAAACCGAGTGGTTTCGTCGCGGAATTTCTCGAGTTTAGCACTCGCTTAGGATCGGGCACAAGTGCCCCGGAATCGAAACAAAGCCCCTATGGGGCGGCCCTTACTTCTTGGCTCCCATCTCCGCCATCTGTTCCAAATTCTTCTCACTCACTGAAAACCCAATATGCAAAGTCTGCCCGTCTGTCTGTAACTGCATATTATCCATCGCACTCGCTAGAACCGCTGCTTGTGGATTCTGCTGCCGCTGCATCTGCACCATGCTCGCCAAAAATCGAAATACATCCGCCAGCGAAGTTGCATCCTGCGCCGATCGCGTCCCCGCATCCAAAGACACCGCCACCGTCGTCCCGAACTTCACACCGCCGCTAGCCGAATGAATCGCCTGCAATGCCTGCATCTGCCCATTCATCTGCGTTCCGGTAGTTGCTGAAAACTGCTTACTAAACATGCCGGCCCCGGTCGTCGAAACAAACCAGGCATCGTTCGCAGTTGCCGCTGAATCAATCCGATTCGTTAAGTCCAAACTCAAGTCCGCCGGCGCGCTCAAATTCTGTACCACCTGCTGCACACTCGCCACATCGCCCATAACCGCGATATTCGGATCTGGAAATGCCAAAGCCGTTTGCTGTCCATGCTCTTTGCTCACCAGCAAACTCACGCCCTTGTATTCATTCGCAACCGCGCCCTTGGAAACTGCCAGCGCCGTAATCTTGTCCTGATTAAAACTCCCACGCGCCAAAATGACAAAGGAAGATCTCTTCCCAGCGCCATCCCCCATTGATGCCACCACTACATTTTCCAGATCTTGGCGCGGATCGAATCCCGTCTGCGTCATAAATTCCTCAAAATGCGCATCATCGGCTTGCGACTTAGTCAGTAAGTACTGCCCGAATTGCGAGTTCTTACATTGCGTCACGTCAATTCCGGCCACCAGGCTCGCGTTTGCCGGAATCAGTGCAATCAAGCCATTGTCAACACTCGCCAGCGCGCTTAAACCACCCGCCAGCATTCCGGCACCGATCAAGAATAGACGCTTCATTCTGGGCACTCCTGTCCTATCATGACGAATCCTGACTGGAAAAGTTCCCCACGCGCGCAAATGCCGCATAATATTCGCATGCCCCAACTCTGGAGCGACCTTCGAATTTCCCTTCGCCTGCTAAGCAAACGCCCTGTCGTTACTGCCGTAGCCTTACTCTCCCTGGCGCTCGGAATTGGTGCAAATACTGCAATTTTCAGCCTCTTGAACGCCCTCATCCTGCGTCCGCTGCCCATTCCGCATCCCGAACAACTTGTTGCCCTCAGTACCTCCATTTTTGACGACAGCGCCAACCGCGACCAACCATTCACTTGGCCCATGGTGCAGGAACTTTCCCGCCAGCAGCACTTCTTTTCCGACATATTCTGCTGGGAATCGGGTGCCGTCAGCAATTTCGAAGTCAACGGAGCGCGCTACGCGTCTTCGCTAACCCAAGTATCCGGAACCTTTTATCAAGCTTTACAACTTCCCCCACTGCTCGGCCGCTACATCAATTCGCAAGACGTCGCCCTCGAAAGCGGCATATCCAGTGCCGTCGCAGTTGTCAGTTATCGCGCTTGGCGAGCCTGGTTTCAAGCCAGCCCCCACATCATCGGCCAGACTATCCGCATCGGCAACCACCCTTTCACTATCATTGGCGTTACCCCTGAAAACTTTTCAGATCTCTCCGCTGATTCGAATTCCGACGTCACCATCCCGGTATTTGCTCCTGGCACTTTTGCAGACCGTAGCCGCAATCTCCTCCGATTCCACCTCTTTGCTCGCCTCCAACCCAATCTATCTCTCCAGCAAACCCATGCCGGACTCCAAACGCTCTGGCCGCACATTCTCGATGCCACCAAGCCTCCCGATTATGCCGGGGAACGCAAGGCCCGCTTCTTCGCCCGTAAAATCAAAATCCAATCCGCCGCCACTGGTGTCTCGTCGCTAAGGCTGCGTTTCGCCTACGCGCTCAAAATTCTCATGGCCATCGTCGGAGCTGTTCTATTCATCGCCTGTCTCAACATCGCCAGCCTTTCGCTCGCCAAAGCCGCCGCCAACCGCCACCAAGCCGGCATCCAATCCGCACTCGGAGCGTCCACCTGGCATCTCCTCCGTCCCGCCCTCGTAGAAAGCCTCCTGCTCTCATTCACCGGCGCACTCCTTGGCCTCGCCCTCGCATTCTGGGCCTGCCGCTTCCTCCTCCGAATGACCTGGAACAGCTACGTTGCCACCACCCTCAATCCCTCGCCCGATTGGACAGTCCTCCTCTTCACCGTCCTCATCGCAACCATAGCCGGACTCCTCTTCGGGAGTGTTCCTGCTTTCTATTCCGCCCGCATCGACCCAATTGACGCTCTAAAGCAACAATCGCGTAGCGTCCAATCCGGCGCACACCTGTTCGGCAAAATTTTACTCGTCGGCCAGATCGCTTTGTCGCTCGTCCTTATGCTTGCCGCACTCCTCTTCGGCCGTACACTCTCGTCCCTACACAACACCGACGTCGGCTATCGTCGCGACCATTTCCTAACTCTCGTTCTCTTCCCACAAGCCGGTACTGCCGAAGCCGCCAATCCCAGCGCCTATTTCCAGCAAGTCATCGACAAAGTCAAAACCATTCCCGGCATTCTCGACGCTAGTTACTCCGAAAATGGGCCCGCCAGCGAATTCGAATATCCCAGCCAAACCTTCGGCTCGCTTTCTCAATCTCCAGCTCTAGCAACAAGCGAACACATCGCTCCTAATTTCTTCTCCGTCGCTGGCATGCATCTCCTAGCCGGCCGAGATTTTCAATGGACCGACTTCGATCATAATTACGCCATCGTCAGCCAAAGCCTCGCTCACCAACTCTTCGCTAACCAAGACCCCATCGGCCGAACGATCTATCGCGGATCCCATGCCCGTCCCGATCCTTTCACCGTCATCGGAGTCGTCAACAGCGCCAGCCTGTGGAAAGTGGAAAGCGTTCACCCCATGGCCGTTTATCAACCGTTCCAACCCGGCCCCGATGAAAACGAGCCCATTCTCGACGTCCACACCAGCATCGATCCCCAATCCCTTAAAACTCCCATTGAGCGCGCCGTCCAAAGCCTCGGCCATCACTACTCCTTGCGCACTATGACCGTCGAAGAACGCCTCGATAGCTACATCACTGTCCAACGCCTCACCGCGATTCTGTCCGAATTCTTCGGTATCGTCGCGCTCCTCATCGCGTGTGTCGGCCTCTATGGCCTCATGTCCTATCACGTCTCGCGTCGCACCACCGAACTCGGCATCCGTTCCGCCCTCGGAGCCCGCCGAAGCCACTTGCTCACCATGGTCCTGGGTGAGGCAATGCTCATCGCCGCCGTCGGCTGCACCCTTGGTCTCCTCACCAGCCTCGCCGCTGGACGCTTCGTAAAAAACATCCTCTTCGGAGTCACTCCAAACGATCCCATAAGCCTCACGCTCACCCTTCTCGCCATGCTCACAGTAGCCTTCGCCGCCGCCTATTTGCCCGCCCGTCGCGCCGCACAGATAGATCCCATGCTCGCTCTACGCTCCGAATAGAACGCTAAAATTCTTAGATCCATGCTTCTGGAATTGCCCCAACATCTAACTCGCCTCGTCGCTGAAGTCGAATCCGCCGCCGGATCGCTTGATTCATCCCACTGGCACGCTTCGCGCGGCGAAGGAAAATGGACCCGCCTTCAATTACTCGGCCACCTCATCGATTCCGCCGCCAACAATCACCAACGCTTCGTGCGCGCCCTTGCGCAGCGCCGCCTCGATTGGCCCGGCTACGATCAAATTGCTCATGTAACTGTGCAGCGCTACACCGAAGCCGATCCCGCCATTTGCTTGTCCCTATGGACTGCCTACAATCGCCACATCAGCCACGTCATCCGTCAAATCTCGCCCGCAAAAGCCTTCACACCTTGCACAATCGACAACGCGCCACCCATGTCACTAGCCGATTTGGCCCTCGATTATGTCGCCCATTTGGAGCACCACTTGCGTCAGATATTTGAAAACCAGCCCATCACTTATTCGGGCATGCCGTGGCCGCCGGTAGCCCGTTCCGATTCCTGGCCCGTGTAATCCCAGGCCTTCGCCGATAGACTAGAAGCTGAATGAAGGAACGCGAGCAAATCCTGAATCTCTGGAGCACCCTACGCGCCCAGAACAAATCTTGCGTCCTTGTCACCGTCGTCAAAACTCTGGGCTCCTCCTACCGTCGCCCCGGCGCACGTCTTCTTATTTCGGATGCCGGTCAACGCGTCGGCTCCATCTCTGGCGGCTGCCTGGAAGATGACGTCCTCAAAAAAGCTTGGTGGCTCACCGAAAACGGCCCCGTCATCCGCCGCTACGACACCACTCCCGATGGCGAAATCGGCCCTTCCGGCGTCACCGAATCCGGTTTCGGCCTTGGTTGCAACGGCATCATCTATCTCCTGCTCCAGCGCATTCGTCCTAACGACGAAACTTCCCCGCTCACGCTGCTTGAAAAAGTCCATACCACCCGCCAAAGCGCCTGGCTCGCGCATACCTTCAATCCACCCGCCTCGCTCACCCTCGACCAGATGACCGCCGCCCAAAGGCACACCCTCGAAACCCTCACTCAAAGCCAAGTCGTTCCGCTCGCTCCCGACGAAGACGTCTTCTTTGAAACCCTCCACCCGCCTGTGCGTCTCCTAGTCTTCGGAGCCGGAGACGACGCCGTTCCTTTAGTCCACTTCGCCCGCCAACTCGGCTGGCAAACCGACGTCATTGATGGCCGCGCCCATTATGCCCGCCGCGAACGATTTCCCCACGCCAACAACGTCTGGGTGCGCGATTCCACCACGCCCATCGCCGACCTGTATATCGATCCCAACACCGTCGCCGTTGTCATGACCCACAGCTATTCGCAAGATCTGAACTTTCTCAAAAACCTTGCCGTCGAACCGCTCGCCTATCTGGGCATCCTCGGCCCCCGCAACCGTAGCGAACGTCTCCTCGCCGACGCCGCACTTCCCGCGCCCGCCACACTCCACGCCCCCGCCGGACTCGACATCGGCGCCGATGGTCCCGAACAAGTTGCCCTCTCCATCATTGCCGAAATCCAAGCCTCTCTAAACTCCCGTAACGGCGGTTCGCTGCGCACTCGCTCCGGCTCCATCCACTCCGCTGAAACCGACGGCCTGCCCTTCGTCCCAAGCATCGTCTGCGCATAAAATTGAATCAGTACCCCATGGCCAGAAGCGTCCTTCTCCTCCTTCTCACCACTGTTCTCGGCTTCGCCCAAACGCCTGCCTTGCCGCCCGAGCCCTCGCAAATCAAAGGCAAGCAAATGATCGACAAAGCCGTCACAGCCCTTGGTGATACCGCCTTCCTCCACCTTCGCAGCATCACCAGCTACGGCCGCGTCTATGGCTTCTTTCACGATCAACTCAACGGTCTGGATATCGCCCGCATCTACCGCGAATATGACGACAGTGCCCCCGCCAAAGGTCTCGGCGTCAAAGAACGCGAGGTCATGGGCAAAAAACAGGATTACTCATATTTGTATTTGTCCGACCAAGCCTTCGACATCACCTTCCGCGGCGCACGCCCCATCCCCGACGAGAACTGGCAAAAATATGTCCGCGCCACCCACAACGACATCCTCTATATCCTCCGCTTCCGCCTCAACGAACCCGGCATCTCCTTCGATTACATCGGCTCCGACGTCCTGCTCAGCAACCACGTCGAAATCGTCGAAGTCAGCGACGCCAGCGACCTCACCATCCGCGTCTACTTCGACCACAACACCATGCTGCCCCTGCGCCAGACCTACACCTGGCTCGACCCTGTCACTCACGAACGCAACGAAGAAGTAACTGTATACGATAAATGGCGCAATGTCGGCTTTGGCATCATGTGGCCGTTTTCCATCGAACGCGAACGCAACGGTTACAAAATCTATCAGTCCTTCTGCGAATCCGTCCAGGCTAACGCCGCGCTCCCGGCCAAGATCTTTGACCTGCCTCCCGGCGCAACGATCCTGAAAAAGGTAGACTAGTGAGACACACCTCGTTGTGCGGCCATGGATTTAGATCAACTTCATACATTTCTGGAGATCGTCCGGCTTAAAAGCTTCAGCAAGGCAGCGCAAACCTGCTATAGGACCCAGCCTGCCATTAGCGCCCAAGTGCGTCAATTGGAACTGGAACTCAATACCACGCTGTTCGAGCGTTATGGCACCCGAATCTCGCTCACCGTTGCCGGCCGCATTTTTGCCGAACATGCCGAACAAATCCTGGCCTATCGCAAAAAAGCGCAAGACGCCATCAACGAACTCGAGCGTGTTCCCCGCGGTGAACTGGTTATCGCGGCTAACGAAGCCACTTGCATCTACGTCCTGCCCGGCGTCTTCGCCGAATTCAAAAAGCAGTTCCCCAATGTCCAGCTCCTGGTTGACCGCGCCTACGGAACCCGCGTCGTCCAAGCCGTCCTTGACAACTTGGCCGACTTCGGCATCACCCAACTCCCCGTCCAGGAAAAAAAGCTGCAAGTCGTCCGCATCCATTCCGACGAAATCAAACTGCTCATTCCCGCTCACCACCGCCTCTCCTCCATTACACGCATCACGCCCGCGGATCTCGTCGGCGAACAAATTCTTCTCCCCAAAACCGGCGTCACTCGCGCCCGCCTCAACACCTGGCTCGAACCGGTCTTGGATGAACTAACCGTTTCCATGGAACTCGATTCCACCGAAATGATCAAGCGCTTCGTCATGGCCAATCTGGGCATCTCCTTCCTCGCTCACTCCCACTGCCAGGAAGAAGAATCCGCCGGCAAAGTCACCTGCATCCCGCTCGGTCCCGAACCCATGATCCGCCGCGTCGGTCTTATATATAGGAAAGACAAGTCTCTCTCCAAAGCCGCGCTCGGCTTCATTCAAGTCACCCGCGATCACGCCGCTAATGAAGTCGGTTTGATACCCTTAGAACGTCTAAGGGCCTAAGCGTTTATGCCGCATCTCACCGCCAAAAGTTCAACCATCTTTATTGCGGCCGACGGCAACACCAAAGTCTACCGCTCCGTCGAAGACGTCCCGGAACCCCTCCGCAAACGCCTCATCGCCTCCACTAGCAGCGTCAACGCCGCCACCATATTAATCGCCGACCGCCGGGGCAGGGAAGAACTGCTTCGCGCTCTCGAAGGCCGCCCCACCGAAGTCCAATTCCGCGCCATCGAAACCATCCGCGCCCGCAAGCCCGAACCAACCCCGGAAGCAAAAGCGGCGCCCCCCATCCATTGGTCTAAGCCCCTTTGGCTGCGGCTAAGGTCCGTCCGCACGTGGCTCGAACTGCTTATCCCGGTGGCTATTGGCGCATCGCTCTGGCTCTTCATTGAATCTCATTTCTAACCCCCTTCCCCTAAACTTTTCGCCCCTTCCCTCCGATAAGTCCCTTGTGACCAGTTCATTCGACGATCATTCCCACCCCGCTACCATTCAGATCCAAACCGGCGAGGCCAATGGATCTAAAATCGATATCCCTTCCACGGTTACTGCCATGGAAGGTAAACGTCTGGTTCTCGAATCTCCTGAACGCATTGGCCTGGCATCCGCGGTAAGTGTCGAATACAACGACGCTATGTTTCTCGGCGAAGTCATGCTCTGCCGGCCCACCACCGATGGAAACTTCCGTATTGAAATCTTTGTCGAACAAATCCTAACCGGTCTGCAAAGCCTAATGGCACTCCGCGCCGGGCTCCTGGGTGACGGTCAAACCGTCGCTCCTCGCGCATTCGTGCCGGTATCCAACCGCTCCCAAAACAACTAACGTCATCTCATCCATCCTTCTTCGGACAGTGTTAAGCTCTTTCAAGCCCTAGCTCTAGGGCTACCCATGAAGGAGGGTTCTAACACTCATGAAGAAGTCGGTTCTTGTCACCTGTCTGACACTATGCCTCGCTGCAACTGCCGCCCTTGCCGAAGGCGACGGACTGTCCAACAATTGCGCAGCGTTACCAAACCATAACGAACTGCAAAAGGCTCTCGAAGCCGCGACAGCAGCAGAGACGTCGGTCGGATTCAATCTACAAATGTGGGCCACCATCGTCGATCGCGACGGTATCGTTTGCGCCGTAGCGTTCAGTGGTGTAGACCGCGGCGCTCAGTGGCCCGGCAGCCGCGCTATCTCAGCCCAGAAAGCCAACACTGCCAATGCGTTCAGCTTGGACTCGTCGTCTTCTAGCAACGGGTCCGGTGCCGCCGGCGGCCTCTCGCTCTCTACCGCAAATCTCTATTCGGCCGTCCAACCCGGCGGTAGCCTATATGGTTTGCAAGCCAGCAATCCGGTAGACACCATGGTCGC
This sequence comes from Bryobacterales bacterium, assembly GCA_963696305.1. Taxonomy (GTDB): domain Bacteria; phylum Acidobacteriota; class Terriglobia; order Bryobacterales; family Bryobacteraceae; genus Bog-105. The sequence goes on along the minus strand of CAVOJX010000007.1, from coordinate 232,910 downwards.
CTACACCGGTCCCTCCACTGACTACGGAACGGAACATGACCCAATGGTCGGCCACAAAATTGGAGGCGTCAACGTCTTCGGTGGCGGTCTGGCCCTCTACGACAAGCATCACAAATTAGTAGGTGCCCTTGGACTCAGCGGCGACACTTCCTGTGCCGATCACTTCAAAGCCTGGGAAACACGTCACAATTTAGGCTACGATCATCTGGCGAAAAGTAGTTCACTGCCAGCAGTCGGTGGAGTCTCCGGCGACCCAGCCCGCCCCGACAACATCATCTTCGACATCACTCCCAATCCAAGCGGCGGTACTGGCATCAGCGCCAATGGTTTCGGCCACCCAACCTGCGTCAACACCGGCGATCCGACCACTCTTCCCGTCGTTATCCCCTAAACCGAACGCGCAAGGTTACGCTGATCTTGCGCTTCCAGGAACAATTCCAAAGTGTGTCGTCAAGCCCACCATCGCGGTGGCCAGCAGGTCTGTCGAAAACTCCAGCGGACCTGCGAATTGCGGCCCAAACTCTTTTAAACGCTCTGAAGACGCATCCTTAGCGGTTGCGTCTTCCTGCATTCCGGCAACTAAGCCGATCATTTGATGAAGATAAGGAACACCGCAGTCGAAGTGATCCCGAACGTATTCCAGATCGGTGCGCGCATCCGCGTAAGAACCAGCCGACAAATGTTTCATCGCCGATCGAATCCGAGTCTCACCCAAAACCAAGCGTGTGGCGCGATGCATCGCCCAAATCTTCGCGAAATCTTCCTTTTTCCATTGCGCCATCTGTTCAAGGCTGAACGAAACGGACTGCGGACATCGTGGGCAACGATCCAGTATCGCGGTCTTAACCCCCGACGAAAGCCATGTCTGCGCTGCTTTAGGCAAGTCCTCGATCTTTATTTGACCGACAGCACCTGCAATGCGTGTCGCACGCATGTAATCGAGCGCAGCGTGCGGGTTAGTGAACAGCAACATCACAGCCGCACGTTCGCCGGACGGTCCAAGCAGAAGCAGGCCATTGGATGGCTGATTGGACACCTTACAAACAAACATCCACTCCGGTATCCCGCCTGCGTCGAGGATGTCTTTTGTTCTTTGATTCACCGCCGCTAGTCTTCCTGGATCGACTTCTGGCAGCCGTGGGGCGGGCGCAGTCGCCTGCGTGCCTGCAGATGGAGCGGTCCCCGCAGGTGCCGGATCCCCCCGGTCTAATCGCTGAATTTTTTCTGACTTGCGGAAAAACAATAGAGTGAAGTCGATTTTATCGAAAACAGAATATCCTGTTAAAGATTTTCTGTCCCATATTTTCACATTGACAACCAGTTACCAATAATGGAAACTAGTTGTCAAGTGCAATGGACAAGCGAACCCCCAAATCCCAAGCCGTAACCGACATCATGCTGGCCATCTTCCGCCTTAACGGCCTCCTACTAACCGAAGGCGACGAACTGGTCAACACACTCGGCATCAACAGCGCCCGCTGGCAACTCTTAGGACCAGTCGCCTCCGCAAAGCAACCTCTCACAGCCCCGCAAATCGCGGAAGCCATGGGCGTCTCCCGCCAAGGCGCACAAAAACAACTCAACATCATGGTGGCCGAAGGCTTCTTCGAACCACAATTAAACCCGCGTCACGAACGTTCCCCTTTATACGCACTCACCGCCAAGGGCCAACGCACCATCGACGAAGCCATCAACCGCCAAACCGCCTGGGCAACTCTCCTAGCAAAAGAATTCGCCGCCGACGAACTCAACCAAACGCTAAGCCTGCTCAATCGCCTGTACGATAAACTCCCATCCTCTGCTGCCGCCGTAGGACAGAAATAATGACAACCCTACACCTCCTCAAACTAGCCCATATCCTCGGACTGGTCATGTTCCTGGGCAGCATATTGACCTTCATCGTCATCTCATCGCAGATAACCCATGCGAGTCTCGAAAACTTCGCCTTCAGCCGAAACCTGATCAGCGCCGGCACATCCATACTGACTGTTCCCGGCCTTTGGGCCGTCGTCAGCACAGGCTTCGTCCTCGGTTATCGAAAATATGGAATCCACAACCGCTTCTTTCAGTTGAAAGCGTTACTCGCAACGTTGATTCTCCTCAATGCGCAATTCCTGGTTGTTCCCGCCGTCCAAACCGCCACCCGGATAGCTTCCCAATCTCTCCACGAGGGCCGCCTCTTGCCCATCTATAGCTCAGCCTTCCTCAGAGAAGAAATCTTCGGCGCATTCAATATATTGTTGACCTTGACCGCAGCCGCTGTCGCCCTGTTGAAAATCGAAACGGCTCAGCTGAGAAACACATCGCAATCTTTCGAATTACCTGGCGCCCAAGTACGCCCGGACCAGAGCCGCTAACTCGCGCCTGAGCGTAGGCGAGTCGAGCAGCCCCTCGGTAGCCGCATGGTGGACAACGCCTTCGATGGCTGAAGACACAACTTGCGCCACCATCGCAATCGACCCGCTATCCCGTCCTAACTGGTTGGATACGAACGTCCTGTATTCCCGCAGATACCGTGCCTCAAACGACTGCTTCGCGCCGCGGACAGGCAACATCTTAGGAGCTTCTTCCAGAAGTGCCCGATGCAGAGTGGGATTAGATCCATGGATCCGGAGCATCCCCTGAACCAGCGTTTCAATGCTCGCTTCGGCTGACTCGCCAATCGCGGATCGCAGCACGCCCAGCACATCGTCGAAATGCCGCTTTCTTATGGCGTCTACCAGTGCGAGCTTGTCTGGGAAATACTGATAAAAGGAACCGATGCTGACGCCAGCCACGGCCGCCACTTCATTGGTGGTGAACTTCGCCCAGCCTCGACGGCCCAAAACCTGAGTGCCCGCCTCGACAATCGCATCCACCGTCGCCCGTGAACGCGCTTGTTGCGGGACTTTCCGCATCGTTTTGTCATCGGCTGGAATGCGAGTAGACATATCGGCCCTTCAGTCGCAGAATGTGAGTAGAACGCTCACATTCTATACGAACCAACTATGACACAATATCCAGAAATTAGCCGGGAAGTTAAATTGAAGCGGCGGCCCATAGGCTTGCCGAGGGCCGATGACTTCGAAATTGTGGAACTTCCGGCCCCCCAACCACAAGCTGGCGAGGTCCTTGTGCAGAATCGGTATTGCCGTGTTCCGGCATCCCTACGCATGATGATCAGTGAAGGCGCCGAAGCCGTCGAAGGAGTTCCAATTCCGGCCTTGGCGCTCGGCGACACGTTAGCGGAAGAGACAATTGGCGCCGTGGTTTCCGCTCCCTCTGACAGTGGGCTGTCGCCGGGTGATCTGGTGCGCCACGAGATGGGATGGCGTGAATACGCGGCTGTACCTATCAGCAGATGTTGGCGAATCGACAACGACTTGCCGGAGGAGACTGCGAACCTGTCGCATGGGTGGGCGGCATACGCCGCGCTCACTCGCGCCGTTCACATACACTCAGGTGACACAGTATTTGTGACGAGTGCCGCAGGCGCCATCGGATCGATGGCCGGACAGATTGCTCGACTCCTGGGCGCGAAACGAGTGATTGGCAGCACGAGTTCCGCTGAGAAAGCCAGCCGGCTGATTAAGAATCTCGGCTATGATGCTGCCGTCGTGCGCGGCACTGAACCGATCTCGAAGCAGTTGGCCAAAGTTGCTCCACAAGGAATCGATGTCTTGCTGGATGCGGTAGGTGGCGATCAGTTGCAGGCCGCCACTGGCGCGGCTCGAGAGGGTGCGCGCTTCGTCCTAGTCGGAGCGTTATCCGGCCAGTTGGCCCCATCGGGAACTGGGCGAACAGCCCCAGTCACGCTCGATTCCTTTCAGCTTTTGCTAAAGAAAATTACCCTCCGCGGATACAGTGCGGATGACGATCCCGACGTCCGCATCGAATGGGAGCGCCAATTTGCCCTATGGTTGCGCTCGAGTGAGCTATCGTTTCCGCACTGCATCATAAACGGTATCGAACAAGCGCCGCTGGCCATACAACAGGTGGCCGAAGGGCGCTACTTTGGTACCGTCATGATCAAGCTGGAAGCATGAATGATTCCAACTCGATGGGAAACGCGGGGCGATCCCAAGCCGGGCCACCCCTTGCCTCTCTCTCCTAAACGAAGTTCGACCGATCTGCGCGCCGTCCCTCGCCTGATGCCAAAACAACTAGTTCCAAATGCTGGACATCGGTTTAACGCCGGCCTTCAATGTAGTTTTCACTTTCATTTTGAGTTCTCCTTTCCTCAAGAACCATTTCGACAGCAGCCAGTCGCAATTTAAAGTTCTTGCGGCCTAGAGCGTACCGGCGAGCATGTAATAGGGGCCCATGTAGTGTGTGTCGTGTCATGTGGCCAAAACAGTCGAACAATCGCCTCGAACAAGCCATCCGAATGAATCAGAAATCTCGGTGCCATGACGAAAAAATAGCGGCCAACATCCATCTTGCCGCACGGTTGGCGCACCTAAATCATCAGCAAGCTCTCGTCGAATCAGATATCGATCCCGCCGCGCTCCGCAATCGGGAATCCGCACCCGGGAGAGAAGCCCAGCAAGTTGGCGGTAATGGGCTTACCGGCTGAGCGATCGATGCCAAAGCGGCTGAAAAAAATCGCCGCAGACAGCATGACGCAAGGCCTACCTTTTCGTCACCGAAGACGGGACGAATACCCAACCTCGCGCAGCAGACACATACTATTGCTCCGTGAGATCGAGCTGTGAAACGTTCAACAACTACCACAGTCCAAAATCCATTCGCGATGCGCGACGCTCTTCATGTCAGACGCATTCACGATGGGAAACACGGGGCGATCCCGAGCCGGGCCACCCCTTACCACTGTCTCCTAGCGAAGTTCGATCAGTCTGCGTATCGTCCCTCGCTCAAACGCCTTAAATCCCTACTAGTTCCAAATGCTGGAGTCTGGAACAATTTTGCCGGCCTTCAGTGTAGTTTTCACTTTCATCTTGAGTTCTCCTTTCCTCAAGAACCATTTCGACGCAACCTCGCCACAATTTAAACTTCTTGCGGCCTAGAGCGTACCAGCGCGCTCGTAATAGGGTTTCCATTCACTTGTCCAACTGGATCACAACCCACCCGCTCCCTTCGCAAATGCTTCTTTCAACTTCGAAGCCCCGCTGGCCGTACCCAGCGCGATATGTTCAGCCGCCTAGAACCCAGCTTTGTCTAATCTCAGTGCGTTCTCCGTCCGGTCGGCAAACTCCACCACCTGTTCGGCAAAGTATTTCGGAGCAGTGATCAGGGCCGAATGTCCCTGCCCATTCAACTCAATCAGTCTGGCCCTGGGAAGTGCATTTGTTACTGCCTGGGCGCCCACACGAAGCCAAGCAGGGCTTTCCGTCCCCCGCATCAGCAGAACCGGGATCTTCACATTCACCAATCGCTCCGGCTCGAGTGGCTCATCCCAGATCTTCCAATCGTTGGGTATGGATCGCGCCGCATCGCGTAAGTGCTCCCAACCGGGCTCGGCCTGCATGCGGTCAATCTCGGCATCAGACAGCGAAACTGCTTCGCGCATGGCGATCCTAAGCGCCCGATCGGGGTCCCCTGCGGCCAGAAGCCGTGTCATTTCCGCCAGAACCTCTGGAGACGGCCGCGGGCGCGCGTTGTCCACGATAAATGCCGGTTCATAGAGCATCAGGCTGCGCAACTGATCTGTCCGCAAAGCTGCCGCAAGCGCGAGGATCGCCCCAGCCGAGTGGCCCAGCAAATGAGCTGGCTCCCCGACTTCAGCAAAGACGGTCGCAATGTCCTCTAGCTCGCGCTCAACTGCATACGGAGGCGTGTCTCCACTGCGACCATGGCCGCGCCGGTCGAAACTCCACACTGTGAATCGCCGAGCCAGCAGAGGAGTGGCGAAATACCACGCCAGATGATCGCAAAGGCCGCCATGCACCAGCAGCAGCGGCGCACCGGAGCCTTCGCGCCACAAGGCGATTTGGGTGCCGTCGATCGAATTGACAGTGCTCATCGCATTCATTGTGTTGCTGCGTTCCTATCGACTCTATACTAAACGGTATAGTTTTGGTGAGTGTAACGTCTGAACATCCGCTCTCACTCCCGAAACAAAAAAACCACCGCCGTCGCCGCCACGAAAACAATCTGAAGTATCGTCCTCGGAACCAATTGCATAACCCGTTTGCCTCCAATGCTCAAATGCCTCCGCGCCGCATAAACATTTGCCGGAAACATAGCCAAAAGCATCAAACACAATCCCGCCGCCGCATAACGCGCTGTGCTGGGCACCATAAGCCCCGCCGCCCCAAGAATCTCAAGGACTCCGCTCACGCTGACGATAAGTCCAGGATGCGCAAAAAACGGTGGAACCATCCGCACCAAATCTTGCCTCCGCCTTCCCCAATGCGCCGACGACGTTAACAGAAACATCCCCGCCAACGCGAATCGCAGCGAAGTCCACCATCCAAAACTGACAAACCCAAACCTGCCAAGCCCGCCCAAAAGCACGAACAACAGGACTAGCACGGTGAACGGAACCATAATCGCTACCTTCTAAACTCTCAAAAGGCCGCTGAAAACCAGTCACAAAAGTTGAAAAAAACCAAAAATATTTTTTAACTCCAACCCCTGCAATCACCTACAGCCCGTGAATGCGTCAAAACTAACATCCCCATAGTTCGGATTTCGCCCTCGGCGTGATATCACTTAATCAGGCTCGCAGCCGATGCACGTTCCAACGCGCTTCCTGCGAGCTTTTGCATTTTCAAAATCACTTTTCAGGAGATCTACTTTTATGTCCAAAAGATCCGAACGCCGCGAAGCCGAGCGCTTAGCGAGGAAACAAGCCTACTTAGACTCGCGCAACCAAACCGCGCAATCCGCGTCCCTGCTACCGGACGCCATCCGCGACGCCATCTCCATGATCGGCGAACTCATGCCAGGAGCCATGGCAGAACTCACGCCGCCAACCCTACAACCAACCGAACCCCTCGCGCCCGCCACGCTCGAAGGTCGTGACCGCTCCGCAAGGAATGCCACAAAACACGGCTGCTGCGCCGACACCCTCATCCTCGAACACGAGTCTGTAGAAGACTACAAAGCTCTCCAATCCACTTGGTTCACCACCTACAAACCCAAAGACGAAGGCGAAAAGAACCTCATCGAAAAACTCATCAAAGCCGACTGGCTCTACCAACGCGCCACCAACGCCCTCACCGAAGTCGAAGCCGATCTCTACGACGCCAACCCCAACGCCAGCCAATGGACCGAGCAGCAACAACGCACCTTCGGCCGCTTCCAGCGCTATCAAACCGCCAAAGCCAACTTATTCAATCAAGCCAAAAAAGCCGTCGAAGACCACCGCAAAGCCCCTCAAGCCGAACTCGACCGAGCCGCCAAACTAGCCCTTCTCGAAGAACGCCTGAAAGCTTTCAAAAAGAAGAACAACCAAAAAGAACCAACCTGGCAAGAGCATCTAGACGACATGAAGAAACAAGCCATCAGCCTCGGCTTCAAACCGCCCACCGAAGACGAACTTTAACTGACTTTTTTTAAAGAAACTCCGACCACTCATGGGACACCCTCGTCCACACCCCAACAAAAACCCCGTTCTCCCTCCAAACTCACTCCCTCAACCATCAATTCCAATCTCTAATCCCTGTATCCGCCCCCTGACACCACAGCCTCCCTCGCCCTCCGTGCCCATCAACGACTCCCCGCCGCATTTCCTCCGCCGAAACACTCCCGTCTTCGCCCTTCATTCTCCATTCGTTCCGAAATCCCCTGTTGCTGAGCCCTGTGCCCTGTCACTTGGCCCCCGGTTTCCCTTGTTCGTTCCGTAACGCCCAAACTAGCCTGCCAGCATCTGAAAAAATAACGCGCTAACCTAACGAACATGCGCGCAACCCTCCCGCTGCTCCTACTTCTAACTGCCTTAGCCCCAGCCGCCGACGCGCCCACCTTCCCAACCAGCGAAGACCTCCGTCACTTTCGCTCCCTCAGTTCCCCCCAGCTCTCGCCGGACGGCCAGAACGTCCTCCTCGCAATATCGGACTCCACCTCCGACGGTGCCAAGTCCCACCTATGGCTAGTCAACATTGCTCAAAACACCTCGCGCCAACTTACCTACACACCCGAAGCCGACAAGTCCGGCGAGCATGCCGCCGTTTGGACCCCCGACGGCAACGCCATTCTCTTCCTTGCCCACCGTGGCGAACACACCCAACTCTTTCGGCTATCCATGAACGGCGGCGAAGCCAAACCCTACGACCTCAAAATCCTCCCGCCGGTCGATGATTCCACCCTGCCCGATGCCATCCCCCCTGCCACGGCCAAAGATGCCGCCAAATCAGAGACCGAAAAGCCCGAGCCTCAACCAATCGATGTCCAAGCCTTCGAAGCGTCACCCGATGGCAAGACCATCGCCCTCACCGCGAACGATCCCAAGACTCCGGGCGAAAAGAAGCAATCCGATGCCAAAGCCGATGCCACCTGGGTTGACCACAGCCGCCATCACACTCGCCTTTATCTGCTACCCTCCGATACGACCAACTTAACTCCCGTCTCCATTCCTGACGAGCCCCGCCATCTCACCTGGAAACTCGATTCCTCCAAGCTCCTCGTCCTTGGTGCCCAACCCAACGGCCTTGATGATCTCAAGCCGGGCGCTACTGCCTGGCTCGTTAATCCCTCCGATCCCGCTCATCCAGAGAAAATCTCCGAACTTCCCCCCACCATCTCCAGCGCCGCTTGGTCGTACGACGGAAACTCAATCGCTTTCCTCGCTCAAGCCCATCAAGATGCCCCGCCCGCAGTTCATGACCTCTACGAACTCAACCTCACTACCCACAAAATCGTCAATCTCACCGATGGCTTCAAAGGTGCGATAACTTCTACCGAACTATTCACCTTGCCCGATTCCTCCATCCTCGTATCGGTTGGCCTTGGCCTGGACAACACGTGCCTCCAGCTACACAACGGCGCCCGCGAGCCGTTTCATTTCTCGCTGCCCGTCTCTTCGTCCTTTCACACCAATGCCAACCATAACGGCTATGTATTTCTAGCCAGCAGCAGCACCCAGCCAACCACGCTCTTCTATACGACGGATCTAACTCAACCCGCCAAAGCTCTCAACACGCCATCCATAACCCCCTCCAACAACCGCGCCGTCGCCACCAAACGCATTCAATGGAAAAACGATGGTTTCACGCTCGACGGCCTCCTCAGTCTTCCACCGGAAGCCGCCAATCACAAGGTGCCGCTCATTCTAGAAGTGCACGGTGGCCCTACCGGGGCGTACACCGACGCCTATCAACCCTTCGTCAACTTCTTAATAGGTCACGGCTGGGCTGTTCTCCGCACCAACCCGCGCGGCAGCACTAATTACGGAGCCGCCTTCGCCGCTGCCAATAAGAACGACCTTGGCGGCGGTGACTATCGCGACATCATGTCCGCTCTCGATTACCTCCTCAAAACCGAGCCCATCGATCCCGCTCGCCTCGCCCTTGAAGGCTATAGCTACGGTGGCGAGATGGCCGGCTTCGTCGAGGGCAAAACCTCACGCTTCAAAGCCATTATCAGCGGCGCTCCTGTCATCGATCAATACAGTGAATACGGAACTGAGAGCGACTCCTATTACGACCGCTGGTTTTACGGCAAACCGTGGGAGCATCCGCAAGACGCCTGGCGTCAAAGCCCGCTCTCCGGCGTCGCCCACGCCACCACTCCCTTCCTGCTCCTCCAGGGCGAAGGCGACACCACCGATCCCGTCGGCCAAGCGCAAGAAATGTACCGAGCCCTCCGCCAAATGGGCGTGCCTGTCGATTTAGTCACCTACCCGCGCGACAACCACGGCCCGCTCGGCCGTGGCATTTATGGCGCACCAATCAACGAACCCTGGCACGGCTTCGACGCCCGCCAGCGCATCGTCCAGGGCTGGCGCGAGGCGCTGCGCCAGTTTGCGATCCGCTGGCCGGAGAGAATGCAGCTCGCCGCGACGGCATAAAAGCAAAACATTCTATGAATGATGGAACCGAGTTTACACAAAACTGTTGACAGCACCCTTTCCAATAACCTCTATGCCCCTCGCCGGCCAACTATACATATAAGTCTTGCGCTCTTTTCCGAGCCGCGATTGCAAAGGAGCGGCTCTTGCCTCACCGTGGACACAGCTTGTCTGTCACTTGTCGGCATGACACCACCCTCCCAAACGATCCCGCAGCCCAAACACCGCCGTGCTATCAATGCATTAATGCAAATTAGTCTCCGCCTAATCCTTGCGCTGGCATTTCTATCCTTTATAGCCACAGCCCAGGACTTCCACGGAACGCTCCTTGGAACCGTGTCCGACACTTCAGGTGCACGCATATCCGATGCCCAAATCTCCCTGGGTAACAACCGCCAAGCCACCAGCGGCCACACTGGAGATTTCCGCTTCACCGATCTCATACCAGGCAACTATAGTGTTTCCGTCACCGCCCCCGGCTTCCAACCAGCCGAAGCCCGTGTCGAAGTCGTCGTTAGTTCCGTCCGCCAAATCTCTGTTACCCTCCAACCATCCACGCTGAAACAAACCATTACCGTCCAAGGAACCGCATCCTCCATTACCACCGAACCCATCGATACAACTTCTGCCGTGCATGGCGGCGCAGTCACCTCTCAAGATCTCCAGACCATCCCGCTTGCCAGCCGCAGTTTTGCCAACATTTCCTTTCTTGTTCCAGGCACCGAACCTGTCGAACCATCCGATCCCACCAAAGCCCGCATTACCGCCGTGTCCTTCGGCGGAAGCTCCGGCTTAAATGACGTCCTCTCGGTCGATGGGGGCGACAATTCCGACGACTACATCGGCGGCTTTCTCCAAAGCTTCTCGCCCGACGGTATTCAGGAATTCGCGGTGCAAACGTCTCAGGAAGACGCCTCCACCGGACGCACTGTCGGTGGTTCCGTCATCATCACAACCAAACGCGGCACTAACGAACTCCATGGATTGGGTGCCTTCTACGAACGTGCCGCCGCCCTCGACGCTCGCTATCCCATCGAAAATCCCGCGCCACTCCCCAAACAGCCTTTCTCGCGCCAGAACTACGTGGCAGAGATTGGCGGCGCAATTATCAAAGATAAGCTCTGGTATTTCACTTCTTACGAAGGCGTCCATGAACGCGCCAGCATCGCCTACAGTCCAGCCAGTCTTACCCAGTTTCAAGCGCTCGCCACTCTGGCAAGCGAAGGCCTCATCCCCGGCATCAATTCCATTTCCGTTCCCAACAACGTCATCATTCCTTTCCGCGACAACCTGCCCAGCCAGCGCTTCGATTGGACGCAATCCGTGCGCTCGCAATGGTTCCTTCGCACCTCCGCCGATTCTTACGTCACCGATAACGCCTTCGTCCAGCAAGGCACTCTCCCATCCACCGGCACCACTTGGCATTCCAACTACTTCAATACCGTCCTGGGCAACCAGTTCGTTTTCTCGCCCACTTGGGTTGGCAGCCTTACTCTCGACGCCAGCTACTTACACATGACCCAGCAGCGCAATTCCACTTTGGGTTTCGCGCTGGCCTTCCCCTTCAGTTCCACCTCTCAAACCATTTCCGGCTTTGAAACCTTCGGAGATAACCAGTTCGTCACTCCCATCACCGCGTTCCCTGTACTTCGCAATCAGGAAAAATATCAAGCGCGTTATACCCTTACCCACGCCACCGGAACGCACTCCTTCAATTGGGGCGTCGATTTCATCCACGAACCAGTCATGAGCGGCGCACTCTCTGGCAATGCCGAAAATCTCACCGTCTTCGCGCAGAACCCAACCGATTATCTAAGCAACCCTCAGCAATTCGCTGTCGATCTGAACTGCACACCCGGCGGCGCCCTTTCCGTTACTCCTGGTACCACGTGCTCCAGTACGCCCGCCGGTAACGGTTCCTTCTCTCAAAACGTTCAGCGCCTCGGCTTCTTCGCGCAAGACTCCTGGCGCGCCACCAAATCGCTAACCATCAATTACGGCCTCCGCTACGACACAACTTTCGGCTTGTTCACTGCCTCTGGCGAGTCGCAACTCCAAAATCCTGCATTACTCACCGTCGAAGCCCTCCAGATCCCGCTGTTCGAACATCCCGGCGCTCCGCATGATTATCGTTTTCAATTTGGCCCGCGATTAGGCATTGCGTATGCGCTTGGACAAGATAAGAGAACCGTCATTCGCGCCGGTTTCGGCATGTTCTATAACGACCTCGCCCAAAACGGTTGGGTACCTGCCCTGCAAGCGGTAGACAATGGCACCGGTGTTTGCTGTTTACCCGGTGCAGCCAATGGCGGAAGCGGTGCTTTGATCGACCCTGCCTACAAAACTCCATACGCCATTCACGCCACTGGAGGCATCGAACATGCTTTCAACGCCAACTGGAAACTGAGCGCCGATTTTACCCACGAAGAAGGCGTTCATGCCTTCCGCCGCTATCAATACACCGCCGGCTACACTTTGTTCTCGCCTCTTTACAGCAGCGACGTTGCCACCCAGCAGCAGTACGTCCCGAATATCGCCGTCTATCGAACCGACAATCGTTCCGATTACAACGGCCTTTCCATCCACCTCCAGGGAAATGTTGCTCAGCATTTCAACGTGATCGCAAATTACACGCTCTCGCGCGCTCAAACCTGGGGCTGCGTGCTCGGTGAACTGTTCGATTATGTCAATGGCGTTTGCAATCCGTTGAACGCCTTCGCAAAAGGCGACTACGGGCCGTCGGGTGAAGACGTGACCCATCGTTTTGTTCTCGCCGGAACATATCACGCCTGGGGAGGCATCGATCTCACTACTCTCATGCAAGCCGAAAGCGCTCGTCCATTCACGCTCACAACCCCCGTTGATGTCAACGGCTTCGGCGATGCCATCGACGATCGCGCGGTGATCAACGGCGTCCAAACCGGCCTTGACCAACTTCGCGGCACTCCTTATATACAGGTCGATCTCCGCGCTTCCCGCCCCATTCAATTCAAAGATCGCTACAACCTCGTTCCCTTCGTTGAATTTTTTAATCTGTTCAACCGCAACAATCCCGGCGCTAACTACGTAACCAATCTCGCCGCGCTTCCCACCCCGGTTAATGATCTGTCGAACGCCACCGCATTTTGCCTCAACAGCACCTGCACACAAACCCAGCCCATCACCAGCCTCAATCAACTGCGCGTACCCGCTGGCGCGCTCGGCGACTTTTTCGGGCCCGGCACAACGGTCGGAATCCCCTTTGCCGCACAATTGGGCGTCCGCTTCAGCTTCTAGCAGCCCGCGGAATGCTGCTAATCCACACACCGCTTTCCGAGCCGCGACTGCAAAGGAGCGGTTTCCAAAGGCACCGCGCTACACTGATCTGTCATGCTGACTCGCCGGAATTTCTTAGTTAGTTCAGCCGCCTTTGCGACAACTTTATTCGGCGCGCCGAAAGAATCGAATACGCCTTCGCCCGCTTTGGAAAAGCTAGGTGCAAACGCCTTGCACGAAGCCAAAAAGTACAAGGCTACGTATTGCGACATCCGCATTGTTCGCCTGCGCGACCAGCGTCTAAACTTGCGCCTCTCTCCCGAACGCGGCACCGGCAAAACGCTCGCCGTCCCCAGCGTCATGGAAGACACAAGCTTCGGCTTCGGCGTTCGCGTCATTGTCAACGGCGCTTGGGGATTTGCCTCTTCCCCAGTTGTCACACCCGAAGAAATCGCCGCCATCACCAAAGAAGCCGTCATTGTTGCCAAAGCCAATGCCGCTATTCAGCCCAAACCCATTCAACTCGCGGCTGTGAAAGCCTACCGGGATCGCTGGGTAACGCCATTCGATAAAGATCCCTTCGACGTTCCGGTAGCTGAGAAGTTGGAACTGCTCCGCCGCTCTGCCGAAGAAGTCAAAAAGAACTCCAAAGTTTTCTCGGGTTCTGCCAACCTCAGCCTGCGCAGCGAAGATAAGTATTTTGCCTCTAGCGAAGGCTCATCCATCCAGCAGTACATTCTGCAAATCTACGGCAATTTGGACGCAACTGCGGTTGACCGCAAGAACAACATCTCCCGCACTCGCAACTACGTTCCCACTCAAGCTTCCGCCGGTTGGGAATACGTGCCCGAGATGAATCTCGAAGAAAACGCCCAGCGCATTCGTGACGAAGTCGTCGAACACCTCTCTGCGCCCGCCGTCTCGCCCGGCAAAAAAGACCTGCTGCTGATGCCGAACCACCTGATGCTCACCATCCACGAAAGCGTTGCGCATCCCACCGAACTCGATCGCGCGTTGGGCTACGAAGCCAATTACGCCGGCACCAGTTACGTCACCATGGACAGAATTGGCAAACGCATTGCGAGCGAACATTGCACCTTTATTGGCGACCGCACCTCACCCCGGGCGCTCGCCACTTGTGGTTACGACGACGACGGAGTAAAAACTTCTGCCTTCACCATCATTGACAAGGGAATTTTCAAGAACTATCAAACCACCCGCGAACAAGCCCACTTGGTTGGGGATAAAGAATCTCATGGTTGCTGCCAAGCTGATTCCTGGGCAACTGTTCCTTTCCAGCGCATGCCAAATGTCTATCTAAAAGCCGGCGCGCCTGAAACGACCATGGAAAACTTAATTTCCGGAATCGACGACGGCGTTTTAATCGACGGCCGAGGCAGCTATTCCATCGATCAGCAACGCTACAACTTCCAATTCGGCGGCGACGCATTCTGGGAAATCAAAGGCGGTAAAAAGGGCGGCATGTTGTCGCGCGTTGCCTATCAAGCGCGCACGCCCGATTTTTGGCAGGCTTGCGACGGCACCGCCGGCCCTGCTTACTGGCGCCAATTCGGAACCACCGGCGACGCTAAAGGTGAGCCCACCCAAATCAATTCCATCAGCCACGGCTGCGCTCCCACCCGTTTTCGTCAAATCAACGTCATCCTTACCGACTAACCATGCTGACTCAAAACGAAGCTCAACAATTATCTGAAAAAATCATCAAGCTCTCCACGTACGATGAGTGCAGCGTTAGCATCAACGAAACCGAGCAGGCGTACACACGTTTTGCCAACAACGGCATCACCACTGCTTCCTTTAGTCGCCGACTGAATATCAACATCACCGTCTCGCGCGATTCAAAAACTGGTTCCTATGCCTTTGGTGAAACCGACGACGCCACGCTTGAAAAAGCCATGAAAAAGGCGGAAGAGTTAGCTGCCATCGCGCCGCCGAATCCCGAACGCCTCGCGCCGCTTGGCCCGCAAACCTTCCCGGCGGTGAACGATTTCGATCCGGCGACCGCCTCCGCGCGTTCACCCGAAATGATTCCGCACGTCAAAACGATTGTCGATGCCGCAATTCAAGCCAAATTAGTCGCCGCCGGCCTAATCGAGCGTTCGCATCAATGCCGCGCCATTGCCAACAAAGCAGGGTTGTTCGGTTTTCACGAATCTTCCGATTCACAACTCACAACAACCCTCCGCATGTCCGACGGTTCCAGTTCCGGTTGGGCCGGACAACCGTCCACGAAGCTGTCTGAGATTGACAGTGCAAAACTGGCGGCAACCGCCATCGAAAAATGTCGCCGCTGGAAAGATCCGCAGAAACTCGAACCGGGAAATTACACCGTTGTTCTCGAACCAACCGCCACCGGCGACTTGGTGCGTTTGATGACGCCCGCGTTTTCCGCGCGCAGCACCGAAGAAGGGCGCACTTTCATAAGCCAGCGCGGCGGAGGAACTTTACTCGGTGAAAAAGTCTTCCCGGAATTTATTACACTTCGTTCCGATCCGTTCGACCCGCGCCAACCCGCGCTGCCGTGGACTGGCGATTACTATCCCAACCGTAAGATCAGTTGGATTGACAAAGGCGTAATCGCAAATCTCGCGTACGATCGCTATTGGGCGGAAAAGACTGGCAAACCAGCAACTCCTCCCGGAGGCGGCGGTGGCGGAGGGTTTGGCTTTGGCGGCGGATTCAGTGGTGGCAGCCTCATTTTAGAAGGCGCTGATAACTCGCTCGAAAAACTGATTTCCTCGGTCGAACGCGGCCTGCTTGTCACCCATTTCTGGTATATCCGCTTTGTCAATCAGCAGACGCTGCAACATACCGGCTTAACCCGCGACGGCCTTTTCTTGATTGAAAACGGAAAAATCACTACTCCGGTAATGAACTTCCGTTTCTTGGAAAGTCCCGTCCGCCTTTTGAAAAATACAAAAATGTTAGGTCAGGCGGTGCGCGTTCGAGGCTTGGAAGGCGGCCTCATGGTCGCCCCTGCACTGGTTGCCACAGATTTTCCGCTGCCGTCTGTCTCCGACGCCATTTGATTATTCGCCCGCGTACGGTTTGAATCGGTTCTGCAGCAGAATACCGCGCGCCTTGTCCGTGTCATTCGGCGCAACGTAGAAAAACGCGCCCGTCAAATCGCGCTTGAATAGAAGCCCGCCTGTATAGTTCCCGGTTTCCACCAGGTAATCGACACCGGCATGCGTCAAAAGCCCTTCCAGTTTTAGCGCATCGCGCAAACGCCGCGCCATAAAAATCAAATCTAGTTCGGCATCGCCAAAAAAGTCAGGGTCTTGTCGCATGCAACCCGCCCACACTAATTTCGTTGCCGTGAACTTCTGATTTCTCGATAGAAAAATGCAGCGTCCGTTTTTCCCCGCATTCAACCGCACGCGAGCGAATGCCTTTAGTTCCTTATCCGCGAAAACTTGCGCCACTTCATCGCCCGCGATTTTGGAAACGTTTTCAACCGTCACTGCCACCGCCACCACATTTGAACCACTTTCAACTTTTAGATCCGAATACTTAAACTCCGAGTAACTTAGTCCAAATCCAAACGGATACAACGGTTTGCCACTGAAGTATCGATACGTCCGGCCTTTCATAGAGTAATCGCTGAAATCCGGCAGCTGATCCACCGATTGATAAAACGTAACCGGCAACTTTCCACCGGGATTATTTATTCCAAGCAAAGTTTCAGCAATCGCCAGCCCGCCTTCCTGCCCGCCGTACCAAGCTTCGAGGATTGCGTTTGCACGAGCGTTAGCATCATTCACCGCCAAAGCGCTGCCGTTCAACAAAACCACCACAACCGGTTTGCCCAAGTCCAAGATCGCCTTGACCAATTTTTCCTGCGGACCGGGAAGGTTGATGTCCGTGCGGTCGCCATGCGCAAATCCGGGAATTTGAATCGGCGATTCCTCGCCTTCCAGACGCGAATTCAAACCCACGCACAAAATTGCAATATCCGATTGTTTTGCAGTATCAATTGCATCAGACAGTGAAACATCCGCAGGCGGAGCCCAAACCAATTCAACGCCAGCGCCAGCTTCCGTCTGTAAATATTCGGCCTTAAGTTCATAGCTTTTCCCCGCTTCCAGGTGCGCCTTCGCATGAAAAACCGAACTTCCACCGGCAGCCTTTTTCGTTTCGTTCAGCAATTGCTTTCCGTCCAAATACAGCCGAAAAACATTGCTTCCAGCACATTCGTCGCATTCTTGACGGCCCAGTCCTAATTCGTAATCTCCGCTTTGATTGACGTGCAATGTAGTCGTCCAACGAACTGAGAATGTGGGCTGCGAAAGCGCTTTTGCCATTGGCTGCCGCAACATGTCGTAGACAAAGTAGCCTTGCCGTTCGACGCGAGTAAAAACTGGAGAATTCTCTAACTTATCGGTTTTAAAATAATCCGCAAGCACTCCCGCCTGTCCACCCGGCGCCCGCAAATTGGAGGCGGGGATGAGCGCAAACGAAGCATCGGCGTATAAACTACCCAAAGCGTATGTAATTCTGGATCGATTGCCCGCCAGTTCACGCAATCCGGCGAGCGGCGTAACGATGCGGCTGGGAGTTCCGTAATAATTGCCGAGCATCACGTCTGGATCATCCGCAGCCGGACCGATGACTGCAATTGTTTTGGGAAGCGGCGTAAGCGGCAGCGCATGATTTTCGTTTTTCAACAGCACCATGCTTTTTCGTGTCGCTTCCAAGGCCAAATTGCGATGCTCAACCGAGGAAACCTGGTCCATTCCGATTCTTGAGAACGGAACCAAATTGGGCGGATCGAACATGCCGAGGCGAATACGCGTCATAAACAATCGCTTCAACGATTGATCGATTGTCGCTTCAGTGATGAAGCCCTTCTGAACCGCTTCGGGAAGGTGGGAATATTCGTTACCGCAGGTCAGGTCCGTGCCCGCATTGACGGCTTTGGCGGCTGCTTCGGCCATCGATCCGGCGGAATGGTGCCCATAGAAGATGTCGCTAACCGCGCCGCAGTCGCTGACAACATATCCCTTAAAACTCCATTTGTTGCGCAGTTCGTCTTTTAATAACAAATCACTCGCGCATGCAGGAGATCCAAACAAGCTGTTGTAGGCGCACATGACGGAATAAGCGTTGCCTTGAGAGAGTGTTTTGCGAAACGCATAAAGATAGGTGTTGTCCAAATCTTCCTGGCTGACTTGCGCGTCGAACCCGTGCCGCGAGACTTCAGGACCGCTGTGGACAGCGAAATGTTTTGAAGTGGCAATCGTCTTGAAATATTTCGGGTCGCGGCCCTGCATCCCTTTAATGAAGCCAAGCGCCATCTGCGATGTCAGGAAGGGATCCTCTCCATACGTTTCCTGGCCGCGGCCCCAGCGCGGATCCCGAAAAATATTAATATTCGGGGACCAGAACGTAAGACCGAAGTAGCGGCGATGATTGTCATGCTTCAGCGCATCGTTGTATTTGGCCCGGGCTTCAGTGGAAATGGTTTCGCCAATGCGGCGCATCAGATCCGAATCCCAGGTGGCGGCCATTCCGATGGCTTGCGGAAAAACTGTAGCGTTTCCAGAACGCGCTACGCCGTGGAGCGCTTCGTTCCACCATTCATAAGCGGGTACGTCCAAACGTGGAATGGCCGGCGCGGCGTTTTGCATTTGCAAAACTTTCTCCGCCAGAGTCATGCGCGAAACTAGATCTGCGGCGCGCTCCTCCGGTGTTTTGTTTGTGTCTTTATAAATCTCCGGCGATTGCGCCATAGCGACGGCGATGAACGCACTGGCGGCAAACGGGGCAAGTTTTTTCAGCATCAATCGGAGAAGCGTGTGATTACCCAGTGTTGAGCGTTCTTATCGTATTCAAAAGACACGGAAGCGTTCAGTTCAAGCGGTGCCTTCTTTCCGCCGCATTGTACGATATGTTCGAAATCAAGTGTGGTCGGATGACTGGACTGGTCAGGAATATCCAAGTTGAATTCACAACTGGGGTCTTGGCGTCTGGCGTGATTGATCCAGTCCTGCGCTTTACCGTTATAGTGAAGCGCGTCGGAGGCGGCCTGCGCGGTGAGCCCGGGAATGTCCGGCTTCTTCGGAGTCGGGTCTGAGCAAGCGGTCAAGAAAAGAGTTGCTGCGGATATACCAAGTATGATTTTCATTTTTTCCCCAAGCCGGCCATCAGCGCCGGTATTCTACTTACACTGGACCAATCCATGTCAGCCTGACCGTTGGCCATGGCAGCAATGAAATGATCTCGCAAAACGCTGGCAAAAGGCATGGCCACGTTCAGCTCGTCCGCGGCTTCCAGTCCCAGCCGGATATCTTTCAAGCCCAATCGCAAAGCGAAACCGGCAGGTTCAAAGTTATCGCCAGCGATGACTGATCCATATCCCTTGTAGACAGGCGAGTTAAAGAGGTCGCACATAATTTCATGGAATTGCTGATGGTCTAATCCAGCTTTGCGCATGGTAGCAAAAGCCTCGCCGAAAGTCTCGCAAACACACGCGATCATAAAGTTACCGTTCAGCTTCATCAAGTTCGCATGCCAAGGCTCTTGGCTGACCACGTAGGTGTGGCGGCCGATGGCGTCAAATAACTGCTGGACCACCTGAATGGCCGCTGGATCTCCGGCCGCAACAACAATGAGACGTTTGGCCTCTGCTGCATCCGGGCGGCCGAAAACAGGTGCGGAAATGTAGCGTTGGCCGCGGGAAGAATGCTCAGCAGCCAGCTTGCGCGCCATAGTCACGCTAATCGTGCTAAGAGAAATGTGAATAGCATCGGAGGGCAGGGCAGCAGCAATCCCGTGTTCCGAGATAGCTACGTCCGTCGTGGCAGCGTCGTCGGCCAGCATGGTGAAGACTACGTCGCAACCAGACACGGCGTCCGTGATGGAATCAGCTTGTCGAGCGCCTAACGCGACCAGCGGTCGCGCTTTCTCAGCAGTACGATTAAAAACGGTAACCGGATGGCCCGTTTTGATAAGGTTCGAAGCAATCGCCGAGCCCATCCGCCCTAATCCAATAAATGAAATCTGCATTCTTAATCAAGAACTCTACAATAAGGGGTATGACGCGTTTGGCAATGATTTTAGTTCTTTTGCGTTTCGGGGTTTTTGCGGCGCCCGCCCAGGACTGGCAAAATGCAACCGAGCTACCAAACGTGGATCTGTCCGGACTGACTGCGGCTCAGAAAACGAGCGTAATGAAGGTGCTGCGGTCGCAATTCTGTTACTGCGGTTGCGGCATGCACGTTGCGGAATGCCGCATGAAAGATCCGCCTTGCACTTACAGCCAGAAGTCCGCGAAGGTTATTATCGAGGCCATTAAAGACGGCAAGACCGAGCAGGACGCATACGACGCATCGTCGCCGAAGTTGCTGGATGATGCTGTGAACATCTCGGTAAAGGGGTCGCCGGTACGAGGGCCTGAAAGCGCCAAGATTACGATCATTGAGTTTTCCGATTTTCAATGTCCCTATTGTTTGGTTGCCACGCCCGAGATCAAGGCCTTGCTGAAGGCCTATCCAACTCAGGCGAAGTTGATTTTTAAAGAATATCCACTGGAGACACATTCGCAGGCTTTCATAGCTGCAACTTCCGCACTCGCCGCCAATAAGCAGGGCAAGTTTTGGCAGATGCACGATGCGATGTTTGAGCACCATGACGATCTGACCCGTCCTGAGTTAGTCAAGATAGCGGGCAACTTAGGTCTGGACGTCGCGCGGTTTGAAAAGGACATGGATTCCGCGGAGACAAAAGATGCCATCGCCAAGGATGTGGATGACGGCGATAAGGCGGGAGTCCAAGGTACGCCGACCATTTTTATCAACGGGCAGCATTATAACGGACCTATCGCTTTCAACTATCTGAAGCAGATCTTGGATCAGATGTTAAAAGCGCAGCAACGCTAACGTTGTAGCGAATTTAGCAAGCCCACAACAACGTCTCCTACCACTTGGAAGCTATGTTCACCAAGTTTGTCCATTGTGTCTTGCGCGTTATGCCAATACGCGTTGTCGGGGCCGTAAGTGAAGTCGATGATATCCAACACGTTCACGCCAGACTCAGCAAACGGGATATGGTCGTCCTCAATAGCTTGTTTTTCTTTGTGAAAGAATTTGCCGTAACCCAGCTTGTCTGCAATGGTCAGCATCTGCTGTACTAAAGCGCCGTTTGAATTACCGTCGTTCATTACATCCAAATCTTTGTCGCCAATCATGTCGACATTAATTAGCGCCTTTAGATGACTCAGTGTTCCATCGCTTGCCCACTTTGCTGCCAGATGTCTACTTCCGTAGGTACTGTCACGGTCGGTCCATTCCGCCACTGCTTCTTCTCCATCGAAGAACACAATATAAATGTCGTCGCGATGCGGAGTCTTTGCCACGACGTGGGCGAGCTCGATCAGAAAGCCAGTTGACGAGCCACCATCGTTTGCGCCAACAAAGTGAACCATTGCAATTTTCTTCGTATCGTAGTGGCCGGTAACTGCAATGGCACGACCACTCGTACCGGAGAAACGAACAATAACATTGACCATCGGGACAGGACCCCCGGGAGTTTGCCCTTGAAATGAGTCTTCAGTGACCTCGCCACCCAATGGCCGCACTTCGGAGAGTATCCATTCGCGAAGTTTCTTATTAGCAACGGAACCCGACGGCCGCTCGCCAAAGCTGACGGCGCGTTTTGTGTCGGCGAAGGCTATCGAACCCTGGAAAGAAAAAGAGGGCGTTGCAGGGCTGGCGTTTACGTTAAATATTTCAGCATTTCTTGAAAAATACATGAAACATATCACGGTAATTCGGACTATTATCCGAGACTGGAGAAAAAAGCTGAGAGTGCCCCTGTTCCGGGAACTAGTACTGCTACGTGTGGCCGAGATGACTATTCCCTTCGCCCTAATGTTCTGAGGCACTTGCGTCGAAGTACTATAGTAGTATAGGTTTTACAAAAGAAGGAAGGCCTTCACTGGCCTGAAGCGAATGGAATCTGTCGGATTCAGATTACGAGCAGCGCGCGAGAATAAACAATATTCGCTGGAAGATATTCAATCGCGAACTCGAATTAATTTGAAGAACTTAGCCGCAATTGAACGCGATGCGGTGGGAGATATTAGTTCGCCTTTCTTCTATAGAAGTTTTGTCCGCCAGTATGCAGAGGAAGTAGACGTCGATTACAAGGTGCTGGCGGTTGGCGTCGAAGAACTTACCAGTCGCATGCGACCGCCGGATTTACCCGGGCAGGGCGACCACAACATTGTTCGAGTAGCTCCATTGAAGCCACGCATCAAGCGCGACTGGAGTTGGCTCACTCCCACGGCAATCTTTCTCGGATTTATCGCGCTTGGATCGGGTGGATACGGATATTATCGCTACTACGGGCCATCCGCCTTCCAGCCCGCGACTCTCTCCGCATTCGCTTCTAAGGTGCGCGCACAATTGGACTTTGGCCGAACGTCCGAAGCGCCAACGGTTGCGAAAGTAATCGAGAAAACGCCGGCATCGGTTGTAATCAAGGCCCCGGCCAACTCACCGGTTGACGGAAACAACGCGCCGCCAGCGACGGTAGTGGCAAATGCGGGTCCTGCACCAGTGCCGACCCAAACGCCTGGCGATTTTAGGCCAAGTCCGCCAGCCGCCAGCGTTTCTATCCCGGATAAGATCCACTTGGAATTAGAAGCGACTGAGCGCACTTGGCTAAGCGTGAGTGCTGACGGCAAGACAGCTTACACAGGGATACTGGAGCCGCTTGAGACGAAGGTACTAGACGGCCAGGATACCGCTATGCTGCGCACCGGAAATGCGGGTGGAGTGAGCATAACCTTTAATGGCAAATTAATTGGACCGGTGGGACCTCGTGGGACTACCCGAACGGTGGTATTCTCCCGCACGGGTTATGCGATTTCGCCCGCTGAAAGATCTAATATTACGCGTTCCAACCACATTGGCGGCTAGTTTGGCCGTCTAACCGTTTCGGTATCCGTTACCGCTCTGCGCGCTGCTCTTCGTTCCTTCCTTTTCACCACACGCTCGGCCCGTTCTACTCGGCGCTGTTCGCGCTCCATTTGCAGCAATTCGTTGCGCCGGCGAAGCTTGATGCTGTCGTCCAATTTTCGCCAAAATCTTCGCAGATAATCGACCGCGGACCATGCGCCGAATATTACGACAGCCCACATGGCAATCATCGCGAAGGGCCGCAGGCCAGACCAGCGTATCGACATCATAACGAGGGCCACGCCAATCACCTGAAACACCATTTTCCATTTGCCCACGTCGCCGGCTTTGATGGTGTATCCCTCAGCTGCCGCGATGCTTCGTAGACCGGACACTGCGAATTCACGGCTGATGATGATGATGACCATCCATCCGGGAAGCAGTCGCATTTCTACAAGCGAGACCAAAGCGGCAGAAATCAGTAATTTGTCGGCAATTGGGTCAAGCAGTGTTCCAACCGTTGTTACCTGTTTCCAACGCCTGGCAAGGTAACCATCCAATAGATCGGTCAATGCAGCGGCCAAGAAAATCGTCAACGCCAAAAAGTCATTCGCGACGATGACACGTCCATCCCAGGTAATTTGAAAATTATGCTGTACAAGCGCGGCAATGAACAGCGGAACCAGGAAGATCCGGACAAGTGTCAGCGTGTTGGGCAGATTGCTCAAAGTGATCTCAACTATAGAACAACACGGGCCTTACCAGAAAGCGCAAGCCTAGCGAACAGAATCCTTCTGTTTAGGCACCGGAGTGACTGAGATTGTTGTTGGCCGCGCATTCGTATCACCCCGAAGCCACAAATAAAGTGTAGCCTTCGGCGAGGGCGGATCGGGCAAATTTAACAGAAGCGATTGCTGCTGCCCTTGCCCCGGAATGGGCGTTGGCAGCGAGGGAACAGGCACGGCAGTATTGGTGTCCCAGCCTACCTTCTCGATGATTTCAAGATTCGTTCCCATCAGTTCGTAAGCCTGCGTTTCGGGGGGCAGCGAAGATGTGCCAGGAGAAGGCGTGACGGGCGAAGGCACGCTTGTCAGCATGAACGTGAAGATTTGAGGAAAACGCCGGATGTGTGCCAGCACCACTGGCTGAGATTGGCCATCCTTACCGTTGTCCACTTGGGCGTCCAAGGTACAGCCAGCTGGAAACTCGCTTGTATCGTACGAAACGAAAAGTTGATCAGACGACAACTGCTCCAGACTAGACTTCCCCGTTTGTTCTCCAATCTTGAGAGATGGATGCGCGCCGACGTCTTCCACACAAAACAAATGCAACGTGCTTTTCGGGTGAATATTCTTCACGTCCAACAAGGCGCTTAGGGTGTAGCCGGCCGGGAACTCGTCCGGAAGCTGGGCTATTTGAAGACCGTTAGGAAGTGAGAGTTTGCTGCTGGCGATGACTGGTGACGGACCGGTAATTTGCAGCGCGTCGGGCAGGTTCAACGGTTCTGCTCGGTCGGCCAGGTACGCCGTTATGGGCCCGGACTCGCCATTCTTTGCCGCAGCTTTTAATTTCACTGTGAGGTTTCGTTCGGTTCCAGAATCAAGCGCATCGGCTAACTGGAAATCAGCGATGGGCGACACCATTTTGGCAAGCAGTTGCAGACGCTCACCTTTCAAAACGAAGTGCTGTGTAGGTGTTCCCTGGTTAATCAATACCGGCAGATTTTCGATACGAGGAGGATTGGGCAGAACGGAAAGTTCCACTGGCCGCGATTTCGCGTCATCTTGTGAGATCAGCAATTGATAAGAGCCAGGATCTAATTCATGGGTATCAATTTGCACATCCATGTTGTTTTGAGGTCCCTTATGTGCGCCCTCGGGCAAAAGAAAGCGTACGGGTTCTGCAAGAGCAAATTCGTCGCCCAGTTTTTTGAGTTCCACTTTGGTTGCGAATTCAAAGTCGCTGCCGTTCAGGGTAATTGCAACTTTGCCGGAATGCGCAAGCAATGAGTTTTGTGAATCGGGAAGCACTTTGGCGTCCTTAAAATCGCTGAGCGGGCGTACATGCACCAACCCGGCGGCAGTGAATGGGGTCCAGTCCCACAACCCGGTGAGCGAGTAATCACCTGGCGCAATAGCGCTCTTATCGAGACCAATTTCAAGCGATTTTTGATTGGCTATCTTAATCACTGGAACGGGCATGTGGATACCTTGGGCATTTACCAAACTCCAATTGCGGGCGCGTTGCAGGAATTTCCATTCAGGGTCTGGCGTCTCCACCGGGATGGTTGTCTTCAATGTCTCTGGAATGTAGCTGCTGTCCTTGATTTTGATAGCAGGTGTAGGTGCATTTGGAATGCGGACGGCCCAGACATAAGCAGCGCGAGTATGCGGTGGAAGCGCACCACGCTGGCCACACAAGTTCAGACCACCATCGTTTGCGAGCGCGGATCTTACGGCTGGTAACGGCTGGGCAAAGGACGAGCGAAATACGGTGTTAGGAAAAGCGATATAACGCAGATCCAACAACATGGCCGTGCCGCCTGCGGCCAAGCCAATAGGGCTGCCAAAAAATAAGGTTGCGGCTGCGGTAGCCAAGCTGGCAGTTTGCCCCAATCGTTCACCAGTGTTGCTGGAAAGCGGATTGTAAGTGGCGAGCTGAGGGTTCATGGTCGAAAAAAGTGTTTGCGCCTGAACAGCGGGTGGCGCGGTTTTGTCTATCTGGACCGACAAGCCGTATTGAGACGCAAATCCGCTGAGAGCGGCATTCATTCCAGCTGCGGAGGAATTGTCCGAAAGCGCCGCAAGAAGCGCTTCGGTTTGAGACGTTTTTTCCGCATAGTCCGCCAGTTGCGCCACCAGTTGATCATCTTGCGATAAAAAGCCTTCCACCTTTTTCTTACTCAGGCCGCCAGGACCATAGACAAAGGCGGCAAGCGTAATGGTTTGCGGTATGGTCCATTCAGTCGGCTTGTCGGCGGGTTTGGGATCTGTCACGATCAGCAACGGATCTTGCGGGGAACGCTTGGCCGGCACCATGACCAGCGCTACTTGACCAATGCGCTTTTCCTTACCTTTAATGATCGGATGGTAGAGGATGGTATCGCCTTCACTTACGTGAATAATGCCTTGGAAGGGTAGCGGATCTGGGCTCTGCAACGAGCGCACCTCGAGGCTTACAGCCCCGATAGGCGTTCCGGCAGGACAGGTCAAGGGGGGCGGCGCCTCCGGTGTGTCAGCGACGGCCGAAATCTCGTTACTGGTAGTGGATATAATTGCCTGAGTTTGAAACAGCAAAGAGCTGATTACAACGGCGCCAGCTATGCTCAAAGCCATGCTACTGCCAGGATACCGTGCGGGCATGCCGCGTTATGGTGGTGTGTAGTTTGAAAAGCCCGTTAAGACCCTATTCACTGCATCCAAGTTTTGCGCATTGGTCCGCCATGCTGGCCAGCCTGGAAGAACGAACAGGCAAAAACATGAGCCAATGGCTGGCGGCACTGAAGCGCGCTAAAGCACAGACTCCAGCCGAGTGCCGCGCGTATTTGAAGAGCCAAGAGTTGGGCGCTTCCACCATCAGCCTAATTCTAGACGGACAGGCTGGCAAATCACCCGACAGCTACGACCCGCACGCCATGGTGGCGCAACTGTTCAAGGGACCGAAAGCGGCGTTGTTGCCCGTTTACGAGGCAGTATTGAATTTTGCACTGCAGTTGGGCAGCGACGTGAAAGCATGTCCATGCGCGACCATGGTGCCGTTTTATCGCAACCATGTGTTTGCACAATTGAAGCCAGCTACGAAAAGCAGATTGGACCTTGGCTTGGCATTGGGTGCGGTGAAGGGCGTCGGCTCGTCCGTACTTGTGGACACTGGTGGTTTGGCGAAAAAAGATCGCATCACGCACCGGCTGGAACTGAGCGACACTGCCGACTTCAATGCATTCGCGAAAGACTGGCTGGAACGAGCTTATCGTGCTGATTCATAGTCAATTCGCATTTGTCGTAATACCCTAGTATGTAGCTACTTTTATCGAGTACGAGGATTTTACTTGCCAACCACCGAAGCCATCACCTTAGAAGATCTCTGCATCAACACAATCCGGTTTCTAGCCGCAGATGGTGTACAGAATGCCAATTCGGGTCACCCGGGAATGCCAATGGGTGCTGCCGCCATGGCTTACACACTGTGGACGAAATATTTGAAATTCAATCCGAAAGACCCGGGCTGGATTGATCGAGATCGCTTTATTCTGTCGGCCGGGCATGGATCGATGCTTCTCTACAGCCTGCTGCATCTGACCGGTTACGATTTGCCGTTGGATGAATTGAAGCGGTTCCGCCAGTGGGGCAGCAAGACACCGGGGCATCCGGAGCGCGGACATACGGTTGGTGTTGAAGTAGCAACTGGTCCGTTGGGGCAAGGTTTTGGCAACGCAGTGGGAATGGCGATTGCGGAAGCATGGCTGGCAGCGCGATTTAACAAGCCAGGCTTCGCCATATTCGACCATCACACCTATGGAATTTGCGGCGATGGCGATTTGATGGAAGGCATTTCGTAGCGAAGCCGCTTCGCTGGCCGGACACTTGCGGTTAGGCAAACTGATTTTTCTTTACGACGACAACCACATCTCGCTGGCCGGGTCCACGAGCCTTTGCTACACGGAAGATCCGCAAAAGCGCTTTGATGCCTTGGGCTGGCACACTGTTCTGGTGGAAGAAGGCAACGATGTGGAAGCTATTGCGAAAGCCATCGAGGAGTCAAAGGCTGAGACGTCGAAACCATCGTTGATTCTGGTGAAAACTCATATTGGCTATGGCAGCCCGAAGAAGCAGGATTCGTTTAAGGCACACGGCGAATCCGTTGGGCGACGACGAACTGCTAGCTGCTAAAAAGGCATTGAGCTGGCCGAGCACGGAAAAGTTCTTCCTGCCGGAAGATTCAGTGAATTATTTCCGGCAAGCAATTCCGAATGGCGCGAAAGCCCAGTCAGAATGGCAGAAGAAGTTCGATTCCTATAAGTCGCAGTATCCGGCGGAAGCAGCTGAAATCGAGTTGTACTTCAGCGGAAAATTGTCCGACAACTGGAATGCCGATCTTCCCAAGTGGAAGCCGGAGGATAAGCCGCTAGCTACGCGGGCGGCCGGTGGCCAAGCGTTGAATGGACTTGCCAAAAATATTCACAATATCATCGGTGGTTCTGCGGATTTGAATCCATCTACCAACACGGCGTTGAAGGACGCAGGGGATTTTCAACCGCCTGAGTATGGTGGTCCATCCACTCCGGGCGCGGTCGGCGGCGTGTGGGGATATGCCGGTCGCAACGTGGCGTTCGGCGTGCGCGAACACGCTATGGGGGCCGCCGTGAATGGATTGGCTGCGCATGGCGGCATTCTGCCGTTCAGTGCGACGTTCCTTGTGTTTTCCGATTACATGAAGCCTTCCATTCGGCTGGGTGCGCTGAGCAAGCTGAAGGCTTTTTACGTTTTCACGCACGACAGTATTGGCGTTGGCGAAGACGGACCTACACATGAACCGGTTGAGCAGATTGCCGGTTTGCGCGCCATCCCGGGCTTAAATGTGATGCGTCCATGCGACGCTACAGAAACAGCCGAAGCGTGGGCGGTAGCGGTTCAGCATGACGGACCAACGCTGTTTGCCCTTTCCCGGCAAGCGCTTCCTCACCTAAGCCGCGCGAAAGCCAAAAATGCAGATGTGGCGAAGGGCGGTTACATTCTTTCTGAAGCGGGCGGCGGCGCTCCGGATGTGATTCTGATTGGCACTGGTTCGGAAGTGTCGCTTTGCGTGAAGGCGCAGGAGAAACTTGCCGGATATGGCGTCAAGGCGCGAGTGGTGAGTTTGCCCAGTTTCTATTTGTTCGAGCAGCAAGATGCCGCCTATCGCGAATCTGTATTGCCGAAGGCCATCAAGAATCGAGTGACGGTGGAAGCGGCAACAAGCTTTGGATGGGCGCACTATGCGGGCGACGAAGGCGTCATCATTTCAGTAGACCGGTTCGGCGCTTCCGCACCGGGAGACCTGATTTTAAAGAATTATGGTTTCACGGCGGAACACGTCGCTGCGGCAGCACTTCGCATATTGGGACGCACCGCTGACGCCGACAAGGAATACAACGGCTAAGCGAAACGAGGACAAGTGAGTGGCGTACCGGTTGCAAAAGCGCGAGACTCTTGCCGCTGGGCTGAAGCGAGTTGCCGAAGAGCAAGTCAGCGAAGCTATCAAGCAACTGGAATCGCCAAATGATTTGAAGGACCGCATCTATCAGGCGCGTAAATGCCTGAAGAAGGCGCGAGCGATTTTGCGCTTGCTTGCGCCTCAATTGGGTCCGTTGTCTAAGGAAGAGAGCCGCCGGCTAAGGGATGTGGGCCGGCGGTTTTCCGCGCTGCGTGATGCTCAAGTTTCGGCTCAGTTGCTGGAAGAATTTGCCAAATACTATAAACGGCATACCGCTTTGAATCCGCACCGGTTTGTTCTGGCTCAAAAGCAATCGGAATTGGAGCAGGGAAGCGATTGGCATGCAGTTTTGAGCGAATCGGTCGGGCTGCTTTCTGCTACGCGCAAGCGAATTGAAGATTGGCCATTGAGTGAACTGAACCAAAAGTCAGTGGATGATGAGATTCAGAAAACTCATAAACATAGTCATAAGACTTTCGAACATGCACGGCAAACCAGATCGCCAGAAGACTTTCACGAATTTCGAAAAGCGGTCAAGCGTGAATTGAATCAAGCGCGTTTGTTCGAAAGTGAGGGTCGGCATATTGACATGCTGAAGCATCTGTCCGATTTATTGGGTCAGCATCATAACCATGCAGTGCTGATGCAGCATGTGGAGAATCCGTCGGAACGCTTTCGCGCGATGGTCAGGCGCAGGCTGCGTAATTTGGAAACGCAGATTCTGTCGGCAGGTGCAGCTATGCACGACGTGCAGCAAAAATCAGCGGTTGCGTAAAGCAGGGGTGCGTGCAGGACGGTTTGATACAGTCTCCAGAGGCATGACAAAAAGAACCTTCTTGAAAACATCTGGCGCACTACTAGGCGGCGGTTTGGTGTCGCATTTGATGGGTGATGAAAAACGTACAAATTGGTCCGGGAACTTCACTTATTCCACTGACCATTTGCATTCGCCCAAGACCGTTCCCGAAGTGCAGGAGATTGTAAAACGCTGCAGCAAGATTAAGGCTCTAGGTTCGCGTCATTCGTTCAATAACATTGCGGACAGCACGCAAAATCAGATCTCGTTGTTGCAATTGACCGATATGAGTCTGGACGCCGCCGCTAAGACCGTCACGGTTGGCAGTGGGGTCAAATACGGGTTGTTGGCGCCGTATCTGCAACAGCGCGGTTTTGCTTTACACAATTTAGCATCGTTGCCCCATGTGACAGTGGCGGGCGCGTGTGCAACGGGCACACACGGCTCAGGTTTGAAGAACGGCAACTTGTCCACTGCTGTGTCGGGGATGGAAATCGTTCTGGCCACCGGTGACGTGATTAACATCTCGCGTGAAAAGCAAGGCGAGCATTTCATGGGTTCGGTGGTCGGGTTGGGCGGCGTTGGTGTAGTTACAAAAGTCACGCTGGATGTTCAGCCCACATTTGATGTCAGCCAGATTGTGTACGAGAACATGTCGCTCAGCCATCTGGAACATCATTTCGAAGAAATTTTCAGCGCCGGCTACAGCGTGAGTCTCTTTTCCGACTGGCAGAACCACCGCGCGACACAGGTTTGGATTAAGCGGCGGATGGATCAAAATGGCGGCGAGAAGCCGGCGCCCGAATTTTTCGGCGCAACGCTAGCCACCAGGAAATTGCATCCTTTGGCCGCGCATTCGGCGGAGAATTGCACCGAACAGTTGAACATTCCCGGACCCTGGTATGAGCGTTTGCCGCATTTCCGCATGAATTTTACGCCCAGCAGCGGCGCTGAATTGCAAAGTGAATATATGGTGCCGCGCGATAAGGCTTATCAAGCCATACTGGCCGTGGAACAACTGAAAGACCGCATTACGCCGAATCTCTTTATCACTGAGTTGCGAACGGTAGAGGGCGACAACTTGTGGATGAGCCAGTGCTACAAACGGCCGGCCTTGTGTATTCATTTCACCTGGCAACCCAATTGGCCGGACGTGAAGGAAGTGTTGCCGTTGATTGAGCAAAAACTGGCACCGTTCGATGCTCGTCCGCATTGGGCCAAGCTTTTTACGCTATCGCCGGCGGTCCTGCAAGGTCGATACTCGCGCACGGAAGATTTTAGAGCCTTGCTGGCGGATTATGATCCCAAAGGCAAATTTCGAAACGAGTATTTGGACCAAAACATTTTTGGTTAGCGTCTATTTGGCGCCAGCCTAGAACGTGATTCCCACAAGAAGATCAACTTGGTTGGTGTTGCTGGCTGGTGGATAGATAAAGGGTTTGGTGGGCCAGTGCGTGTAGCGAATCTCAGGTGAGATCATCAGTCGCCAGAGTTTAAACCCCAGCCCGCCGCCGATGGCGACGCCGATAGTGTTTGGATTGTCGGGATCGCCGCCATCGACGTGCCGAAATAC
Organism: Bryobacterales bacterium; assembly: GCA_963696305.1. GTDB lineage: Bacteria > Acidobacteriota > Terriglobia > Bryobacterales > Bryobacteraceae > Bog-105. The sequence goes on along the minus strand of CAVOJX010000007.1, from coordinate 201,219 downwards.
GAACCCGCCGTCGGCAAAAGGGCGAATTGGCCCTGACTTCGTTCGGTATTTCGCCAGAATCGGAACCTGCCAGTCATTCACAGGTATCCGGCCCGCCGGCGCAAGCTCCGATCCACTTGCAACCGTACCGTTCCGCCGATAGAGAGCATCGATTTCCAGCGATAAGTGAAACGGAAAATGCACTTCTACTGTCGGACCAATCGTATAGCGGCGATCATACCCGTTAACAAGGTCGGCGTCATACTGCGCTGACCCAATGGCCGTGGTCAGCGGCACACCGCCCTTCACCCCAAATGAAAACGGTGTCTGGGAAAAGGCGGGCACACTCGCCAGCACGGAAGCGGCAAGTGCGCCCAAAATGACCCGTGAGAAGCAGCACATGTATCAAAAGACCAGGCAGGTGCCTTTTTTACGACACCCCAGGCGAATTTATTTCCGCCTAGGTACCTTTCAAACGTTCTGCAATCTCTTTTTCGGTGATCGCGCCTTCTTTAATCACGCGCCAGTATGGTTCAGTGATGTCTATAGTGGTGGACCCGGGGCCGTTGCAGCATCCGCCATCAATAACTAAATCGATACGCCCGTCCATAGCGGCGAAAAGATCGATGCCGCTTTGTATTGTGGGTTGTCCAGACAAGTTGGCGCTGGTGGCAATCAGCGGATGTCCGATTTTGTCGATGATGGCATTCAGCGCGGGCGACTTGGCGTGCCGCAGTGCAAGTCTTCCCGTGTTGCCGGTAACCTTAAGCGGCACCTTGGCTGCTGCCGGGACAATTACCGTCAAAGGGCCGGGCCAAAAATGCCTGGCAAGAATGAAAAAGCGATTGGTCAGTTCCTTCGCCAAATCCTCGGCCATTAATAAGTCGGAAATGGCCAAGGGCAACGAACGAACCGCTTCTCGGCCTTTGGAGTCGAACACCTTGCCGACGGCGTGCAGATTTAGCGGGTCAGCCACTAAAACATATAGTGCGTCGGTAGGGACGCCCACTACCCTGCCGCGCGTGATTTCATCAACTGCACGGCTTACGACGGCCGGCGATGGGTTTTGGGGGTCTACTTGTAAAAGATCTGTTGCCACGTAAGCGCTCGGGGTGCCTTCCTGTTATTTACTAAGTCAGTTTAGCGTTGACCGAATGCTTCGGCAACCTTAACAGCCATATCATAGCGGCCAAACGGAGCACTTAGCTGCGCTCCTTGCACCATAGCCCGAACCTGGGTACACATTTCTTGCGCTATGGCGATGCCTTCGTTGCGCGCTTTGTCGGCGCTGTCGGCATTCTTCATCCGCTCCATATACGGGGCCGGAACGGGCACTCGCAACTCATTCACCATGAACTCCGCATTGCGGTAACTGGTTAGCGGCCAGATGCCTGCCAGTACGGGCAGCTTATACTGCTCAATCTTGCGCAAAAAAGCTTCCAGTAAGTTCAAGTCGAAAACTGGCTGAGTGACGACGTACTCCGCGCCCGCCTCCACTTTCCAGGCAAAGCGCCGCAGTTCTTCATCCATGTTCAGCGCGCCGGGATTCGCGCCCACACCGATTAACAGCGAAGTTTGCGAACCCATTGGATTGCCGCCGATGTCCAAGCCTTGGTTCAGATTATTGACGATGTTAGTCAGTCCGATGGAATCGACATCGAACACGGCAGTCGCGTCGGGATAGGTGCCCATACGCGGCGGATCGCCGGTGATGCAAATCAAATTTCTAACGCCAGTTGCTTGTGCGCCCAATAGTTCAGACTGGATGCTAAGAATATTGCGATCGCGGCAGCAAAAATGCAGCACAGCTTCGATCTCGGCCTGCTGTTGAATGATTTGGCAAGTCACCTGCGCGCTCAGGCGGGCGCTGGCTCGCGGACCATCGGGAATGTTAATGCAGTCGATGCCGTGCTGTTTGCAGAGAACCGCACCCGCGACTTCCTTTGACGCATCCACCCCGCGCGGCGGAAGAATTTCGACAAAGGTAACGAACTTACCCGCGGCCAGTTTGGCGCCTAAGGAAGACTTTTTCGCAAGCGGCACTTTGACCAGCTTTTTAGTCTGGTGTTCGTGGTGTGAGATAACCGATCCGGCTGCTGCTTTGGGCTGTACCGGCTGCAGCGAGCGAACTTCACTGAAGATCTGCCGAATATGTTCTGGAGTTGTTCCGCAGCAACCGCCGATAACGCGCACGCCCGCTTGCAGAAAGCGCCTGGCATACTGCGCCATGTACTCGGGCGAGCACAAATAAATATTGCGGCCTTCTACCGTAGCGGGCAAACCGGCGTTGGGCATAGCGCTCATCGGCTTGGTTGTCAGCGCCAGCATCTTTTCGACAGTTTCAAGCGCCACCTTCGGACCGGCGGAACAATTCACACCGATAACATCAACCGGCCAAGTGTCAAGACTTTGGGTGTAAGTAGCAACGTCCGTGCCATCACGTAGAGATCCATCGTCTTCCACGGTGACTTGAGCAATGATCACCATATCGGGTCCCGCAGCCTCCCGGCAGGCGAGTATTGCTTCGCGAAGTTCGGTCAGTTCGTAAAAGGTTTCTAGAACCAGCAAATCCACGCCCGCTTCGATCAACGCTTCGGCTTGTTCGCGAAAAATGGCTCTCGCCTCAGCGAACGATGTCGGTCCCAGCGGTTCAATCTTGACACCTAGCGGCCCTAGTGCACCGGCAACGAACGCATATGAATCTGCCGCCTCGCGCGCCAAACGGACGCCCGCTTGGTTGATCACTTTCAGCTTTTCGCCGAATCCAAAACTGGTAAGACGCGTGCGGTTCGCGCCAAATGTATTCGTCTCTATGAACTCAGCGCCCGCTTTGACATACTCTTGATGGATCTCTTTCACCAACTGAGGAGCCGATAAATTCAGCTCATCGAAACAACGATTGATGAAGATGCCCTTGGAATAGAGCATGGTGCCCATGGCCCCGTCCGCCACAATAATTTTGGACTTGAGCCGGTTCCGAAACTCGACTGCTTTGCTAAGCGTGGTGGGTTCTGCAACAGTCATGGCAATAACTACATCGTACCGCTCACTTGCCGGGGCTCAGTTTAGCACTGCTAAAATGTAAGGATTCCCCCGCCCTTGTTTTATTTTGACCACAATTCGACCACTCCGCTGGATCCACGCGTCGCCGACCTTCTGGACAACGCGAACCGCTCGGTGTTTGGTAACGCTTCCAGCAGTCACCGAATTGGCCAGCGCGCCCGTCAAATGTTGGAACAGAGTCGTCGCAACATTGCGGCTTCGCTTGGTGCGAAGGATACAGAAATTGTTTTTACCAGCGGCGGGACGGAGGCAAATAATTTAGCGCTCAGCGGCGTTCTACAGCCCGGCGCCCATGCGGTGACATCCGTTGTTGAGCATCCATCCGTTCTGGAGCCGTTTCGTCAATTAGAACGCGAAGGTGTAGCTGTGAGCTATGTTCCGGTAGATAAGCGCGGAGTCGTTGCAATGGATGCGGTGGCTGGATGTATTCGTCCCGAGACTCGTCTAGTTTCGATCATGCTGGCAAACAATGAAACCGGCGCCATTCAGCCGTTAGCGAAAATTGCGAATCTTCTGCGTGGTCGAAATATTTTGCTTCATTCCGATGGCGTGCAAGCAGTTGGCAAAATGCCTGTTCATCTCGGTGAGTTGGGCGTGGACCTGTTCTCCATCAGCGGTCACAAGCTATACGCGCCCAAAGGTATTGGCGTTCTTTTTGTTCGCAAAGGCACCAAGCTGAAGTCGATGCACCTGGGTGGCCGGCACGAGCGCGGCATGCGTGCCGGAACTGAGAATGTGCCGTTGGCCATGGCGCTCGATTGCGCGCTTGGTTTAACGAATGAAGCTGAACAGCAACGAATAGCTTCGTTGCGCGATTATTTCGAGATGCGCATCCAAGCGGAAATTCCAGATGTGCAGATTAATTCAGCTGATGCAGCGCGTATCCCGAATACCAGCAATGTTGCCTTTGCAGGCACCTCCGGCGAAGCACTGTTGATTGCGATGGACACGAAAGGCATCAGTGTCTCAACGGGGTCAGCCTGCAGCAGCGGTTCGATTGAACCTTCCCATGTGCTGCTGGAAATGCGCCTTTCGGTAAGACAGGCGCGCAGTTCCATTCGATTTTCCTTCGGACGCGAAAACTCCATCGCTGACGTGGATGTGTTGGTGGACGCGTTAATCGAGGCCGTGGGCAAGGCGCGCAAAAATTTGTTGGAGAAGCAGTATGCCTGACAAACCAATTGCGGTTGCTATGTCGGGAGGCGTTGACAGTTCGGTTGTGGCCGGGTTGCTGAAGCGCGCTGGCCACGGCGTTGTTGGCATGACCATGCAGCTCTGGAACCAGCGCAGACTGCCTCAACTGATGACGGAAGTTGAATCTACTGGCCGCTGCTGTTCGCTGGATGACGTCTATGATGCGCGCTACGTGGCGTCGCTGCTCGATATCCCTTACTACGTTGTGAACTTTGAAGAGCGCTTTGAACAATCGGTTGTGAAGCCGTTTGTCGAAGATTATCTGGCAGGCCGTACGCCCATCCCCTGCACGCTGTGCAATAACTTCGTGAAATTTGACCAGTTCCTGGAAATGGCTGATAGCGTGAATGCAGATCTCATTGCAACCGGGCACTACGCACGCTTGACTTTCGATGCTGAAACGGGTCGCTATCAAATGCGCACCAGCGTCGATACAGCCAAGGATCAGACTTATTTTCTCTTTGGATTGACGCAAGCCCAGTTGGCCCGAACCATGTTCCCATTGGGTGGAATGGTGAAAAGCGACGTGCGCATGCTGGCCAAAGAACTTGGTCTTCCAGTGGCCGACAAGAACGATAGCCAGGAGATCTGCTTCGTTCCCAATGGTGACTACGCCGCCTTCATTGACGCCTATTTCCAGGAGCAGGGAATGAATTCCACCGAAACCCATGGCGAGATTGTCGATACTACAGGGAAAGTTATCGGAAAGCACGAAGGCACGCATCATTACACGGTTGGGCAGCGTCGCGGATTGGGTATTGCCGCTGCGGAGCCGTTGTATGTCATTGCCACCGAGCCTGCTTCGCAACGCGTCGTGGTGGGCCGCGGGCCTGATCTCATGCAACCGGCGCTAACTGCCAGTCAAGTGAACTGGATCTCCATTGCCAGCCCAAATTCTCCCCGCCACGCGCGGGTGAAGATACGCAACAAACACCACGCTGCGGCAGCTACGCTATTTCCAACCAAAGACGAAACCAAGGTCCGCGTTGTTTTTGACGAACCGCAACGCGCCATCACTCCTGGCCAGGCCGCCGTGTTTTATGACGCTGATTTGGTGCTTGGCGGCGGCTGGATCGACTAAACTGCTGAATTGGCGCAAAACAAAACTCCATTTCAGATTCGCTCGGAATATGCGCTCGCCTTCGTGCTTGTGCAACTCATGCAGCGGCTTCCCTTGCGCCTCGCAAATACCCTGTCTCAAGCTGTCGCAAAGTTTCTCGATCTCGCTGTTCCGAAGCTAAGACGTGTTGCAACCACCAATCTGAGGTTCGCCTTTCCGGAGTTAAACGCTGCGGGACGTAGAGCGATCATTGATGGCACGTTCCGAAGTGTTGGTCGCCTATTGCTGGCTATTTCGCGGGCACCCCGCATCAGCTCCGCGAACGTTACGGATTGGATTGCCTATGACGGGCTGGAGAATTACTTGAAGGCGAAGGAGTCGGGGAAGGGTGTGCTAGTGGCAACTGCACATCTTGGCAATTGGGAGTTAAGCGCCTTTACTCATGCGTGGATGACCGAGTCTATGCACGTGATGGTTCGCCCGCTCGACAATCCATTAATTGATGCGCTAGTGGAAACCCGCCGCACACTTTCCGGCAATCACTTGATCTATAAGAAAGACGCCGCAAGAAATGTGCTGAAGGCGCTGCGCGCTAATGCTGCAGTCGGCATTCTGATTGATCAAAATGCCGTACCGACTGAAGGGGTATTTGTGAACTTCTTCGGCAAACTGGCCTGCGCGAACTCAGCGTTTGTAAAATTTGCCTATCATTCGGGCGCCGCGGTGGTTCCCGGATTTGCGTTTTGGGACGAATCCCAGCGGCGATACGTGCTCCGTTTCTACCCGGAGATTTCTATGTCCGGGGAGGTGAATGAAGACACGCAACGAATCCATACTTTTCTAGAACAAGTCATTCGACAATATCCCGACCAGTGGATGTGGATCCATCGCCGCTGGAAGACTCGCCCCGAGGGCGAGCCGCCTGTTTACTGATCTACGCGCTCGTAGAGGTCGATGAAGTAAGCGCGCTCAACAGAGCCGCAGCATTGGGAGAACCAAGGCCGCTGCAGGCATCCCAGCCTGGTCCAGCGCTGTAGTAACCCAAACCGCTGTCATCGTTGTTCCCCGATGTGATGTCGTGAAACACCGCTTCACCCAGCGAATACAAAGTAGGATTCACGAAGCCCACGTTCTTGCCCAGTTGCTGATTCACTAAAGCAATTAGGGCAGCCCAAAGGGGAGCAACTGCGCTGGTGCCACCAACAACTTCGCTTTGACCGTCAACTATTATGTTGTACCCGGTCACCGGATCGGCATCACCCGCAACATCGGGGACGCCGCGGCCCACAAAGTTATTTGTTGGCAGCGCAGGAACGCCGGCAGATTGCTGATAGCTCGGCAATGCAAATACCGCGCTGACACCACCGCCCGTTGCGCCCTCGTTCGACGCTGTCTCATTCCAAACCGTCTCGCTGGTGATGGTATTTCCGCTGGCCACAAGTGTGGTTCCGCCGCAAGCCAATGCGTAAGGGCTCGAAGCAGGAAAATCGACATGCAATGCGCCTGATTCGCCATCGCTAGACCCGTTGTCTCCAGCCGCGACCGTAATTGTCACACCTAGCGCAACGCCGTCCTGCACTGCCGCATTCATCGCTGTTTGTGATGCCGCCGTCCAACTATCTTCCGGACCGCCCCAACTGATTGAAACCACCGACGGATTTCGCGTCGCGTCATGCACCCCATCGGTTATGGCGTCGATAAAGCCCTGGTCAGTGTTAGGTGCGAAGTAAACTGCAATATTCGCGCCCGGCGCAATGGACCCGGACACTTCTATATCCAGCATCACTTCACCGTCGGCATCGCCGCCCGGAGAATTCGTTCCTCCATCAACGGACACGGCGGTTACGCTTGGCAGTGCGATCCCGAGCCCTTTAAAATACGTCGCTAGGTCTGTCGCGGAAAAACCTCCGCCCAGTTCAATAATGCCTATCGTCTGTCCCGCGCCCGTCACATTGGTTGGAAAACCATACAGCGCCGCCACCTGCGGCGGGTTGAATGTGGTGGGTTGGGCAGCAGGCTTTTTCTTCTTTCTGTGCATGCGGAAATGGGGCTTGGCTACTGCGCGATTATCCAGCCCATGCACGGAAAGCACACAGCTCCGTAATTCCTCGGCAATATGAACGTCCCCAGTGCGACCGCGAAACGTGTGGCCGGAGGAATCCTTATAGTGCTGCAACTGAACATTAAATGCGGCGTTCATTTGTTTCACACTGCCGCTTAAAATGACGCGTCTTTTTGCGAGGCTGGAATCTACAGTAGTCAATCCATAGACGAAGGCAAATTCCTCCACCATTTGGGCATCCGCCGGGTCGGCTCCGTACAGATCGGCAAATGTTTGACGGTCCATTGGCTGCATCAGCGCTTCGTCTGTCAAGGGTGTCTTGCGCGCCAGTATGACCGTAACAGTCAACTGCTCATTTTGCTCAGCGGGGCCAATCAACGTGGCGTCGCTCGGGGCAGATTTTGTGCTTCCTGCAAGTACTACTTTTGTTTCGAACGCCATCTGGCGGGCATCTCCTTAATTGTCTGATCTTGCTCGAACAGCCAATAGTCTACCCTAAGGATTACTTTCCTCTTGGAATGGTTTCGTGAATGGCTCCGGGCATCAGCATTTATCAACTGTCTAAGTACGAAGAATTTGCGGAAGTAGTGTCGCTGCAACGCGAAATATGGGGCTTCGCAGAAATTGATTTACTGCCTCTGCGCTTTTTTATAGTGGCCGACAAAATCGGAGGCCAAATTCTGGGCGCGTTCGACCACAAGAAAATGATCGCGTTCTGCATCTGTCTTCCCGGATTGAAGGAAAACGGCAAAAACTACTTGCATAGTCACATGATGGGTGTCTTGCCCCGTTATCGAAACACTGGTCTGGGTCGGCAATTGAAGCTGAAGCAGCGCCAATATGCGCTGGCGGAGGGTGTTCCGTTGATTGAATGGACATTTGATCCGCTAGAGATTAAAAATGCGTTCTTCAACATAGAACGCTTGGGCGCCATCATGCGTCGTTATGTACATAATCAATACGGCATGACCAGCAGCCACTTACACGGAGGCTTGCCAACTGATCGGTTGGTTGCGGAATGGTGGGTTACCTCGCCCCGCGTTGAGGCTATTTGCACGGGCGCGCAGGTGGCACGCCCGGCAGTTGTAGCACGCATTGTGGTGCCCGCAAACATTGTGGAATTGAAAAAAGAAGATCCTGTGGATGCGCGCCAAATTCAAGTGAGAATAGCCGAAGAATTTGACCAGCACTTTCGCCAGGATCTTGCCGTCGTCGGATTCGAAAGGAACGACGCCGAAGGGACATACTTACTAGGGCCATGGGAATCAAAGTAGATCGTCTGATCTTGCGGCACATTCGGATGCCGCTGGTACATTTTTTCGAAACCAGCTTTAGCCGCACCCACGAACGCGACATCATCCTGGTGGAAGCCATCTCGAGTGACGTCTCCGGATGGGGTGAGGTGACAGCCGGTGAAAATCCGTTCTACAACGAGGAATGGACCGGCTCCGTCTGGCCGCTGCTCATCGACTACGTCGGTCCGCGCGTTCTGAATCATGAGTTCGAATCGCCCGCTGACGTGCATCTGCGCACTTCCCACATTCGCGGTCACAAGATGGCGCAGGGCGGTGTTGAGGCTGCCATCTGGGATCTGCAAGCGCGTCTGAACAACGAACCGCTCTACAAGACCATCGGTGGCGGAGCGCATAAACAGATTGCTTGTGGCGTGTCAATCGGTATTCAGGACTCGGTCGAGCAGTTACTCGAAAAAATTCAAACCGAACTTGACGCGGGCTATCAACGTATCAAGCTGAAGATCAAACCGGGCTGGGATGTGGATGTGATTCGCAAGGTGCGTGAACGCTTTCCAAACATCAAGTTGATGGCCGACGCCAATTCCGCGTATCAACTCAGCGACAGCGATCGGCTTAAGCAGCTTGACGATTTCTACCTGATGATGATTGAACAGCCGTTGGCGCACGACGACATCATCGACCACGCTCGCCTGCAGGCTCTCTTGCAATCACCTATTTGTCTGGATGAATGCATTCGCACGGTGCATCAAGCCGAGCAAGCCCTCTCCATGCACGCCTGCCGCATCATCAACATCAAGTTAGGGCGCATGGGCGGGTTCGCCGAATCAAAGCGTTCGCACGATCTTTGCCAATCCGCCGGTATACCTGTTTGGTGTGGCGGCATGCTGGAATCGGGAATTGGACGTGCGCATAACATTGCGCTTTCCACACTTCCCAATTTCGTACTTCCAGGCGATGTGTCTGCCAGCAAGCGCTATTGGAAGCGGGACATTATTACTCCCGAAGTAGTGGTAAGTCCGTCGGGTACCATTACTGTTTCTGAAAATCCTGGCTTCGGGTACGAAATAGACCATGACTACCTAGAGTCCCTGATTGTTCGCAAGGAAATGCTGCGCTTATAGCGTCATTCTCGCTATCCTGAGCTTTATGCTCAAGCAGAGTATCTTTCGTGAATACGACATTCGCGGCATTGCCGACCAAGAGTTGCTGGATGAAGACGTTGAACTCATCGGTAGGTCGCTTGCCACTCACCTGATTCGCCATAGCGGGCGCTCCATTTGCTTGGGGCGTGATTGCAGGCTGAGCGGCACGCGCATTCATGCCGCGCTACGCAAGGGTTTAGTAGCCGCCGGCGCGCATGTTTTGGATATCGGAGTCGTTCCAACTCCGGTTCTCTACTATTCAGCGGTTCACTTCAAAGCCGATGGCGCAGTTATGATCACCGGCAGCCATAACCCGCCCGAATACAACGGCCTGAAGACAGTCTGTGGCAGCGGAACATTGCACGGTGAACAGATTCAGGACATCTACAAGCTCATTCAAAACAATGACTTTGAAACCGGTGAAGGCAGCGTGAAGGAAGTTGACGCCGTCACGCCTTACGTTGACGAAGTTGCGGCCCAATTCAAGTTCGCAAGGCGCGTGAAGGTTGTTTTTGATGCGGGCAACGGAACCGCCGGGCCAGTCATTAAACGCCTCATAGACAAGCTGAATGTGGATGCCGCAGAACTCTTCTACGAGATGGACGGACACTTTCCCAATCACCATCCGGATCCCACAGTCATTGAAAACTTGAAGCATCTGCAAGATGCGGTGAAGAAACACAAGGCCGAACTGGGCATCGCCTTCGACGGAGATTCCGACCGCATTGGCGCAGTAGATGAACACGGTCACGTCGTCTACGGCGATATGCTCCTGCTGGTATTCGGTCGCGAAATTCTAACTCGTAAGCCCGGCGCCACCTTCATCGGAGAAGTGAAGTGCTCGCAGGTGATGTACGACAAGCTCAAGGAACTGGGCGGCAACCCAATCATGTACAAAACCGGCCACTCGCTTATCAAAGCCAAGATGAAGGAGGAACATGCGGAGTTGGCGGGCGAAATGTCGGGCCACATGTTCTTTGCCGATCGCTACTACGGCTACGACGATGCGCTCTACGCCGCCTGCCGCTTAATCGAAATCGTGGCAAAAGCCGGTAAACCGCTCTCGGCGCAGTTGGAGGGAATTCCAAATCTGGTCTCCACTCCCGAACTCCGTGTCGATTGTCCAGATGACAGAAAGTTTCCAGTTGTGAAAAGAACCGCGGAATTGGTTGCCAAGACTCACACCGTCGTCGATGTTGATGGTGTCCGCGTGCCTTTCGAAGAAGGCTGCTGGGGCTTAGTCCGTGCCTCGAACACCCAGCCGGTTTTGGTCATGCGCTTCGAAGCCACCAGCCAGGCGCTTCTGGAAAAATACCGCGCCTATCTGGAAGGCGTTGTCGAACAAGCGAAGAAAGAAGTTGGCGCTTAGTTCTTAGTACAGAAGAAATGGCTTGCGGCGCTCGGCGAATTTAGCCGCTTCGTCAGCCACCGCAAGCCATAGAGTCAGCGGATCTGTCCCGGCCTTGAAACCGGCAATCAAACTATGATTGCCGATCAAATCCTTGCATAGGTCAAAATCGATTTTGCCCGGATACAGCGTTTGCAACGCGGACGCCAATTCAATGCCTAGCCGGGTACTATCAAACGCTTCCCGATCAGTTACCACGAAGCGAACTCCCTGTACCTCCACCCCAGAGAAATTCGAAGCCGTTGGTTTGAATTTCGTTGGATAAGCTCTTACGCCGGGTACAAAGCGCTGGTTTAATGCCTCCGCTAGTTGCGGGCCGTTGATCCAATCTGCGCCAATCTGTTCGAAGGGCGAGTCAGTACCGCGTCCCACGGAATAATTTGTGTTGTACTCCAGCATGGCTATGCCCGGATACAACAATGCCGCATTCAGGCTGCGCATATTCGGAGACGGGTTCACCCAGGTCAGGGAAGTAGAATCGAACCAGTCACCACGCTGCCAGTTGTTCATCCGAATGACGTGTAAGTTCGCGCCCCAGTGCTTCTCTGCATTCGCCATCGTGGCCAGTTCTCCGAACGTCATGCCATGTCTCAGCGGCATGTCGTAACATCCGACAAAACTCGCCAAATCCATATCCATCTCTGGCCCCTCCACCGCAACGCCAGTAATTGGGTTCGGGCGGTCCAGGACATAAAAAAGCTTCTTGCTTTTGCCCGCTTCTTCCAATGCATAAAGCAGTGTGCAGGAATACGTATAGAAACGCGCCCCCACATCTTGAATATCGAACACAACGGCGTCCAGGTCCTTAGTCTGATCAGCCGTGAGCCTGCGCGTACTAGGTTCATAAAGACTAACTACCGGAATTCCCGTCGCTGCGTCAGTCGAATTGCCAAGATCCGAGTCAGCCGTTCCCTCCAAGCCATGCTCCGGTGCAAAAACTCTGGCGACGTTGACCTTCGCCGCCAGCATAGCGTCCAAATTGCGATGGCCCGCGCGGTCCAATCCGGTGTGGTTGGTAATCAGCCCAATCTTTTTGCCATGAAACAACCGAAACCCATCCGCTTCCAGCACATCCAGACCCGTCTGTGTCTCTGCTTGGCGCGCCACTGCTCGATGAACTCCCGCGCCGCTAATGGTGTCCACATAGCCCGTTAGTTTCACTGTGTCGGGCGGCATTGGCGCGTACATCGCAGCCACTACCGTTGCCAATCTTGATCGCAGAGAACTCAATGAATTGCCATGATGCGGATGGACGACGTTTGTCAAAAAAATCACGAATGTATTGCTGTAAGGGTCCATCCACATGGATGTTCCCGTGTACCCTGTGTGTCCGAACGAACCAATCGGAAATAACTCGCCTCGATTACTCGAGAACGACGAATCCATATCCCAACCCAGTGCCCTCAACACGGGTTGGTCGGCCGGACTAGCGGCTTCAGTAAACACCCTCACCGTGGCCGGAGCAAAAATCTGTTTTCCATCGAACTGGCCCTTATTCAGCAGCATTTCGGCATATTTTGTTAAATCTGCTGCCGTGGAAAAAACGCCCGCATGTCCTGCAACGCCGCCCATAAACCGCGCCGTCGGGTCATGCACCACGCCATGAAACGGCTGTCCGGTCTCATCGTCGATCTCGGTAGATTCAATGCGCGGCAGCAAACTAGGTGGTGGTAGATAACCGGTCTCCGTCATTCCCAACGGAACAAACACTTGGTCATGCGCGAAGTCTGCCAAGCTCTGCCCGGAGAGTCGCCGGACAATTTCTCCAAGCAACACAAAGTTGATATCGCTATAGATGAATCGCGTGCCGGCCGGCGCAATCGGCTTAGCCGTGAGCGCTTTCTCAATGCCTGTCTGATATCCCGTCCATTTTGGTTCCAGATCTACATCCGGCGGCAGACCCGAAAAATGGGTCATCAAAAGACGTATAGTGATGTCGCTCTTACCTCCCTGAAACTCGGGCAGATACTTTGTCACCTGATCGTCAATCCGCAGTTTGCCCTGTTCGAACAACCGCATAATACTCGGCGTAGTCGCCGTCACTTTTGTAAGCGACGCAATATCGAAAACCGTGTTCATTTCCATGGGCTCCCGATTCGGCGCCAGCGAACGCAGCCCATAGTTCTTCTGAAAGACAACCTGATTGTTGTGGCCAATCACCACGACGGCGCCCGGAATGAGATTCGTTTCAATGGCGTCGTGAATCATGCTGTCGATTTCAGCGAAATCGAGCGAGCCGTTTTGGGCAAAACAAAGCGTCTGAAGGAAAAGGAATGAAAAAAGCAGTCGTGTTGTGCTCAAGCCAATAGACTAGCGTGACTGCATCTTAACTAGCCTGCACCCGCAAAAAAACTCAATCGCCGCTCGGCTTCTCTTTGCAATACTCGGGATGTTCCTGGCCAATTTCCTGGCCGACCTGTCCACCGACTTTTGATCCCAACTGCGTGCAGCCGCCCATAATCTCACTCTGCACATCAACCATCACGCGGCCCAATTTCGCTTTCAGTGCCTCCGACGGAGATACTGGCTGCTTATCGCGAGCCGCTTTGCCTAGCGCGATCATCTCCCTCACTTCGGCATCGCTAAAGTGCCGTTCGAACACGTCCGCGGCGACATTCATAAAATCATCAGGCTTCAGACGCTCAGCCACCCGCTTTACCCATTCATCCACGAATGCCGAGTTACACTGTGGCGCGAGTTTGACAATCTCTTCTCTGCCTCTTCCCAACAACGACTGGAAGCTGTCCGCAAGCTTCTGCTTCGCACCAGTCACCTCAAGAAACGTCAAAACATCAGCATGAAGCTGCGCCTTGTCTTTCGAATCATCTTTTGAAGCAGGAGCGGGGGACTGTGCGAATGCTCCGAGTGTGATAATCAGGAAAACGGGCCAGGACTCGTCTCATGTGCCCATCTTATCCGGTCTCGCACAATTCCCTCGCCCGCGCGGGCCCAATTCAATTGCCTCCAAACCCTGCATCTTGCCTGCCGTAATCTCAAATCGCAGCATCGTCCGCATCACATGCCAGCCAACGTGTCCCGCCGCACCCGGGTTCAAATGAAGTAACCCCTGCGCTTGATCCCGCATCACTTTCAAGATGTGCGAATGCCCGCAAATCACAACATCCGGTTTCATGCGCAACAAAGTCTTCTGCGCGTTCCTATTCCAAGCTCCGGGATACCCGGCGATATGCGTCATGTAAATCTTCATGCCCTCGCATTCCCACTCCATCTCTTTCGGTACCGACGCCCGAACCCCCGCTCCGTCTATGTTTCCCCAGACTCCCCGCAGCGGTTTGAACGCCGTCAGTTCATCGAGAATCTCTACCGGACCAAAATCCCCCGCGTGCCAAACTTCATCGCATTCCGCAAAATAGGTGAAGATGGCTGGATCCAGAAAACCGTGTGTGTCAGAGAGCAATCCAATACGCAACTTATAGCGTACTTTCTCTTTGCGCTGCAAAGCACCTTGCATCAATGGCGTACGCTGACGTATACTCGACCTAAGCTGGCCGCGATATCTTCGTACGGCGCATGAGAGCATCTTGTTATGGCATTTGCGCAACGCCTACCCAATAGCCCTGAACCAATCCCGATTGACCGCAAGGCCGCCGATAACCTGCGTTTCATCCGCGACACGATGGAGCGAGCCGCTGCGTTTACAGCTGTGCCTGGTTGGGGCGGGGTCGCTATTGGTTGCACCGCCATTGTGGTCGGCATCCTGGCTCAGGGGCACACTCCCGAAATTCAATTTCAACTCTGGCTGGGCGAAGCCGTTGTGGCTCTAGTGCTCGGGTTCTTCGCTGTGCGAGCCAAGTCCGAGCGGCTGTCTCAGTCGTTGAAATCTCGCCCCGCGCGGCGCGCCCTGCTCAGCTTTGTCCCGCCGCTTCTGTCGGGTGCCGCGCTAACCCTGGTTCTGTTACAACATTCCATGCTCGCTGTTTTACCGGGTCTCTGGCTCATGCTCTATGGAACTGCGGTCGTAACCGCCGGCGCTTTTTCTGTTCGCATCGTACCTTTCATGGGCATGAGTTTCATGCTTCTCGGAATGGTGGCGTTCCTTCTTCCCCCCATTTGGGGCAACCTCATTTTAGTCTTGGGTTTTGGAGTTTTACACGTGGTGTTTGGAATTGTCATAGCAAGGAGGCACGGTGGCTAAATCTGCAGCAGCAAAGGTTCTCAAGAATAAGCCCGCGCTGGATTTCGAGCAAATTGAACGGTCCGTTCCGAATCTGGATCAGGTCATCCATGAACGTATGCGCCTGGGTATCGTCAGCGCGCTAGCCGTCAACGATTCGCTCAGCTTCAACGAACTGAAGAAACTACTGCAAACGTCCGACGGCAACTTAAGCGTCCATGCCCGCCGCCTGGAAGAAGCCGAATATGTGTCTTGCGAGAAAAGTTTTGAAGGAAGAATGCCAAAAACGGAATACCGCCTCACGTCGCGCGGCCGTAAGGCGTTCGAACGCTATCTCAATCACATGGAAGCGCTCATCCAGGCCATGCGCGAGCGTTAACGCTAAGCTTGCTTAAATGGAACGCCGTGAATGGATCGCCGGATTTGCCGGTACATTAGCCTTGCCCAAATTTGCGCAAAGCGAAACAACACATTTGAAAAACACATTCCTCGAATTAAAGCCTGGCACCTGCACAACGGCCGTGAGGATCAAGCTGCCCAACTCAACGAATACCTCGAATCCGGCTTAGCGCCTGCACTGAAACAGTCGGGAGCCGATCTCATCGGCGCCTTCGCTACCGTCATTGGACCGGATGCTCCCTGCTATTACAGCCTGTCTCAGTTTTCTTCATTAGCCGCTTTTCAAAGCTCGCTCGAGCATTTGTCTGCTGATGAATCCCACCAGCGGCATTTGGCAAAACTCTCCGGCTCAACGCAGTTCCCCTTTGTGCGCGCCGAAAGCAGCCTGCTCCGCAGCTTCGATGTCTTTCCATCGGCAGCTTTGCCCGAATCGGCAGACAACCGCCCCAGTCGCCTATTTGAATTGCGAACTTACGAAACGCCTTCGTACGCTGCTCTGGCGCGTAAAGTAGGCATGTTTAACCAAGGCGAAGCGCAAATCTTCGAGCGCCTGAAAATGCGGCCCGTGTTCTTTGGCGAAACCATCGTCGGGCCGCGCCAGCCCAACCTTACTTACATGCTCTCCTTCGACAATATGGCTGCTCGCGACACCTTATGGGGTGCATTCGGTTCTGATCCCGAATGGAAAATGCTAAGCGCGAAACCGGAGTTGAGAGATTCCGAAATCGTTGCCAACATCAGCAACGCTATCCTTCGGCCGCTACGCTTTTCGCTCCTCCGCTAGTAAGTCACAACCGCTTTCGCAAAAGCTCAACCACTAAGTATCCAATTAAGGATGCGGCCACCGCAATCGCGAAATTCTCGCCGGTAAAAACGTCCCCCAGCGCCCACCCTAAACCCTTCCCGCGGGCGGCCGAAGACTTCGTGAATTCGCCCATCAGCAAATTCGAATAAAAAAGAAAAATGATAAAGCCAACCTCAACGGCCGCTCTCAATAAGTGTTTTTTCATTTTCAGCGAGAACTGATAATAGCAAGAATCCCAATCCAACTTACATCAAGCCTCCCGGCGTGTTATCAAAACTGCCTAATAACTCGGCTCAGGGAACCAAGAAAACGTTATATATATGAAGCATCAAAGCTTACTCGTCGGAGGTGCCTCTCGGAGTAAATATCTGCGCTAATATCAACCCCCTAGTCCACGTACTTCAGTACAGTCCAACACCAACTGCTCACTAAAGCTATTACTCGTTTTTCCAGCTACGATGAAGCAATTTCATCGTGACCACCACCCTTTCGCAACCCTCAACAAGAGTCCGTCTACTTAGTCCTAAGGATGCAATTGTTGATCTCACAAATCCACCAGCGTCAAATGTGGTCTCGTTAGATATACTTAGAGCCTTCGCTATCTTCCTCGTCTTTTGCGCCCACTTTGTCAGCGACTCCGCCGCCATCCCCAAGTTCCGGACGCTCCCCCCTGCCTACCTCGGATGGTCGGGTGTCGACCTATTCTTCGTCCTCAGCGGGTATCTCATCGGCGCTCAAATCTGGAAAGAGCTAAAAAGCACCGACTCAATTAACATTCCACTCTTCCTGCTGCGCCGGGGTATGCGCATTTGGCCCCTCTATTTCTGCGTATTGCTTTGGATTGCGTTTCAAGATCTGAGGAATAACTCGACCGGCGCTCCTCTCTGTGCAGACGCAACGTTTCTGTCTAACTACTTTCATCACCAAGTCGGAGGCGGCTGGTCACTCTCAACTGAAGAACAGTTCTACATCATCTTCCCGCTAGTTATTCTCTTGTTCGGTCGCTTTCTGAAACCGATTAGCTTACTGTTTTTGCCAATATTGGCGTTAGTGGCCCTTCCCGTAATCCGTTACCAGGTTCTCAGCCAAATGCACAACGTCCTCTCCGAGGCGGACCGTCAGCGCATGTACATGAACATCCATACCCATGCCGATGGTCTCGCTTTTGGAGTTCTCATCGCCTGGTTTGTCGTGTTTCGCCCAGCCGCTTTCGGTACTCAGACCCGGCGCATCTTGGTCGCTCTCGCGTCGATCAGCGCTGGCGGATTCTTCTACCTGGCCTCGAAGGAAGTGTTTAATTATACGGCACTAGCCTTCACCTTCGGTGGACTCACAATCTTCGCAATTGGATTCACACCCAGCTGGCCGAAATCGTGGTCCACGTTTTTCTTCGTCCTCAGTCGGCTCTCTTACGGGGTATACCTGATCCACTTCGGTTTACTACCCCTGATGTTGAGGGCGTTCCCCTTCGTGCGAGGTACTTCTAACTTCCTCGTTTTTTCAAGCGTCTTCGTCGTCTGCTTTGCGCTGTGCCTTGGTTTCGCGGCGCTAACGTTCACTTTCATCGAGCGACCGGGCCTCGAACTCCGCCAGCGTTTGTTGCGGAGACCCGTCTCATTAATGAATCCGCCACCGATTCCATCGCTTCGCTACCCGTTTAAGTCGTGACGTCTCGGTATTAGCCAAATCACCTCTGCCTCAATCCAAATACCGCCATCCCAAATTCGACGCCGGGACGCGACCTTGTGTTGAACTCGGGAGCCTCATTCCGTAGCCCAAAATCGCCGGTTTAGATCCATCTGACGGCAAAACAAGGCGAAGCGCTGGAGCCAGTCACAAAACCAAAAAATAATCCTCCCCCACCTAACTCCCCACCCCTCAACCACTTCCAACCTATCCTCCCACCCAACCTCCCACCGTTACATCGTTCGGACCCATAGGGTGGACTCAGAGAGCGATCCCTGCGTCAGCACCTCGCCTTTCCCCGCCAGCCGCCGCGCCAGCACAAATTTACTATCCTCAGAAAGGACATAACTCTTATGTCAAAACGTTCCATCCGCCGCGCCGCCGAACGTGCCGCGCGCAAACTCCAACCAAAATCGCAATCGATCACCCAAACCGCACCACCACCAACCGCGCCTGCGCAACCAGCCAAAAAATTCCTCACCGCCACCGCCATCATGCGGGAAACACCGATGGGGCCGCCCGAATACTACATCGAACTCCCCGACCTCCCCAACGATCTCGAACCCAACGTCGCGCAACTCCCCTACGACCACCGCGGTGCCATCAACCGCCAAAATGCGCGCTACTCTACAGGCCCCCGTTCCGTGGCGGGCCGCCAGACCTCCTCTCTCAACGCCGTCAAACACGGTCTCACCGGCCACACCGTGCTGCTCGATACCGACGACGCCGCTGCCTACCAGCACGCCGTCGACGAAACCGTCGCCGAATTCCTCCCCGTCACTTTCGAAGAACGGCGACTCGCCCAATCCATCCACGATTGCGCCTGGCGTCTCGGCCGCATCTTGAATCTCGAATCGGCGTATTACGCCAAAGGCCGCATCCGCTATGCAGAATACTTCCTAGAGGAGCCGGAAGACCAGCGCAAGACCTTCATTGAAATCGAAACCGAACTATTCTATGCGCGCGAGTTTCGCAATCTGCGCACACAAGAAGCGCGTCTCAACCGCCAGCGCGAAAAAGACATCAAAGCTCTCGCGATCCGGCGCAAAGAACGTCTCGCCGCCGAAGCCGAAGCAAAAAACAATCCGCCGCGCTCCCCGTCGAGCCCGTCGCCGCACCAACACCAGCAGCCGAACCATCATCACCGTCAAGTCCGGCAACCGAAAACCCGGCACCGCCAGCCAAAGATGGCTTCGTTTTTGAAGAATACGAACTCGTCCTCGACCGCAACTCCCCCTACGTCTTCGCACCGCCGAAATCCAACCCGCAAGACCCGGAAAGGGACGAAAACTAACAACAATCACTACATCACACGCACCTAACGACCACGTAAAAACTCGAAGTGTGCCTTCTGAGCACTTGCAATGCCACAATGTTGTGGTATCCTGACAAAAGGTTTCCAACCAAACTTGGGAGGCAAGGGCTGCAGTTGTAGTCTAAGCCGTTCGAACCAGTCTAATTATGAGTCAAAAGCCCGGTAAGAAGTATGAGGCTGCGGCAAAGCAGGTAGAGGCCAGGCCTTACCAGCTCCCCGAAGCGGTTACTCTCGTTCAGAAAATTAAATTTACTAAGTTTGATGAGACTGTCGAGGTGCATATGCGCCTGGGCGTCGATCCCAAACATGCAGACCAAATGGTGCGCGGCACTGTCGTGCTGCCTAACGGCTTGGGTAAATCAAAGAAGGTTCTCGTCATCGCCTCTGGTGACAAATTGCGCGAAGCTCAAGAAGCCGGTGCCGATTTTGTGGGTGGCGATGAACTGGTAAATAAGATCCAGACCGAAAATTGGATCGATTACGACGCCGTCATTTCAACTCCTGACATGATGCGCTCCGTCGGTCGTCTTGGTAAGGTTCTTGGTCCTCGTGGTTTAATGCCGAATCCGAAAACTGGTACGGTCACCACGGATGTGCGGAATGCCATCAACGAAATCAAAGCCGGTAAGGTGGAGTTTCGTGTCGACAAGACGGGCGTCATTCACGCTCCGGTCGGCAAGGTGAGCTTCGCGAATGACAAGCTGCTGGAAAACACCAACAGTCTCATTCAAGCCGTTATCAAGGCTAAGCCATCGGCAGCCAAAGGCAAGTATGTGAAGAGCGCAACCTTGTGCTCCACCATGGGCCCCGGTATCAATCTGGATGTCACCAGCTTCAATGCCAAGGCTGTGGCGTAAGGGAAGGGCGTAATGAAAAACAAAAAGGCCAAAAGCAAAGATCTCGATAATCTGAAGAAGACCATTTCAGAAAACAAGAACATCTTCGTCACTGGTTACGAGAAGATGACGCCCAAACAGGATTTCGAACTGCGCAAAACTATTCGCGGCGCGGGTGGCAATTACGAAGTGGTCAAGAACAACCTCGCTGCCAAGGCTTCCGAAGGCACGGGCGCTAACGATCTGTTAGGTAGCTTGAAGGGGATGACTTCCATCGTCTTCACCCAGAAAGATCCGGTCGCGCTGGCAAAGGCGCTTACCAAGTACGCCAAAGATAATGCGGCTTTTACATTTAAAGCCGGCATGGTGGAAGGCCGCGTAATCGATATCAAAGCGATTAACGATCTGGCCTCAATGCCGCCGAAAGAAGAGATTTTCGCTAAACTGCTTTACCTCATTAACGCCAACGCCACGCGCTTGGTCACGTCTATCAATGGCGTTGGCCGCAACTTGGCCGTTGTCGTGGATCAAGCGGTGCAGGGAAGCAAGTTCAAGCAGTAGTTTTTGCGCGCCGCGCTTTCTCAAGTGCATGCGCGTGGGTCAATAAGCAAAACGAATTTTTTAGAGGATATTCAGGGAGTAATAAATGGCGGATATTAACGCAATTGCAGAACAGATTCAAGGTTTAACCCTGCTCGAGGCGTCTCAGCTGGTGAAGTTGTTGGAAGAGAAGTTGGGCGTGTCGGCGGCTGCGGCTTCCGTCGCTGTCGCGGCTCCCGGTGCGGGCCCCGCTGCGGCTCCTGCTGCTGAAGAGAAGACTGAATTCACAGTTATCTTGACCGCTGCCGGCGCCAACAAGATCAATGTCATTAAGGCTGTTCGCGAAGTCACCAGCCTTGGCCTCAAGGAAGCCAAAGACCTAGTCGATGGCGCTCCCAAGCCCATCAAGGAAGGCGTCAATAAGGACGAAGCTGCAGCCATCCAGAAGAAGTTTACCGAAGCTGGCGCAACTGTCGAAGTTAAGTAACTGCAAATTGGTTTTGGGGTGCAAGGGTCGGCCTCTAGCCGAACCTTGTATCCTTTCCAGATCTGTACTGCCCGGGGTAATCCTACCGGTCGGTTCAGGTTGTGTTACAGTAAATATGACGTCAGCCGGGGACGGTCCAGCATTCGATTCGTAGTCTCAGTTAACTAAAAAACTCCCTGCGGGCCTGTTAGGGTCGGCGGGGCTTTTGCATGCCTGATTTTACTTTTTGCCCTATGTTCCCTATCTTCTCTCTACCAGCTTCCTCTGTTCTATCGTCATTTGTGCTGGTTAGCAATAGATTTTCTCGCGTGGCCTTTTGATGTTGCTGCGCATGTTTCCGTCTCAAGCCTCCCCGGTTCTGTGCGGATTTCGCTTTTGCTTTGAAAATGTTGTTTGCCTGCCAGTCTTACCGAACCTGGCAAGCATTTTTCCTATCGGTCGCGTAATTAAAGGACAAGCGTAGATGCCAAACGCCTCAAACGGTTCTCTCCGTCAGAGAGTAGACTTCTCCAAGATCAAAACGTCGATTCCTATTCCGAATCTCATTGAAGTGCAAAAGCGCTCATACGAGCGTTTTCTGCAAATGGACCTGCTGCCCAAAGAGCGTGAAGACGCTGGTTTGCAAAGCGTGTTCAGTTCCGTCTTCCCAATCTCCGACTTCCGGGGACTTAGCCAGTTAGAATTTGTCGACTATTCGATTGGCAACTGGGAATGCAAATGCGGAAACCTAAAAGGTCTGCATCACCTGCGGACAATTTGCCGAAACCCCTCGTGCGGTGCGGAAATCCGAACCGATCCGTTTCACGCCGGCGACGTGCTCTGCCACAAGTGCGGCACGTTCAACAAAAATATCGTCACCTTCTGCAATCGCTGCGGCGACCCTGTCGCTCTGCAGCTGAAGTACGACGTCCCCGAATGCGAAGAGCGCGGCATGACTTATGCGGCCCCGCTCAAAGTCACGATACGGCTCACGGTTTACGACAAAGATGCCGAAACCGGCAACAAAACTGTTCGCGATATCAAAGAGCAGGAAGTCTTCTTCGGCGAAATTCCGCTGATGACCGAGAACGGTACCTTCATCATCAATGGGACCGAGCGTGTCATCGTTTCTCAGTTGCACCGTTCGCCCGGCGTGTTCTTCGAACGTGTTCAAGCACAGGGCTACTTCCTGGGCAAAATCATTCCATATCGCGGCAGCTGGGTCGAATTCGAATACGACAATAAGAATCTGCTCTATGTCCGCATCGACCGTAAGCGCAAGTTCTATGGAACCGTCTTCCTTCGTGCCCTTGGCCTGAAAACCGATTCCGACATCATCAAGGCCTTCTACCGCCTCAGCACCATATCTCTGAAAGATGGCAAGCTGTTGTGGGGTGTGAACGAAAACCTCATTGGTATGAAGCTTTCGCACGCCATCACTCACAAGGGTGGTGAATCCATCGTGCCGCAGGGCCGCAAAATCACCAACTCCGTCTTCCGCGAAATCCAAAAGGCCAAACTCACTCACGTGGAAGTGGCCTCGAACGATCTGGAAGGCGCGTATGTTGCTGCCGACGTGATCGACATGTCTACCGGCGAAGTCATCGCCGAAGCCAATCACGAATTAACTTCCACCATCCTCGCCAAAATCGGCGAAGCAGGTATCGAGAATTTCGAGATCTTCTTCCCCGAACGCGACGATGCCGGCAACGTCATTTCCACCACGTTGCGTAAGGATGCCATCAAGAGCCAGAACGACGCACTGCTCGAAATCTACCGTAAGCTGCGCCCCGGCGACCCGCCCACCCTCGACACTGCCCGCCAGTTGTTCGACGGCATGTTCTTTGACGCCCGCAAGTACGATTTCTCCCGCGTCGGGCGCATGAAGTTCAACATCAAGCTTCACGACAAAGCCGAGGCCACCAGCCTCGACAAGCGCACGCTTGATGACAAAGACTTCATCGATACCATTCTTTACCTGCTGAAGCTGCGCAAGGGCTTGGGCGCGGTCGACGACATCGATCACCTGGGTAACCGCCGCGTCCGCGCGGTTGGCGAACTACTCGAAAATCAATTCCGCATCGGCTT
This sequence comes from Bryobacterales bacterium, assembly GCA_963696305.1. GTDB lineage: Bacteria > Acidobacteriota > Terriglobia > Bryobacterales > Bryobacteraceae > Bog-105. The sequence continues at coordinate 177,785 of CAVOJX010000007.1, read as the reverse complement.
GGTCCGTATGGAACGCGCCATCAAGGAAAAGATGTCGGTGTACCAGGAAATGTCCACCGCCATGCCGCATGACTTGGTGAACGCTAAACCGGTCATGGCCGCCATCCGCGAATTCTTTGGCTCCAGCCAGCTTTCGCAGTTCATGGATCAAACCAACCCGCTTTCGGAAATCACTCACAAGCGCCGCCTGTCGGCTCTTGGACCTGGTGGTTTGTCTCGCGAACGCGCGGGCTTCGAAGTGCGCGACGTCCACCCCACTCACTACGGACGCATTTGCCCCATTGAAACGCCCGAAGGTCCGAACATCGGTCTTATCTCCTCGCTGTCTTGCTTTGCGCGCATCAACGAATATGGCTTTATCGAAAGCCCGTACCGTCGCGTAAAAGAGGGCATGCTTGTGGAAGAGGTTAAGATCCTCAACCCAGGCGACACCGAATATAAGGTCAATCAAGTGATCCCGACCGACGAGATGGAGAAAGCCAACGCCAAGCTGTCTGCTTCACAGAAGACCGCTGAATCGGAAGCTTACTCTGATTACCTCTCGGCTTGGGAAGAAGACAAATACATCATTGCGCAGGCCAACGTCGCTATCGACAAAAACATGCGCATCGTGGACGACCTCGTAAATGCTCGTCAGGCTGGCAACTTTGTCCTGAAGCATCGCGACGAAATCGAGTACATGGACGTCAGCCCCAAGCAATTGGTCTCGGTTGCCGCCAGCTTGATTCCGTTCCTTGAGAACGACGACGCCAACCGCGCTTTGATGGGTTCGAACATGCAACGCCAGGCGGTACCGTTGCTGCGTGCCGACGCGCCTTTCGTAGGCACTGGTATGGAACGCGTCACCGCGCGCGATTCCGGCGCTGTGGTCATTTGTAAGCGTCCCGGCGTGGTCGATTCCGTTGACAGCGAACGCATCATCGTTCGTGTGGAAGGCGGTTCGCACGAAGGTCAGATGTCGCGTGAAGTCGGCGCAGACATCTACCAGATGACCAAGTTCAAACGGTCGAACCAAAACACCTGCATTAACCAGAAGCCCATCGTTCACCAAGGCCAAAAGGTCAAAAAAGGCGATGTTCTGGCCGACGGCCCCTGCACCGAACTCGGGGAACTGGCCCTGGGACGAAACGTCCTGGTGGCCTTCATGCCCTGGCGCGGTTACAACTTCGAAGACGCCATCGTGGTCAGCGAAAAGCTGGTTAAGGAAGACTATTACACTTCCATCCACATTGAAGAATTCGAAATTGAAGCTCGCGACACCAAACTCGGGACCGGAAGAAATCACCCGCGACATTCCAAACATTGCCGAGTCTTTCTTGCGCAATTTGGATGAAAGCGGCATCATTCGCATCGGCGCTACCGTTAAGCCCGGCGACATTCTCGTGGGCAAAGTGACTCCCAAGGGCGAAACACAATTGACGCCTGAAGAGAAGTTGCTGCGCGCCATCTTCGGTGAAAAAGCCGGCGACGTCAAGGACGCCTCTCTCTACTGCCCGCCCGGAATCGAAGGCACCATTGTTGATTGCAAGGTGTTCTCGCGCAAGGGTGCGGAACTGGACGAACGCTCCAAGCAAATTCTCGTTCTTCAGGAAGAGCGTTTGAAGCGCAACCTAGAAGACGAAAAGCGCATCCTGAGTGACGAACGTGCCAAGCGTCTGGAAAACCTGCTTTTAGGCAAGGAACTTCAGGCCGATCTGCACGACGAAAAGACCAACAAGAAGCTCCTGTCTAAAGATCAGGAACTGAATCGCGACGTGCTCGAAAAGCTGCGCGCCCGCGACCTGAAACGCATGCGTCTGAACACCAAAGACCTGCGTTTGAACGAGCAAATCGACGAAGTGGAAGAAATGACTTCGCGCCAGATCGCCGTTCTGGAAAAGATCACCGAAGAGAAGATCGCCAAGCTCCGCAAGGGCGACGAACTTCCTCCTGGCGTTATCAAGCTGGTAAAGGTCTATATCGCCATGAAGCGCAAGCTTTCGGTTGGCGACAAGATGGCCGGACGCCACGGTAACAAGGGTGTCATCGCGCGCATCGTTCCCGAAGAGGACATGCCGTATCTGCCCGACGGCACTCCAGTCGAAATTGTTCTCAATCCGCTCGGCGTTCCTTCGCGTATGAACGTCGGTCAGATTCTCGAAACCCACTTGGGCTGGGCTGCTCAAAAGCTGGGCCTCCACTTTGCAACGCCCGTGTTTGACGGCGCGGCAGAGAAAGACATCAAGGACCAGTTGACAGAGGCCGGTCTTCCCACTTCGGGCAAGATCACCCTGTATGACGGCGTTACCGGAACTCAGTTTGAACAGCCGGTCACTGTCGGCTACATTTACATGCTCAAGTTGAGCCACTTGGTAGACGACAAGATCCACGCTCGTTCTATCGGACCGTACTCGCTCATCACGCAGCAGCCGCTTGGCGGCAAGGCTCAGTTCGGTGGCCAGCGCTTCGGCGAAATGGAAGTCTGGGCACTCGAAGCTTACGGTGCTGCTTACATTCTGCAGGAACTGCTGACTGCTAAATCGGACGACGTCTACGGTCGCGCGAAGATCTACGAAGCTATTGTTAAGGGCGAAGCGGCCGCCGAACCCGGCGTGCCTGAATCGTTCAACGTGTTAATCCGTGAGTTGCAGAGCCTCTGCCTTGACGTCGAGCTTATGAAAAAGCCGACCGAACTGCAGGACATGGCGCACGCGGCGGATTAGCGGAAATTTGTAATTCATGCGGACGGAACGTATTTTGGCGCCCCACGTTCCGTTCGCAAGATGTTCTAAAACGGGCCCGTGCTGAAAGTAATTAAGGACAATCCATGTATCGTTCCTCTCCGTACGACAGAGCCAACTTAATCGCCGATTTTGATTCCATTCGCATCAGTTTGGCGTCTCCGGAAAAGATCCGAAGCTGGTCACACGGTGAAGTCACCAAGCCGGAAACCATTAACTACCGCACCTTCAAACCCGAGCGCGACGGTCTGTTCTGCGCTCGTATTTTCGGCCCGGTGGCTGATTGGGAGTGCTTGTGCGGCAAATATAAACGTATGAAGCATCGCGGAGTCATCTGCGACAAGTGTGGCGTTGAAGTCACTCTGTCGCGCGTGCGCCGCGAGCGTCTTGGCCACATTGAACTGGCCAGCGCCTGTTCCCATGTTTGGTTCTTCAAAGGTCTGCCCAGCCGCATCGGCTATTTAGTCGATATCACGCTGCGCGAACTTGAACGCGTTCTCTATTACGAAGCTTTCGCCATCATCGATCCAGGTGAAGGCACTGGTTTAAGCCAGGGCGAAGTCATCAGCGACGAACGCAAACGCCAGTTGGATCAAGAGTTCCCGGGCAAATTCATCGCCATGATGGGCGCTGAAGGCGTCAAGGAACTGCTGAAGCGCCTCGATATCGAATCCCTCAGCCAGGAAATTCGCGAACGCATGAAGACCGAAACTTCAGCCCAAAAGAAGCTGAAGTTCGCCAAGCGTCTGCGCGTTGTGGAAAGCTTCCGCAAATCGGGCAACAAACCGGAATGGATGATTCTCGATGTCATCCCAGTCATTCCGCCGGAGCTTCGTCCTCTCGTGCCGCTGGATGGCGGCCGCTTCGCGACTTCCGACTTAAACGATCTGTATCGCCGCGTCATCAATCGCAACAACCGTCTAAAAAAGCTGATGGAGTTGCACGCGCCCGACGTTATCGTGCGCAACGAAAAGCGCATGCTCCAGGAAGCCGTTGACGCCTTGTTTGATAACGGTCGTCGTGGCCGCGTTCTGCGTGGCGCTAACAACCGTCCCCTCAAGTCGCTCTCCGATACGCTCAAGGGTAAACAGGGCCGCTTCCGTCAGAACCTGCTCGGTAAGCGCGTCGACTACTCCGGTCGTTCGGTCATCGTCGTCGGCCCCGAACTCAAGCTGCACCAGTGCGGTCTTCCCAAGAAGATGGCGCTCGAACTCTTCAAGCCCTTCATCTACCATCGCTTGGAACAGCGCGGCCATTGCACCACCATTAAGCAAGCCAAAGAACTGGTTGAACAGCAAGATCCGGTGGTTTGGGACATTTTGGAAGAGGTCATTAAGGACCACCCGATTCTGTTGAATCGCGCTCCTACTCTTCACCGCCTCGGCATTCAGGCTTTCGAACCTACGCTCGTCGAAGGTAAGGCCATCAAGCTGCACCCACTGACTTGTACCGCCTTCAACGCTGATTTCGATGGCGACCAGATGGCCGTCCACATTCCGCTGTCGCCCGAGGCGCAAATTGAAGCCGCAACCTTGATGTTGGCTTCGAACAACATACTGTCGCCTGCTCACGGTGCGCCCATCGCCATCCCAACGCAGGACATGGTCCTGGGTCTTTACTACCTCACCAAGATGCGTCCCAACTCCAAGGGTTCCGGCCGCACTTTCGCATCCATTGAAGATGTTCTTATCGCGCTCGAAATGGGCGAAGTCGAAACGCTGACCGCCATCAAGTTGCGTTACACCGGCAAAGTCATCGACCTCACCAAGGCATTCGACAGCCAGGACATCATGCACTCGCAGCCCATCGAATACACCAAGCAGTACATGGACACCACTGTGGGCCGAGTCATCCTCAACGATGTGCTTCCTCCCCAGATGCCGTTCATCAATGGCTTGCTGAAGAAGAAGGGCCTTGGACAGATGGTGCATTATTGCTACCTGAAGTTCGGCCTGCCTGTTACCGTTCCCATGCTGGACGAAGTCAAGAAGCTTGGCTTCCTCTATGCCACGCGCGCCGGTATTTCCATCGGCATCGACGACATGGTTGTGCCTGCGGAAAAGGCCGGCTTGGTTCGCGAAGCTGAAAAGGCTGTGATTGAAGTTCAGTCGCAGTATCAAGAAGGCGCGATCACCCAGTCCGAACGCTACAACAAGATCATCGAAATCTGGTCGAAGGTAACTGAGGCCATTTCCGACAAGCTCTTCAAAAATCTGGAAGAGGACGACCGTACCGGCCGTGTTCTGAACCCGATTTACATCATGGCCGATTCCGGCGCCCGCGGTTCCAAACAGCAGATTCGTCAGCTCTCCGGTATGCGCGGTTTGATGGCCAAGCCCTCCGGCGAAATCATCGAACAGCCCATCACCGCGAACTTCCGCGAAGGTCTGGACGTGTTGCAGTACTTCATTTCCACGCACGGTGCGCGTAAAGGTCTTGCCGATACCGCATTGAAGACTGCCGATTCCGGTTACCTCACCCGTCGCCTTTGCGACGTGGCCCAAGACGTCATCATCACGGAAGACGATTGCGGCACCACCGACGGTATTTACGTTGAGCCGATTATCGAATCGGGCGAAATCATCGAACCGTTGCGCGACCGCATCGTTGGCCGCGTGGCGCTGGAAGATCAGCGCGATTACGAGAACCAGGTCATCGTTCGTGTGAACCAGGAAATCTCGGAAGACCTGGCTAGCGCTATTCAGGCCGCAGGTATCGAACGCGTTAAGATTCGTTCGGTGCTCACCTGCGAATCCAAGCGCGGTGTGTGCCGCCTTTGCTACGGCCGCAACTTGGCCACTGGCCGCATGGTGGAACGCGGCGAAGCCGTCGGTATCATCTCGGCCCAGTCCATCGGCGAACCCGGTACTCAGTTGACCATGCGTACCTTCCACATCGGTGGAGCGGCTACGCGAGTCAGCGAGCAATCCACGCAAGACGCTAAGAGCGATGGCTACGTCAAATATGACAACGTGAATGTGGTTCGTAACAACAAGAACGAACTCATTGCCATGAATCGCAACGGCTTGCTCATCATTCTTGATGAGAAGAAGCGCGAACGCGAACGCTACCCGGTCGTGTACGGCGCCAAGGTCAACGTCGAAGACGGCGCCCCGGTCAAGGCAAACCAGGTCCTGCTCGAATGGGATCCTTACACGTTCTCGATTCTTACCGAAGTTACCGGCGCTGTTCACTTCAAAGATTTGATTGACGGCGTCACCACTCAGGAACAGGTGGACGAAATCACCGGCAATATGCAGGTAGTCGTTACCGAGTCTACGGACGAAAAGCGTTTCCCGACGGTCGTTATGAAGCCCGCTGGCGGCAGCCGTTCGGAAGAGAAGCGCTACTTGATGCCTACCCATGCCCACCTGATGGTGGCCGATGGCGACCAATTGCACGCGGGCGACGTTATCGCCAAGATCCCGCGCGCCACTACCAAAACCAAAGACATCACCGGTGGTTTGCCGCGCGTGGTGGAACTGTTCGAAGCGCGCAAGCCGCGTGAGACAGCCATCATTGCCGAAATCAACGGCACCGTGAAGTACGGCGAAGTGTCCAAGGGTATGCGTAAGCTTTACATCGTTGGCGAAGACGGCGTGCAGCGTGAATACGCTATCCCGCGCGGCGTTCACATCAACGTTCAGGAAGGCGAGCGCGTCCGTTCGGGCGATCCTTTGATGGACGGCCCGCGCAACCCGCACGACATTCTGGCCGTACTCGGCGAAAAGGAACTGCAAAAGTACCTGGTGAACGAAATCCAGGAAGTCTACCGCCTCCAGGGCGTGAACATCAACGACAAGCATCTGGAAGTCATCTCGCGCCAGATGATGCGTTGGGTTCGCGTTGAGGATATCGGCGATACCGAATTCCTGCCCGAAGAAGTCGTTGACCGCTTTAAATTCCGCGAAGAAAACAATCGCGTCATCGAAGCGGGCGGACGTCCCGCAACCGGTAAGCCGATCCTCCTCGGTATTACCAAGGCGTCGCTCTCGACCGATTCGTTCATCTCAGCCGCCAGCTTCCAGGAGACCACCCGTGTCCTGACCGAAGCCGCTATCAACGGCAAGGTGGACTACTTGCGTGGCCTGAAGGAAAACGTCATCATGGGCCGCTTGATTCCTGCCGGTACCGGTATGGAATTCTATCGCAAGCTCAAGATCGCGGGCGAAGATGTTGTGGAAGAAGAGCCGCTGCCAGAGCAGGAAGTGAACTTCTCCGATGGTCTCCAAGACTACTCGGACGAAGCACCCAGCATCTACACCGGCGGACTTTCCGACGACCTAGCCGCGGAAGAAGCCCTCGGCGCAGCAGGCACCGAAGAAGTCTAAGCCGAACAGCACAATCGAAAGGGGCGATCCTCAAAAGGGATCGCCCCTTTTGCTATTAATGGGACATATGCGACACGCTGTTACGCGTTTTGTGGGCCAGTTTATGTTGGTAGCAGCCGCAGCCTGCGTCGCGGAAGCTATCTTTATGCTTTGGCTTTCCTACCGAAACAGGTGCGCGTTCGAAGTACGTGACGGGGCTGCGCTCGCAGCCATCGCAATGGCTGGTGCTGCCATAAGTTGCGTCTGGGCTCGCCGGCGTGTGCAGGCCATGCCCGACGCTTCCTTGCCTATCCACCCGTCCAGAATGACCGCCTGCTGGCTCATTTCGTTGGTGTTTATAACGGCGCTAATATTCGCCGTGAGACTCCTCTGGCTAAAGTAGTCGCTCTACGCTATCGAAAAAGAACGTTTCCGCTCAGTCGTCAACTCATCGCCGTAAGACTGGATCGCGATATCCTCCAGTGGCTGCAAGGGTTCGGCCCGGTCTATTGTACTCGCATCAACAACATTCCTGCGCGTCGTCATGGACAACGCCAGTTCTTCCAAGCGCTCGGCCTAGAGGCTATTCGTGCCGCAAAATTGCCGCTGCATTCATCCGGGCCACCCGGCTAGCGGGAATTAAGCACGCCGCCGACGCTGTTGCCACCAGGATGAAAGCAATTGCCACTAGCAGTTCCGGGTCACTCGGCGATATTCCGAACACCAAGCTGCGAACGAAACTCGCCAATGCAAGCGAAGCTGCCAGTCCGCATGCCACTCCCACCAGCACCGGCGTTAATCCGCGCTTCAGCATCAACGACACAATCTGACTCGCCCTCGCACCCAGTGCCAAGCGCACTCCCAACTCCCCGCGTCGCTGCTCTGCGTTGTAGGCCACCACACCATAGATCCCGATCAAAGCCAACAACAACGCCGCTATCCCAAATGCACCTGCCAGCCAAACCTGAAAACGCCTCTGAGAAAGCGATTCATCCACCAACTCCGACATAGTTCGCACTCCCGCAACCGGCAGATTTGAATCTAACCTTCGCACCGCTTGCTGCAACTCGCGCATGAGAGCCGTCGCATTGGCGCCCCGCACTACCAAACTGGCGTATTCCGGCATCCGTATTGAATACGGGACATAGGCGATCAAAGTGGGCGGCGCATCAAGTCGTCCGTTGTACGTATCGCTGACAACGCCAACAACCTGGACCTCGTCCACGCCCGAACCCGTCTTGAACTTCTTGCCAATAGGATCTTGTCCCGGCCAAACCATCGCGGCAAAGCGTCTCGAGATCACCGTCACCTTGCGATTGCGGTCTTGCTCCGTGAAGGTTCTGCCGTTAATCAGCGGAATTTCAAGTGTTTCGAAGTATCCATCACTCACGAACCGCACATTGATCATGATGCGCAGGCTGCTCGCCGGGTCAATCCAATCGGCATTTGATCCGGCTAACTCAATCCCATTCACGTGCGTTTCGCCCGTCAGTGGCAGGCCCGCAATCAATCCGGCCGACTGCACACCTGGCAGTGACCGCATGATGGGAAGCGCCTGTTCAAAGAACCGGCTGCTTGTCTTTTTGTCCGGGAAATTCACGTCAAGTGCAACTGCGCGCTCTTCGTGGAATCCTTTGTCGATGTGCACCAAGTTGGACAAACTCACCACCAGCAAACCTGCCAACACGACAAGCACCGTGCTGAGTCCTACCTCGCTGCCCACCAACACTTCTCGCAACCGCAGCGATTGCCGCGTCGCCTTGAACTTGGGACCCGCCGTTCGATAGGCCGGAATCAACCCAAACAGAATTGCGCATCCCATAGTCGCTATCAGTGCGAATGCCAACACCATGCCACTAATGTGAACTTCATCCAGGCGCGGGATAGAAGCAGCCTTTGTGATTACGAATGCTCGCACCGCTACATAGGCCAACACAATCCCTAATCCGCCGCCAACCACCGACAACAGCGCCGATTCCGTGAACAGTTGTTGTAGCAGGCGCCGCTTTCCCGCACCCAATGCGGTTCGAATGGAGAACTCGCGTTCCCTGGCGCTGGCACGAGCCATTTGCAAGTTTGCCAGGTTCGCGCACACAATCAGCAAGAGCAACAATACCGCCACAAGCAGAACAAGAAGGCCCGTGCGGACCGAGCCAGCCACTACTTCCTGCAGCGGCTGCACGATAGGGCGCGGCTGGCTCTCCAATTGATGTTCCTTACTCAACTGTCGAGTTAGAACGTTCAGTTCCGAGAGCCCGTGACTTGCGTTGACACCATGCTTCAACCTGGCGATAACGATGTAGTCATAATCACCATCCCATTCCGGAATCACATATTGCGTGGGTAGAAAAATCTCGGTTCGCTTACCCAAGCCTGCCAGTGATCCCATTTCCCGGTTCTTTGGAAATGCGAAGTTGGCGGGCAGCACACCCACCACCGTAAATGGTTTTCCCTCTAGAATCATGCTTCTGCCAAGCACATCGCTCGCTCCGCCGAAGTAGCGTTGTCGCAGTGAATCCGCGATCACCACAACGTCGTTTCTACTGGCTTGATCTTCGCCGGGCAAAAATCCACGACCTCGCTGCATGCGAGTTCCCAAAACATCGAATATACTGGCGGAAGCGTCCACGGCATCCACCTGCTCCGGTTCAGCGCCTCCGGTCACTGGGTAGGCAGATTTACGCAGCGCACAAATACCATCGAAGCTGGTCGCGTGTTCCTGCCAATACGTGAAATGCTTGAAATTGACCGGCATGGTTGGGTAGATGTTCTGAAGCGCCGGAACGATTTCCTGCACATACAGCAGTTGACCCGAATCCCGATACGCCAGCGGCTCTAACACAATGCTGTCCACCAGCGAAAATATCGATGTCGCCGCGCCAATCCCGAGCGCCAGCGTAGCGACGGCAACAGTTGCGAAAAGCGGCGTCCGCTTGAAAGTTCGCAGCGCGTAGCGAATGTCTTGGCTCAACTCCTCCACGAATGGGAAAGTCCATTCCGATCGCGACTCTTCCTTCGCCAGCGAGACGTTTCCTAAATCCCGGTGTGCGGCGAAAGCCGCTTCTTCGGCAGACAGACCTGACGATTTTGCTTCTTCCGCCGCCAAATCAAGATAGGTCCGCAGCTCTTCCCCTAGACTCTGTTCCCGTTGCCGCCGAACCCACGGCAGCAGCAACAATGCCAACTTGCGCAGCCAAATCATGACTTAGCCTCCTTCGGATGCAAAACCAACCCGATCGCGCTAACAAACTCCTCCCAGCGCGACATAGATAGCGCCAGCTTCTTCTTGCCTTCCGCAGTCAGCGTATAGAAGCGCGCCCGGCGTCCAGTCTCCGAAGTTTTCCACTTCGCCGATATCAACTTTTGCAGTTCCAAGCGCTGCAGGGCAGGGTATAGCGAACCCGCCTCAATCAGCAGCGCTTCCGACGCCTGCCTGATGGCCTGCGTCAATCCATAACCATGCAACTCTCCAAACACCAGCGTTCGAAGAATAATCATGTCCAGCGTGCCTTGCAAAAATTCCAAGCGGTCGCTTTTATCCGTTACCATAGTCTGATGCCCTATATATAGCACGCCTAGTATCAGGTTGTGTCAACGATAATAGAAGTAATTACTCCATGCGCCTAGCATTTCCGGGTTTAAAGGCCGCACCGAACAGAAGCAAACCGTTGTTACGCAAAATGCCACTCTTGCCGCCGTAGGCGTCGAGATGTTTAACCGCGAACAACTAGCCGCCGGGAATGAATCCTGGGAGCGTCCGGCCATCCAAAGTCTGGATGCCTGGCTGGTGAACTGCTGGCAGGAACTGCGTTTTCGGCAACAGAATCCACCGTCACTCCTGTCGCCCTTGCAGGAACGCGAATTGTGGCGTCAAATCATTGCGTCAGACCGGCCGCATCTGTTTGATCACCGGGCCATGGCGCATCTGTCGCAACAGGCGGCACGCATCCTTGCCGAGTATAAAATTCCAACCGAAGGCGACGCTTGGGAGCAAGATCCCGATGCGCAAGGTTTTCTGCGCTGGCATAAACAACTGCAACAGCAGTTGCAAAAGAATCGCTGGATCACTCGCGCAGATCTGTTTCGCTTGATTGAGCAAACAGAAGCCGTGTTCGCAACCCCGATAAGCAATCAGAGCCCAGCCATCGCACAAGGCCTCGCGTTCGAATCTCCGAAAGCGGAATTGGTGCAGGTGGCTGCGTCTGTGCGTAAACTGTTGGAACGCGGCGAGACCTCCATAGGTGTATTGGTAGCCGATCTTTCCAGACATTCCAGTGAGTTACTGCGCCTGCTTCCTGCCGGATACGTGCACATTCAGAACGGGACCTGGCTTGATAATCCGCTGATCGCCAATGCCCTGTTATTTCTAGAACTGGCGCGCCCCAGGATGAACCACGCTTCCGTAGGAGCGATTCTGCGTTCTCCGTTTATGGATGGCGCCCGCGAAGAACGTGGTGTTCGTGCTATGGCCTTCGCCAAATTGCAACGCTCCCGAGAACTCGACTTTTCGCAGCCGGAAATTGAGAAGGCGATTTGGGATCATTGCTCGATCTTGTACCAAGTTCTGCGCAGAACATCTAAAGTCACGCAGAAATTTGACTCGCAAATGCGCTTGTCTGCCTGGAGCGCTGGTTTCAGCGATATTTTGCAAGCCGCGAAATGGCCTGCTATAGACCACTTGACCGAAACCGAGCAAAACGCGGTCGATCAATGGAGCAAAGCGCTCTCCGAACTCGCCAGTTTGGGATTAGTATCGCCAAAAGTCACCTTGGACGAGGCCCTTGATCACCTGCGCACGATTTTGAACCGGCCACAGGAGACCGGTAACTGGAGTTCTCCAGTTCAAGTGCTGGATGCCGCCACGGCTGACGGTATTGAATTCGACCATTCCTTCGTTGTGAACGTGAATGAGGAATCTTGGCCCACGGTTGGGTTGGTCTCTCCGCTAATTCCTTACCGGTTGCAGCGCCAGTATCAAGTGCCCGAGAGTCATCCCGATCAAGCTGCAGCCGAACGCTGGCGAAAGACCGCCGCATTGTTAACGTCTTCGCCGGACGTGCGAGTCAGCTTTTCCGGCACGCTTGCGCCCATCTTGCGAAAGCATGTGGAAACGGTTGCGTCGGAAAAGATTTCGGAGTCCGAATTTGTAGCAATCGATCTACATGTGATCGAGGATAATCAAGCCCCGCGCTTGCAATCGAGCGAAGTGTCCGGGGGAGCTAATGTTCTGAAGTCGCAATCTGCCTGTCCATTCAAAGCATTCGCGGAGTTTCGCTTGGGCGCACGCGGAGAAGACGAAGCCTCGGTCGGTTTTGATGCGTTGGAGCGCGGCGAATCCGCACATCGTGCATTGGAATATATTTGGACCGAACTGCACGATCAACAAACCTTGAAACAGATGCCTGCCGACAATTTGCGGGCATTAGTGGTCACGCAGATTCAGCGAGCCGTGCAAGAAGAAGCCGACGCTGGCCCTATTCGGGAAATAACCTCGGCCGCTGAGCGTGAGCGTTTGACGAATCTACTTTTGCAATGGTTGGAACTGGAAAAGCAAAGAAGTGTATTTACCGTCGAAAAGCTGGAAGAAAAACGCGACGTCGAATTCGGAGGCTTGAAACTTAGCCTGCGCATGGATCGCATCGACAGACTTCCGAATGGAAACTTGGTCTTGATTGACTACAAAAGCGGCAAGCAATCTTCCGACAATCTTGCAGGCGAACGCCCGAAAGAACCCCAACTGCTTATCTATGCCGCAGCTGCCGGCGAACCGATAGACGGGCTCTATTTCGGCGAACTTCGCAATCGCCACGCGCGCCCGGTCGGCCATGCAGTCCAAAAGCATTTTCCAAAGCAGCAGCGCGCCATTGAGGAGCACGGACTCTCCTGGAACGAATTTGTTGGCCATGCCCGCGAAGTGGTGCATCATCTGGCGGGCGAATTTGTGCAAGGCGAAGCTAGTGTCTGTCCGCAACCGGACGCTTGCAAATTCTGTGACATGAATCCAATTTGTCGCGTTGGCGATGGCACTGCGCCGGAAGAGGAAGAAGCGTGATCGGCGACGCTCAACAACGTGCCGAAGCGCTCGATCCCGGCCGGTCGTTCATTGTCGAAGCTCCCGCTGGCTCTGGTAAAACCGGTCTGCTGGTGCAGCGATTTCTGCGCCTGCTGGGCACCGTCGAACGCCCGGAATCTGTCGTGGCCATCACATTTACACGAAAAGCGGCGGCCGAAATGCGCCAGCGAGTGTTGGACGCGCTGGAAGAAGCCTCCATCAACGCGCTCTGCGAGGGCGAATATCGGCGCACCACCCGGCAACTGGCGTTGGCCATCCTGGCAAAGAACTGGAATCTAAGCGCCGATCCCAGCCGCCTGCAAATTCAAACCATCGATTCTCTGTGCGCTCTGCTCACCCGTCAAATGCCGGTTCTGTCCGATTTTGGCGGCGTAGGTGAAGTAATTGAAGTGGCAACGGAACTGTATCTCAAAGCTGCGCGCGAAATGCTCACCGGCTTAGCCGAGGGAAGCGCAGAAGATCGCGCCATTCTGCATCGCATGGTGCTGCACTTCGACAACGACATCAGCCAATTGGAAAGTCATGTGGTCACTATGCTTAGCAAGCGCGATCAGTGGGAACACTTGCATGCCGAACATGACCAGCAATTAATCCACGATTGCATGGCGATGATGAAAGCCGCAGAAACGCAGCTTCGTAGCGTGTTTCAGCATGCGGGGAAAGTGGATTTTACCGAAATCGCCCGCGCTGCCCGGCGCGCGCTTGGTAAGCCGGAAGAACCTTCCGATTTGCTGTACTCGCTCGATTACCGCTTGCAGCATTTATTGGTTGACGAGTTTCAAGACACTTCTCGAAGCCAGTTTGAACTGATCAAGGCGCTAACGGAACAATGGTCTTTAGGGGACGATCACACCCTGTTTCTCGTGGGCGATCCCATGCAGAGCATTTATCGCTTTCGCGAAGCCGATGTCTCCTTATTTCTGCAATGCCGCGACGAGCGCCGCTTGGGCGGTGTGCAACTGACTCCGCTAAAACTGGACACCAACTTCCGAACCACCAGCGCGATCCTGAACTGGGTGCAGGACCATTTCGCGCCCATGATGCCGATCGACAATCGCGAAAGCGCAGCAGTGCAGTTCAGAGAATCGTTCGCGGGACGCGGGGTACAGGGCGCAAGTCCGCGCTTGGTGGCGCATATCAAGGATGATGCGGGCAGGGAAGAGGCGGATGAAATCGTCCGTATTATTCAAGCCAATCCAGAACGCACAGTGGCCATCTTGGTGCGCAGCCGCCCGCAAACCAAACACATTCTTCCCGCTTTACGCAAGGCGGGTATTGCATACGAAGCAATTGAAATTGAGCTTCTAAATGAGCAGCCGCACATTATCGACGTGCTCTCATTAACGCGCGCTATCACAAATTTGGCCGATCGCGTCGCGTGGCTAGCGTGTTTGCGCGGACCGTGGTGTGGTTTGTCGCTGGCGGATTTGTCTGCCCTGGCGGAAGGCAAACGCGACCGCACAATATTTGATTTACTTTCCGACCGAACGATTATTGAAACGCTCTCGGTGGAGGGGCGCTGGCGAGCTGTCCGTTTGCAGGAGATTCTCGCCAGGGCCGTCTCAAATCTCGGCCGAATGCCGCTTCGCGATTTAGTCGAAAAGACATGGCGAGACTTGGGCGGCGTCGCCATCGTCACCGAACTCAATCAAAGTGAAGACATAGAAACCCTGCTGGGGCTGATTGAAACGTCTGCGGAAGGCGGCATCATTCGCGACTTCAGTCTGCTAAACCGCAGGCTGGAAACTTTGTTTGCGCGGCCATCGGTTGCCGGATCCAAAGTTTCCGTGATGACCGTCTACCAAGCCAAAGGCCTGGAATTCGACACCGTCATTCTTCCCCGTTTGGAAAAGACAGTCAAAGGGAACGACAACGAACTCCTTCTTTGGACCGAGAGCGGAGATGCTCTGGACGTTGCCGCCATACCGCAGACGGGCGAGGATACGCTGGATTACACACGCATCAAAAAGAGCCTGCAAGAAAAAGACGACAACGAAACCCGGCGTTTATTCTATGTTGCTTGCACCCGCGCCATCAACGAATTGCATCTTATTGGCAGCGCGAGCGTGAAGAAGAACGGCGAACTAAGCACTCCCAGAAGC
Source organism: Bryobacterales bacterium (assembly GCA_963696305.1). Classification (GTDB taxonomy): domain Bacteria; phylum Acidobacteriota; class Terriglobia; order Bryobacterales; family Bryobacteraceae; genus Bog-105. Next base: position 162,580 of record CAVOJX010000007.1, on the reverse strand, counting down.
GGAACGTTCTTAAGACTGATTTGGGAGCAAGTCAGTCCGCAGTTTGCTGCCGTGCCGCGCGGACATGCTGTGGCGCAAAGCCAGAACGGGGCAATTGTACCCAGATTGCTGCGCCGTCTGCCGTTGGATTGGCGCGCTCCGGTCTCGGCGCCCAGAATTCAAATCCCGCTGCCTCTTACGCATGCGGTTGCTTCTCAGCGCAACATCAGTTATCGCTGGGTGGGCGATACGCGCCGTCATACTGGAACCGTTGTGCACGATTGGATGAAGCGCATAGCCGGCGAAGGCATTGAGAAATGGAACGCCGACCGTGTGCGCGAATTGCGAACGTCCTTTGAAACCGAATTGCTCACCATGGGCGTTCCTCCAGAAGAAAAAAAGGCCGCTGCCGAGCAAGTAGTGAAGGCGTTGTCGCGCACCCTTGCAAGCGATCGTGGCCGCTGGATCTTGTCACCACACGCCCAATCGCATTCGGAGTGGGCGATTGCCGGGCGACTCGGTCAATCTCTAGTCTCAGGCACCGTTGACCGCGCCTTCTTGGATGGTTCCGACACTTATTGGATTATCGATTTCAAAGCCGGCGAGCATGACAGCCGCGATCTGGACAAGTTTTTGGCAAATGAAAAAGAGCGCTATCGTCAACAGTTGGAGCAATACGCGGCCGTGGTGTCGAAGCTGGTAAATTCGCCCATCCGTTTGGGTTTGTATTTTCCGTTGCATGACGCTTGGCTGGAATGGAAAGCAGTGGAAACCTTTTCACTGGCTACAGGCTAGTCTGGAATTTGCATGGCAACGAAACTAACCGCGAATGTGAAAGCAGGCGGATGCGCATCAAAGCTGAGTCCGAAAATTCTGGACCGCGCACTCAGTAACGTTCCCCGCGTAACCAATGAACATGTTCTGGTGGGCTATGACACTGCCGACGATGCAGGCATTTATGATCTGACACAGGAATCGGGTAAGCCGCTGGCTTTGGTGCAAACGGTGGATTTCTTCACGCCGATTGTGGACGATCCTTACACATTCGGCGGCATTGCCGCTGCTAACGCCTTAAGTGACGTTTATGCCATGGGTGGTCGGCCCGTCTCCGCACTTTCACTTGTAGTGTTTCCCGCCAAAGGCGATATTGCAGATTTGGAGGCCATTTTGAAAGGCGGTGCCGACAAGATTCATGAATCGGGCGCGGTGATTCTCGGCGGCCACAGCATCTCAGACGACGAAATCAAATTTGGCTACGCCGTTACCGGGTTAATCGATCCACGCCGCATTCTGACAAACGCGGGCGCGCTGGCAGGCGATGTTTTAGTCTTCACCAAGCGCATTGGCACCGGTGTCATTTCAAGCGCACTGAAGCAAGGCATCGCGTCGGATGAAGATGTGCAGGGCTCCATTGAAGAAATGCTGACTTTGAATCGCGCTATCGCCGATATCATCAGCCCGTTGGAAGTTCACGGCTGCACCGATGTAACCGGCTTCGGCCTCTTAGGACACGCGCGCGAAATGGCGCTAGCCAGCGACGTCACCTTGCAAATCCACGCCGGACTGATTCGCTTTTTACCCGGCGCAATTGAATACTCTGCCGCCAAAGCCCATTCGGGCGGATTGCGCAACAATCGCGAGTTTGTCGAAAGCTGCGTCGCAGTAAAAACCGAACTTGCCCCCGAAGTCGAAGCTCTGCTCTACGATCCGCAAACTTCCGGCGGTTTGTTGCTCTCGCTTTCGGAAAAGGACGCCACAGATGTTTTGGCAAAATATGACGACGCTTACATCATCGGCCGTGTAATTCCCCGCAGTGATAAACCTTTAGAGGTGCTAAATTGACAAACCCCATTATTATCGCTCTGGACGTCGACAACACAGCCCAAGCGCTTGCTCTGATTGAACGCATTGGCCCGTCGGTCGATTTTTACAAAATTGGCATGGAACTCTATGCCGCTGCTGGTGTCGATTTCGTCAAACAAGTGAGCAAACTGGGCAAAAACGTCTTCTTAGACTTGAAACTCTACGACATTGGCGAAACCGTCAAGCGCGCAACCAAACAGATTTGCACTCTGGCCGCACCAACCTTTCTCACGGTTCATGGCAGCAATACGGTAATGAAAGCGGCTGGGGAAGGGCGGGGCAACGCGCCGACAGAGTTGCTGGCGGTAACCGTGCTCACAAGTTTTGATCAGGAAGACCTTGCCGATCTTGGTTACCCAACTCCCGTGTCGGACTTGGTAGACCTGCGCGTGAAAAAAGCGCTTGAAAGCGGGGTGGATGGAATTGTCTGCTCGCCGTTGGACGTGAAACGTGTGCGCCAGATTGCGGGCTCGAAACTGAAACTGATTACTCCAGGCGTACGCTCTGCCGGTGCCGCGAAAGGCGACCAGAAACGCGTGGCAACTCCAGCCGAAGCCATTGCCGACGGAGCAGATTACTTGGTGATCGGACGCCAAGTCACCCGTGCAGAAAATCCTCGCAGCGCGTGTGAAGAAATTCTGGCGGAGATTGGCGTCCGATGTTAACGACTAACGAAGACTAGCTCAACGCCTTCTTCAAAACTGCTAGCAATGCTTGACCGTTGGGCGAACCCATACCAGTGCAAGGATCCCAACCCTTGGCAGCGCTAAATGCGCCGTTGTTGCCGAGCGTGATGTCATGCATCGCGCCGCCCGTCACTGCAACTCCATAGATGTAGGGATGCAGCCAGCCCACTTTCTTGCCCAACGACTGATTCATCAATGCAATCAAAGCCGACCATAAAGGAGCAACCGCGCTGGTGCCGCCGATAACACCGCTTTGACCATCCACAATGATCAGATATCCACTGGCCGGATCTGCATCGCCCGCTACATCGGGTACTCCGCGTCCGGCTTCCAGCATCTTCATATTCTTCTGGTAGATCGGTGCGGAGAAATGCGCGCTGAAGCCGCCGCCAGTCGCGCCACCGTCGCTGCCATCGTTCCAAACTGTTTCAGAAATGATGGCGTTGCCATTTGCCTGCAATCGAGTGCCGCCGCAAGCCAGAACCCAGGGGCTGGACGCAGGAAAATCGACGTGGTTGTTGCCATCGCCTACCCCGTCGTCCGAACCGTTATCGCCTGCCGCCACGCAAACGGAAATGCCCAGCAAAGCAGCGTCATGAAAAGCCGCGTTGAACGCATTCATCGCTTGCGGAGTCCACGAACTTTCCGGCCCGCCCCAGCTAATGGAGATAACCGAAGGCTTACGTACCGTATCGTGAATGGCAGTGTTGATGGCATCCAAGAAACCTTGGTCGGTATTGTTGGCAAAATACACTGCGATACGAGTGGCCGGGGCAATTGCGCCAACCACTTCGATATCAAGCGCCACTTCGCCGTCCGCACTACCCGGATCGCCGCTAGGAGCATTCGTTGCTCCATCCACGCCGACCGCAGTGACGGAAACGTTACTCACGCCAACTTGCCGCCAATAGGTGTTCAGGTCAGATTGGTTGTAGCCGCCGCCCAATTCAATAAGAGCGATGGTTTGGCCTTGGCCAGTCAAAGCGGGAAAGTTATAAGCCTTCGCCACTTGTCCCGGAGTGTATGAGCTTTGGCCTGTGCGGGACAAAACTTTATGATGTGTGTGCGCAACGGGACGCTGGTCGAAACCGAGCACGCTGATGACGATGCCATTCAGTTCGGTCGGAATTTGCAAGCTGCCCGATCGGGTGCAATAGATTTTGTCACCCACTCTGCGCAACTCAAGCGATGCGCCAAAAGCTTCGGCAAGATGGTGCAGGTTGCCGGAAAGCTTTACCGTACGGGCCGCCTGATGAACGCCGTCAACGGTGAAATGATGAGCGGCAGCGAAATGCTCCACCGCTTTAATATCGTTGAGATCACAGCCATGCATGGCCGCGAAATCCTCATGTGAAAGTTGAATAGCAACGCTTCGTGGTGCCGCGTTTTTCCGCCGCAAAATGCACGTAATTGTGCCTCGCGCGTCCGCTCGCGGTTTACCCATCGAGACCGACTGAGCCGGATGCTCGCGATGGCTGCCTTGAAGAATAATATGTGAAGACAAAGGAACTCCTTCCGAACGCGAGAGTAGCGGCCAGAAGTGCAAAGCTGAATAAGGTAATGGTTTATATATGCGCCGTAACTGTATGAGCAAGAACCACTTGATGTCCGGGAACCTTTTTTTGCCATATTGTGACTGAAACTTTCCTCTCAGCCTCCAGCATTCGCTTTGCTGTCCCTTGCTGACGTGACATGCGCTCGCCTGACACGGCAAAACCCGACTTGAGGCGACTTAATTACCGATCGATACTAGCCGTGAAAGTTACACCAAAGGCTCACCACCTCGGGAGGCTTCAGTGAACTTGGCATCAGCGATTCAAAGGAGGAAATCAATGAGCAAATTTTCAACGCTAATCAAACGCACCCGTCTGTCATCCGGGAGCGCATGTATAACTCTGGCTCTTTTTGCCGCAGTTCAGCCAAACTGCTTCGCAATTAGCTACACCTATGAAGTGACTGCGGCGCCCAACTGGGCACTGGGCAACCCACAGCCGGTCAGTGTTACGTATTGTTCCGCCGTCGCCGTTGGCGTCTGTGGCGCAAACGTGGAAAACGACGTCACGGTGAAGCTCTTGGGAAATCCCACAACCTATTACGCATACACCACGCCCTTGGGCGCCGCAAATGGTGTCATCGGTTCAGACGTCAGCATTCCCACAGCATTTTGGGTTTCGCCGGCTGTCTATTGGTGGACGGATACTGGGCCCTTTGGAGGCGGCGAACTGGCGTTTTTCAACTCGGTCAAAAACGGAGTGGCCTACGCAAACGAAATGATTGTGCTCGACCCTTTCAGCGAGAGTGCGACATTTGCCGATTTGGAAGCCTTAGACCTGCAAGCGGGCGGAAATGGCATTTTGCCCAATCCCGTCTCGACGACGATCAATCAAACCACAGGTGCGGTGAATGTTCCTAGCTTGCCAGGCTTTGAAGAAGCGCCGGAGCCATCGTCAGTTGCTCTTCTCGGCCTCGGACTCGTAGGTGCAAGTTTGTTTCGCAAAAGGCGTAAGCAATTCCGAGATCAAAAAAGCGATTGCTGAGTAACGTCTGACTCTGGGGAGTCGCGCTGCCTCGGGCATGGCGGCGCGACTCTTCTTACCCTTTCACCCGCGCCGTGCCGTCGTCGCAGTAGCCGTCGATTTCTTCTTTTTAATCGCCTTGCTTGCAGCGGGCTTGCGAAAGTTGATTCCGCTCGCCGAAATCGACGAGAGATCCACGACTGCAACTCCTCCGCTGCCATTGGTTCCGGTAATTGCGACCATGATGTTGTCTTTCCCATCGCTGACGAGAGCGTCAAACGCGGGCTGGATTTCCTCTGACGGCGGAATGTCGGAGAAAGACCCAAATGTGGACGGAAGTGCGACAGAAGTGATGGTTTGTCCGGATGCCGTGCTAGCAACAGTAATGCTATTGGCCAAAGGTGTGAAGAGCAACTGCCCGTCCGGGCTGAGTTTCTGTCCATTTCCATATCCAGCATTGAGATAGGTCTTCTGATTCAGTTGGTTGTCCAAGATGACGCCACCGGAATCGAAAGTTGCTCCATCCGATGAGATAGCAAGATCACCCAGATTCAGCACCGATTGATTCGATTGCATTGCGTCAGTGGAGGTGTTAATCAGGTACGCTGCAAATAGAGGAGATTGAAAAGGATCGGTGCTAGAAGTGGCGCCGGAAGTAAAAACATAGTTGTCGTCGGGGGTGGGACGTACAAGCTCGTTGATCGACGTGGGGTAGCCAGTTGGAGTGCTGATTGTGCCGCTTGTGGTATCCAGCTTATACAGCGATGAAACGGCTCCCAAGCCCGCCAGTTTCGACGTCGATGGCCAAGCGGCAAAATAAACAACGCCCTGATTGGATATCGCGAGGCCGCCGGGGACTGGCGACGTTGTATTGCCACCTGCATTCTGGACGGCGAAGGTGGTGACGACGCTCGGAGTAGCAAGGTTCAGAACATAAATCACGTCTGCGACAACATCGGAGATGGCCAGCTTGGTCGAGTCCGAAGACAACGCGATACCAAACAGCCGCTGCGACGTTGCGCTGCTGGGCATCGGAATTGGTATGGGCGAAAGCCACTTGGATTGGGTTCGGGAGAAAACCTGAACAGCGGCCGCATCTGTCAGGTAGTAGACGTCGCGCACAGGGTCGTAGACTCCTTGCGCCAGTTGAGCTTGTGGCAGCGGAAACTGTTGGGTGGCTGGCAGATAGGTGATAGCTCCGGGAGCACCGTTGTTCCGTTGGCGTTGGAGACAGTGAGATTCTGGGATGTACCCGCGGTTCCAGGCGGCACTGTGAATTGGATACCGTCAGATTCAGTTAACGCCAGCGGAGTGGTGCCGACTTCAGCCTGAACTCCAGTCACCCCAAAGTTAGACGTGGTCAATCCAAAGCCATTGATTGTCTCGGTTCCTCCTCCGTCTGCACTGGCAAGGGGACTAGACAAACTCGAAATAGTTGGCCCAAAACTGAACCCCTGAAAGGCAGCCGCTAGATAGCCGGTGGACATTTGCACGACGACGTCCACAGGGCCAGGGGCATGCGTCGGTGAAGTAACAGTCACCGGAATAGAATTGTTTGCTGGCAGATTCAAGACCGGCTGAGAGCCGAAATATACGTTTTGAACCGTGCCAGCCGGTTGAAAATTAGGCGACGAAATTTGCACCTGAGTGCCACCCGACGCTGGGCCGAAGGTGTTATCAAGCGAAAGGATAGCAGGATAGTTGTTACCACTCGGCAGACTTGTGCTCTGGAGCGCGCCTCCGTCTGCAAAACCAAGATCACCCAAAAGGGGGCCGGCCAACAGGCCAGTCTCATCGACCGCAGAAGGAATAAAAGAAAAGAAGTTTGGAGGGCAGGGTGTAAAGCTACACCCATAAATCGATGATTCCATAGCGGCAGGGCTGGAAGTCCAGCCAAGCAAGGCGTGAGTCTGCCAGTTGTATGCGGAAACGAAACCGTATTCGGGACAGTAAAGAGTGTTACCGTCAAGGCTTAGGAGATTGCAAAGTTCGGCCGCAAACTCGTCTTGCAACTGCATATTCGCCATATTGTAGACGTAGGTCGTAACAAAGCCGCTGGCCAGAAACTGTAGGCCAGTGGGAGGGATCACGAGGCTGGTTATAACAGCAGGTGCCGAAATGGTTTAATACCGGCCGGAAACTGGGTCCAGCTCACAAATAGTTGCTGACTCGTTTCCGATAAGCATCAGCTTGGTGCGGTCAACGGTGGTATAAATTGCCGAAACTGCTGGTAACCCGCCACATACGGGAGTGCCGCTAATGCCACTGGCGGCAGTGCTGGCTGCAGTCGTGTATTTCGTGAATGTATTATTCGCTGAGTTCCATATGGCAAAGGAATAATAAGCCGAATTATAACTACCGGAAGCAACCGCTGCGAAATCCCCCGCTAAGGCGAATTCGCCATTTGCCAGTGGGTGGACAGCGCTGATACGGTAGCCGGAAGGTCCAATTTGTCTGTTGGGTATTTGTGTTGATATGGTCATCGTGACGGGATCGATTCCCCAGATGTCGCCAAAAAGCGTTGCGAAATAAAGGGTGGACTGGTCAAGCGTTTGGTCGATAGGTCCTGTTGTTCCAGCGGGGACGTAGATCGCTGCGATCTCGGTTTCGGTTGTTGGATCGTACACAAGAATCTGGTTGCCATCAAGCACGAAGAAGCGTTTTGTCGGCTGATGATAGAAGGCATTTCCCCCCACTCCCGAATAGAAACGCAAGCGGAACGGCGCGTTGGCTCCTTGCGGTGCTGCAATCTGCAAGCTTATAGCTGTACTGTGAGTGGTCGAACCCGAGGTGCCGGTCAAAGACAGGCTATACAAAGACAGGCTATAGATCGCAGGCGTGGCGTTGGCTGACGCGGAAATGGTGATCTTCTGGGAACCTCCGGGAGCAACCGTGAAGGAACTAGGTGAGGCCGTGGCCGAGGCGGGAATTCCGCTAAGCGTCACTGCCACGTTCGAGTTAAATCCGTTTAACGCCGTAAGCGCAACGGTAAGCGCTACTGAGTTTCTTTGTGGCAGGTACAGGCTCGTGGAGTTAAGGGCCAGCGCAAAGTCGGGTGGCTCTGTTGAGGTGGATGATGATCCGCCGCAACCGCTCAGTAGGAGCATAGAAAGAGCAAGGACACCGCCAACCGCCGAGTTCATTGGCATCACTATATCCTATTCAGAGTCGTACTTATACGTAATTTCAAACGTAGTCTGCCGCAACTGCGTTTCAGCTATTCCCGCCGAATAAAATTGTGGCCTGCGAACATAGAATTGCTGACCTTCTTCAGCCAACCATGTCGCTCGCTACCTTTTCCATACGCTTCGCGCTCGCGCTTCTCCTTGGCGCCTTAATAGGCACCGAGCGGCAGTGGCGTCAACGCATGGCGGGTACCCGTACCAATGCCTTGGTCGCAGCGGGCGCAGCCGCATTTGTGATGTCTGGCGCATTAATGGGCACCGACCCAACTGCCCAAGGCCGCATTGTCTCCTATGTAGTGTCCGGCGTAGGCTTCCTGGGCGCAGGCGTTATCTTCAAAGAGCAAATGCAGGTGCGCGGCTTGAATACTGCCGCCACAGTGTGGTGCTCGGCTGCCGTGGGTGTCATTGCTGGGCTCGGCTATCCGCTGAACGCCGGTGTCGTGGTTGTTGGCGTATTGGTTACCAACACACTCTTGCGGCCGCTGGCGTATAAGCTTCTGCCTCGGCCCAGCGAATCCAAGCCGGAGCAAACGAATTATCACCTTGAATTCGTCTGTCGCGTCTCTGACGAGGCCCGCCTGCGCGCGCAACTTCTGCAAGTGGTCAGCCGCCTTCCTTTAACGCTTTATTCATTAAGCAGCGAAGACAATCCGCGTGGAATCCTTGTGGATGCCGATCTTCGGATCCTCGGACAAAACGACGAATTGCTGGAACAAATCGTCAGCCGCCTTTCTCTGGAAGAAAGCGTAAGTTCCATCAGTTGGCGCTTGCTTCCGTCTACCGGTGACCACGCTTTAGGTGACTCCATTCCCGCGCTGGATGAGGACGTCTAGTCGATGATCACCTCTGGAGAAGCCCGGAAGTCGCCATCGCTGCCCCAGTCGATTGAAAACCGGAACCAAACATGCTCAAATAAAGTGATCGGCCTTCCGATCGGCTGCTAACGCCTTGGCAGCATCCCCCAAGTACTTTTAGGAGCGAACTTAGTTGCAGAATGCTGTTCTTGCCCTGGAAGACGGATCGGTCTTCGAGGGTCTTAGCTGTGGTGCGTCCGTAGAACGCACGGGCGAGGTCGTTTTCAATACCGCAATCACCGGCTATCAGGAAATCTTCACCGATCCTTCCTACACCGGCCAGATTGTTGTCTTAACCAATCCGCAAATCGGCAATTACGGCGCGAATGCATCTGATTCCGAATCAGGCGGCCCGTATATCGAAGGGTTGATTGTCCGCGAGATTTCGTCCGTAGTCAGCAACTGGCGTTCCGAAGAGCGCGCTGAGAATTTCCTGGCCAAAGCCGGAATTCCGGTGCTGACCGATATCGACACTCGCAAACTGGTTAGGCTGCTGCGTGAGCGTGGCGCGCTGCGCGGTGTGATTGCCGTCGGTGATCGCAACACGCAAGAACTCATTCAGACCTCGCGCAATTCGCCCAGCATGACTGGACAGAATCTGGTCTCCCGCGTTTCCACCAAACAAAGCTACGACTGGACGCAAGGCATTGACCCCGTCTGTTCTTCCGATAAGGTGCCGCCCCGCGTTGATAACAACTTTCACGTGGTCGCCTACGACTTCGGAATCAAACGCAATATTCTCCGCAGTCTGGTGCAACTTGGTTCGCGCGTGACTGTGGTTCCTTCGGAGACTACGGCAGAAGATATTCTCGCGTTGAAACCGGATGGGGTGTTTCTCTCCAACGGTCCCGGCGATCCTGAGCCGCTGGAACTGCAAGCCCAGCAAACGCGCAAACTGATGGGCAAGACGCCTATCTTCGGCATCTGCCTGGGCCATCAAATTCTGGGCCTTGCTTTCGGTGGAAAAACCTACAAGCTCAAGTTTGGCCATCACGGCGCAAACCATCCGGTCATCAATTACGCCACGAACAAAGTAGAGATCACGTCCCAAAATCACGGCTTCTGCGTAGATCCCGACTCATTGAAAGATTCTGAAGTGGCCGTGACGCACCTGAACTTGAACGACAACACCGTAGAAGGCATGCGACATAAGAGTGAGCCTGTCTTCTGTGTGCAATACCATCCGGAAGCCGCGCCCGGTCCGCACGATTCGCATTACCTGTTTCAAGATTTCGCCCGCATGATGAAGGAGCATAAACGCTAACATGCCGAAGCGAACGGATCTAAAAAAAATCATGATCATCGGCTCTGGCCCCATCATCATTGGCCAGGCCTGCGAGTTCGATTATTCCGGTGCACAAGCCTGCAAAGCGCTGCGGCAGGAAGGTTACGAAGTGGTGTTGCTGAATTCGAATCCAGCCACCATCATGACCGACCCGGAACTGGCGGAGCGTACATACGTCGAACCGTTGTCGCTGGCGTATGCTACCGAAGTCATTCGCAAAGAACGGCCCGATGCGTTGTTATCTACCGTAGGCGGCCAGACCGCTCTGAATCTTTCCGTGGAACTGGCGGAATCCGGCGTATTGGATGAGTACGGCGTCGAATTAATCGGCGCAAAAATCGACGCCATCAAGAAGGCTGAAGACCGCCTGCTGTTCAAAGATGCGATGCGCAAAATTGGCCTCGACATGACGCAATCGCAGTTGGTCAACAATGTCGATGACGGCCTGGAATTCGGTCGTCGCATGGGTTATCCCATCATTCTGCGTCCCAGTTTCACTATGGGAGGCACCGGCGGCGGCATCGCTTACAACCGTGAAGACATGGTTGAAATCCTGGAGCGCGGCTTAGATCTTTCACCTGTCCATGAAGTGCTGGTGGAAGAGAGCGTGCTCGGTTGGAAAGAATTTGAACTCGAAGTCATGCGCGATCTTGCGGGCAATGGCATCATCATCTGCTCCATCGAAAACTTCGATCCTATGGGTGTCCACACCGGAGATTCCATCACGGTCGCGCCCGCGCAAACCTTGACCGATCGCGAATATCAAATGATGCGCGATGCCGCATTGCGCTGTTTGAACGAGATTGGCGTCGATACCGGCGGCTCGAACGTGCAATTTGCCATCAATCCTGAAAACGGGCGCATGGTTATCGTGGAAATGAATCCACGCGTGTCGCGCAGTTCCGCTCTCGCGTCGAAAGCCACCGGCTTCCCCATCGCCAAAATCGCTGCCAAACTCGCCGTTGGCTACCGGCTGGACGAAATCAAGAACGACATCACACGCAAAACGCCGGCTTGCTTTGAACCCACGCTCGATTATGTTGTCGTGAAAATTCCGCGCTGGCAGTTTGAAAAGTTCCCCGGCGCGGAGCCCGTGCTGAATACGCAAATGAAGTCCGTCGGCGAAGCCATGGCCATTGGGCGCACCTTCAAACAGGCGCTGGGCAAGGGTCTCCGAAGTCTGGAAACCGGCAAGGCTTCGAATGCCAAGCTGGATCCCAACCTGATTGCCAAACGTCTGATAACGCCGAATCCAGAACGTCTGGATTATGTTCGCTTTGCCTTCAGCCAAGGCCACACAGTGGATCAAGTGCGCGAAATGACCAGCATTGATCCGTGGTTCCTTCAGCAAGTTTTCGAAGTGGTTCAACTGGAAGGCTCGCTAAAAGGCCGCAAGCTCAATTCGCTGACTCAAAAAGAATTTCGCAAGCTCAAACGCGACGGTTTGGGTGACCGCCAGATCGGCGACGCCATGGGTGCTGAGCCGATGCAGGTGCGTGAAGCGCGCAAGAATCTTGGCATAACCGCAATCTTCAATCGAGTAGATACCTGCGCGGCGGAGTTCGAAAGTTTCACGCCCTACATGTACTCCAGTTATGAATCGGAAGACGAAGCCGCGCCCACCACACGCAAGAAGGTCATGATCCTGGGCAGCGGGCCCAATCGCATAGGGCAGGGAATTGAGTTTGATTATTGCTGCTGCCACGCTTCATTCGCGCTGCAAAGTTTCGGCTATGAATCCATCATGGTCAACTGCAATCCCGAAACTGTTTCTACCGATTACGACACCAGCGACCGCTTGTACTTCGAACCCCTCACCCAGGAAGAGGTTCTAAATATTTACGACACCGAAAAGCCCGACGGTCTCATTGTTCAATTCGGCGGCCAAACTCCGCTGAATCTCGCCATGCCGTTGAAGAATCTTGGTCTGCCCATTATTGGCACCGACCCCAGCAATATCGATCTGGCGGAAGACCGCAAACTTTTCGGTAAGCTGCTGGACGAATTGCAAATTCCCTCGCCCGCGCATGGCACCGCCACCAGCGTGGAAGAAGCTTGCGCCGTAGCGCAACACTTGGGCTTCCCTGTTTTAGTGCGTCCCAGCTATGTGTTGGGCGGCCGCGCCATGGTAATCGCCTACAACGAAGAAACCGTTCGGCGCTACATGCAGGAAGCCACGCTGTTCTCTGTCAAACGGCCGGTTTTGATCGATCGTTTCCTGGAAGACGCCACCGAAGTGGATGTGGATGCCCTCTGCGATGGCGACAACGTTCTGATTGCGGGCATCATGGAACACATCGAAGAAGCGGGTGTTCACTCTGGCGATAGCTCCTGCGTTCTTCCCCCCATCTCTATCGCTAAAGAAACGTTAGCCACCATTCAGGATTACACTGCCAAACTGGCGCGTGCGCTAAATGTCATTGGTTTAATGAACGTTCAATACGCCATTCAAAACGGCAAGGTATTTGTCCTGGAAGTGAATCCGCGTGCTTCGCGCACCGTTCCCTTTGTTGGCAAAGCCACTGGCGTCCCGCTGCCGAAGATCGCCGTAGGTTTGATGTTAGGCAAGAAACTGACGGAGTTCAAAGAACTCACCGGCGGAGTGGTCAATGGCGTTCTACCCGTTCCCAGCTACTTCGTTAAGAGCCCTGTGTTCCCGTTCAACAAGTTTCCAGGCGTCGATCCGGCACTTGGACCGGAGATGCGCTCTACCGGCGAAGTAATGGGTGTTGGTGAGAGTTTCGGTGAGGCATTCGCGAAAGCGCAGCTTGCCGCCGGATCTCCGATACCCGACAAAGGTGCGCTGTTCATCAGCGTGAATGACAGAGATAAAGCGGCCGCCGTTGCCGTAGCCGCTAAGTTCCACGATTTCGGCTTTGAAATGTTCGCAACGCGTGGCACTGCTGCCGCGTTGAAGGCCGCCGGCATCCCTTGTAAGACCGTGTTCAAGGTCAACGAAGGAAGGCCCAATGCCGTTGACTTATTGAAAGCCGGCAAGCTGAATCTGGTTATTTACACCACTACCGGCAGTAGCAGTTCTTTCCCGGATGAACAGATCATCCGCCGCAACGCCGTCACTTACCGCACACCTTGCATCACCACCATGAGCGGCGCGCGTGCTGCCGCCGAAGCAATTGTTTCGCGGCGTCGCGATCCGATTCGCGTCTGGAGTTTGCAGGAACTACATTCGGTCCAAACTCAAAGCGTCGGATCTTGAAACAAGCGAATGCCGGCAATGCCTTTAGCCCCTGCGGCCATGCATTGTTCGGCGTTGTCCCAATTCACACCGCCCAACGCGAATACTGGCTTGCCTACTTTACATGCAAGCTTTAGTTGCTCCAAGCCAACCCCTGGCGCGTGGTTGTGTCCTTCGAAAATCGGACTGAAAACCACAAAATCAGCCTCGGCTTCTTTGATTTGATCTAGCGTGTGGCAAGAACGCGCAACAATCAATCCCGGCAGCGTTTCTTGTGGGGCATCTGCCGGCAAGTGTACGCCATCCGCTCCAATGGCCAGCGCAACATCCGCGCGCGTATTAATCAATATCTTCGTCGGCTGCTGGGTTTTCATCTCCTGCCGCGTCTCCAGCACCGCTAACGAAAACTCAAACAACTCGCGTGTCTTCAAATCCTTCTCGCGAATCTGAATATAATCCACGCCCATGTGCAGTTGGTCGCGTATGATCTCCAGCAGCGGACGGAAGCCCCCTGCGGCATTGCGGTCGGTAATGTAATAACGCTTCATTTTGATAAGAAAACGATATCGTTCGGGGAGATTTGAACTTGGACAGAGCCACCAACGCGAATCTCTCGCGCTTCAAATTCCGTGATAGTCGCGGCCAGTCCGTACTCCAGTTCCATGCGCACGCCGCGTGCAAATGGCTTTAATGCCTTCACCTGAAAAGCCTCGCCATCCTTGCCGTGCGACAGCCTGACCGAAGTTTCTCGGAACGCCGCAAAGCCTTTGTCGCCCAACAAGTGTCCGGGAAAGTAATTGCCCGTCCACGTAGCGCCCAGCATGCGGAATCGGCTGATATTGCGGCCTGGGTCTAAGGCTTCAATCTCAGCGGGAATCACGTTGTAGATGCCGAGCGACTTCGCCACTTCTATATTGATTGGTTTGGCAAATACTTGTTCCCTGGTTCCGGCTTGAATCACCTTCCCGCGCTCCATCAGGCAGATATACTCGCCCATCTCAAAGCATTCATCCAAATCATGTGTCACCAGCACAATTAAAGCTTCCGTGCGCCGCCGCGTTTCCACTAGCAGATCGAAAAAGTTGCGCTTCAGTCGCGAGTCCAATCCTTGCGTGGGCTCGTCCAACAGCAGTAGGTGCGGCTGTGTCACCATCGCTCTTGCCAGCGCCGCTCGCTGCTGCTGGCCGCCGGAAAGCTGGACCGGCTTTCGTAGTGCCAAATCTGTTAATTCAAACACATCCAGCAGCTCTTTGATTTTCGGCAGGCGCGAACTCTGTCCCGAAACGCTGGCTGCGAAGCGCAAGTTCTCGCTCACAGTCATATGCGGGAACAGCGCATGGTCCTGAAAAATATAACCACAACGGCGTTTTTGCGGTGGCACGTGCACCTTGGTCGCGGCGTCGAATAATAAGTCGTCGCCTATCAGAATTCGTCCCGCATCCGGCTTTGTGAAGCCTGCTAGCGAATTCAGAGTTAGTGTTTTTCCTGCTCCGCTGGCTCCCCAAAGCACAATGGCTCCACCGTTGGCGCTGATATTCACATCTAACTGAAACGCTGGAAACTGTTTCTTAATCTTCGCTTCCAGCTTCATTGAATTCCGCCAATACGCGAATACTTGGATAACGAACCCGCTGCCCAAAGCAGCAGGATCGCAAGCGCCGAAATGGCGATAACTAGAATCCGCGCTTCCTCGCCATTGCCCGATTCCACCGCGTCATAAATTGCTACCGAGAGTGTCTGCGTTCTGCCTGGAATGTTGCCGGCCACCATCATCGTAATGCCGAAATCGCCCAGTGAACGCGCAAAACTCAGCGATGCTAATGACGATAGCCCGCGCCAAGCCAGCGGCAGCGTCACTCTAAAAAATGTGCTGAACTCTGACGCGCCCAAACTGTGCGCCGCCCACTCATAGCGATAATCAACCGATTCCAGAACTGCCCTTGCGGCGCGCACATAAAGCGGAAAAGAATGTATCAACGCTGCCACCACAGCCGCTTTCCAGGTAAATACCAACGGTTGCCCAAATAACTTCTCGTAAATGGTGCCCAGCACTGAATTACGTCCTAACAAGACTAACAAGTAGTAACCAAGCACCGTAGGTGGCAGCACCAGCGGCAGCGTGATTATCGATTCAACTAGGGCCTTGCCGCGAAAGGTCTTGTGAGATAGCCAATAAGCAACCAGTGTGCCTAACGTCACAACCACTAGAGTGGCTAGGAGAGCGACGCGCAAACTCAAGAAAAGAGGGAACCAATCGGTGCTGAACTGGGGCGAAGACACAGGAAAAGGTGATTATAGCCATGAATGCAAGAAAAGTCTTGAAATAGGGGTCAGACAGGCGTATTCTCAGGGCAGAAGAAGAAGGAGTTGATGCATATGAATCTCATCATGCATTTAGGTCTGTTTTTGATCCTAGCTACTTGTTTGATTGCTGTGTATGTATATCGGCACTGGTTGGAGAATCACGAGGACCATTACATTCACTTACATAACGACGCCCACGACCAAAGCGTGATTGCTTCGCAAAGCACGATCGGAAAGCGTCTTGAAGCTTTGGATAAAGTCAAGACTGGCTTGCTGGCCGCGACAATTGCCTACGCACTTGTTATCGCAGCGATGGCTGTTGTCTGGGCTTGGCATTCGAGCGCCACGGCTACTAACTAAGGGCGCTAAAAACTGTAACTGGGATGTCATCTTCTGGAATACACTCTAGAAGATGCATTTTAGTAAGTTCGGATTGGTTCTAACTGTTTCCGTCTTGCTCGCAGCCGGGTTGTCTGCTCAGACACCCGGTTCCGGGCAAGGTTGGATGTTCGCGGTTTCTGGAGATTCGAGAAATAGTGGTGACGTGGTTATGCCAGCCATTGCCGCCAGCGTTCGCACGGAAGGGGACTCGTTCTACTGGCATCTGGGTGATTTCCGCGCCATCTATACGTTCGATCAGGACTATCAGCAATTGCACAAGGGCGGAATCAACATCACTAGCTATCTGGGTTCGGCTTGGCAGGACTTTATTGACAATCAACTCTCTTCTTTTGGCGAAGTGCCAGTCTATCTTGGCGTCGGCAATCATGAACTGATTCCACCGAAGACCAGGGAGCAACTGATAAACCAGTTTGCCGATTGGCTCAACGCTCCTGCTATCCGAACCCAGCGGCTTGTGGATGATCCGCACGATCACGCCGTCAGGACTTACTATCACTTCATCCAAGACGGTATCGATTTCGTCACTCTCGATAACGGCACGGCCGACCAGTTTGACGATGCCCAACTTCGCTGGTTACAGACCCGTATCGCCTTTGCCAAAACTCATCCAGAAATTCGAGCAATTGTTGTCGGCATGCACGAAGCCCTGCCGGACAGCATTTCCGACGACCACAGCATGAGCCAAAGCGCGGTTGGTGTCGCTACTGGCCGCCAAGTGTACCAATGGCTGGTAGATCTTCACAAAGCCAAGCCTGTGTACATTCTGGCCAGTCATTCGCATTTCTATATGGAAGGCATCTTCAACACCGCTTACGTCAAAGCCAATGGTGGCGTTCTTCCTGGTTGGATCGTCGGAACCGCCGGCGCTGTCCGTTATGCTTTGCCCCCTAACAAAGGCGATGCCATCGATGCCCGCGAGCATATCTATGGATTTATGACCGGCCACGTTACCGCCGACCCGGCAAACCCCATTCAATTCACCTATAAACAATTGAACGAATCAGACGTGCCGGCCGATGTTGTCGCAAAGTTCTCCGCCGCCTTCGTGCACGATTGCTGGGAAAACAATCCCGTCCCTAAACATTAGCCAATTGCTCGTGTCGCGCCGATTTGCGCGCCTCCACATAAACTACCTTGAGCAACGCCAACACTGGAACGGAAAAGAACATACCCGGGATGCCGCCTATCTGGTCTCCCGCCAGCACGCCGAACAGCACTAGCAACGGATGTAGTTCCACGCCCGAACTCATTAGATATGGATTTAAGACGTAGTCTTGAAACACGCGATACAAAATCCAAAAGACGATAATCCAAATCATTCCGCCGCTGCCCGTTATACCGCTTACAATCAACATGATCACAAGCGCCACCGCCGGACCAATTACCGGAATGAACTCCAGAATTCCAGCCAATCCCGCTAACAGCAGTTCGTAGGGTTCATGCCTCAGGCTGAGGAAGATCGACCACGCGCCGAACGACACCAACGCTAAAATCACCAGCGCTCGGATGTAGCTCTGCAACATAGTATGAATCTCGGTCAATATGGAATCCACTGTGCTTCGTCGCGTATCGGTGTCAAATACATCTACAATTGCCGACCGGATCAACCGCGCATCCTTCAAAAAGAAAAACGCGAAGATCGGTATCAGAATCAGGGGCAGGATGGCGCCCACCCCGGAAAGTATCCGCGAACTGGCCGACTGAATGAAAGGAACAACGCTGGTTCGCACACTATCGGCCTCCGTGTGCAAAGCCGTCATTACCTGCGCACGCATTGGCTCCAACCATCCGGGCAATGGCAGTGTTGCCATGGTGCCCCGGTTCACCAACGAAGGCAGCCCGGTTACCAAACTTGTTGCTTCCGCCGCTAATGTGGGAATCAGCGCAAAGCCCACGCCCACTAGGCATCCCACCAGACAAATGTAGACAATTCCCAATGCCAGGGTGCGCCGCTTTGGAAGAAAGCGCTCCACCAGGCCAACAATCGGCGAAAGCATGTACGCGAAAAAAATTGCGGTTGCAAACACAATAAGCGTCTCGCGAATTTCGTAAATTATCAGCACCAGAACCGCAAACAGGCAGGCGGTCCACGAAATTCGAAGGGTGCGTTTATCAATTCCGAACATTTTGGCTTGTGATTGTTAGACTAGCAAGTGCCGGAACCTACATGCCAGCTTTAGCGCGCGATATGCGAGGCCTAGTTGCCGAACTAGCGGCTCTCAAGGAACGTTTAGAAGCCGGTGGCGGTCCAGCTAAAGTCGATAAACAGCACAAAGACGGCAAGCTAACTGCGCGCGAACGCATTACGCAACTCACCGACAAAGACAGTCTTTTCGTCGAAATCGGTTTGCTCGTCGCTTATGACCGTTACGATGGTCAAGCTCCCGCCGCCGGCGTAGTGACGGGCCTGGGCCTAATTGAAAATCGGCCCGCTGTCATCGTTGCCAACGACGCCACGGTGAAAGCTGGCGCATGGTGGCCGGAGACCATCACCAAGATTCTGCGTGCCCAGGAAATCGCCATGCGCAACCGAACCCCCATCGTGTACTTGGTGGATTCGTCCGGCGTTAATCTGCCGCTACAGGATGGCATTTTTCCCGGTCAATACGGAGCCGCACGCATCTTCTTCTACAACTCCTTGATGCGCCGCCGCCTGCATATCCCCCAGATCTCCGCCGTCATGGGCCCCTGCATCGCTGGTGGCGCCTATCTGCCCGCCTTAAGCGACTTCATCATCATGGTCGAGAAAACCAGCTTTATGGGGCTTGGCGGTCCTAACCTTGTCAAAGGCGCAGTCGGCCAAGTCACCGACAGCGAAAGTTTGGGTGGCGCAAAAATGCACACCACCGTCAGCGGCGTTGCCCATTACCGCGCCGCCGACGACGCGGCCTGTCTCCAACTTATTCGCAAACATTTTGCCCAGATGCCGGAACCAATCTCATCGCCGGCCGGTGTCGCACCCGCCAAATCCGCTGATGGCCTCTACGATGTTCTTCATGCCGATCATCGCCTCCCCTATCGCATGGAAGACATCCTCGAACGCATCGTTGATGCGGGCGATTGGATCGAATTTCAGCCCGATTACGCGCCTGAAATCCTGTGCGTCACCGCGCGCTTGAATGGTCGCCATATCGCCGTCATCGCCAACCGCCGTGGCTTCTTGAAAACTCCCGGCGGTCCTCGGATTGGCGGCATCGTCTATACGGAATCCGCGCGTAAAGTTGCCTATTTTGTAGAAAACGCCGAACGTCACCGCTTGCCCATCATCTATGTTCAAGATGTTTCAGGCTTCATGGTTGGCGTCGATGCCGAAGTGGGCGGAATTATTCGTGCCGGAGCCGACATGGTGGAATCCATGGCCTGCGCCACCGTCCCCAAAATTGTTCTCACCGTCAATCATGCCAGCGGTGCCGGTTACTACGCCATGGCTGGACAAGGTTTCGATCCTAACTTCACCTTCAGTTGGCCCACCGCGCGCATCGGAGTCATGGAAGGCGATTCGGCCATTCAAGCCATTTACGGCCCTGAATTGCAAAAGCTCAAAGCCGGCGGCACCGCCGTTCCAGATCAACTGGACGAGAAAATTTCTCAAACCCGCGGCGATTACGACCTTTGGCTCGACGCAAAATACGCCGCCGCCCGCGGTCATTGCGACGCCGTCATTGATCCAATCGACTCACGTCGCTATTTGGATCTGGCTCTGCGCGTAGCCTGCGGCAACGAACAACCCGAACACATCCCCGTGCAACTGTTATGCAAATCTTAAGCGCTGTGGAAACGCGCATCCTGCGCATCACGCTAAACCGGCCTGAGAAGCGCAATGCACTTAACGCCGCCATGTGCGGAGAAATCGCCACGCAAATAGACCAGGCGCAAACCAATCCGAATATTGGCTGCATTCTCCTCACCGCGAATGGACCCACCTTCTCCGCTGGCATGGATCTGGAGGAAGCCCGCACTGCCGGGGCAGAACTGCAAACCACGCACGAATTGCTGTTCACCGTTGGCCTGCGTTCCACCAAGCCCATCGTCATTGCAGTAAATGGCGCCGCGCTAGGCGGAGGCTTCGGTTTGGCGGCCCAAGGCCACATCGTTCTTGCTTCGGACGAAGCTACCTTCGGCCTAACGGAGATTCACAGAGGCCTGTTTCCCTTCCTGATTTACCGCACTGTCGAAGCCGCCATCGGCAACCGCAATACCCTCTACGCCGCCCTCACCGGACAGATTGTCAACGCGGAACAGGCCGCTCGCTGGGGCCTGGTTCACAAAATTTGCCCGCTTTCTGAACTTACGAATGAGGCAGAATCCCTTGCCCGCCAAATATCGTTCGCCAGCCCTACCGCTATTCAAGCCGGTCTTGAATATGTCAAACAATCGCGCGGTCAAGACGCAACGACCGCCGGTAGAACTGCTTTGCACCTTCGAACCGACGTGATGGCCGGATCTGATTTCCATGAAGGCGTCGCCGCATTCAAAGCCAAACGGGAACCGCGCTGGCCCAGCATCCCGCCCGAATTCTATGCGAAAACTTAGCGGCCTGCTATTCGCATCGCTTCTGTCCGCAGCCCCGCCCACTTACTACAAAGATGTCGCGCCCATCCTAGCCGCCCGCTGCCAGGGTTGCCATCGCGAAGGGCAAATCGCCCCATTCGCGCTCGAAACATATCAACAAGCACGTCAATACGCCGCCGCCATCGCCATAGCCGCGCGCGATCGCAGCATGCCTCCCTGGTTTGCCGACCCCTGCTGCGGCCACTTTCGCAACAATCCATCGCTCAAACTCGAAGAAATCGCTACGCTCGAAGCTTGGGCCCAAGCGCACACACCTGCAGGCAATCCCAAAGATGCGCCACCCGCTCGCCAATGGGCAAAAGGCTGGAGCATCGATCCGCCCGACGTCGTCTTCTCCATGCCTGAAGCCAAACGTCTTCCTCCCAACGGCGATGTGCCTTATCAATACATCATCATTCCCACTCACTTCAAAGAAGATCACTGGGTCCGCATGAGCGAAATCCGTCCTGGCAATCGAGCCGTCGTCCATCACGCCGTTGCCTACATCCGTGAGCCGGGCTCTAAGTGGTTGCGCGGTGCTCCAGTGGGAAAGGCTTTCAGCGCTGACGATCTTACCGACCCTGTACAAAAGCGCGACGCTATGTGGACCGATAGCGACATCCTACTTGTCTACGCGCCCGGTAGCTCGCCTGATGAGTGGCCTGGCGGATTTGCCAAACTCGTGCCCGCCGGTTCAGACATAGTTCTTCAAATGCACTACGCCGTTCACGGAAAGCCAGGTTCCTCAGACAAAACCAGCATCGGTCTCGTCTTCTCCAAAACTCCTCCGACCAAACGTGTTCTCAGCCTGCAACTCACCAATGACCGTTTTCACATTCCGCCCGGAGATCCCAACTATCGCGTGGAAGTGCAAGGCACCATCCCGAACGATGCCCTGTTGCTCAGCTTCTTTCCCCACATGCATCTGCGCGGAAAAAGTTTTGAATACAACATCGTCGCCCCCCACGGCCAAATCCGGACGCTCCTGCGAATTCCCCAATATAACTTCTATTGGCAGCTCAGCTATCGCCTGCAGACGCCTATCCCACTCAAAACCGGAACACATCTCCAAGCCGTCGCTACCTTCGATAACTCCGCCGCCAACATGCACAATCCCGATCCAAGCGCGACAGTTAGTTGGGGCGAGCAAACTTGGGCCGAAATGATGGTTGGCTTCTTTGATGTTGCTGTCGATCCCTCAATCGATAAGAAGAACTTCTTCCGGCGTCATCCCTGACTTCACGCTCGCCGCAATCGCAATGCCGCATACAACGGCATAAACATACCAACCACGGGTGGTGAAAGTATCAATTCCTCGACATGAAAATACCTGCCCAGAGTTGGAATAATGGCCGCGCGCCGGTCGCCAAAATCTTTATTCGCGTTCTCCCCTGTCAGCAGTTTCAATCCGAAATCCAAAATCTTGCTCGTTCCAGGAGTAACCACTACAAACTTCCCGCCCGGGCTCAACACCCGCGACATTTCATGGCAGCAAGTATCCAAATTAGAAACAAACTCAAGCGAACTCACCGCCACCGCTACGTCAAATGTGCTGCTTGAAAAGGGAATCTGTTCTGCCGGAGCCCTGCGCAAGTCCGCTCGCACATCCGATTTCGCCAGCATTTTCTTCACTTCCTCACACTTGTCATGCACATCAATTCCGGCTAACCGCGCCGCAATCAGCGCTAAAGAAGGCATGAATACACCGCTGCCGTATCCAACCTCCAATAGATTCGCGCACCGCGCAGGCAGCAGAGAAAGCGCCAACCGAAAACGTAGTTTCTGCACCCATCCCAAAACCAATTTATGGTTCCAATCGGCGTGGTCCACCGGACCCGTCTTCACTAGTTGATCCGGCTTCAGAAGTTTTAGTGCTCGTGCTGTTGCTGTTGTTGGCATAGTCTTCGTAGTACGGTTTTGTTCGCAAATCAAACAACAAGCCAGTGCCGTTCTCGGCTACCAAGCTAAAGCTTTTCCGCAAGTCGGCGTCGAAACCCGGCATCGTGTCCACGATGTTTTTCTCCGCCACATAGAATTGCGCCCCGCGAGCCGCAAATGCCCGAACGTTATCCACCTTCTGATCACTCGCACAAATCGCGAACCCCTTTCGGTCCACCCAATAAAACATGTATGGATTGTCAAAGGCTATCTTGTGACCGGACTCCGAACAAAAACCTCCGGACGCCACAATTAGCGAGTGCTCCGGAATCAGGGCACTTATCGATTGCGCAAAAATCTGTTCGTTGCTCGGCCTCTCATAACTCATCACATCGTTCGTTACCAAGTCGGCAGACATAAAAAAATACGTCGCCAAACCTGCTGCGCATAGGAATGGCAACACCCATCCAGCCTCGGTACTCAATGTTTCAGCCGGACGTCCAAGCCAGAAGATCAGTATTGTCACCAGCACCGCCGCCGATGCGATAGTCAGTATTGCCGGTGTCGAAAAATCGGCTAAACTTACTGCGCCCGAAAACGATCCAGCCAAGTTCGTGCCGCTCGGCGGGATCACACGAACCACTACCCACAGCAGCGCACACATCGCCAGCGTGGAAGCAACTGCTCCGCCCACAACATCCCGCACCGTCGCTTGCCGCTTAAGAACACCCGCAACCGCGGAGCCCGCCAGCAGCGCCATCGGCGCGATGCTAACAATGTGGTAGTACCATGCCCATGTCCCACCCGTGGTACGGAGCGTAACGACATAGTAAATCAGAATCGAGCAGTACCAGAGGGCACTAAACTTTACTGCAATCTTGCGCCGGTCAAACATTGCCAAAATCGCCAGAACAAGACCGCCAACACCAAACACAGATATCGCCTCAGTCAGCACCAAGCCCACCGGACGTTTCGGATGAATTAATAAGTCCAAGCCAAACCAATGGCTCTCGTTCGATACGCCCAGCGAGTTGCCATACGTGATCCACAGTCCGTGTGCGTGTGTGTACCAAATCACAGGCAGTGCCAGTGAAAGTGCTCCAAGTGCCCAATTTGCAGGCTTTCTTAGGAGTGCCCACCCCTCTTCCATATAAAGAAGAAGCAGGAAAAAGATCCCCAAATGCGCCGCTGGAGACTTCTCAAGGATCGCGGCCGCAAGCGCTAGGCACGTGCATCCATATGCCAACCGACTCCTGTAATTCCGCCAAAGTAGAAAACTATAGACGGCCACCACGTAGAACAAAACCATGAGCGCTTCTGGCTGCACGGCGGTGGACACAAAGTTAACTACTCGGTTTACCCCAAACAGCAGCAATGCCACCACTGCGCCCGTTTCGGAAAGCAGACTGCGCGCCAGCATCGTAAAGCATAGCAATGTTCCCAACATTGCAGCCACGTTAACAATCCGCCCGTACATTACATTGATGCCAAACACTCGATACGCTTGTGCCATCAGCCAAGGCAACAATGGAAATTCAGATTCTGTAAATCCAGGCCCGTCTTTGCGCCAATCAATCCGCGGATACAAAATACTGCTCGGCTCGCGAACAAAATTTCGCGCCATCGCTGCATCATCAAATTCATGCCACGAGGGCAGGTCCAGCGGTCTGCTAATTGGAACGCACCAAAGCCCAACGCACCCCACGATAACGCCCAAATAAAGGCAAAATAATCTAATTCCGCTAGCTCGCTGGCGCAATGTGCTAAGTTTCGAAAACCGCTCCAGCACAGCGCCGGTTGAACTTAGCTTTTCTAAAACCACCTGCCTACTCTTGCATAGAATGCCTTAGTCCTCTACAATCTAGGGTTTTGGTACTTACACGCCTAGGCTCTAAAACCCTGACTGTTGCCAGTGTCACTTTGGGCTCCTTGCTAAAATCTCCCCAGTGTCCGCTTTACCAACTGAAAGCTCATCCGCTCACTTAAAGTCGCTCATTCGGGAAATCAAAGACTGGCCAAAGCCTGGAATAAATTTCTACGACATCACCACGCTTCTCAAAGACAAGGGCGGCTTTGGTCAAACCATCAACGCGTTGCAGGCCAGGTATAAAACTGTTCCCATCGATATCGTAGTCGGTATTGAAGCTCGCGGCTATTTCTTTGCTCCCGCCATGGCCCACGCTTTCGGCGCAGGTTTCGTGCCCGTCCGCAAGCCCAAAAAACTTCCACACAAAGTTCACGCAGTAGAGTACGCTCTCGAATATGGTAGCGACACACTTGAGATGCACGCTGACGCCATTCAGCCCGGACAAAACGTTCTAATTGTCGATGACGTTCTCGCCACCGGAGGCACCGCCGCCGCCGTCGCAAAACTTGTGCAAATGGCACAAGGCAACGTTACCGGTCTGGCATTCGTCATTGAGCTAGAATTCCTTAAGGGACGAAACAAGCTCTCCGGCTTTGATGTGTTCTCACTACTCCAGTACTGACTTCAAGCGGCAGAAGCTTTAGCCCTCGTGCCGCAACGCCACAACCGGGTCCACCCTCGCGGCCCTGGCTGCCGGCAACCATCCCGCTGCCAGCGCAATTGCCAGCAGTACACCCACCACGCACACCGCCGTCGTCCAATCGAACGGCATAGCCGCAAAAACTTGAAACTGCACTACGCGCTCCAACAACAAGCTTCCGCAAATTCCAATCAACAGTCCAAACCCAGCTACTTTCCCAACCATCCTCAACACCGACCCCAGCACCTGTCCCCTTCCCGCGCCTAAAGCCACGCGCACACCCAGTTCGTGCATTCGTTGTGCCACGTCATAGGAAATCAAGCTGTAAATTCCCGCCGCCGCCAGCGCCAGTCCTAGCCCTGCAAAACAACTGAACAACGCCATATTGAACCTCGGTTCAACCGTCTCAAAACCTAGCACTTCTTTGGTCGTAATTGGCCGTTGCAATGGCAGGTCTTTGTCCATCTGCTGAACCACACGCCGCAGCGAATTCACAATAGCCATCGGCTCGCCTACCGTTCGAATCGCCAGTCGTCGCATAGGCGGCGCCAGCAGCGTGTAAGGAGCATAAACTTGCGGCTGAGTTACGTCGCGCAATCCATCGTTCCTCGTATCTGCAACAATCCCCACTACCGTCACCTTCGCGTCTGTATTGGTTGGTGCGAATACCTGCTGCGAAGCTGCTTGCACCAGCAGATCCACTGAAATTCGTCTGCCAATCGGGTCCGTTCCTCTTGGCCAAAGCTTAGCCGCTGTCTCGTTGATCCAAGCCAAATGGTCACCGTTGGAAACTTCCTGCGCCGTCAGTTGTCGCCCGCGCTTCAGTCGAACTCCCATCGTTCGCAAATAGTCGCTGCTAACTAAACCGACAACTATCCGCTTGTCCTCCGCCGGTGCTTGTCCTTCCAACGAATAGGTAGAACGTGGCCCGCCAAACGGAAGCCCGCCATTCCCCATCGCCGCCGCTTCCACGCCCGGCAAATGGCTCACCCGCTCCAACAACGCTTGGTCGAACACGTTCCGCTGCTCCAACGTCTTGTACTTTTTTGAAGTTAGAGGCACATCCACCATCAAAGTCCGTTCCGGTTGAAATCCCGGATCTACCTTCTGCAGACCGGTAAACCCGCGAATTGCCAGTACCGCTCCTGCCAGCAACACAACCGATAAGGCGACTTCCGCTATCACTAGCCAACTCCGCATTCCTTGACCCTTCACGCTGCCGGAAGTTCCACGGCCACCGTCTTTCAACGCTTCCGCCAAGTCCATCCGCGAGCTTCGTATCGCTGGCGTCAAGCCAAATAGAATTCCGGTCACCACCGACACCGCCAACGAGAACAACAGCACCTTTTCGTTCACTGTAATCCGAGCCTCGTTCGGTACATAATCTGCTGGTAGCAGCATCGCCATGACATGCGTAGCTACTAATGCAAACAAAACTCCTAATCCGCCGCCTATAAGTGACAGCAATAAACTCTCCGTTAGTAACTGCCGTATCAACCGGACCCGTCCAGCACCTATCGATAACCGCAGGGCAATCTCCTTCGCTCGCGTGGTCGTCCGTGCCAGTTGCAAATTGGCAACATTCACGCACGCAATCAGCAGCAGTAAGCCCACCGCTAGCGAAAGCAGACGTAAACTCGAAGTCATTTCGCCACTGGCGGATGTTATGTCCATGTAGTTCCGCAAAATTGTTAGGAATCCGCCTTTAGGGTAGTTCTGCGGCTTTTCCGCCGCCATCTGCAGGTTCAACTGCTGCAACCTCTGCTCTGCCGATTCTCTCGATACCCCCGGCTTCAAACGCATAATCACATTGATGAAATCGTCAGCGCCCATGTTCATGTTCATCGGTAGCCAGAAGGCTTCGTTCGTGTACCAGCCAAATCGCGGCGGCATCACTCCAATCACCGTATGCGGCACGTCATTCAGCACCAGTTTCTTCCCTAATGCGCTCGCCTCTCCGTTGAAAGTTTCTTTCCAGAAGTTGTAACTCAGTACCACCACTGGGCCCGGCTCTCCGTTCGGCCCAATGTCGTACGCTTCAATCGTGCGTCCAATCAGCGGCTTCACTCCAATGAACTCGAATGCGTTGCCAGTGAGCAGAACTCCGAAAAAACTCCGAGGATTACTCTCTCCGGTCAACAACACCGGCTCATAACTCGTCGCCATCACCTGCGAAAACACAGGCAGCTTCTTTATCTCGCTGTACTCATGCCTCGAATACGTGTGCCATCCCCGCGGCTTCTCTGTTGGCTTAACCACTGCCGGAGCCCAAATCTCGTCCGGCTTCGCATAAGGATACGGCGCAATCAAAACTCCATACACAACGCTGAACAACGACGTGCTCACGCCAATTCCTAACAGCAGCGAGACTAATGCTACCGATGTAAATCCCGGACTCTTGATAAAGCCCTGCAACGCATAAGTCACGTCCTGCCAGAACCGCTCCAGCCACATCCGCACCCATACATCTCGTGATTCTTCTTTCGCCAGCGTCACGTTACCGAACTTTCGAAACGCCGCGTAGCGTGCTTCCTCTGCAGACATGCCTGCGTCAATGTTCTGTTGCGTCTCCAGTTCAATGTGCTGCCGCATCTCGTCATCTAGTTGTTCGCCGCCCCGCGCCCAGTCGTTCATTATTCGCCCTGCTCCTTCGCCGCACTCAATACCCGCCCAATCGCCTCCGAAAACTTCTCCCACCGCGAAGTCTCGACAAACAATTTCCTCCGCCCCGCCGCCGTCAGTCGGTAAAAGCGCGCCTTGCGATTGTTCTCTGACACGCCATCCTCTGCTGTTATCCACCCCCGCTTCAACAGCCGCTGCAGCGCCGGATACAAAGATCCATGCCCCACCTGCAACACTTCCGCCGACCGCCGCTCAATCGACTGCGCAATCGCATGCCCATGCACCGGTCCATGAATTAATGTCTGTAAAATCAACAGGTCCAGCGTGCCCTGCAGCAGGTCAATTTTCTCTCTAGTCGGAATTCGACCCGAGTATAGCCGCACTCAGGTCGAATGGCAAGGGGAATAAGCCAGCTACGAAGCTGAAAGACTTACTGGTACTGCAAATGTCGGCTCATCGCAGCATGGCTGAAACCAGTGAGCAACAACTAGTTCGGAAGGCCGCTAACGCCCGACTGGATTAACACTCCACCAGGTTTCCTGCGACTGATCGACTATCAGGAAATCGTCAGGCACACGAAAGAGCGCTGCAACGGGCTCGGACCGGTCAATGTCAGTCAGTCTGAAGCGAGTTTTGGAGCACGCAGTATCTTCTTCCCGGAGAACAAGGATTTGCAATTCTGAGGAACTCCATTCTTCCGTTGAGGCGATATACGTGGCTCCTTTATCACTCGCTAGGTCCGAGTGCATCAGCCGCTTGATTCGAATCCCCTCGCTTAACACGCCCTCGATTGTCCGCTCGCCAATGCGTTCGCCATTTCGGCGTTGCTCGACTTGCTCCGAACGAATTGCCATGGGCCAAACCGAGCGGTACGCTGTCTTGTTCGCCGGGCTCAGAAGGTAACGGTAGCCAGCAACCGGATCGATAATCTCAACGAAGTGGGGCAATGGAGGGTTGGCGCCTTGGAAGGCCCAAACGACAGTGGTCTCGGCCCTGGTCCGCCCGTCTGAATCTCTGTAAAGCCGAGTCTGCCAGGTTCGCCAGGTTGCAGCCGCAGGATTCAATGTGTCTTCCCAGTCGATCGACTGTTCGGCTGAGTAAGGATGGCCGGTGACGGTGCTAAGGGAGGCACCTGCCACGTTCAACTCCCCGAACGTCATAATAGCCCCGTTGGAGAAAAGAAACTGGCCGTCCCTGCTTCTGGTGCCACCTGGAACGAACGCGGTTTGGGCTACGGCAGTGGCTGCGCACCCGGCTAGCATACTGGACACTAAAAGGCGTGCGAATGGATTCGTCATGTAAGACCCGTTGTCCGCGCAGCCCGATTATGTTCTGAAACGACGATCGGCGTCGAGTATGTTCAATCATGATTAGGGGAACGAGCGCATTGTGGCGAAAAGCTAACTGCCAACGCTTGATCCATCGCTCTTCCGGCAAGTTACTCTCGCCGCAATGTGAGTGCCGGGTTCGTTCGAATTGCCCGGCTTGCCGGACCAAAACAAGCCACCAAAGCCACGACCGTCATAGTTAAAATCGCCGCTGCCCATGCAATCGGGTCACGCGGCGTGATGCCGTAAAGAATAGACGAAAGGATCTGCCCGGCAAACAACGTAAAGCCCGCGCCTAGCACAATGCCAATCGCACTGAGCGCCAAAGTCCTCCGAAGCACCACCGCCAAAACTTGCCCTCCTCGGGCGCCCAGTGCCATACGGATCCCAATCTCGCGACTTCTGCGCGCCACTGTATAAGCCACCAATGCAAACAATCCCGCCGCCGCCAACACTAGCGCCAATAAACCAAACAGCCCAAGAATAATCGCCGCAATCCGCGCCGGAAGGAGCGGCAGCGCCAGCTGCTCCTTTAGGCTCCCGGCATTCGATATTGCCAATTCCGGATTCAACGCAAGCACTGCCTTTCGAAGCAAGTCCAGCGCCTGGGGCGGAGGCAGCGGACCACGCGCCACCAAAGTCGTCCATTCAATCCCGGTTTGCGAAATTGGCACAAAAACCGCGGGATGAGGATCCTCGCCTAAATATTCATACTTGCCGGTCTCTACAATTCCAATAATCTCTAAGCCCTTGTCCGCCGAATTTGGACTCAGTCGTACATGCTGACCAATTGAATTCTCGCCGGGAAAGAGAAGTCGCACTAACGCCTCATTCACAATCGCCACTGGAGGAGTTCCCATTCGATCGCGTGAGTCGAAATCACGGCCCGACAGCAATTCTGTGCCCGCCGCGCGAAAGTAGCCCGGCGAAATATTGTAAATCGTGGCCGCATGCAAATCGGACAGAGCCGGCACTGGACGATCCGCACGATTGATAATGTTGTTGTTCCCGTGGTCCAACCGAAGCGGCAGGTTACTGGTAATGCCAACCGCTTCGAAACCGGGCAATGCGGAAACCCTTTGGAGCAACGCAGAGGAAAACTGCCGGCTCTTTTCCGAACTGTAGTCTTTCAACCGCTGATCAAACGAAATCGAAACCGCACGCTCGGGGGTGTAGCCTAACTTCAGACTTAACGCGTTTTGTAAGCTGCGCACAACCAATGCCGACGCAATCACCAGCAACACGGATAGCGCCACCTGACCAACCACCAACAAATCGCGAGTGTTGAAACCGCGGAATTTTGCCGCAACCAAATCTTCTTTCAAGTTGGGAACTATGTCCGTTCGAATGGCCTGCAATGCCGGCACTAACCCGAACACAAAGGCAGACAAAAAGGCGATTATGCCTGCAAAGCAAAGCACTCTAAAATCCGGCGCAAGCGTTGTGTTAAAAGGGATTCCTAAGTCTGGCCGCCACAAGCTAAACAGACGGCAGCCCGCTACACTTGTCGCGAAACCCACCACACCTGCCGCCCCAGAAAGCAGCGCACTCTCCGTCATCAACTGACGCAGTAATCGCCATTTGCCTGCGCCCAAGGCCAGTCGGATTCCAATCTCGCGATGCCGGTCGGAGGCCTTCGCCAGCAACATGCCCGCGAGGTTCACACACGCCAACAACAAGACCATCCCAGCCAACCCAGCAAAAACGGCGGCAAACTCCGTCATCGGCTTGCGAAGCGCGCTACCAATAAGCCCGGGCCGTGAAAGATGGAACTTCGCTCTCGGATCGATATCCTTCGGATAACTCACCGCCAGTTGTTGGCCCACTTCATTCAGATTGGCTGCCGCCCGCGCCACAGTTACTCCAGGTTTCAGCCGCCCCATCACCCAAATATTCGACGCGGTGCGCGAATGGTACCAATCATTGCCGGGTTCGATCTGAAGTTCCATACTCATCGGAACCCAGAAATCACAAGACATGATGAGTTCCGTTCCAGTGAATGCGCCGGGCGCTACGCCGATTACTGTGAATGCATATCCGTTCAACTTCACTACCTGTCCGACAACCGATGGGTCCGCCGAAAAGTGGCCGCGCCAATACCGATCGCTAATCACAACCACCGGGTTTGCACCCGGCGCTTTGTCCTCCGCCGGCGTGAAAAAACGCCCTAGCTGCGGTTGAATTCCCAAGGCTTCAAAGTAATTCCCCGTCGACTCGTAACCCCAAGTCAGCAGGTTGTTGCCCGAAGGCAGAGCCGCATTGACGATGTTGACGCGCGAAGCCACTAACTCAGAGAACGCACTGTTCTGTTCGCGCAAACTGACGTAATTCGGGTACGACATGTTTGAACCCTCGCCCCAATTAAGCGTCACTAGTTGCTCCGGATTCGACGCAGGTAGCGAGCGCAACAGAAAATTGTCAATGAACGTAAAAATGAAAGTGTTCACGCCAATACCTAACGCCAGCATCAGAATTGCCGCCACGCTGAACAACGGTGTATGGCGAATCGCCTGCAGCGCGTAAAGAAGATCGCGCCCCAGATCTTCAATCAAAGTAAACCGCCAAAGGTCTAACGCCCGTTCTTTAATTAAGCCCGTATTGCCGAACGGAATGGGATTTTGATTCGCGCCCGACATCTCCCGGTGAAACGCAAGCTCTTTCTCCAAGTCCTCTTGAAGCCGCCCGCGTCGCAGAAGCTTCAGTAAAAAGCGCCGCATCGTTCTTCCTCACCTTGCCAGCACACGTTGTACTGCAGTAGACAGACGATTCCAAGTGGCCTCTTGTTCGGCCACTAGTTTTCTCCCGCGCTTTGTGATCGTGTAGTACTTTGCTTTCCGATTGTTTTCCGACAAGCCCCATTCCGCCGAAATAGCTCCATCCAACTCCAGCCTGTAGAGAGCAGGGTAGAGCGATCCTTCTTCCACCGTAAGCACCTCTTCAGAAAGCAAGTGGATCGTCTGAGCAATGGAGTAGCCATGCATCGACTGCCGCTGCAGCGCATGCAGAATCAATAAGTCCAACGTGCCTTGTAAAAGCGCGGGTTGCGCTGATTTAGCCATTGGTTCCCTATGACGATCTCTGGGAAGAGTATCGCGCCCTTCCCAGAGATTGTCAAGGGGAGTAGTCGAAAATGCCGAAGCAGAGCATACAGACCCGCTTTCGGTCCTCTAATTCCCGCCGCCCTTTCCTCAAGCCCGCAGTGGTCGTTAGCTCGCCGGATTCACCGTCTTTTCAGCTTTGACCGGCGCGGTGCCGTTTCTCGTTCGCACATTTTGGTCCAACAGCTGTTCAATTCGATCTTCAGTTTCTTTGCGTAGCTGTGTGTGGAACGGACCGCTGGCAGCTGCGGCAAAACCGGCATGGATTGCTTTCACTTTGCCATCGCGGCCTATAAAGAAGGTGGTTGGCCATGAATTCAGATTCTCTGCTTGCGGAATCTTGGCCTGAAGCTCCGATGGCTGCCCGGCCAGCAGATACGTGTACTGAATTCCGTACTGCTTAATGAACGCGTGCAGTCGCTCCGGATCTTTCTGCTGTTCCGGCTCTTCGAAATCTAACGCGACGATCTCCAACCTCCGCGAATGATATTCCTTGTACAACTCCGCTAGATAGGGCGCTTCATCATGGCAATTGGGGCACCAACTGCCTGTGATGTTGACAATCACCACTTTGCCTTGAAATTGCGAATCGGTATTGGACACCAGCTTGCCACTCAGGTCTGGAAAGCTAAACTGAAAAGCCGCGTTCCAATCTTTAACCTTGGTATGGTCATCCGGATCTGCCGGCAGCGGCAGTCCCTTGGCCTGAGCTTCATCCAGCTTGACAGCGGTAAAGCGCTTCGTTGGATTGTGAAATCCGCGCAAAGCTACATCCAGCGTCCCATCGGACTTGGGTTCAATTTCCATCACCGAGGCCCTCGCCCCGTCAAAATGATTGAGAACAAACTTGCCGTTTGAAAAGTGTCCAGTCAAAGCGCCCGTATCGCCATCTACTCGCAAGATAGCCGCTGATACTTCACCGTCCTTCTGGCTGATAACCAAGCGCCAGGCATGCTCGCCTTTCGGACTCTCGTTGGGCAAATCCCAAACACCGCCGATATCTGGAGCCTTCTCCGCACTGGTCGCCTCCACAACGTGTGGATGTGCTTCAAAGTCGTGGAAACCATACTTTGTGTTGCCGTACGATCCTTTGATAACGCCGTCCTTATAAGTTGCCGTCAAGCGGGTCGCATAGTGATCAAAGTTCAAACTGAGAGATCCATCTGCCAGCCAACCGCTGGTGGACGTCACCCGGTCGTCACCGTTGAAAAATGCGGCTGAAACGTCGTGCCCTTTCTGGGGTAATTCAATGGGAAACGGAATCTTGTAGTCGTCATATTGGACAGTTCCATCCCACAAACCATTCAGCCCTTTGGCGAACACCGAAGATGCCGCCAGAAACATCATCGCACCAGCAATTGTCCACTTCATAGATGTAGAATAGGGTGATATGGCCAAAGTGTCAATATGAACCGAGGCGATTCACTCAGAAATTTGGCCGCACTACCGCGAAGACCTCCAGCCTAAAGCGCAACGAAACGCGACGCAACCGTAATTAGACCAAGTGTGAGACCGGCAATCGCAAATTCACCAATGGCTCCCACCGCCAGCGGCCTTAGCCCTTGTCTGCGCAGTTGCGCAATGTTCGTTTGCAAGCCAACACCGGCGAAGGTCAGCAAGAAGGCCCATCGCGAAAGGTTGGCAATATCAGCAATTTGCGGCTTGCTAAACAGCCCAACTGTAGCCGCAAGCGATATAGCCAAAAAGCCCAGAACAAATTTGGGAAACTTTTGCCAAAGAAAAGCAGCCTTGTGCTGGACAACTTCGCCCTTCGCTTTACGCGCCCAATAAATGGCATATGCCAGCACAACAAATCCAATAGTCGCATTGCGGCAGTCTTTGCCAATACCGCAAATTTTGCGGCTGCATCCGAATAAAGTGCTCCAGCCGCAGTCGCTTCCGCCGTATTGTCGACGGCCAGACCGGCCCACAACCCGAAAGCATTATCGGAAAGGCCAAGGCTGTGTCCAATCAACGGAAAAGCGAAGAGGCTGAAAGCGCCCAGCGCCAGGATCGCGGCAATGGCATAAGAAGCATCTTCATCGTCCGCATCGATGGCTCCTTTCGCGGCGATGATAGCGGACACGCCGCATATCGAGGAACCGATCGCTAGCAAAGACGTCAGTTTCGGCGATAGATTCAGCCATTTGCCCAGCGCGGTCATCAGCGCGATAGACAAGCCAAGTTCCAACGCGACAAAACCAAGACTCAGCCCTCCCAGTTTCCAAATGTCGCCCAGCAGAAAACGCACGCCAAGGAATACGATGCCCAGTTTCAGCCAGAACTCGTAAGTCGCAACACCAGTTCGAAAAATAGCCGGCACGCCAAGGGTTGGAAATGATCAGACCGTAAATGATCGCCCACAGAACATATTCAATATTCGGCAGGTGCAAGTTATGAGCCTTGCCATATCTTGCGATGCCCTGTTCAGTGAGCTTCCCAAGATAGCCGATTGCGGCCAATAAAAGCACGCCAGGCAGCACCTGAAAAATTGGTCGAAAACTTACCTTTGGATGAACACTGATGGGATCGCTAATCGAACTCATAGACTTTTCCTTAAAGGTTCACGACGGCACATGCGATATCGCGCCAAACTTGATAAGCAGCGCAAGTATCACTGCGGATAACACAGCCCACCAATCTGTGGATAGCTTGAGTCGCATGGATTGAATAACACCTTTAGTTCTTTATTCGCGAACAAAACTTCTGGTAATCTCCGATAAAGCTACCGGCCCACGCCCACACGCGGTCCGCCAACGATACGACCCAGAGCGGAAATCAGCGCATCAATATCGGCGCACGTGTTATAAAACGCCAGCGAAGGACGCACCGAACTCTCCAAGCCGAAGCGTCTCAGAATCGGTTGCGCACAATGATGGCCCGAGCGAACTGCAATCCCTTCCTGGTTAAGCGCAGAACCAATTGACTCAGTTGGCAGACCGTTGATGACAAAGGACAACACGCCCGCCTTGTCCTCAGCGGTTCCAATGATGGTCAGCCCGGGAATTTCGTTCAGCAGACGAGTTGCATACAACAGCAACTGATGCTCGTATTCGGCGATGCGCTCCATGCCAATTCGTTGAACATAGTCAATGGCCGCGCCCAAACCAACCGCGTCCGCTATGTTGCCCGTGCCCGCCTCGAAGCGTCCCGGAGCGTCATGGTAAGTTGTCTGCTCGAAGGTGACATCCTTGATCATGTTCCCACCACCCTGCCACGGCGGCATCTGGTTCAACAGTTCTTCCTTGCCATAAAGCACGCCGATTCCCGTGGGCGCAAAAACCTTGTGTCCAGAAAAAACATAGAAGTCCGGATTCAGATTCTGCACATCCACGCGCATGTGCGAAACCGCCTGCGCGCCATCCAACAAAACTATTGCTCCCGCGGCGTGCGCCGCAGCAATCATCTGTTTTGCCGGTGTGATGGTGCCAAGCGCATTGGATACCTGCGTGAAAGCCAGCAACTTCGTCTTTGGGCCAAGCAGTTTTTGAAAGGCATCCAACCGGATTTGGCCAGTATCGTCAACCGGGATCACTTTGACCTTCGCGCCCTTCTCGGTGGCCAGTTGCTGCCACGGAACAATATTGGCGTGGTGTTCCAGCACCGAGACTAAGATCTCATCGCCTTCTGAAATATTTTGCCGGCCCCAGCTTTGCGCTACCAGATTGATAGCCTCGGTTGCACCACGCACAAACACAATTTCGTTCACCGACGAGGCGCCGAGAAATCCACGCACCTTCTCTCGCGCCTGCTCATACGCGTCAGTGGAACGCGCGGCCAGTTCATGCGCTGCCCGGTGGATGTTGGAATTCTCGTGTTCGTAAAAATAGCTCAGCCTGTCAATCACCGCTTGTGGCTTTTGCGTTGTTGCTGCGTTATCCAACCAGACCAGGGGCCTACCATTCACCTGCTCCTTCAAGATGGGAAAATCGCGCCGTACCTGGAGAACATCGAAGGGATCACGAGTTTGACTGAGAACTAGGCTGCCTACATCACTTACAGCGGGATTGGCGTTCCCGTACTCAAGAAAATAATAGGAAGGGGATGCCGCCTCAGGCAATCGTGTTGCAGGCGGTGTTAACAGAGCCCGCAATTCCGCTTCGCCTGGCAACCCCACTGCGGGCAAATCCGTCGCGCCCAGCGGATTCAAAGGATTCAGCGGTAAATTGGTCGGAAACGCAGTCGTCGTTGGATCACCTGGAAGCGACTGGAAGAGCTGATTAGCAATCGTTTCGATCAGTTCTACATCAGGAAAACGATCGGGGAACGCTCCCTCAAGCCCACTTGTATTCATGGTACTTTCCTGTGTCAACCTCATCCAAAACAGCAATCGCATCGTCTGTCAAAACAGCCAGCGAACAGTAAAGCGAAATC
This sequence comes from Bryobacterales bacterium, assembly GCA_963696305.1. Lineage (GTDB taxonomy): Bacteria > Acidobacteriota > Terriglobia > Bryobacterales > Bryobacteraceae > Bog-105. The sequence goes on along the minus strand of CAVOJX010000007.1, from coordinate 125,952 downwards.
AGATACGATGCAATCGCCTTATGGTTGATTCCCATGAACCGCACCGATAGACCCATGCTTTGTTGTCCAGGCAGATTCGGCTGATACAGACCAACTACGCCCTGCCGCCTTTCACCTGTTCGCACTAAAAGAATGCTGGTCTTGCCGTTCTCAGTGCCTATCTTGTCGGAAGGAATTAACGGCACGCCGCGCCAAGTAATGAACTGCGATCCGAAAAGTGAGACCGTCGGTGGAGGTACACCGCGCCGCGTACACTCTCGGCCAAACGCGGCAATCGCCGCCGGGTGAGCCAAAAAGAATCCGGGCTCCTTCCACACTTTTGCCAGCAGTTCGTCCAGATCGTCTGGTGTGGGCGCACCCGCTCGCGTTTTAATTCGCTGGTCCGGCGTCACGTTACGCAGCATGCCGTATTCTTTGTTGTTGACCAGCTCGTTCTCCTGCCGCTCTTTGACAATCTCAATAGTCAACCGCAATTGCTCCGCTATCTGGTTGTGCGGCACGCTGTACAAATCGGAAACGCGGGTGTGTACATCTACTACCGTATTCACCGCGCTCAGCATGTACTCGCGAGGATTCTCCTGATAATCGACAAAGGTTTGTGGCAATTCCCGCTCATCACGGTCAGAGCAATCCACCGTTACCTTCGATTCATCTTTTACTCGATTCAACCGGTAAATGCCCGCCTCTACCGGCACCCACTGCAGTAAATGCGTGAGCCAGCGCGGTGTAATGCGCTTCAATTGCGGCGCTGTTTTAGTCGCATTTGCTAGCTGTCTTGCCGCTACATCGCCTAACGCCGTTGGTCGTTCCTGTTCAGTTGCCATCCCCTGTCCTTTTCACGTCGTGAATTCCAATGTTACTCTACTACCAAGTCAATGTAGATGGGGAAAGGGTACTTTGTCAAACGATTGGGTTCTTGATTCTTGGCCATGGTTTGTCGCTGGCCCGGCGATTGGGCTATTCGTTCCGGCACTCCTGCTGACCGGCAACTACCTGTTCGGAGTGTCCAGCAATTTGCGGCACATTTGTGCGGCCATCATCCCCGGCCAGCTCGAATATCTCCATCATGACTGGCGTCGTGACGGCCTTTGGAATTTGATTTTCCTTTTTGGCATTGTCATCGGCGGTTTCCTGGCAGCCCATTTCGGGCCGACCCACGACATTGCAATCTCCACCGCCACCAAGGAAGCTCTCACCAAACTTGGTATTCACGACTTCTCAGGATTCGCTCCTAGCGAAGTATTCAACTGGCACGCATTGTTCACGTTGCGCGGGTTTGTGTCCATCATTGTGGGTGGATTTTTGGTTGGCTTCGGCACCGCAGGCGGTTGCACTTCCGGCCATGCGATCTCGGGTCTCGCCGATCTTCAGCTACCATCCTTAATTGCCGTTGTCGGCTTTTTCGCTGGCGGATTGGCAGCAACCTATTTCCTGCTCCCGGTGCTTTTCACATGACTCAGGAGCGAACAAAACTCCCGGCTCTTCTCGCCTGCCTCGTGTTGGGCATCGCGTTCGGATTTGTACTCACGAAATCCGAAGTCCTATCGTGGTTCCGGATTCAAGAAATGTTCCGTTTTCAGTCCGTCAGCATGTATGCCATCATTGCTTCGGCCATCGCCACCGCCGCGCTATCTCTTGCGCTCATAAAACGGCTCCAACTGAAAACAGTCGATGGCGAGCTAATCTCCGTTCCAGCAAAGCAAATTGGTTCCGGCGTCCGATACGCAGTGGGAGGCGTCATCTTTGGCATCGGATGGGCTTTGACCGGTGCTTGCCCAGGCCCGCTTTTTGCTCTAGTCGGAAGCGGCGTGTCGGTGATGTCTGCCGCAATAGTTAGTGCGCTGGCAGGCACCTGGGTATATGGCTTACTTCGCCCCAAACTTCCACATTGAATAAGTGGCCACACCGTATAGAACCTTAGAGCCCGCCGGACCCCCCCTCCCAGTTCCATACGCTTTCTGCGTCCCTATATTATTCGATCTTTACCGAATTTGGCCTCCAGATAGGTATGTTTGCTGCCGAACAAGCCTGCTGCCGGGCGCTTCGACCGTTCTATCCGTTAGGACACGCGCGTTGCTACGGTATCAAGCCAATAGATTCATCGTTTTTCGCCCAATACTTGTCCTCTAGTAACACTTCGACGACATTAGCTCTCTAACCAACGAACGGAGCGGCCCATGCGTGATTTCTTGTTCTTAATTCTGGCTTTCTTTCTCTTCGTCATCTGGATCGTCGCTTGGTTGGCTTTCCACGTGGCCGGTGGGCTAATTCACATTCTTGTGGTTCTCGCCGTGATCTCTCTGATACTGCATTTCGTCCGGCGTCGAGCTCAGGTCGGGTCACACCGTATCACCGACTTGCAAGTTGTTGCGAGACGCTCAGAAATGACATCGGCAAACCCAGTGTCCGCTCACTAATCAAACTCGGTTGAACGAGTCCCAGATCGCTATACGGTTCGGCATGCAGGCTAACCATCCTCAAATTGTCCGTGCGCAGACGAATGTTTTGCGGCGCTGCACCTTAGGTTAAAGCAACAGTTCTGCGGTGATATACTCAATCCGAAATTTAATTTCGAAATCGAAATGCTGATTCGATTTAAGATGCAGTGCCTATGGCGAGAAAATGTCAGAAATCTGCTCCAACCACGTATTCAGCTCATCGCGAGAGACAAAGAACCCGTATTCTCAGCGCTGCTGAAAAGCTTTTCACGGAGCGGGGAATCGACCGTGTGACGATGGCAGAACTTACCACTGCCAGCGGTCTCCAACCGTCAACGATGTATCAGTATTTCTCGAATAAAAACGGCATTGTCTGGGCCATCGTCGGCAACATCATGACGAAAGCCAGCATCCGTTCAAGCGACGCTGATGGAAGATCAACCTCCGGGCTGGATAAGATTGTTGCCTTTCTTGACTACATGGCGGACGAACTTTCAAACCAGCAAGCACAAGTTCGCTTTATGGCTCAGTTTGATGCGATGTATGCGCGAGACTGGCCCGTGGAACGCCTGCTGACTCTTGGATCAGAGAGCGGCAACATGATGAGTGAAGTTTTTCGCGAGTTAATCCGGGAAGGCATGGTAGACGGTTCACTCCGCTCAGATCTGGATCCCGATCTAACGATGCAAGCCGTAGGCAACGCAGCCGTTGGGACCCAGCGACGCCTGGCATCGTTAGGAAACAAAGTCGAATTGGAGTACGGGCAGCCGATAGACCGTCTGTTCCGTGAGATGATCCGAATCATCGTGCTCGGATTGCGTAAGAGGAAGAAATGAAGGCTGTGGATTTTACGCGCAGAGACGCCTTAAAAAGCATTGGCGCCGTTTCCATCGCGCCCTTCGTGTTTGGCTTGCCCGGAGATCGTGGAGAAATCTTCACTACCGCCTTCGACGATGGCTGGCTCTTTCTGAGAGGAGACGCCACGGGAGCCAACGAACCCGGCTTCGACGCTTCTGCATGGCGGAAGGTAGATCTGCCTCACGATTGGTCAATTGAAGATCTCCCTATCCAGCCCGCAACCAACGGCTCCGCTGCCATCTGGCAGGACTGCGATTGCCCTCGGACAGTCGGACCTTTCACCAGGATGAAAAGTGAAGGAGAGGCATCGACTGGCTGGGTAGCCGGCGGTGTTGGATGGTATCGGAAGAGCTTTCCAACTCCTCGCCTGGCGCAGCGGGGACGCGTAATTCTACTCTTCGACGGTGTGTATCGCAACTCGGAGTTGTGGGTTAACGGAACGCAGGTAGGCAAGCACCCTTACGGCTACACTGCTTTCTATTTCGATATCACCGATCTGCTAAGCCAGAAAGGCGAGAACGTGCTGGCTGTTAAAGTCAGCAACACAGGAAAGAATAGTCGCTGGTACTCCGGTTCGGGAATCGACCGACATGTACTGCTAGTTACCACGGGTCGTGTCAGCATTCCGGTTTGGGGAGTGCATGTGCAAGCATCCGATATCTCCGCTGCAGGGGCCACAATTAGCATCGCCGTCCAGTTAACGAACTATGACACAAGTGCGGTAGAGGCGAGAATCTCCTGTAACATCTTCGATGAACATGGTAAGGCGGCAACTCCGGTTATGGTCATCGAGGAGAAGAGCCTGGAGGCAAAGGGTACGGGCCAGGTGCTTCTGGTCGCCAAAGTCCTCCAGCCCAAGCTATGGTCGCCAAAGTCACCCAGTCTCTACAAAGCCGAAATTGAGGTTTCGTGCACAGGCGCCGTCGTAGACCGCGCCAGCATTCCGTTTGGCATTCGCGAAGTTACAGTTGACGCCCAGAATGGACTGCGCATCAACGGTGAGTCATACAAGCTCAAAGGTGCGTGCGTCCACCACGACAACGGCCCGCTAGGTTCGGCCGCAATCGACCGCGCTGAAGAGCGGCGAGTGGAATTGCTCAAAGCAAATGGCTACAACGCAATTCGGTGCAGCCACAATCCACCCTCTTCGGTATTCCTGGACGCCTGCGATCGGATGGGAATCATGGTCATCGATGAAGCGTTCGACATGTGGGAGCAGCCGAAGAACCCCGACGATTATCATCTTGATTTCAGAGAGTGGTGGCAGCGTGACATCGACTCGATGGTACTCCGCGACCGCAATCACCCCAGTGTCATCATGTGGAGCATCGGCAATGAAATCTCCGAGCGATCGGATCCGGATGGAGTGAGAATTGCCAAGGATTTGTCCAGCCGGGTTCGCGAGTTGGATAAGAGCCGGCCCATCACCATGGCAGTGCCTTTCTTTTTCGACGCTAGAAAGCCAAGACCATGGAGCGATACGGATGCCGCTTATCAGTTTCTAGATGTCTGCGGTTATAACTACACAAAGGATCACTACGAATCCGACCACCTACTGCATCCATCAAGGGTCATGATGGGAACGGAGTCTTTCCCGATCCAGGTTGCCGAGAACTGGGAACTGGTTAACAAACATAGCTATGTTATCGGAGATTTCGTCTGGACAGGCATTGACTACATCGGAGAATCGGCCCTGGGAGCCGCGGTGCTTGCTTCCGAAAGAAACCCGTTTGGTCCACCCGCTGCCGCGCCCGCTGGAGCCGATGCAGCGGCCGCAATCCAGATCAATCTTCCGAAGAACACCACCTTTGCCAGGCCTGGGTTTCCTTGGTTTATTAGCTACTGCGGAGACATCGATCTTATTGGCAACAAGAAGCCGCCAAGCTATCTGCGTGATGTAGTGTGGGACCGGAGCCCGCTCGAGATGGCAGTCATGCGGCCTCTGCCGCCGAACCGCAAAGAACAGATTATGCTTTGGGGTTTCTACGACGAACTGCGCAGTTGGACTTGGCCAGGACACGAAGGCTCTGCGATCACAGTCCGGGTGTACAGCAAGGCTGAGCATGTGACCTTGGCGCTCAACGGGAAACCGATCGAAGCCGCCAAGGCGGAATTTCCGGCCCCCTTTGTCACTGAGTTTGTTGTGCCGTATGCGCCTGGCGAACTGAGGGCCTCTGCCTCGGTGAACGGCAAGCTTGTAGAACAAGTCTTTCGTACCACAGGAAACCCCAGCAAGATCGTGTTGCGCGCGGATCGAGCTCAAATCCGCGCCAATCGCAACGACCTCTCATTCGTCATGGCGGAACTGCAGGATAATTCCGGCAATCCGATTGAAGATGGCGTCGTTGAACTTAACTTTACGGTGAAGGGGGTGGGTGAACTGGCAGCGGTTGGCAGCGCCAACCCACACGAGATGGCCAGCTACCACCAGCCTCGTCGCAATACCTTCCATGGCCGTGCACTCGCCATTTTGCGGCCTACCGGAGGGAAAGGTAGCATCACGCTGGAAGCACGAGCAGAGAACCTTCGTTCGGGCAATATCGTTATCAATGTCGGCTAATAAACGGCATGGAATTTCTTCTTGATTTGGAGTTGAAATGAAAGACTTTTCGCGACGAGACGTGTTGAAGACCGGGCTCATTGCGCCGGCGGTCGTAGCTGCTCAAGGTATGACGCCAATGGAGAATCAGACCAACGCACCGACCGACCATCCTGAGACGGTGCCTGAGATCAGGACAGAACGGGAGCGCCTGCTGCTGGACTTTGGCTGGCGATTTCATCTGGGTAATGCCAACGATCCGGAAAAGGATTTCGGATTCGGGACAGAGCGCGCAGGAAGTTTTCAAAAGACGGGGAATTTCTTGCCCGAGGGGTCTGGTGCCTTTGACGACAGCGACTGGAAAGCGTCAGATCTGCCGCATGACTGGGCTATTGAGCTGCCCTTTACCAATGACCCAGCTTTGCAAAGCAAGGGATTCTATCCGCTCGGACGGAAGTATCCGGACACAAGTGTCGGTTGGTATCGCCGCGTCTTCGAGTTACCTTCAGCAGACGCGGGGAAACGACTCACTATTGAGTTCGATGGCGCATACCGTGAGACGATGGTGATCTTTAACAACTTCTACATCGGAACGCACAAAGGAGGGTATGATCCCTTCAGCTTTGATGTGACTGGCTTTGCTAATCCTGGCGGCCTGAACACGCTCCTCGTTCGGGTAGATGCCACGTCGAGTGATGGATGGTTTTATGAGGGGGCCGGCATTTACAGGCATGTGTGGCTGGTGAAGACGAACCCGGTCCATGTCAAGCAGTGGGGGACCTTCGTTGCCGCGAAGGTAAGCGCTGGGACGGCTACCCTTTCGATTCGAGCCGAAATAGCAAATCTTGATAAGGATGCTCGGACGGTGCGTGCTATCGCTTCGATTGTCGATCCTGAAGGGAGGCTTGTGGGCAAATCACGTTCGGAGTCTATCGAGATACCTCCCAATCAAGAACGCGAGTACTCACAAGAGATCGTCGTGAAGCAACCCCTGCTCTGGTCGCTAGAAGAGAGGCACCTTTACAGGATGGTGACTGAAGTTGAGTCAAGCGGCTCGGTAGTCGACCGGTACGAGACACGCTTTGGAATTCGAACCATCCTCTTCAATGCAGAGAAGGGCTTTTTGCTGAACGGTAAAGCCGTGAAGTTGAAAGGCACATGCAATCATCAGGACCATGCAGGGGTCGGTGTGGCAGTGCCGGATGCTGTTCAGTACTATCGCATTCGCAAGCTGCAGGAAATGGGCTGCAATTCGCTCCGGACTTCGCATAATCCGCCGACGCCGGAGTTACTGGACGCGTGTGACGAGTTGGGCATGCTGGTCTTTGATGAGACGCGCATGATGTCTTCGAATCAAGAAGGATTGAGCCAACTCGCTAACTTGGTCCGACGGGACAGGAACCGGCCCAGTGTCTTCATGTGGTCAATGGGCAATGAAGAGGGGATGGCGAATGGCGGGCGCGGCGTACAAATTCTCTCCGCGATGAAGGAACTGGTGGAACAGTTGGATGGTACGCGGCCTGTCTCGATTGCTCCGACAGGTGCCATTGGAATAGGTGGTCTGGCGGTCCTGGATGTGGTCGGTTACAACTACATGGATCCGCAGGCCGAAGCGTTTCACAAGGAACACCCTGACCGGCCCGTGATTGGGACGGAGACAGTCAGCGCGGTAGGCACTCGCGGCATCTATGTTACGGATAAGTCGAAGGGATTCGTCTCCTCCTATGATCCCTATACCACCACTGGTCGTGCTTCGGCCGAAGGATGGTGGCGCTTCTGTAATTCCAAAGCGTGGCTGTCGGGTGGGTTTGTGTGGACAGGTTTTGACTATCGTGGAGAGCCGTCACCGAATGGATGGCCGAATATCAGTTCACAGTACGGCATCATCGATACCTGCGGCTTTCCCAAAGACTCTTTTTACTACTACCAGTCCTGGTGGACAACCAAGCCGGTGCTACATTTGTTTCCCCATTGGAACTGGCCGGGCTATGAAGGAAAGAAGATCTCGGTCTGGACTTTCTCGAACCTGGATAAGGTGGAGTTGCTGGCGAATGGCAAGAGCCTCGGTTTAAAGAACGTCCCACGGGATGGCCACGTCGCGTGGAATGTAGAATATGCGCCAGGCGTGATCGAGGCCCGCGGCTACACCGGTGAAGCCGTAGCGATGACAACGCGGCGCGAAACCACAGGAAGTCCGGCAAAGCTTGTTTTGACAGCAGATCGGAAGTCGCTGAAAGCCGATGGTGAGGATGTGGCGATGTTCGCTGTCGAGATACAGGATGCGCAGGGAAGGGTGGTGCCAATCACCGAGAACGAAGTGTCCTTTAGCGTCTCGGGTGCGGGGCGGCTGGCCGGCACCGGAAACGGTGACCCTACTAACCAGCAGCCGGATAAAGGCGCTGCCCGCAAAGCTTTTGGCGGTTATTGCATGGGCTTAGTGCAGGCGGGGAAAAAGAGCGGAAGTATCACGCTGGAGGTGAGTTCGCCAGGGCTGTCTTCAGCTAAGGCGATTGTCGAGGCGACTCAGGCAGAGTTGCGTCCGCAAGTGCCGGTGTGGGCGCGCAGAGTTCCGGAGGGCCAAGGAGTTACCGGTCTATGGAGGCCCACACACGGAGCGCAGCCTACCGGCATGATGGCGTTCTTATTAGGGTCAGGAGTCTCAGTTTTCACGCTCATGCAGGATGGCAATAGATTAACGGGGCAGATTGAAAACGGCGGAGGCGGCTTCCTCGATGGAGGCGAAGCGGGTAGTCAGATCACCGAAGGCAAGGTAGATGGAGATAAAGTGTCGTTCAAATCGGGTAATGGCACGTATGTAGGAACAATAAAGGGAGATCGGATCGAGTTAACTAAAACGATCGATCTCGGCTGGCTACGCGGGATGTTGACGCGCCCGGCGGAGCAGACAGGCGAGAAGCCAACGATAGGGCCGGCGCCGGATGGTTCGGATCCGTCATTTGACATACCGCCTATCAGTGGGCCGCCGACAGTTCCCCTAACGCTGCATCGGGCGCAACGCTAGCGAGGCAAATGAATCGATGCTGGCCGAGGGCTTATCTTTCCGCGCGACCATCAAAGAGGAAGGCGGCGCATTCTTTGGTGCGGATGAGAGGACTTGAACCTCCACTTCCTTGCGAAAACTAGTACCTGAAACTAGCGCGTCTGCCAATTCCGCCACATCCGCATTTCGACTGGCCAGCCACTATTGTAATCTACTTGCTACCATCAGGCGCAAGCGCATGCGATTTCACTTCAAGCTCCTAGCTTTTCTTGCCTTGTTTTCCGCCTCTTTATCCCTCCCCGCCGCCGAACCGGTCCGCTTGATTCTCGATACCGATATCGGCAATGATGTTGACGACGCACTTGCCCTCGGCCTCATCCACGCCCTGGAAAACCGGGGCGAAGTTCAACTACTCGCCGTTACGATCACAAAAGACAATCGATACGCCGCACCCTACGTCAACTTGGTGAACACATTCTATGGCCGCGCCAATATACCCATTGGCGTTGTACAACACGGCAAAACTCCGCAAGATGCCACCATGCTTTCCGTGCCCGCTCAAAAACGCGACGCCCAAGGCCACTTGGTCTATCCGCATACTCTGATTGACGGCGCGCAAGCACCCGATGCGGTGAACCTTCTGAAGCAAATTCTCTCCGCGCAGCCCGACAACTCTGTCACTATTGCCCAAATCGGATTCAGCACTAACTTAAAGCGGCTCATCGACACGGAAGATGGCCTTGCACTCGCCAAGCGCAAAGTAAAGCTCCTTTCCGTAATGGCCGGCAATTTTCAAAAACCCGATCCGGAATACAACGTTGCCACCGATGCCGAATCCGCGAAAGATCTTTTTGCCCGCTGGCCCACGCCCATCGTATTTAGCGGCTTCGAAATTGGCCTGCGCATTACGTTCTCTTACCAAAGCATTCAGCACGATTTTGCTTGGGCCGCCAACAACCCCATTGTGGATGCCTATAACCTCTATGTCGGCAAGCCGGAAGATCATCCCAACTGGGATTCCACCGCTGTCCTCTACGCTATTCGGCCTAACCGCGGATACTTCAATCTCTCCCAGGCCGGTGTCGTTACCCTTGACTCCAAGAGCGCCACCGTTTTCACGCCGCAGGAAGGGGGAAACGCGCGCTATTTAATCCTGCAAGACGAACAAGTGCCACGCATCAAAGCCGTCATCGAAGCCCTGGTCAGCGAACCTCCCCTGCAGCAGTTGGTTGTGTCCGCAAGTGCCCAACATGTGGCGTTTTGACCACTGTTGACCGAGTTTCGCTAAAATCAAAGGATGCCAGCCACCACGGTCCCAGCCGCGGAGTCTAAACCGCTCCGAAGTCCCTTTCTCGTCGTTCTTGCATCCTGGCTCGTCCCGGGTGCCGGCCATCTCATGCTGGGCAAGCGTGGACGCGCCATTTTGATTTTTGCCTCTGTTGTCTTGACGTTCCTGTTCGGCGTCTTGATGCAAGGCCCGCTGTTCCAGCCTTCCGGCGGTGCCGACGTCTTATCGCGATTGATTCAATACGGCGGATTCATAGGCGATCTGGCCGTCGGTCTGCCCTATCTGGCCGCATCTTTCTTAGGTTACGCACCGCCCGATTCTGCCAGTCACGTTGCTGACTACGGCTCTAAGCTCATCGTTGCCGCAGGCTTGCTGAACATTCTCGCCATGGTTGACGCCTACGAAATCGCCACTCGCCAAAAGGACTAAAAGAAGATGCCTCTCAAACTCGACCACTTTGAAACCTCACTTATCTTCGCTCTTTTTTCGAGCGTTGTCCTCGGCGTCGTCACCAAGAAAACTACCGACGAGCGGTTGCGTTATGGCCTGTATTGCTTCGGCTGCTTTATGGCCGCACTTTTCGGCATCGGCTGGTTTATGCGCATTTTGCACGGCTAAATGAAGACTTTCTATATCGAAACGTTCGGCTGCCAGATGAACGCCCACGACTCTGAAAAAGTCGTCGGCACTTTGCTGGAAAAAGGCTACAGTCAAGTTGACGAGCCGGCCGATGCCGAACTGGTCCTCTATAACACCTGCAGCATCCGCGACAAAGCCGAACAGAAAGTGTTTCACCGCCTTGATCAGTTCAAGAAACTGACAGGGAAGGGAAAGACCTTTGGCGTCATTGGTTGCGTCGCTCAGCAAGAAGGCGAAAAAATCTTTGATCGCGCGCCGCATGTCCGCTTGGTCGCCGGTTCTGCCAGCTACACCCGCCTGCCCGAACTTCTGATCCAGTTAGAACGCGGCGACAAGCGCGTTACCGGCTTAAGCCTCGACAACGCCGAACCGTTCGATACGCCCTACACGCGCCGCGACACGCCGCATCGCGCTTACATCACTATCATCGAAGGTTGCGACAAATCATGCGCCTATTGCGTCGTCCCATTTACCCGTGGACCCGAACGCAGCCGCACCAGCGATAGTGTCCTGCGTGAAGCGAAGTCCCTCATGGATCTGGGCTACACGGAAGTGCAACTGCTCGGTCAAAACGTGAATAGCTATCGCGACCCTTCTGAAGCGGGACTGGATTTCGCGCAGTTGCTCAGTAAGGTTGGTGAACTCTCCGGTATGCGCCGTGTGCGCTTCACCACCTCTCACCCGCGCGATTTCGTAAAACCCATTGTCGATGCCATCGATTCCAACGAAGCGCTTTGCAATCACGTCCACCTGCCCGTGCAATCCGGGTCCACCGCCGTGCTTGATCGCATGCAGCGACTTTATTCTCGCGACACCTACATGCGCCGCATCGAATGGATGAAAAACGCCCGCCGCGACATCGCCATCACCACCGACATCATCGTCGGCTTCCCGGGCGAAACGGAAGCGGATTTCATGCAGACCATTGAACTGATCGATCGAGTGGAATACGACGCCATGTTCCTCTTCAAATACTCCCGCCGCCCCAACACCCCGGCGGTTCAGTATGAAGATCACATTTCAGAGGATGAGAAAACCCGCCGCTTCAACATTCTCCTCGAACGCCAGCGTTCCATTCAGATCAAGCGCAACGCCCGCTACGTTGGTACCACCCAGCAAGTTCACGTGGAAGGGTATAACCTAGCTACAGCGCAATGGATCGGCAAAACTTCCCAGCACAAGACACTGAATTTTATTGATTCAGTACTGCCGGCGCCACAAAATGGACGTACGCTGGTGGGACAATACCTGGATGTTTTGGTGACACGTTCGTCGCCCAACAGCTTGGCGGGCGAACGAGTAAGGGGGCATTAGATGGAAATCGAAATGAAAATTCGGGGACTCATGATGGACCCGATGACTAACATGCCAATTGTCGTTCTCAAAGACATGTCGGGCGATGCCGTCTTGCCAATCTGGGTGGGAATCTACGAAGCCAACGCCATTGCGCTGGAAATCGAGAAAGTCAACACCCCGCGTCCCATGACTCACGACTTAATCAAAGTTTTGCTCATGGGTTTGGACGCTTCCATCCGCAAAGTAGTTGTCAGCGAACTGAAAGACGATACTTTCTACGCGCTCATCTGGCTCGAGCGCAACGGAAAACTGATGAGCGTCGATTCGCGCCCCAGTGATGCGCTGGCTCTGGCCTTGCGCCACGATTGTCCTATCTATGTGGACGACCGCGTTCTGCAAAGCTCGAAAAACTCCGCCAACGTTACTGACAAAGTAAATAACGAAGAGCTCAAAAAGTGGTTGGAAGGTCTGAATGACGAAGATCTCGGCCGCTACAAAATGTAAGCGCGTAAATTACTCATTGCTCGCCTCGGCTTCCCTTGCTTTTTGAAATACCTTAGCAGCCTCGTCTGCCCTTCCTTGGTCCGTCAGGCATTCGCCCCAGAATTGATAAGCGTGTGAAAGACTAGGATCTATTTCCGTAGCCCGTTGAAATTTGTCCGCTGCCTCGCTCGATTTGTTTTGGCGTTGCAACTCAATCCCCCAATTTAGATAAGGCTCACCAATCTTCGGGTCAAACTCAATGGCCTTCTGATATTGACGAATCGCCTCTTCCGTCTTGCCTTGGTCGGCTAAAACGTTGCCCAAATTGTCATACGTAGCCGCATGCTTTGGATCAATGTGGATCACCTCTTGGTATTTCGATATCGCGCCCTCCAGGTTTCCTTCGCCATCCAAAGCCACACCCCATAAGTTCAAGCTGGCGCATTGCAACGCGCTGTTTCGTTTTTCTCTCGCGCCGCGTTCGGATCTCTCACAAAGTCCTTCGATTCTTTTGTAATCATCCTTCGAACCAGCATGTCGATACAAATAGGCAGCCAGGACATACGGATTCAATTGCTCCAGAATCTTCTCTGCTGCCTGCTCCGCCAGGACGTTCACATCGTCTGATGGACCAACGGAAAACGCATCCGTGCGATCCCGCCCATGATTGATATGAAACGTCAGCGTTGCCTGCGGCTTTTCGGAGGCATCCTTAGCGCTCTCACCTTGCATTACAACATCGCCAATCACTCGTCTGGGATAAATTCCGAACACCGTGCGAGTCACATCAATCAAAGTCTTAACGCCCAGCCCCGTGCCTGGAACCTCAACGTCCGGCGGCGCCGTGTCGCTATCCCCATCCAGTTTGTCCTTCTTCATTCGCGTCTTGGTTTTCGATTCGATGGCATACAGCGCATCGCCAATTCGGTTCGCCATCACCTCTGACGTCAAGCCGGATTCTTCCAGCGGCTTCGGCATCGCCAGCGGTTCGATCACAAGCGCTTCCCGGTATGCCTCGCGATAGACGTAGAAAAGGAAAGGCAGCGCTGCAATGCCAATCACGATCCGGTTGAACGTGAACAGTTCCGATATGCGATCCTGCAACGTCCGCTTGCTCGGCGGCTCCGGTTGGCGCGGCTCTTCCTTAGGCGCAGGCTCTGGCATGATTCACTCAGTGTAAACGTTGTTCTGGTTACGTTCAATGACGTACATAACCAGTTCAACTCCGTCATGCGCAAACACGCGTTCCAACCGAAGCCCCAACTTGTTCATGACGTGAATGGATGCCGCGTTGGCGCACCGCGCAATCGAGATAACGCGCTCCAAACCGACACGCTCAAAGGCATCGGCAAGTGCCACGCGAGCCGCTTCCGTCGCCAAACCTTGTCCCCAAAATCGCTTCGCCAGCCACCACCCAATTTCTGGTGGATAACCTTCCTGCCAAATGCCGACTCCGCAGAAACCAATCATTTCGCTGCCCGGTTTCAATAGAAGTTTCCACCGGCAAAAGCCTCTCTCTTCGTGAAGCTTCATCTGCCGTTCCGCGAAATTCTGAATCCGCTCGTCGTCCCACGGCACCCCGCCCGAAATATGCCGCATCACGTCAACGTCTGTCGCAAGTGGGCGCAGCGCGCGCCAGTCGTCGCCCTGCCACACATCCAAGATCAGCCGCTGCGTTTCGAGCATGCCACTCAATCTATCAAGAGGAAGCCAGACACGGCGCGTCCGCAATCTGCTCGGCAGACATCAACTTCGCTAAGTCAATCATCAGAACGCGCGATCCTGTCCCGTTCTCATTGTGGGCGCAATTCAATACCTTCACGGAAATCTTGTCAATCTCTTTGACACTGAAATCAGAAACCGCAACTGCACCCATGTGCCCCAGGTCAAAAACGCGATTCCTTCCGCGAGAGTAAACCCAAATCGGCCGAGCCCACGGTTGATGCCCGTCCGTCGCCGTTGTACCCATAACGAGAAATTGCGAATCTGCCGTCCACGCCGCGTGATTAACTACGTGCTCGTCGAGATTTGCCTGCAGCAGAACCGCAGCGCCACGCCGAATTTCAATCTGAGACGAGCCTTTCTTATCCGTCCGAACAATGGCCCGAACACCGCCATCCGGTGAGATCAGAACTTGCGCTGTATTCGCATGCGTCGCTGCCGTCAACAACGCAAATACCGCTAGCACTAATCCTCGACTCTCAGATCGCCTCCAACTCCTCTTCCAGAAGCTGCTTCTCATACAACTCCGCATAATACCCACCCCGCTTCTGCAACTCCTGATGAGTACCAACTTCCACTACCTTGCCATGGCTCAAAACCAAAATACGATCGGCATTCTGCACCGTTGATACGCGGTGCGAAATCAAAATCGTAGTGCGCTTCTCCATCACCGACGCCAAACTGCGCAGAATTTGTTCTTCTGTTACGGTATCCACGCTCGACAACGCATCGTCCAGAATTAAAACTCTCGGGTTACGCAAAATCGCGCGCGCAATGGCCGTCCGCTGTTTCTGACCGCCCGAAAGCGTCAGTCCGCGTTCGCCAATCACTGTTTCCAGGCCCTTCGGAAACGTTTGAATATCGGAACTCAGTCCCGCCACTCCCGCCGCCCAGTCAATCTCTTCGCGCGTCGCATTCGGCCGTCCCCACGCAATGTTTTCTGCCAGCGTTGCACTAAACAAAAACGTCTCCTGCGGCACGAACCCAATCCCACGCCGCAATGCTTCCGGATCATACTTGCGCAAATCGATACCGCCGATCTCAACGCTGCCCGACGTCGGGTCCATCAGCCGTGGAATCAAATTCACCAGGGTTGTTTTGCCGCTTCCGGTATGGCCGACAATGGCAATGGTCTCGCCCGCGCGAATCTGCAAATTGATATCGTTCAATGCTGACCGATTTCCGAACGCCACGCCCGCATCTCGAAACCGTATATCCAGAAGCTGGTTCGCGTTTGTGTCGCCAGCTGCATCGGTGGCCGGAGCCGAAATGGTTGGTTTCTCAAACAGCAGCTCATTGATACGGTTCAACGACGCGGTGCCACGCTGCATCAGGTTCACCACCCAGCCGAAAGCAATCATGGGCCAAATCAAAATACCCATGTACGTGTTGAACATGACAAATGTGCCCAGCGTGATCTTGCCTGCCAGCAACTCGCGCCCGCCGAACCACAGAACCATCAAAAATGTCACGCCAATCAACGCCTGAAGCAGCGGCATAAACAAGCCCTGAATCCGAGCCAACGCAATGTTGGATCGAATGTAATCCTGGTTCAAGCTCTCAAACTGTGCCACTTCCGCGCTTTCCTGCGCATAAGCTCGAACCACCCGCATGCCCGATAAATTCTCCTGCACGCGGCTACTGATATCCGAAAACATCTTCTGGATTTCTTCAAAGCGGCGGTGAATTTTGCCTCCGAAGAACACAACCGCAACCGACACCAGCGGTGCAGGTGAAAGCGCCATCACTGTCAGCCGCGCGTCAATCTTCAGCATTACCGCAACCGCCAAAATAAGCGTG
Source organism: Bryobacterales bacterium (assembly GCA_963696305.1). GTDB lineage: Bacteria > Acidobacteriota > Terriglobia > Bryobacterales > Bryobacteraceae > Bog-105. The sequence continues at coordinate 109,888 of CAVOJX010000007.1, read as the reverse complement.
ATTGAGGTTTCTGTCCAATACATAATGCCCGGGCCCAACATCATGCGGACCGCGTTCAAATCGTTCGTAGCACGCGCCATAATGTCGCCCGTGCGAAACCGCCCGTAAAAATCTTGCGAAAGGGTAATCAGTCGTTTGAATAGATCGTTGCGCAGATCGAATTCAATGTCTCGCGAGATTCCAATAATAATCACGCGCATCCAGTATTGGAAAACACCCTTCAGCAGGCTAAGAACAACCAGCAGCCCAGCCAGTTCCAGCAGCACGCTAATCTTGAACCCGCGCGTCAGCGAGTCCACGCCAAATTTGATCACCAGCGGAAGCGCTGCCGCCAGCGCATCTTTCAAAATCAGCGACCCCATACCAAGCGCCAGGCCCTTGCGATAGCGCCCAAGATAGGGGAACAGTGTGGATAGAGACTTGAGCATCGCTCACTAACTAATTTGGCAGAGTTGCTTTTCGAAGATAATAATTCCATGCCCGAATTCATCCAAGACGAGGATTAGCCCTAGAATTCCTCAGAGAATTCCATGAGATCTAAATCACACCTCGCGTGTCTAATCCGTTGACGCTTTCCTATGCACTGCGTTAAGATTCCCTAATATGAAATTTCGTTACTGAAGTTTCATCTGATTTTTTCTGGGTCACGAACTTACTCCCTGTCGAGCCGCTCGAATGATCCGTTATAGTTTGTGTTTCAACTATTTGGTTGAGGATTCAAATGCAACGGGAGGAAATACCTATGAGCGCCGTATCGCAGGCAACGGTTCCGTTTTATCAGCAGGCGCTTGCCTATTGGTCCGACCTTCGGCTTCAATGCCAGAAGCAGGTAGAAGCCATCAACAGCGTTGTTGAAGAGAACAACCTGTCACAGTGGGAAAAAGTGCAGTGGCGTCCCGGTTCCATGAGTTTTGCCATGCTTTGCACTTCCTTGCCGTCAACAGTGATCACTCTTAGTCTTGATTTTGAACACTGGGGTCCAAAGGTCACTGGCTGCATCCGTGGCGAACAGGAAGACTCTCTGCACTTTTATCCGGAAGATTTCGAATTTCCCATCACTTTCGATGACGATGATTCCGTGGTCGCGGTCATTCACGAAGGCCGCAGCTTGACACCGCTCGAATTTGCAAAATTCGTCGTCCAGAATTTCCGGCGCAGCTATCCCGGTATATCGCTGCCTTGTCCAGACGCCCCGCTGAAGTAAAAGTCCGGCGCGTACATCACATAATTATCCACATATCCGGCCGTGTCGCTGGATTTGTGCCCCAGCATCCATAGCAGGCTTCCTGCGGATCCCATATCCAGCACCGTTCGCATCCATTTGGTGTACCATGCGTTCCTGTCGGCAATGGTTTTCACCAAGTGTGAATCCAGGTTCAGTCCAAACTCTTCCATAACAACAGGCTTGTTTAGTTTTCTTGCAACCTCCTGATGATCGCGTATCCAGCGAGTTGCGAAATTCAAATTCCGAGCGTGTCCCCACTGCTGAGGATAGAAATGATACGTACCGAAATCAATCTCCGGCACAGCCAGGTTTGCAGCCCAATCCACGCCATGGCTTCCGTCGTAAAGGTCGCCGCGACCTTTCTTGTAGAAGAATCCTTCGTCCCCTAAAGCCAGCAGATGGTTGCCATCCAACCGCTTCACAAAAGCAGCCATCTCCCGCACCCAATCCAGCAACAGTTCGCGCCCGCCCGAGGTCCGGCATCTCGCCTCATTTGTCAGTTCCCAAGCCATTATCGAAGGCTCTTCGCAATACGAACGGCCGGTCAGCGTATTGCGCCGCGTCAGAATCTGGCTCACCCAATTCTGATACGCATCCCGCATCGCGGCCGAGCGGTAAAACTCAGTCACATCAGCGCCCGGGCTCAGCCACTTTACATACGTAGGCATCCCGCCCAGATCTGCCCAATGGTTAACCAGCGGCAAGATCAATTTCACGCCCCAATCTTCAGCCGCTTTGATCAACGCATCCAGGCGTTCTAAGCCGTCCGGACCATAATTAACCACAATTTTTCCGTTATTGAAATGCTGAAACGCCACCCGGCCCGGCGCGTAATTTTCAACCTCAAGAAACGCCCACGCTCGAATCACGGTGGACCCCATCTGTTTCGCCGCCTGAATCGCCGCTCTGCGATTCTCATCGCAGCAATACGCCAGGAAATAGCAATTCACTCCCACCACCAGGAAGCGCGCGCCGTTCAGTTGAAATTGCGTGCCATCAGCGGTAACGAAGCGGTCGGTCATAACATGGTTTCGTGGAACCCGTTCAAATTATCGACCAAACGCTTTTCGACCAAGTGACCAAGCAAGCCGAAGCGTCACCTCGGCGTCGCATGAACTTCAATTTCCATGCCAGCGCCGGCGACAATCCCCATCGGTTTCTCAACGTTTTATTACGCGGAACTTATATTCAACCCCATAGGCATCTATCACCACCCAAATCAGAAGCATTTCTTGTCCTGGATGGCGTTGCCGAAGTGGTTGTATTCAACGACAAAGGCGATGTGCAATCGCGCTATCGCCTCGGTGACAGTTCAAACGGCGACAAGCAATGGGGTGTGGACGTCGCCCCTGGTGTCTGGCACACGGTAATTGCTCTCTCCGATCGTGTCGTCTGCTACGAAGTAAAGCCCGGGCCTTGGGAGCCTGCGTCCGACAAGGAATTTGCCTCATGGGCGCCCAAAGAAGGCGCCGCCAACGTTCACGACTACATGGCAAAAATCAGTTAGCCGTCAACCGGGCGCGATTGTCGGCCAGCTTGGATACTTCCGGCAATTCAGCCAAGCTGCGGCTCAGCGCGTCTGTGAAGACAGCCGCTCCTTTGGCCGTCAAATGAAAGCCGTCTCTGAAGTAGCTTCTGCTCAGCACGCCTCCATGAATGGGAATCAGCACGCGCACGCCCGCCGCCCGCCCGCCGTCCGCTACTCCGGCCTCTCCAATTGTTGATCCCCGGGGCGGGACAATCACCACCAGCGCCACTCCATACTTGTCGCATTCGGCTTCCAGCGCAGTCAAGCGCTGCGCGGTAACTCGCTCAATCTCGCTAGATGCCGGATAATGCCCCGGCGCTTTCTCAATCCCTTGTAGCATCGCTGCATAAGCCGGAAAAGCCGAACTAATTACAAAGTTTCTTATACCGTTCCGTTCCGCATAGAAGAAGCTGAAATGCGCCAGTAGAAAGCTGCTGCTTTGTGTCAGGTCGAAATGTTGCGTGCGCGCTACGTCTGGGATATCGGACAACGAAACCAGATGATACGCAACATATTCGCCTCGTATTCGGTTGGACAGAATATCCAGCGGTGCGAAACACATAGCAATCATGTTCGGACGGCTGCCTTCCCTTAATAACCGCCGAATGCCAAAGTACCAGTCATAGTAAGTGGTGTTCTCCACCGCATAGCGAGTAACCTTGAACGGCTTGGGAGTGGATCGGATCTGGTCATAATCCAAGCCTTCCAACAAGAGTGAATTTCCTGTCAGCAGAATGTTGTAGCCGGAGCCCGGACGCAAGCTTCGAGCTTCCTCGTAGTCTGCTGCCACGCGCTTCTCCACTCGGCTAATATGACGCAATCCAATGCGTGATCCCCACTCTATGGCCGCAAGAAACACAATGATCAACGCAAGCAAAATCGTTATGGCCCGCGAGTACCTTCCGGCCGTTGGCCGAATCCCTTGCGTCAGCGCCTCAGAACTGGAAGTAGATGAACGCATTCGTTGAAGTGGCTCCCAGAAAGACCATAATCAGCATTAAGCCGCATGCCGTGGCTATCGGAATCCTCGCCGAACTCAACTGGAAGGGATATTCCTCGCCCGTAACTTCCAATCGCCAATCGCAAGCAAAGAGGAAACCCGATAACAGTGCCAGAAAAATGAATGCGGGCGCAACATCACCTACCACGTTCAAATTGCCGAGTCCGCCAAGAAAATGTAGTGCATCCCTCAAAGATGCTGCTCGGAAGAAAACCCACGCCGTGCCAACCACCAAAAGTGTTGTCACGTGGCCAAACCATTTCATGCCCCGCTTGGCGAACCATTCTGCATCGCCGTCCGTGATGTAGCGTTCCAGTGCCAGCCAGCCGCCGTGAATCGCGCCCCAAATAATAAACGTCCAATTCGCGCCATGCCAAAAGCCGCCGATTACCATCGTTGCCAGCAGATTCAAATACGTGCGCCCAGTGCCTAGCCGGTTACCGCCCAACGGAATGTATAAATAATCGCGCAGCCATGTACTGAGGCTAATGTGCCAGCGGCGCCAAAAATCCTGCAGGCTCGACGCGAAGTACGGCTGACGGAAATTCACCATGAATTCGAAACCAAGTAGTTTCGCGCTGCCGCGAGCCATATCGCTATATCCGGCAAAATCGCTGTAGATCTGCAGCGCAAAAGCGTAAATGCCAATCAATACGCTGAAAAGGTTCGAACCAAACCGTCCATCAAACGCCGCATTTGCCAGAATGGCGCAATTATCGGCAATCACGCTCTTGCGAAACAGGCCCAGAAGTATGAGCACCAAGCCGTCAAAAAAACGCCGGTTATCCCAGGTCCTGGCATTTTGCACTTGCGGCAGCAAATGCGAGGGCCGCTGTATCGGTCCCGCAATCAGGTGTGGAAACAGGCTGATAAACAAACCGTAATCAACGAAGGAACGCGCCGGCTTCTGTTTGCCGTGGTAGACGTCCACAATATAAGCCACCTCTTGGAACGTATAGAACGAAATTCCCGGCGGCAAGACAATACTCAGAAAGGCCATGGGCAGATGATGGTTTCCCAAGGCATTCATCACCTCGCTCAATGACCCCAGGAAGAAGTTGAAGTACTTAAAGGTGCCAAGAAAACCGAAATTGACGATCAGCGAACAAATCAGCATCAGTCGCTTCTTCCGCCGATTTGTTTCCAGGTATATTCTATTGGCCAGGACGAAGTCGACGGCGGTCGAACAGAACATCAATAAAACAAAACGCCAATCCCACCAGCCATAAAAGAAGTAACTTGCCGCAAACAGGAACTTGTTTTGGCCGCGCCAGCCGAGTCGCCAGTAAACCACGGTCACCAGCGCCAGAAAGACTATGTAAACCGGTGAGTCAAAGAACATGCCGCGCCCCCGATTATGCCACGTCAAAACCACGCACAGGCGGTCTTCCGTGGTACTGGGAAGCTGAACTTACTGGGCATATAGCCGTTGTACTGGCATCAAAGCAGCGGCAAAGTACAATAGAGGAGATCCAAACCCGATTTTGCCTTGCGGACTTCGGGCCCTTAGCTCAGCGGTTAGAGCAGTGGACTCATAATCCATTGGTCGTAGGTTCAAATCCTACAGGGCCCACCACCCCTCACCCTGCGAGGCCTGTCCTTCATCAAGACATGAGCGCGTCCATAGGGGCTAAAACCGGCTTCCTCCGAACTGGATAATCGACTTGTTAAAGTAACAATCGACCGCGGTTTTAGACCCTACCTCCGAACACTCGCAGGAGCGGCATGTCATGGATTATAGGGTAAACTCATTTCGGTCTCAAGCATTTTGTGTAAAAAATACCGCAGACTGAAAATTTTACAGGGAAGGGCCATGAAAACGTAATGAAGACTTTGCCGATAATGATTGCGCTAACTTTTGCAAGCACCCAATCCAATCAACACGTTGACGTGTATACCAAGCAGGAATTGGCCGAAATGAAGCAGAAACTAGCGAAAAACAGTAACCGCTTCGCTGGCCGCGATTTGGAAAAGTACATCAACCATTACACGATGCTGGCCTACCGTGATGCGACTGGCTCATCGGAAATCCATGAGCACGAAGCCGACATATTCTTCATTCAGGACGGAGAAGCGGTCATAATTACCGGGGGAAAAATGACGGGCGGCCACACAACCAAGCCTGGTGAACTGCGCGGCACAGGTGTCGAAGGCGGAGAAAAACATACTCTCAAAGCCGGCGACGTGATCCATATTCCCGCTGGCGTTCCCCATCAAATGCTCATCTCGCCTGGTAACTCTATCACCTACTTCGTTGTCAAAGTGCAGGGACAATAATGGCTATCGAAAAATCTAATCTCTACGCCAAACTTGCTTTGTTTCACGATCACTGGAATCCGCGAATCGTAGCCGAGCTGAACGGCCAGCATGTCAAGCTAGCCAAGTTCCGCGGCGAATTCGTCTGGCACGCCCATGCCCACGAAGACGAATTCTTCCTGGTTGTCCGCGGAAGTTTCCGCATGGATTTTCGCGACAAAAGCGTACAACTGAATGAAGGCGACTTCATCGTCGTGCCGCGCGGAGTGGAACATCGCCCCGCAGCCGAAAACGAAGTTGAAATCATGCTCTTTGAACCCGCGCAAATCAAGCATACCGGCGACGTTGAATCTGAACTCACCGTCCATCAGTACCAACACATTTAGTTCAATTCAAAAACAACATACCGAGCGATCTTGTCGCCTGTATTAGTCATATCCTCAGCACCGCCGCGCGGCAGCCATTTCACTTCGCCCGGCTTCAGAGTAAATGTTTCCGCATCCGTTGCCGTGCCCGTTTCGCGGTGCAGAGTAATCTCACTCAACGCCAGCACCACCCTGTCGTATTCCTGCTGCGTCTTCCGCACATGTCCATTGGCAGAAACCATCAGCGCGTAGGCACGCATTCCGACCGTCTCAAACAATTCGGAAGACAGCGCCTGATCCAAATGAATGCCATCCGTAGGGCCGGCAAACGGCGTTGGGTTGGGATTAACTAATTCCACAACGATAATATCAGCAGCCTTGTTAGACGTGTTTCGCTCCACCAGTTCAAAACCACCGCGCGACGTGTGCAATTCCCCGGCTTCCAAATTCGTCAACTTCGCTCCACGCCCTGGTACTTCGTTGCTCAATGTTACGGCGTCTAAACCAACAAAGGCGTAATAATTGCTATGGCGATGAAGTTCTGTGGCCTCGCCCGGTGCCAATTTCAACCGCAGCACACACACTTTCAAGTTCTGGAGCACAACCGAATGGTGCGGCTCACGAACAATGGCAATTGCAGCCGCCGCTATCCAAGCCCATCGCATCCCCAACATCCGCTAGCTCTCGTCCCCCGGATTTTGCATCATACATCATAGAAGCTTATGCAACTGAAGCCTTTTATCTTAGGATTTGCCTGCATCTCTTTTCTTATGGACACTCCCACCAATGCCCAAAATTCCGATTCATCTGTGCCGCCCGTAGCGCCGCGTATCGCGCACCAGGAAGTCAGGCATGGCGAAACGGTTACCGACAACTACTTCTGGCTCCGGCAGAAGTCGAATCCGGAAGTTGTCCAATACCTGGAAGCAGAGAATAAATACACCGCCGAGATGACCAAAGGGCTCCAGCCTTTTGCCGCCAGCTTATACACCGAAATGCTGAGCCACATCAAACAAACAGATCTCAGCGTCCCCGTTCGCCGCGGCGATTATTTGTATTACTCACGCACACAAGAAGGCAAACAATATCCCATCAACTGCCGCCGCAAAGGCAGCATGGATGCGCCGGAAGAAGTCATTCTTGATCTGAACGAACTCGCCAAAGGCAGAAAATTCATCGGCTTGGGCAGCTTCGTAGTGAGCGACGATCAGAACCTCCTTGCCTATACGCTCGATTTCACCGGCTTCCGCCAATACACGCTGCAAATCAGAGATCTCCGCACTCAGCAGGTCTTTGCCGATAAAGTTGAGCGTGTCACTGCCCTCGAATGGGCTGCCGACAACAAGACTCTCCTGCTCATTACCGAAGATCAAGTCACCAAACGTTCCGACACTCTTTGGCGTCACACTCTGGGCGGCGACACCCAAAAAGTCTACTTCGAACCTGATGAACTCTACGATTTAGGTCTAAACCGCACGCGCGACCGCCAGTACATCGTTCTCGAAATCGAAAGCAAAGATACCAACGAATGCCGCTTTCTCTCGGCCTCCAGTCCAGCCGGCGAACCTAAAGTCTTTCTCCCGCGTGAAAAGAAGCATCGCTACTACTTAGAGCACCGCGCAGATCTTTTCTACATTCGCACCAACTTCGATGCGCAGGGCAGGGAATTGAAAGATTTCGAACTCGTCACTACCCCCGTTTCAAACATTGCCCCGTACGCCTGGAAAGTGTTCGTCCCGCACACGCCGGGCGTATTGCTGAAACTCTGGATATATTTCGCGATTTCGCCGTCGTCGACACCATGAGCGAGGCCGTTAACCGTCTGCGCGTCTTCACTTTCAGTTCCGGCAAGTGGGCCGATATAATCTTCCCCGCAGCCGTCTATGCCGCCTCACCCGGCAGCACACCTGAATTCAATTCCGATACTTACCGCTACAACTACCAAAGCTTCGTCACTCCTCCCAGCGTCTTCGATTATCATGTCGCTGATGCCTCCAGCACGCTATTGAAGCGCCAAGAGGTCCCGGGTGGATTTGATGCCTCTAACTACGTCTCAGAGCGTCTCTGGGCTACTGCGCGCGACGGTGTTAAGGTGCCCATTTCGATCGTCTATAAAAAAGGTCTCGTGCGCGATGGCAAAGCCCCGCTCTTTCTTTACGGATACGGTTCGTACGGCATCAGCATGTCCGCTAGCTTCAGTGCCGCTCGCCTGTCACTTCTTGATCGTGGCATGACCTTTGCCATAGCCCACATCCGCGGCGGCAGCGAAATGGGTGAAAACTGGCGTCAGGACGGCATGCTGATGAAGAAGAAAAACACGTTCTTCGATTTCATCGATTCCGCCGAATATCTGATCAAGGAGAAATGGACCTCCAGCAACCGTCTCGTGATTGAAGGTGGCAGCGCCGGAGGCTTGCTCATGGGCGCGGTCACCAACATGCGGCCCGACCTTTTCAAAGCCGTCCATACCGCTGTGCCGTTTGTCGACGTTATGAACACCATGCTCGATCCCACCTTGCCTCTCACCGTCGGCGAGTATCTGGAATGGGGCAACCCCAACGAAAAGCCCGCTTACGACTATATGAAGACTTACAGTCCGTATGACAATTTGGAGAAGCGTGCTTATCCGGCCATATTGGTCACTACCAGCTTCAACGACAGTCAGGTGATGTATTGGGAACCCGCTAAGTATGTCGCTCGCCTACGCACCGTGAAGGACGATTCCACACCGTTGTTATTGAAAATTAAAATGGACCCCGCAGGCCACGGTGGAGCGTCCGGCCGTTACGACCGCTTGAAAGATACAGCCTTCGAATACGCCTGGATGCTGAGCCAAGTCGGCATCACTCAGTAACGCTCAGATTCGCAACCTTCCCACGCGCGGCCGATCCGGCCGCGTGCTCGCCAGCCTTCTATCACCCTTCGCCAACCCGGCTACCGTCCCGCCCCCATATGCGCGAAACCACTCATTTATGTGCTGCTTGACCCAAGAAAAGCGCCTTCCATTTCAATATCACCTGATTTTGCTATGACTTCCCAATGGTTACGCAAATGCCCGATTTCTTATAGAGAAAGGAGCTCAACCAATGAAACTCGACAACATTCTGTTCCCAGTTGATTTTTCCGACTCCTGCACTGCCGTGAAAACGGATGTGGAATGGTTGGCGAGGAAATTCAACTCCACCGTCACTCTCCTGTACGTTTTTGAAGTTCCCCCCGCTTGGTACGGGATGGGCGACGCCTACGCACTGAACTCCGATTGGCTGGCCCAAATAATGGAAGAAGCCAAAAAACGCTTAGATGCGTTTGAAATCGATGTGCCGGCTGCTAAAGTGAAACGCGTTCTGCTGGAAGGCCGTCCGGCCGCTGAAATCTACAACTGGTGCAAGACGCACGATGTAGACATGGTCGCCATGGCTACTCATGGTCATGGCGCTTTCGAAGGCCTGATGATGGGTTCTGTCACGGCCAAGATTTTACACAGCGTCAATCTGCCCTTGTGGCTGCGGCCGCTTGATGTCCTCGCACCACTGCCCCAGGCGAGATTCCAAATTGTTTGCGGTCTCGATTTGGGAGATGAAACCCTGGGTGTTTTGCTTTGCGCCAAAGAACTTGCCAAAGTCTTGAACGCCGATGTCACGCTGGTACACAGCGTCCCCGAAGAAGAAACCAGGCCGAACAAATACCTCGATTTTGACCTGCACAATGTGCTAAAAGGCATTGCCGAAAAAGAAATCGCCGCTTACCAACGCAAAGCGGGCACGTCATTCCCGGTGGCCATTACAGGTCTGGGCATTGGCTCGTCCTTGGCCCGCACGGCCGCCGACAAAAACGCCAATATGGTGCTCATCGGCCGCGGCCATTCACGAAAATTCCTGGGCCGCTTCCGCACCCATACGCTCGATCTCCTTGGCCACGCCAGTTGCCCGGTCCTCAGTTATGCCGGCGCAGACGTCAAGGTCAAACACGAAGAGCCTATTGAAGCAGCCTTAGCTGTCTAACTCGCAAGTGCTTCGGGTCTCGCGCACGGGGTGACCGCAGTGTTGGAATGGTGGGATGCAGCACGAAGTATGCGGATCGTACTTGGTCCTGGTCCAGTACGATGTGGCGGAGAAAATTTCGCTTGAGGCGTTGCGCCTCAGTTTGGGTGGTTCGCCATCCGCGCCAGAGCAACGGCTCACACACCCCGCGCCGGGGTACGTCCGTTTTGAAAAGGTTCCTGTTGTCGAGGAACTGTCGCCTCTTGCCGTGTCCAGCGGTGAGCATTTTCGCTGCCGCTTGAAGTATTTCGATTACGGTGTTATCAGTGCGGAACTTGAGCTTCCTTTCTCCGCTCCGTTCGCCGAAATCGTTGCGAAGTCCAGCCGCTGGACATCGGCAGCCGAGTTGGAATCTTGCGTCGCCGGTTTGGTGCGCTCCAAAGTCTCTAACGCTGCCAAGGGCATCTTCATCCAACCCTACGAAACGTTTCTAAGCGAAGACTATTACGTCGTCCGCATAGATAAAGCCACGGATGCTACCGGCAGCCAGCCCGTGTCAGCCGTCAAACTGTTAAGCGATTACGGCGACGGCATTGCTCAAATCGTACGCGGCGAATCGCAACTCCTGGCGCCCACGGAGCGCAACGACGCACTCGAATCCAGCATGTCCTACTATCCGAACGACCTGCTGGTAGTCGGCTGGGTAGCGGCGCTTGTCTACGACGGCAACGATGGCGCTGGCTCCACCATCCAGTTATTGGAATACGCCAACACGCAGCTGCTGGAATTCCGCCACTACGATCTTGTTCTCTCGCGCGTCCTGGATACCGCCTACCAGTTGCTCGAACACCGCGGCGGGTTGTTTCGCAATTGGAAAATGGCCCGCCAAGCCGAACGCCTCAATACCATCCGCCTCGACATCACCGAACTCACCGAAAGAACCGACAATTCCATCAAATTCCTCAGCGACATGTTTTACGCCCGAGCCTACAAGATGGCCGCAAAAAGGGTTGGAGTGAATGACTATCGCAATCTGGTAGAAGAAAAGCTCAAAACCGCAGGCGACCTATACCAGTTCATGGTTAACGAATTCCACCAATCCCGCGCCTTCGTCCTGGAAGTCATGGTCGTCGCCATCCTGGTCATTGAGCTGATTCACCTGTTCCGCGGCGGTATCTGAAAACCACTCGGAACACTGCAAACCCCTACTCGCCCCAGTCGGGCCTTAGGCCGCGTCAGCCATCCGCCATTCGTTTCTCCGCATCTTCCGTAAGGTCGATTGCTAGCACTACCGCCAGGATCAAGATGTCATCTTCCCCTTCAGCAGTCTCCACTCCGTAGGTATCGGTCAGCGCCACCCACCGCTTGCGCGTTCCTCAGCGAAGACTATTATGCCGCCTACATTCGATCGCTTCCCGGCCAGCCACCCGTTCACGATACGCGATGGGGCAGCAACCTGCGAAAAGCTCTCGATCTAAGATATACTCCCAATCTCCTGAGGAGGGTGATGTTCATGCGTTCTCGTTTAGAAATTTGTCTATACCTCGGATGTGTTTCTGCCGGGAGCTTAGCCGCCTCTGACGACCCGTTCGTTGGTAAGTGGAAGTTCAACAGTACCCAGATCAAGATGACTGGCACTCGGCAGGTGATCCAAGATCTCGGCGGCAACAGCTATAAATTTGCTTTCGGCGCCGATTCAGTCGCAATCGTGGCAGATGGAAGCGATCAGCCAGTCAAGTATGGAGGCACTTACTCCCTGAAAGAAAGCGGCCCCAATTCATGGATCTCCCCCAAAGAATGGGAAGCCCCGAGAGGACTGCAGCGGACTGCCCGACATTTGATAACACGAGTGTTAACGTGGCGTACAAGGATCGTGCAGTGGCACGCTGGTTTACTCTTGGTTCAGTGAGACCCGATGCCGTATACGGAGATGTGACCTCGCCCAGTTACGTACTTGAACTAAAGACTGGGGGTGCCAGACTAACGAATCCACAGCTCTCGAATTATCATATGAACTTACCCCCTAATACTCGCATTTGCGAAGCGGCCGAGAGCGTTAAATAGATGGGCAATCTCGAAGCCGCGCGTCTTCTGGCAAAGGAGGCATTGGGAGCTGCCAAGAAGCGCAGGCAAATTAACGCCTTTTTCAAGAAACAAGGTTTTATTTCTTTGGGAAAAGGTGCGTGGCTTGGATTCAGAAACAAAGACGTTGTGTCTGGGTGTCTCTTTAACGGGTCGCCGTTAGATACATATATTGAGACGTTCCTTCTCCCCGCCTTTGATAGGCAGGAATTCCTTAATTTGGCTTTAGGTAATAGGGTCGTGCATTGCTCCCCCGACACGGACACGCAAGAGGAGTGCAAGGAGGCACTTGCAAAATGCCAAACGGCCCGAAAAGGAGATTTAAGACAAAAAAGACAAAGAATGTTTGGAAGAAGGGCTTCCGTCGGTGTAAGATTTTGTCGCCAAACAATATTCAAAACACGAGAAAGAAGCCCCGTTTGCAGCATACCTCGCAAGACCGCCTCGCGCAATTCAGCAACCTGCTGCAGCGCGAGTTATTTCCGCTATTGGAGTCGGCGCTGGGAACACTCTCCCGGCAAGCCCAACTGCTGGCCGCCGTGGTCAGCGCGCAGCCGTTAGCGCGCTGGATCGTTCGCTCCTCGCATCGCGGCCGCCGCCCCTGCAGCCGCCAGTCGCTGGCCACCGCCTTCTTCGCCAAAGCCATCTACAATCTGCCCACCACGCGTCACCTCATACAACGCTTGCAAAGCGACACACAACTGCGCCGTCTATGCGGCTGGGACACGGCCGCGCAAGTGCCTACCGAAGCTACTTTCTCGCGCGCCTTCGCCGAGTTCGCCGCCACCGGCTTGCCCGCCCAAATCCACGCGGCGCTGGTCCATCAGACACAGCAAGAGACAGTCATTGAGCACATCGCGCGCGACTCCACCGCCATCCCCGCACGCGAGCGACCGCCCCTAGAGGCGTCCCGAAAAACGCATTCGACAAGCACCGAAAAACCGCTCGTCCACGCTCCCTACAAGACCGCCAGCGGTTGGCATCGGCGCGGACAGCGCGGCAAAAAATACCAGCAAAAACGCACCACAGCTAAGCAGCGAGGGCCACGCCTGCAACGCCAGCAACACATGACGCTTAAGGAAATGCTCGCCGACCTGCCGCAGGAATGCAGCCTCGGCGCCAAGAAAAACAGCCAGGGCCAACCACAATACTGGCGCGGCTACAAACTGCACTGGGACGTCGCCGACGGTCGCATTCCCATCAGTTGCCTCCTCACCGGTGCCGCCGTGCATGACTCGCAAGCCGCCATTCCACTAATGCTGATGAGTGCCGAACGCGTGCGTTGGAAATGCGAAACGATGGACTCCGCCTACGACGCTAAACTCATTCGCGCACACAGCCAGAAACTCGGCCACGAAGCGCTCATCAAACCGAACAAGCACCACTACAAAGCAACCGACAGTAACCGCAAACTGAACGACGAACAAAAGCAGCGCTTCAAAAAACGCACTATCGTCGAACAACTCAACGCGCGTCTCAAGGACGAGTTCGGAGGTCGTAGCATTTACTACCGCGGGGCCTCCAAAGTCATGGCGCACCTGATGTTCGGAGTAGTCGCACTCACCGTCGACCAACTACTCCGCCTCACTCCCTAGATAGTCGCTGCTCAGCATCCAAAAACAACCAGAAAGGCCAGACCCTTTTGATAAGTGCGCCCGTCCTTTCAGCAGCCAAGCACTCGAAACGGGAAGGCCTTCAGGTTGCTCAACCGCCACGCGCCAGAACCATGCCAAGCTTCATCCAAAAACGGCAGATCGAGCGACAGAACTCCTGGCGAATCAAACCGATAGCGCCATCTTTCCTAGTGTCACTTGAAGCGGAAACCGCAAACTCACTCGAGCGCTCACACAAAAAATGCAAAAACCCCAATAAAAAAGCGATCTTTCACAAACACAACCCGCCTGTCAATCCCATCCCAGACCCATTCTGCAAGTCGTTCCAAGCTAGCCCTCAATGTTTATCGCACAGAAATGTCGAACGTTAGGTCATCCACTGACCTAGTAACCTACGTGGACACGCTCCAAATAGAGGGGTATTATCCAATATGGGTCAGGTACATCTGCTATCTGAGGCGTCTCGAACTTGATACGGCAAATCAGTACTTAACGGAGAGTACGCGCAATCTGTTCCCTCGGGTGAAAATAGAGCAATTTGAAGAGATCGACAGGTTCGTCACCATGCACGACGCCGATGGCGTCCTCAGAGTTCTGGAGAGATGGAGTGCATTTTCGGAGAAAATCTTCGGCCCGCTCAGTCGAAGTTTTAGTGTCTATCGATAGCCTCCTGCCTAGCCTGGGACTTGAACCCCAAAGTATGTGATCCAGGCGAATCAGGCTTTGCATCCGTACGAAATCAGCCCAGCCGGTAACATCAGTTTCTAGATCGCTATTTGGCACCGCTCCGGATTTCGTAGGCGTGAGTTATTGTTGGAGGTTCACGGAGGCTGATTCCGACGACTTACATAGGAGTGTCGAAGAGACGCTAAGAGCGTTTCATGGGGGCATGACTTGGAGCTTCAATTTCCAATTCAATCAGGCAGGGGCGTGCATTGCTGGGTTGTCCCCAAACGAGAATTCTATTCTCCAATTGGGGATTCAGTATCCTTGAGCACTCAGGCAGACCACGTTAACGGGTCTGCTCCTGTGTCGGTCTCCTACGAAGTCGAGAAACTTTGCGATTTCATGGATAATGCAATCGAATTATTCACACAAAGCGCGAATATCTAAACGGAAATGCCTTCTCAACGGATGGCCTAGCGGTGGTTTTCGATGTGATGCTCGTTCGTGATGCCAAGAAGTTTCAAACACGACCACCTGGACATTGTCCGACGACGGAAAAATACTCTCGACCGCCGCTACTGGCGCAAGGCCCGACGGATCTAGCTACTCCGGCGAGTTCAAGTCAAAGCGGCTAGGCGTCGGTAAAGGTCTGTTTGGCACAGGGAGAGCACGGAGTCAAAGGCTGATTCTTATCCTGAGTGGGACATTAACCCTACGCTACAGACGGTTTATCTTTTATCACTCCCGCCTACAAGGAAAGGCAGGACATGAAGTTTGATGGCCAATACACTCCGGATACCGGCCCAAACGTTGCCGCCGGATCCACCTCATCCGCCAAGCGAGTGAACAGCAGAACAATTGAGTGGACTGACAAGCTCAAGGACCAAGTGATGGACCACCAGGAACTGAAGGGTTCCGACCACGGAAAGACGTTGACTTTGTTTCTTCGCTACCCAGGAGAGAAAGCGTCTCAGACATTTGTGTACGATCGCCAGTGAAGTACGGATCGCGCTCAAATCTCTCGTGACCAAAGCTAGATCACTTACCAATGGCATCACGCGGCAGCATCCGCCCAACCGGAAATGTCTGCCGCGTCTGGAAAATAATTCCGCCCTTGGCTCATCCCGCTCCTGCTACCCTTGTCCGCATGCGTCCTAACCAGCTCGCCAACTGTGCTCTATTCCTGGCTGCCGTGTCACAATTCGCTTGGGCCCAATCGCCGACATCTGTCGCCACCCGCCTGGCTGCTCAGAATGCCCTCTTCAACGACTCGTGGCAGAACACTCTCAAAACAAGTCCGATGCTGGCGACTGCTGTTGGCGACTATCGCTACAACGATCAGCTTGGCGACTATTCTCTAGCTGCCTCTGCTGCGCGCCACCAGCGTGAAGTTGCCGACTTGGCCAGTATCAAGGCAATCGATTCTACCGGGTTCCCCGAGCCGGATTTGATCTCGCACGACCTTTTTCTGCGCCAGCTCCAACAGCGTGTAGATGACTACGATCTCAAAGAGTTTGAAATGCCGCTCAGCGCATCGGGAGGCGGGGGAGGCATTCATGCGAACCTCGCCGACATGCCCCTTTCCATGCCATTTGACTCAGTCAAGCACTACGAAGACTACATCGCGCGGCTTCACCAAATTCCTAAGGCTCTCCTGCAGACTGAAGACGTCTTGCGCGCTGGTGTCAGCGATCAGCTTGTCCCGGTGCGCTTCATCGCCGAGAAGATTCCGGGACAGGCGGAGGGCGTAATTACCGCCAACCCTTTCATTCTCCCGCTAAAGAAGTTTCCCGCCAGCTTCTCCGATGCGGATAAAAAGCGCCTAACCGACCAGATCACATCTACCGTGGATAACGAGGTTTTCCCTGCGTACAAGCAGTTCGCGGCCTTCGTCAAATCCGACTACATACCCCACTGCAGAACAACTCTTTCTATCAATTCTCTTGGAGGTGGCACACGCCGCTACCAGGCCACGCTGCGTCGCTACACTACCACCGACCTCACCGCTGCACAAATCCACGAGATTGGCTTGAAAGAAGTCCACCGCATTACGGAGGAGATGGCCACACTCGCCAAGGCCAACGGCTACAAAGATCTCGCCAGCTTCCGCGACCACGTCGAAAGCGACCCCAAGTATAAGCCAGCGTCTGCGGATCAAATCGTCGAGGACTTTCGAGAATACATTGCGCAGATGGAGCCGCGCCTTCCTGAGCTTTTCAATTTGCTGCCCAAGACCGCGGTCACTGTCGAGCCCATCCCGCCTTTCCAAGCTGCCGCTGCCACGCACTACCAGGGCGGAACGCCCGATGGCAAACGTCCTGGCCGCGTCTCAGTTGCAGTATCCGATCCCACCCATCGCAGCTTTATCAATGATGAGGCGGTCGCCTATCATGAGGGTGTTCCCGGCCATCACCTTCAGATCACCATTCAGCAGTCGCTTACCGGCCTGCCTGAGTTCCGCAAGCACGGCGGAAACTCCGCATATACCGAGGGCTGGGGACTCTATGCCGAGGAGCTGGGTAAGGAGATCGGCTTCTACCAAGACCCTGGCTCGGATTACGGCCGCCTGCGCTCGGAGTTGTTCCGGGCAGTTCGCCTTGTAGTGGATACTGGCATTCATGACATGGGCTGGAGCCGGGACCAAGTTGTGGAGTACATGCGCAACTCGCACGCCGTGGACGAGCCCACAATCCAGGCTGAAACAGACCGTTACATTTCCGGCCCCGGACAGGCGTGCAGTTACAAGCTCGGCCAACTGAAGATCCGAGAACTGCGCGAACGGCTCAAGGCAGCAGCTAGGTCCCAAGTTCGACCTCAAAACTTTTCATGACGAGATCCTCTCTGGTGGCGCGCTCCCGCTCGACGTCCTCGATGCCCGAGTTGATCGCTGGATCAAAGCCCAGCTTTCCCAAAGCACTAACTGACGTAGTCTTACGCGACCAATACGTACGCCACCACGAAAAGCACTAACACCAATACTAAAACGCGCACACGATGTAAGCGGTCCCACTTTTTGTGCTCCCGCTTCCAAGTAGGCGCAGGAGCGGCCGCGTTCAACAAAGCAATTCGGTTGTTGATCGGCACAAGAAAGGCAATGCTAAACACGATCACTCCCACCCAGACGAGCGTCGCTATCAGCAACGGCAAAAAAGCGGTTTGATGCTGATGTAGAAACGACGCCAGTACCAAAAACGCAAGACACAAGCCATACCAAATGGGCATCGCTCGGCCCAGGGAGCGAGCCAAAACGGACAATCCCTGCGCTTGCGGGCCGCTCTCTAGTTGCCACAGAGCAGGATTAACGAAGGCCGAAACCGCGAATTCAGTACCAACCATCGAGCCTACGATGCTGATGGTAATTGCGTCGATCAGGTGCATCTCTCACTCCCTGCTCTACAGACTCTCCCCGGTGCCATAGTGACGCAAGCGTTTGTGCTGACTAATTTGTCAGTGAACCGCGATAATCAGAGTTATGCCCGTCTCCAAGAAAAGATTTCACCCTGTCCAATCGACTCCATGCTATCCGTGATCGACGGGCGCTGGAAGGGCACGATCTTATGGCGGCTGCTCGGCGGCCCAATGCGAACCAGTGAACTGAGGCGCAGTATACCGGAGATCACGGAACGCATGTTGATCCGGCATTTGCATGACATGGTTGACGACGGCATCCTGCTGCGCCACGACAAAAAAAGCATTCCGCCACACGTCTCATATTCCATCTCGCCTTATGGCATGACTCTCGCGCCGGTACTTGAAAAGATTTGTGTCTGGGGCCGAAAGCACCAGGATCGTCTAGCGAGCAACAATTCTGCAAAGATCCCGAGTCGGTCAAAACGCTCGTAGCCCTCATTCCTAATCGTCTGCATTTCGATCTCTCGCGCCGCTACGGCCCACGTTAACCCTAGCCCGGTGCCGCAAGCCAACCGTCAACCCTAAGATTTCCCCTACTGCACGAAATAATACTGGTTATTCACTAACTACATAGCAGCGATTCACCGTGACAGTGCGGCGCATACTTCGCCCCTGGCGAAAAGCATTGCAGCCCACTTCGAGATAGGCCTGTCATCGGTGTGACGCGAGTCGGAACAAGGAGCCGTAGTAATGGCCGGACAAATCAAAACAATGCTCGAAGAGATCATTCGAAGACGCGCTAATGGCAATAACGTCGTAGCGTCCACTACAAAAACCAAGCTGATCCTTAGGGGTTTAAACCCCGATCGATTCACGGCGGTTTCGCCGGATGACGCGGCCATCCTCGCCAAAGTCAAGGTCATTGCCGGCGAGCTTGGCGTAAGCCTCTAACCCGAAAAGGAAAATAACATGCCCATCAGAACTGCATCTACCAAGCTCGATATACATTCAGCCGTCGCCGACTTGAAACGACAGTACGGCGAAGGAAATCCGCGCGTTGTCGTCTTCTTTGCCGCGTCCACCTACGACATTGCCACCCTCGGCAGCAACATGAACCAGGCGTTCCCAGGCGCCACTGTTGTCGGTTGCTCCACTGCCGGTGAACTCGCCGACGACAAGATGCTCACCGAATCGCTGGTAGCAATGTTTCTTGGCGATGACATCGTGGAAGGTGTTGCCTCGACGTTGGTCGAGAACCTCAGCGGCGGAATTTGCATCGCGGACGCCTTCAATCGATTGGAAAACCAACTCCACGAGCCCATCAGTGCGCTTGATATACGTAAATCCGTCGGACTGGTCATAGCCGATGGTTTAAGCGGCGCTGAGGAGCGATTGATGGAGCAACTTGGTAATCGCTCTGACCTGTTCTTTGTCGGCGGATCCGCGGGCGACGACCTGCAGTTCAAGAAAACCTATGTCTTTGCAGACGCGAAGTCAGTCAGTGACGCGGCCGTACTCGTGATTCTCAAATTGAAAAAAGACTTCGAAATCCTCAAAACGCAAAGCTTTAAGCCCATGGGCAAGACTCTCATCGCTACCAAAGTGGATGAGGCCCATCGTCACGTGCTCGAGTTCAACCACAAGCCCGCGCTCGTTGCCTATGCCGACGCTTTGGGTGTTTCTCCAGAGAAAGCGGTAACCCTTTTCTTTCAACACCCTCTCGGTCTCATGATCGATAACGAACCGTATGTGCGCAGTCCACAACGCGCCGACGGCAACGATATCTATTTTTATTGCCAAATTCTGGAGGGAATGGAACTCGAGCTTCTCACCAGCACCGACCTCATTGCTGAAACCCGCGCCGCTTTAGAAGCCAGCAAAACCGCCTGCGGCAAAATCGGTGGTCTCCTCCACTTCCAGTGCATTCTGCGCACTTTGCAACTAAGAAATGAAAACCAATGCGATGTGTACGCCGAAATGTTCGCGGGAATTCCCACCGCCGGCTTCAGCACGTATGGTGAAGCATATCTCGGACACATTAACCAGACTTCCACCATGCTGTTGTTCCACTAGAAGCGCACGCCGGAACAACGCAAGCGTCCTGGTTAAGCTTCCACGCCAATGTGATGCGCGACAGCGATCGCCTGTTTAAGGCGGTCCCAACTCGTATCAGAAGCCACCGTACAGTCCGCTCCTAGTAGGAACTGCTTTGGCGAGTGATTTACGACATTTCGAATTTCACTCGCTACCTCTTCGGGCGAGCCGGTTGCAATGATGCCATGGCGGTCCATACCACCCATAAAAGGCCGCTTAAAGTTGCTGGCTATGTCCTGAGGCGAAACGCGTCGATCGGTTAGCTTCACATTGCTGTTCACAACGTGGCCCGGGTAATCATAATAAGCGGCGTAGTCGGCATAGGGAGCCACGTAATCGCAGACATGCAGAATGTTGAACGGGCAAGCCGTCGCCGCCTCCTTCATTGAGACAAGGTCAAACGGCTTTATGTAATTCTTGAAAATGTCCGGGCTGCTGAAGCGACTCGCTTCGCCGCCTTGCGTGGAAGCGTAAAAACCGTCTATACCCTCCTTGATGCAAGCACGCACGAATAAAAGTTGACTCTCGGTCAATATCTCGAGCCCCTTTTTGACCGCCTCTGGGTTCTCCTCTAAATGCCGGACCACTACAGGCCCGGTAGCGCACTGGCCTGCGCACATGAATGGCGAATACAGCGTCATCAGAATGAGGGAGTTTTTCTTCTCGCTCTTGACTAGTTCGCGCACCGTCTGTAAAAGCGGTTCATAGAAGTCGAGCTTGGCAAGTTTCAGTTTTGACCAATCGCCAGGAGTTTTCAGAAACTCTTGCGGCGAGTAGGCTTGTTCAAACTGAATCTTAACGAAATCCATGTCGGTGTATCGAAAGAATTCCAAATGTCGTTGTGCAGCCGCTGAGCCGTTTTTATAACCATTTCCAAAATGAAGAAAAAAGGCGGCGGGTGTGTAATTGGACGCCGTGTCACCAGCCAGCCATCCGAGCATTCGTTCACGCTTGTTAATCGGTTCGCTGGAGGCAAAGGATGAGCGGCCAAGGGCGGCTGCGGCAGAAAGACCAAGGAAGTGCCGGCGATTCATGTATGTATGATACCCAGCGCGGTGCCAATCGCATCGCAAATCCCACACCTGTTCCTTCTGCATGTGCTACATGTAGAAGAAACAGGCATGGAAAACTTTGACTCCTCCAAATTTGAAATTCCGCAAGGCACCCTGGATCTTCTCGTGCTCCAAATAGTCGCTCTAGGGCCGATACATGGATACGCCATTGCGCAACGGCTGCAGCAGGTGTCAGGCGAAATTCTGCAAGTTCAGCAAGGCACTCTATACCCCGCGCTTCACCGTCTCGAAAACAAAGGCTTCTTAAAGGCCGAATGGAAGGAGTCGGAAACGAAGCGTGAGGCGAAGTATTACCGCCTAAGTCCGAAGGGCCGCAAACAACTGGAAACCGAAACCGCCAAATGGACGCGCCTCACTAAAGTCGTTGGCCTTGTTCTAAAGCTTTCACAAGAAGGAGCGTTATGACTTGGATTGGCCGCCTATTCAAGCGGAGACGTCTGGACGCAGACTTGCGCAAGGAGATGGCGTACCATGTTGAGCGCCAGATCGATGCGTACAAAGATGCAGGCCTAACGGAGGCCGAGGCTCGCCGCAAAGCCCGACTGGAGTTTGGCGGGTCAGAACAAGTAAGTGAGGCTTGCCGGGATGCTCGCGGAACTCGCTGGTTGGAAGCGATCCTTGAAGACCTTCGCTTTGCACAAAGAGTCCTGCGAAAGAGTCCCGGCTTTACGGTCGCCGCCATCCTGACCCTTGCTCTCGGCATCGGCGCCAACTTGGCCATTTTTCGTTTGTTGGACGCGGTGCGCCTCCGCTCACTCCCAGTGAAAGATCCACAACAACTGGTCATCGTCCAACTGGCGGATAGAACCGGCTGGAGAGGCGCTCAAAATACACCGTACCCGGCTCTGACCAATCCTATTTGGGAGCAGTTTCGCGACACCCAGAAATCGTTTGCTGGCGTGTTGGCTTGGGGAGACAGCGGTTTCAATATCGCCCCGGGCGGGGAAGCGCGAATCGCGCGAGGGCTATTTGTTAGCGGCGACTTCTTCAAAGTGTTGGGTGTCACGCCACTGATGGGCAGGGTCTTCACTGCGGCGGAAGACCAACGCGGCTGTGGCCTGCCGGGTGCGGTGGTCAGCTATTCCTTCTGGCAGCATGAACTCGGAGGCGATGCCTCCGTAATTGGCAGGAAGCTGACTCTCAACTATCAACCGACCGAGATCATCGGAGTAACTCCGCAAGGTTTTTCGGGACCCGAAGTTGGCAGTTTCTACGATGTTGCTGTTCCTATTTGTTCGCAAGCCTCGCTCTGGAATGCGGGCAACTGGCTGGATGCCGGGACGGTTTGGTGGCTCACCGTTATGGGCCGGCTCAACCCTGCTGAATCGCGCGAACAAATAAACGCGCAGCTCCGCGCCACTTCGCCGGCCCTGTTTCGGGCATCATTGCCCACAAACTACCCGAAAGAAAACGTCAACGACTACTTGAAATTCAAACTGAAAGCCGAGCCGGCAAGCGGCGGAGTTTCAGTTCTGCGCGATCAATATGAGGATCCTTTACTGCTCTTGCTTGCCACCACCGGCTTGGTGTTACTGATCGCCTGCGCGAATCTGGCAAATCTGATTCTTGCGCGCGCTACCGCCCGCGGTCACGAGTTCGCCGTCAGGCTGGCGATTGGCGCTGGGCGCGCGCGACTCGTCCAGCAACTAATGACGGAAGCGCTGCTGCTTACAACCTGCGGCATCATAGCTGGTGTGTTTTTCTCCGAAGTACTAACTCGCTTCCTGATTGCTCTGCTAGGTACGCCAGGCAGCGACTTATTTCTTGATTTGCGGCCCGATTGGCGCATATTTGCCTTTACCATCGCGGTTGCCGGTTTGACATGTGTCTTGTTCGGCGCGATGCCCGCGTTTCAATCCACCCGCGCGCAAGCTCCCGAAGCTTTGAAGTCTGGAAGCCGAATTGTTTCCAGCGGTCGGCGTCGATTTGGGATGCGGAGTTACTGGTGTTAGCGCAAGTTTCGTTATCCCTTGTGCTAATTGTTAGCGCCTTGCTGTTCTCGGGAAGCCTGCGTAATCTGCTGGCGGTCGATACCGGCTTTCAGCAAAATGGGATTCTCATCGCCGACATCGACTTCTCTCGACTGCAGATTCCGGTGGGCAATCGAATCGAGTTCAAACGCAATTTGCTTGCAAAAGTTCGCGCCGTGCCAGGCATCGTATCGGCCGCCGAAGTCAACGTCATTCCATTCTCCGGTAGCGGATGGGACAACGCTGTCTGGAAGGAGGAACCCACCGCCACGCCCAGGGTCGTTTCCAACTTTAGCTGGACCGGCCCGGCCTATCTCAAAACCATGGGGATCACGCTCCTGTCCGGTCGCGATTTCGACGATCATGACACAGCATCTTCTCCCAAAGTGGCAATTGTCAATCAGTCCTTCGCCCGTAAACTCGGTCTCGGTGCCGATCCTGTCGGCCAGCGATTCCGCAGGCAGGCCACACCGTCTTCGCCAGAGACCGTGTTTGAGATTGTCGGCTTCGTAAAAGACACCAAGTATCACAACCTGCGGGAGGAATTTAGCCCAATCGCACTTCTCCCCATCGCGCAGGACTCTGACCCCGATCCCTTTCAACAGATTGTGATTCGGTCCGGAACGACATTGGCCAGCACGACCTCCGGCATAAGACGCACCACTCAGCAAATCAGCGGGTCGATTGATCTCAACTTTCAAGTTCTTGAAGATATGGTCCGCGATGGGCTCACGCGCGAGCGACTGATGGCAACTCTGTCCAGCATGTTTGGCATACTCGCCGCTCTCATCGCTTCCGTCGGCCTTTACGGCGTCATGTCTTATGTAGTAGCTCGGCGGACGAACGAGATAGGAGTGCGAGTCGCGCTCGGGGCAAATCGAGCCAACATCGTACTGCTGATTCTTGGCCAAGCAAGCGGGCTTTTAGCGGGAGGAGTAGCAATCGGTGTTGTATTGGCGCTTGCTGCAGGCAAAATGGCACAGTCGATGCTCTTCGGTTTAAAGCCCTACGATGTCGTGACCCTAATCCTAGCTGCCGTTCTCTTGGCGGCCGTGACACTCTTAGCAAGCTATCTCCCGGCACGTCGCGCTGCTCGGTTGGATCCAATGACGGCGCTGCGCGAAGACTGAATCACGTCAGTGCCGCGCCTATGCGACCTTGCGCAATAGGCAAGAATCGGCGATAAACTATTCACCATGTCTAATCGAGTTGCGGTGCTGGGCGGTGGCGTCGGCGGATTGAGTGCTGCTCATGAATTGATCGAACGCGGATTCGACGTCACGGTTTACGAGAGGCAAAATGTCTTCGGCGGCAAAGCTCGGAACTTGTCGAGTCCCTAATACCGGAACCGATGGACGCAGGGACCTGCCGGGAGAACATGGGTTCCGCTTTTTTCCCGCCTTTTACAAGCATCTTCCGGATACTTTGATGCGCATACCGGACCCTAACAACACCAGCGTGTTCAACAACCTCGTACATGCCACTCAGATTCTTGTGGCCCGGGCGGGGAAGCCTTCACTGGAACTGACGGCTCGCATTCCGCAGAATCTCGGAGATTGGACTCTCGTGTTCCACGAACTTTTTGGCGGAATCGGAGTACCTGATGACGAGGTGCTGTTCTTCACTGATCGCATCCTGGCCCTGTTGACCAGTTGCCCGGAAAGGCGAGTTGCGGAGTACGAGAACATTCCATGGTGGACCTTCATCGATGCGGCGAACCGCTCTACTGCGTACCAGACGCTTCTCGCAAAAGGATTGACGCGGTCGCTGGTGGCCGTGCAGGCCCAGCAAGGAAGTACGCGCACCGTTGGCTACACTTTTCTGCAGTTGCTCTATGGACTGCTGACATATGGAGGCTTTGACCGGCTGTTGAACGGGCCAACCAACGATGTCTGGTTGCAGCCCTGGATTACTTATTTGCGGGGCAAAGGTGTGACCTTTTGCACTAACACACTAGTGAAATCGTTTGTAGCGTCGGAGGCGCGAATTACGTCTGTCCTTGCCGAAAGTAACGGAGCGCCTCTGTCCATTACGGCGGATTACTACATCTCGGCGATGCCTGTGGAGGCGATAACACCGCTTGTGGATGACCGGATGAAGGCGCTGGCGCCATCGCTCGCCAACCTGAACAAAATCCAGACGGCCTGGATGAACGGCATTCAGCTTTACCTCAAGCAGGATGTGCCGCTCGACTTTGGCCATTCGCTCTATGCAGATTCGCCGTGGGCGTTGACCTCAATTTCACAAAAGCAGTTCTGGAAGACGGGAATGCTGGCGGAATTTGGCGACGGGAGCCTGGGTGGAATACTCTCGGTTGATATTTCGGATTGGCAGACGCCTGGCATTGTGTACGGCAAGCCTGCCATGCAATGCACATCTTCAGAGATCCAGAAAGAAACCTGGGAGCAGTTGAAAGTACATCTGAACGTGACCGGAACAGAGGTGTTGCAAGACCAGAACCTACTGCAATGGTTCCTCGATCCAGATGTGCAATTCCCGAATCCGACAGCCGTGACGAATTTAGAGCCGCTGATGATTAATACGTCAGGCTCATTGCAATATCGACCAGAGGCGAGCACGGAGATCTCCAATTTGTTCTTAGCTTCCGACTATGTGAAGACATATACGGATGTGGCCTGTATGGAGGCCGCGAACGAAGCGGCGCGCAGAGCGGTCAACGCCTTGTTGGATCAGGCAGGATCGAAGGCGATGCGCGCCACCCTATGGCCGTTGTCGGAACCCGAAGTGTTTCAGCCGTTAGTGGAGTATGACAGCCTGCGGTTCAAGTTAGGGTTACCGCATGCGGCGCTCGCGTTGCCTGCAACTTCAGGCGCTTAGGCGCTATAGCACAGACTGCTACAGTGGCTCTTACAAACCAAGTTACACATGCGCGTATTTAAGACCGAGTGGTTGCGCGCTTTGCAAGGCGGGAGGGACTCACCGACGACAAGCTAATCGCTGCCATTCGCGAAGTGAAGAACGGTCTGACGGATGGCAATCTGGGTGGTGGTTGTGTTGGCGCCTGCGGCAGGCAAAATGGCACAGTCCATGCTTTTCGGTTTAAACCCCTACGACGCCCTAACGCTCATGCTAGCTGCCCTTCCTTTTGGCTGCCGTGACGCTCTTGGCAAGCTATCTGCCGGCACGTCGCGCTGCTCGCTTGGATCCAACGTCCGCGTTGGCTCTGGGTGGTTCGAGACGATTTTCCCTGTGCTTTTCGCTGCCCTCGTGTGGGCTGGCCCGTGGGTGGCTACGGGATCGTCGGCTTCGGAACCTGTTGATCGGCAAAGAGACCAATTCCGTGGATGAATAACCGCCGCCCCTGCGGCGTGGAAGGGAAAACAATGTCATTTCAGGCATACATCGACAACATCAAAGCAAAGACAGGCAAAACGCCCGAAGACTTCAAAAAGCTTGCTGAGAAGAAAGGTTTGCTGAAGCCGGATGTAAAGGCGATGGAGATTGTTGGCTGGCTTAAGAAGGACCACGGGCAGGGCCATGGTCACGCCATGGCCATTTACGCGACCTTCAAAAGTGTGAAGGAATGCAAGTGAAAACGCTTGCCCCGCTGTGTCCCAAAAAAATTGTAAGTTTAGGGACTGCCTTTATTCCGGGAAGTTTTCGACCGCCAGCGATTTAAGCGCTGGCCCCCATCGGCGCTAGACCTTGAGATTCAGAACCCACAATATGCGTGGTATGATCATCGCGGTAAATATCAATCCGCCAAACAGGAGAGCCGCGCCAAGACCACGCAGTATACGTGAGTACCTTGAACGCGCCGCAAGCCTCATCGAAATGAGTCCGAGGGTTGAGCATATCAGCGCATAGAAGGCGTCTTTAAAGACGTTTTCAAACACGCTTTACGGACCACCCTTCTTTCACTTGTTGCACCACGACTTTTGACGTCAACCACGCCGCATCCTATCACGCAGCATGATCAGACGCATGTCGTAGTGTTGGAATTGCGAACAATTCCCCCCAATAAACGTCTCAGCAGTCAGTCCGAAAATGTAGTTGCAAAAAAACTGGAACCTCGGACGAGGAGCGTGGCGCGTTTCAGATCTACCCAACTTTTGCCATTGTTCCCTATGAAGTTTCGGGACGGGCCCCCACTTGCCGATACCCGCGTATTTCAACCAGGACCAAGTGGAGAATGTGTCACCTAAAATAATGCATTGGATTATCGGCATCGAGATTGCGATTTGATCTCCTAGAATGGGAGCTCAAACGCCGCTTTATGAGGTGGAACTTATTCGCGCTTGGGGCAACTGCCGTGTTTGCAGGCGCTGCTGGGCTACTGATTTTCGGAGTTTCTGTCGGGACCACGACTGTCTTCCAGGAGCAGATAGTCCAAAATGCTTCCACAGCGTACGGATTTTCGGTAAAGCGACCCTGGTTTCAGTTTCATCTAATCGGGCCACAGGGAGGTCCTACAGGGATGACCGTCAACTTCTGGGTGCAAAACGGATCACGAGTTGAGCAGGCGATTGTGTGGAAAACAGATCGATTGATACTGCGGGACATGGCGGAGCACACGTGGATTGACGCGCGAGCCGTGCGGCTTGGATTTCATGTGGAAGTTGACTCGGGTTCGTACTCGGACGAGGGAGAGGAATGGCTGCTCTATGATTTTGTTTCAGGCGACCTCAAGACTTGTGGCCTTGGTAATCACATGTGTTCGGCCTTGAAAGATTCGGCCAACGGTCAATCAAAATGAACACCGCTGCCAACTCGTTTCTTTCGTTGGCCTCATTCGGCTGGAAAAGGACAAGGCAGCAGGATCGCCAACAACTCCGCGCAGATCTTCGCGGGTTAAATCTGTATTCATTGACACTTAGGCACGCCCAGTCACCGGTGTCCGGTTAGCCGAAGCAATTCCAAGTCTTGACAAGGGTGGAACTTGAGACGCGGCAACCGTCCCAAAACTCCCGCATCTCACATCAAGGGGTCAGTGCAGTCACCGCCATCTTGGTGGCGACGCGCGCACGCAAGCGAAAGCGCCGGGCTGCCCAAGCTGCCACTAAGCCCAGAGCCATCATAGCGTCAGTGTCGGGCTCTGGTGCTGCTGCCGCAGAAATCGAGAATACCCCACCTGAGCGGCCCGTGAGGCCCAAGGTATTTGGCGCAGTGCCGATGACGCCGTTGCCCAAATCATCCTCGAATGAGAAGAAGATTGGGTCAGGCGTGTGAATGTACCATTGCGCCCCACATGTATCCGCCCCATCCAGAATCGTAAAGCCAGCCGCGCCGCCGGATAGATTTCCCATGCAAAGCTCATCATTGGTATAGGGGCTGTTTGCCGAACTCGTAAGATCAAACGTGACGCTGTCCCACACCACGATAAAATCCGAAAAGGTCTCCGTGGTTGGATCATAAGAGAAACTTCCCGACGTTGGCGCATCGCCGTAATTAGTCGTGAAGTTAATGTCGTAGACGATCGGGTCAGCCATCAAGTTCGTAGCTGCGGCGGCAAGGAAAAATAATATGAGGCGTTTCATCGTAAGGTCGTGACCTCTGCCATACTAGCAACTTTACGTGCCTGCGTAAAGGCTAACGTGTTTAGCAGCCAACGTCTATGACGATATCGATGGGAAGGTTTTTATGCCTGCAACGCATTGATGGTTTGGCCAGAGCCGTCCTTGTATCTCCTGATTATTTTCGATTACCCGAAAGACGATCTCGAAGGACCAAAAAACTTCGTTCATATTCATGGCCCAGGTGCTTATGGTCTCGTCGGATGGATGCGGCTTGGTCAAACAATTGAGCTGCTTGGCTTCGCTGGCCTAAATCCAGGTAGCAATTGGCCAGGGCAATTCTGCCTAATGCCAAATCCGGACTGGCGGCATCGTAAATTTCCATTTCCTCTGCAAGCGCTTGTTTCAGCTGCGGAAGAGCCTCGGAAGGGTTCTCGCCAAGAAGGTCGGCATTCCCCCGTTGCAACATAAATCGAGTTTGCCACTCTCTCAGGTATTCGCCCAATCCGCTGGATTCAATAAGTTTCAGACCGCGCGTCGCAAGGTCGGCGGCGCTACCCGGATCTTTTCTCGCGAGTGCCAATTTAGCGCGCCAATAGAAATTCCTTAAAAGCGATCTTGACAATTTAGTAGCCGGCTGCAGTGGGCCAAATCCACCTTCCACGAACTCCATCGCCGTTTTTATGTTATCCGTGTTAAGGGCAATTATAATGTGCGTTACAACGGAATCATCAGACGGTGCAAAACCAACTTTGTGGCTAATCGTATCTGCTTCGTCCAGCAACTTTAGCGCTTTGTCGTTTTCTCCCTCGCTGGCCAACATATAGGCCTGGGTCTCCAGCATCTGCGCCAAATAGCGTGTTCCCGGACGGTTCTTTCTGCGGTTCTGAATAGCGCTGGAAATGTAATAGAATCCCTCTTCTTCCCTTCCGCTAGACCATAACGCATCACCATACTGCATATACATTTGTGGTGTGTAAAACGCATCATCAGGACCTTTGATCTTTAGACAGATTTCCGTAGCATGACGGAGGTGTTGAAGCGCCTCCGGATATCGCGACGTTCCGGCCAAAAATCTTCCAAGTCGCGATTCCGTCTCAATTGCCGCAACGTGCTGCTCCCCGTTTAGAGTCAAGGCCCACTTCCATGCAAGTCGCAGATTTTCGTCAGCCGCATGGTAGTGCATCAGCTGTGAGTTTGTTTCGCCCAAACCAGCAGCATAAAGAGGCAGATGGGGGTTCGGCCCGCCCAGTTGCTTCGAAACGGAAACAGCTTCGGCCAAAAGAGGCTCTGCCTTCGCGTCGTCGTTGTTGTAACTGTCGATGAGGGCTTCATAGTAAAGGGCGCCGGCCAGGTCGTCGGAAGGAGGCAGGGTGCGGTAAATAGCCACGGCTTGCTGGGCGAACTGAAGGCCCTTTGCACGGTCTGAGCTCTGATAGTGCTCGGCTAATGCGCTACACAGGGCCGCTCGCCGTTGAGAAGTCCAGTCGTGGTTGCGGTCGAGTATCGCCTTTGCTTCCAATAGCACAGCCTGGCGGTCGTTCACAGAAGATGACGCATGAAGGGTCATTCCAAGCGAAGTTAACGCCTCCGCAACCCTGGAATCGGTCGTCCCGAAAACTTGTTTGGCAACAGTTACCCGCTTCTTGGCAAGCGCAACGGCGTCATCGTCCATGCCGAGCTCGCTATAGAGGCCGGAAAGCACGGATAACATCTTCTCTTTGGCAGCGGGCGCCTTATCAAGATTGTGGTCAATGTTTTTTGCCGCGATGTCGAGAAGTTCGCGCGCGGTGGTCTGCCGCGCCTTTATCGGATCTTCTTGATTGCTGCTATTGGCTTCAAACACTGTTTGCATGAACTGTTGAACAGCGTCGGAGGTTTGCGCCTCAACCTTCGCTATATGCGATTCCCAAAGCGCAACATTCAATCCAGCGGCAAGCGCCAAAACGACGGACGCGGCCGATGCGACGGCAAACTTATGCCTGGTAACAAATTTTCGGACGCGGTACCAGGTACTCTCTGGACGCACCAGTACAGGCTCACCAGCCAGATAGCGGTTGAGGTCAGATTTAAACGCGTCTACGGTCGCGTAGCGATCTTCGGGATTTTCCCGGATTGCCTTCAGGGTGATGTTGTCCAGGTCACCTTTGAGGGCGGCAGCCAACTTTCTCGGCGTTGAAGCCCGCTGACCCGCTTTTGCTTCGTCTGTGGCCGCTTGGCTAGGACGCAACATTGTGATTGGTTGCTCGGGCGATCCCGGCACGATTTTGCGAGATGAAGCGGGACGCTGCCCCGAGAGCAATTCAAACAAGATGACGCCGAGGGAATACAAATCACACGCGGTAGTCACACGCAGTCCCGCGATTTGTTCGGGCGCCGCGTATTCGGGTGTCATTGCGGCCGCCGTGGGCAGGGTCGACTCAGCTGCCGCGGTTTCCTCGTTCCTCATCAGCCGGGCGATTCCAAAATCCAATAGCTTCACTTCGCCCTCGCTGCTAACAAGAATGTTGGCGGGCTTTAGATCGCTGTGAATAACTAGGTGACTATGGGCGTACTGAACCGCGTCGAGCACCTGGAGGAATAAGGACAGTCGCTCGCGAATCGGCAAATGCCGATCATCCGAATAACGGTCAAGCGCCACACCTTCGATAAATTCCAATACAAGGAAGGGACGGCCAGCGTCCCCTAAGCCGGCATCGTAAAGGCGGGCAATTCCTCGGTGAGTGAGGCTGGCCAGGATATCGCGTTCGTGTCTTCCCCTGCGCGCAAAATCCCAAGCGTGAAACCCGGAACGCGGAAGTTTCACGGCAACCGGGCGTTTCAGAAGACCATCAAGTCGTTCCGCAAGCCACACCTCCGCCATGCCACCCCGTCCAACCTGTTTAACTAGTCGGTACGGGCCGTATTGATCCCCGGGCTTCGCGCCATCGGCGTCATCAAGTTCGGCCCCGAATTGGCCTCCCACCAAGCCGGAAATAGAATCGGTGGATGCTACGTCGGCGTTGAGTAAGGCTTCTACGTATTGGCGGACCTCCTCCGTAACAGGGTGTTCCGAAAAATACGTTTGCCTCTGAGCCGGGTCCATGTCCGCGACGGCATGGAAAACCCGCTCCACGGCGGGATCAAGGTTCACGTCGTCGACCGCTCTGCCGCCAATTCAGTTCGCAGCCATGCTTGGGCCAGCCGTATCTCTCGCCGCACGGTATGTGCCGGCATCCCAAGCATGTCAGCCGACTCTTCTGCGGTGAGACCACCAAAGTAGCGCAGTTCAATGAGGCGCGCCTTCAGTGGACTGGCGGAAGACAAAGTGTCCAGCGCGTCGTTCAGCTTCAGGAACGCCTGATCGTTAGGCGCCACTAATTTAAGGGAATCGGTCATCGGCACTTTAAGCCCGTCGCGCTTGGCGGACCGGCGGGCGCGCGCCATATCTACTAATACTTGGCGCATAGCGTGCGACGCGACGCCGTAGAAATGCGATCGATTCTCGAATTCAGGTAGGCGAGAACCAGTCAGCCGGAGAAATGCCTCGTGAACTAATACAGTTGTCTGGATTGTGGCACTGGGGCGTTCATGTCGCAGATGACTGGCAGCCAGTCGCTTCAGCTCCGCATATACCAGCGGCATCATCACGTTCAAGGCTTCGCTATCTCCTTGATGGGCCCGCGACAAAAGGCCAGTGATCTCCATTCGGGTAATTATATGTCACCGAATGGAAGCCAGTTTCCCAAAAAAAAATATTCGGACGCCGAGACAAAAACTGACTTTTCTTGCGCAGGTAGACAGTAGAACCCGATCGGTTCAAGAACACTGGAGGAAAACAAATGAAATGGTATCTGGGCGTATGGAAGAAATACGCCACTTTCAGCGGAAGAGCGCAGCGACGGGAGTATTGGATGTTTCTGCTGCTCAATTCGTCGTTCCTTTTGGCCATGACACTCGTCGCGGCCGCCATTGGAATATTTATCGCCGCCGTTCCGCTCGGAATGAGGGGCGACGGGGTAATGCAAGCGGGCGTCCTGGCCGCTGGCCTGCTCATTTTCGTGTATAGTCTGGCGGTCTTCAGCCCAGCTTTGGCCGTAACTGTTCGGAGAATGCACGACTCAGGCCGCAGCGGTTGGTGGATGTTTGTGCCGCTAGTCAGCTTCATTCTTCTGTGTTTAAACAGCCAGCCGAATGAAAACAGGTACGGCCCATGCCCGAAAGGTCGGGAACGTCTGGACGGCCGTTCACAAGCTGCTTAAACAAGACCGCTGTGCGCACGCGTGGACCGATCTTACGGAAGCCGCTGCACACTGGTCCCTCGCTGACGCTACCAACGGTAGTCAGCATGCTTTCACCACGGCGCCACGAATATCGACAAGGTGTTTTTAGTGCTACAGCAGCGGTAGCCGCGGCCACCCGACTACTTTATTGAGTCGGCCCAACAGCTACGTATCTGGATTTCAACTATCAAAAAAACTCAGAGGAGAGGAAAGTAAATGCCCGAGACAACACGCGAAATATGTATGGACATGCGAGAACGCATCGACCATGTGCTGATTACGGACTGGCAAAAATACATCAATTCTATGGTCGCCATCTACGATCAGGCCTATACGAATGTCGATACACTGCTCAAAGCCGTGAACGCGGCAATTCAGGCTCGGAAAGCGGCCGACCAAGCGCTTATGGTCACTAGTCTGACGATTCTAACTGGCGGCCTTGTAGGCGCCTTTGCGGAGGGTCTTGTGAAACCCTTCCCAAAACTGACTGCGACGGCGTGGGACTTCAATTACACCGGAACCTTGCAGGCCATCACGGTGATTCAGGAGGACCCGCTACTATTCAAACTTTTTAAAGGGATGACTAAAGACGCCTTCGTAGCTGCCACCGGCGCAACTAAGGACTTTGGCTTATCTAAACTACAAGGCACCCCGCCGTCAAATGGGTTCTCGCCTGTGGGGATGAGAGTGGAAGAGTACCGAAGTAAGTTGAGTGAGGGAATCATCAACCGTGCAGATTGCTTGTGGCATTTTGCCGATTGGCTCTACCAATCCGCCGATCAGATTACGTCGCAGTCAGCCGACTCGATACGAAAGAATTTATATAAGTCGGAGTTTTTCACACAAAAATATCGCGCCGATAAAGACACGCTTCTGAATAAAGCCGAACTAGCCTTATGGTGCGCTTGGGGCTTGGTCAGAGACAAGAAATATTGGGAAAAAACGGCCAACCAGACAACGGCACAACGCGGTCTACAGCTTCCCGATACCGAAAGTGTCGATTTTGCTCCTCTTCGGGACAGACTAGTCGAGTTGGGCGTACCGGATAGCGCAGTGACAGTCAATGGCTCCTCCCGAACATTCTGGAGTACCCATGACGTCAAGGGTCTGGATGTCTCTACATTTATGTATTGGGTTTCACATGGCGGGATGGTGCATGGCTTGTTTGATGGCATACCGGTTACGCACGACACTGCCGGATGGGCACAAATGCTGCTGACGAAGGTTACCCACGCGGTGGCGAAGTAACGCTCCGTCTTGGAAGCCTCAGGTCTGCCGGCAACTAGACAGTTTGAGGTGAAACGGAAATAGTATTGCCATCACAATATCGATGGAACCAGAATGAATACGACCCAGGATTGGGACCCGAGGATTTTACATGAAACGAACTAGCCTTCTTATAGGCTTAATCCTTGCCTTGGTGGGGACGTTGGAGCTCTTGAATAGTTTGAGCAAGCCGCGCGTGCAACAGCTCCATGGCGCCGATATTTTGGGGCTCGTTGCTTGCGGATTTGCCTTCGGAGTTTCGTTTGTTGGACTCATCGGCAAACTTAACGTGCGGGGCGATACCTAGAATTTCCCGCATTGGTCATGGGGGTCCTCCTAGCGAAGCAGTCGGTATCAGACACTACCGGTCTTTCCCTCAACGCTCCGAGCCTTGCAAACCGCTTTTTGCACGCGGCCATACAGCTAAGCTCCCGTCTGCATTGAACGCCGCCGAAATGCCGGCTCGAGCCACGTTTGTCGCCGCGTATATCGATACCGCGCCTCACGCCTCAATCGAGCCAATCGATCACCATTGTGCAAAAACGCTAAGACATCTACCTCGCCGGGATGACCAAGAAGATTGGGCCAGGTGTGTGAGTTGACCATTGCGCCCCACATGTATCCGCTCCATCGAGAATCGTAAAGCCAGCTGCGCCGCTCAATGCAAAGCCGCATTCGTATAGGGGCTGTTTGCTGAACTCGAAAGATCGCAGCCGGGCGCGCTGCAGATATGGCTTTTACACCACCTGAAAAAGTCATCCAATTGGCTTGCCAAACCGTCTCCGCGCTCCTGTAGACCATCTACGTGAAAATCCCGTTCACAGTTTTTCAAATTTATTTCTCAAGTCTTTTCAATCACCTACAAACCACCCCTACCACCGGACACCGAAACCACCCCGTAATCTGATGATCAGAAAGTGACGCGCGCACCCCGCGCCAATCACTCTCAAATCACCTAAAGGAACTACTGAAGTGGAAAACTTACTGATCAACTCTGAAATCGCAAATATCGAACAATCCAAATGCACGGGCCCGGTCACAGATGCCGGCAAGGCCATCTCGTCGAAGAACGCCACCAAGCACGGTTGCTGCGCCGACACCCTGATCCTGCCTCACGAATCCGAAGCCGATCTCAAAAAAGTCCAAACCACCTGGAACACCGCCTACAAGCCAAAGGACGAAGGCGAAAAGAACCTCATCGAGAAGCTCATCAAAGCCGACTGGTTCTTACAACGCGCCACCAACGCACTCGAAACCGTGGAAGCCG
Source organism: Bryobacterales bacterium (assembly GCA_963696305.1). Lineage (GTDB taxonomy): Bacteria > Acidobacteriota > Terriglobia > Bryobacterales > Bryobacteraceae > Bog-105. The sequence continues at coordinate 74,416 of CAVOJX010000007.1, read as the reverse complement.
ATCTCTACGACGCCAATCCAAATCCGTCCCAATGGACAGAACTGCAACAGCGCACGCTCGGCCGCTTCCATCGCTATCAAACTGCCAAAAGCAACCTCTTCACGCAAGCCAAGAAAGCCGTCGAAGACTACCGCAAAGCCCGTCAGGCCGAAGCCGACCGCGCCGCCAAACTAGCGCTTCTGGAAGAACGTCTCAAGGCCGCTAAAAAGAAAAATAACCAAAAAGAACCAACCTGGAAGGAGCAACTGGAAATCATGACTAAACAAGCCATCGACCTCGGTTACACACCGCCCACCGAAGACGAACTCTAATTCGTCGTCAGCCAACCTAGCCCGCCGACCACTGAAACCACAACTCCGTCCAAACCCCAACAAAAACCCCGTTCATAAGACGCAAATCACCCTTCCAAAACGCACTCATCTCTCTAACACTAACTTTTTTAGCCCCTGACACCTGAAACCTAGCCCCTGATCCCTCAGTTTGATCGCCCATTAAACGGTCCCTTCCTTATTCCCTCCACATAATCAAGCTGCCTTCTCCATGTCTTCGCCTTCATTGTCCGGTTCGTTCCGTAACGCTCCCATCCTTCCCTCCAAACTCACGAGTTCGTTTGGTAACCCGCTCCGCCGCTAACCACGGTGCTCCGATCCACAAACAAAAAGGCCGGACGCTCATCGCATCCGGCCTTCTTCAAACGTAGGAGTCTGACTAACTAGCTTGCGTACTCTTCTGCGGACGCGCCGCCTTCATCTTCTTCATGTCCAAAGACTTGTTCGACCAATCTTCCGCCTGTGCGATATCTGCCTTGGCAGCATCCGGAGTGTCTTCCAAATCCGCCTTCTTGCGCAGAAGCAAATTGATATACGACATTGCTTCTTCGTTTTCCTTATCTACGTCTAAACACTTCTTCAAATTGTCCAATCCGTCTTGAATGATGGAACTATACTTTTCTTTCAAAGCGTCTCGAATCTTGGCATCTTTGATGGGACCGGGATCTTCGGCTTTCATCTTCTGGTTCACGCGCTCTGTCTGAATCGGAGTAAACGCTTCCGACCAGTCAATAACGCCCAGATAGTAGTAAGCTTCCGAATCCTTCGGGTCCACTTCAATCCGCCTTTGATTCCACTTCTTGGCTTCTTCCAGCGCCGCAAGCTTTTGATCCGGCGTGCCGCTGCTGGCGTTCTGATAAGCCATAAAAGCCAGCGACTGTAGCGCCAGGGTGTTCTTCGGATCCTTGTCCAGGATCTGGTCGAATCCTTGTTTCGCCGCGTCATAGTTCTTGCTGTTATCAGGCGAATCCGCTCCCGGCACCCACTGACTCATATAAGAAGTTGCCAGGTACAACTGAGCGTTTTCGTTGGTCGGATCCAGGCGCACTGCTTCTTTGAAGTGGTCCACTGCCTGTGGGTAGTGGCTGTTCTTGTAAGCCATTACGCCTTGGTTCATCTGATCGCGCGATTGTAGTTTCGCGCAACCGCCCATTAGGAATAGACAACTGCCCAGCGCGGTTGCGGCAAGTACATTTGCTGTCCTCATTGGCCTGCTTCCACCTTTGGAGTCATGATGCCTACTTTGTCCAGACCGGCGCCCTTGGCATCGTCTATGGCGTGCGCCACATACTGATATTCAATATCCGGGTCGCCCTTAACGAACACCACCTTCGTGGCGCGCGTCTTGAAAATGTCTTCCAACTGGCTGGTGAGATCCTTTTCCGCTACCGGATTATTGTTGATTTCGATTGAACCGTCCTTCTTCACTTCAATCACGACCGTGGGATCCTGATTGGGTGGAGGCGGAGGCTGATTCGGAGGTGGTGGCTGGGGAACAAGTGTCTCCAAGCCGTGTGGTGTCAGGGGCGTGATGACCATGAAAATGATTAACAGCACCAGAAGCACGTCGATCAGAGGTGTTACGTTGATATCTGCCTTGGCTCCACCGGAGCCGCCGACTGCCATTGACATATTGTTTGTGTCCTCTTCTTGATTTACGTCTTCGGTTTTATAAACCCGCCGACTTCTTCTTATCCGCTATCGACTCTGTTATCAACCCGACCGAATCCACCTGAGCGGTACGCAGATTGTCGATTACGTCGGTTACGGCGGAAAACTTCGCGCGCGAATCCGCCTTGATATAGCACGTCTTGTCAGAACGGTTGGTTTGCAGATCTTTCACTTTGCCACCCAAATCGGCAGGGGAAACCTTCGTATTTCCGGGGCTGAGATAGGCGGTGCCATCGCGTGTCACCGCAATCAAGACCGCATCTTCTTTGTCCGCTTCCACCATCTTCACGTCGTTGTGTGTCTTGACTTTGTTCACGTCTTGGCCTTTAGACAACATTGGCGTGATGACCATGAAAATAATCAGAAGAACTAACATCACGTCCACCATGGGCGTGACGTTGATTTCCGACACAACATCCGGAGCTTTTTGCTTTGCCATTCGTTTTTCCTTTCCGGTTGTTTCTCACCTTGAGCCTTTGCGCCCAGCGTTTAGCGCATCTTCTTTATAAGGGCGAAGCGCAGGTTAGTGCCTCGCCCTCATTATCAATTCAACTTGGTTCAACTCAAGTCCTGAAACAACTCCTACTTACTTGCTGGCAGCCTTGATTTGCGACCGCTTCAGGAAGTAATCGACCAATTCTGAACTGGAGTTACCCATTTCAACGTCGAACGCTTCAATCCGATTGGTGAAGTAGTTGAACATCCAGACGGCCGGGATAGCCACAAACAGACCGACTGCGGTCGTGATCAAGGCTTCCGAAATACCGCCGGCGACAGCGCCCAAACCAGTGGACTTCGAGGTCGAAATCGATTTGAACGCGTTCATGATACCGGTAACTGTTCCCAGCAGTCCGACGAACGGTGCCGTTGAACCGATGGTGGCCAAGCTGCTGACGCCGCGTTTCAGTTCGGCGTGCACAATTGCTTCAGCCCTTTCCAACGCGCGGTGAGAGGCTTCAATCGCTTCGCCAGGAATATCGGCGCTCGCTTGGTGAGCCTTGAATTCTTGCAATCCGGCCACAACAACCTTTGCCAGGTGGCTCTTGTTGAAACGGTCCGCAATCTTTACTGCCTCGTCCAGTTTGCCTTCGCGTAATGCGCCGGCTACCGCGGGAGCAAAGGCGCGCGATTGCTTGCGAGCTGCATTGTATGCAAGCACGCGATCAATCATAACGCCGATCGACCAAGCGGACATGATGAACAAGATGAACACGATGCCCTTGGCAAAATAGCCCATGTTCGCCCATACCGAACGGGGGTCAAAGCTAATTCCTTCGTCCTGGAGTAACCAGAATGCCCAGACTTGAAGTTGTAACAACATTTCTTAATCTCCTAAGTTGAATCAAAAAGTTGAATTTGAAAATCTACTAACCATTACTACTGACACTGAAAACTATCTACTGACTCAAGGTAAAGTTGACGATAATCTGCGTCACTACCTCAACCGGCTCGCCATTCAGCAAGGTCGGTCTATACTTCCACTGCAGAACGGCTTCCCTGGCGGCATTCACCAGCAGCGGATGGCCTCGAACTAACTGCAAATTCTCGATGTTGCCTTCCTTGCTGATAATGGCGCTGAACTCTACCGTGCCCGATACGCGAGCCGACTTGGCCAGCGGCGGATACGCGGGAGCCACCTTGTGGATCAAGTTTGCTTCGGCAACGTTTCCACCGACGCGCACCGGACCCGTAGGAGCCTTCGCCTTCGGAGGCGGCGGCGGGGGCGGAGGCGCGGTTGGCACTCCACCAATTACTCCACCTAACGCACCACCCAGTGCGCCGGCGTCGCCGGTTCCACCTGCTACGCCCATTCCGGCGTCGGGGGGAGGAGCCGACTCTTCAATGTGTGCAATGGTTTTGGGAATGACCTTGGGGGCCACTAGCTGGTTATTTTGGAATACCTTGATAACTGGCTTAACCACTTTCTGTACTTGCTGCGGCGGCGGCGGTGGCGGCGGCGGCGGTGGCGGTGGTGGTGCCACCAACATGCTCCTCAACTGCGCGCTGGGCAGTGTTTGCGTATAAATCAAGGGAATCAGAATCGCTACGCCGATAAATGCAATCTGCAACCCCAGCGATAGCAGTACCGTGTACTTCTTCTTTGTCTTCTGAGTCCCATCGACAAATGTTTGCTCGAACATATCAGTTCCTCACTCGGAGCGCGTTAAGATCTCACGCACCGTTCATCAACTTACATCTAGCCAAATCGACAGCAACTAAAACTGCCCTACCTCTTTACAGCTTTCGGGACCGACGCCGGCCGGCTATCAGTAACTGACGGCCGCCCCGCTTGCTTGCGACCTTGCGCAAGATCCTGCCAGAACACCAAAATCGGACTCGCCACGAAAATCGACGAATAAGTTCCGACAATGATACCAACGACTAATGCAAAGGAAAACCCGTTTAACACCTGTCCCCCAAATAGGTACAAAGAAATGGCGGTTAAAAAGGTTAAGCCGGACGTCAAAATCGTCCGGCTTAAAGTTTGATTGATACTCAGGTTTACGATGTCGCTGAACGTTCCCCGCACACCCAGCTTTAGATTCTCGCGGATGCGGTCGAACGTGACAATCGTGTCGTTCATGGAGTAACCAACTAATGTAAGCAATGCAGCGATCACCGTCAAATCTATTTGCTTGTTGAAAAGCGAAAAAAGCCCAATTGTGATGATCGTGTCATGAAAAACTGCTATTACCGCGGCCACGCCATAGATCCACTCAAACCGGAATGCAATGTAGACCAGCATCGCCGCCAGCGCAATCAACACCACGTTAATCGCCTGCTGGCGTAGGTCCGCGCCAATCTTCGGACCGACGCTTTCCACGCTGCGCAGAGTGAAATTGCCCGGATAAAACTCCTGCTTGATGACGTTCAGAATCTGCGGTGTGACTCCGGACACCTGACTTAATTCGTCCAGGTTCGCCACGATGCCGGAATGCGGCGGAGTGTCACGGAAGGTGGTGATTGCCTTACTGAGCGTAGCGAGTTGATCGTCGGTAAAGCTGATGTTGGCTCTGCCTAAGGCATCGCGCAGACGGTTCAAGACGTTGGCTTGGGGCGCGGTGTTGAAATCCATCTTGTCGCCCTCGTTCTGCGGGTTGAAGTTGGCCTGCAGCGCGTCGAGCATGTCCTTACGCACAACCTGGAGTGCCTTGTCATCGCGCGCACCGGTGGAGATGATGACCTCCTGCGACCCGTTGCCCACTTCCTGCACTTCAATCTCGCCCGCAATTTTCTGATGGAGCGCCGTGCGAATCGCATCAGCGGCCGGTCGCTTGATAAAATTTACATCCATCTGTGCGCCGCCATTAAAATCAATCCCGTATTTTGGTCCCCCCTTCATGGCCAGACTGACCAAGCCAGCCGCAGTGAGCAGTAGAGAGAGGATGATGAACGGCCACTTCTTGCCGAGAAAGTCGTAATTCGTTTGCTTGAAGATTTCCATCTAGCTTCAGAAGCCGGCATCCACAAAAAGTAGACACCGGATTTTCATATTTGTTCCCAGTTTCACCCGCGACTTGGGCTGCGGATGAAAAAATTCTTAGATACTCAGCGTCGCTACCTGTTTAGGCCGCGAAAGCTCCCAATCGAATATCGTTTTCGATACAAAAACGGCAGTAAATACGTTGGCAACTAAGCCTATGACCAGCGTCACGGCGAAGCCGCGCACCGGACCAGAGCCCAGCAAAAAGAGAATCGCGCAAGACACCACCGTGGTTACGTGGGTGTCGATAATGGTCAAAAGCGCCTTGTGGAACCCTGCATCAACGGCCGGCACAACGGCCTTTCCGGCACGCAACTCTTCACGAATGCGTTCGAAAATCAGTACGTTCGAATCTACTGCCATACCAATGGTCAGGATGATGCCCGCGATGCCGGGCAGCGTTAATACCGCATCGAAATAGGCGAGCGCGGCAACCAGGATGAGTGCGTTCAGAACAAGTGCGAGCGTGGCGTTGATGCCGCTTAGCTTGTAATACACAAGCATGACAACGATTACGGCAAACACGCCGGCGATGCCCGCGATAAAGCCTTCATGAATGGAATCGGCGCCCAGCGATGGGCCTACGGTGCTCTCCTGTTCAAACTTAATCCCGGCTGGCAGCGATCCGGCATTCAGGTTCATCGCCAAATCCACCGCCGCTTGTTGTCCGCCCATACCTTCAATCACGCCTTGGTCGCTGATCTGTGCATTCACCACTGGGGCGCTGATAACTTTGCCGTCCAAGTCAATGGCCAGCCGTTGCCCGATGTGCGATGACGTATAAGCGGAGAATTTTCGTGCCGCATCCTGGCTCAGCACAAAGCCTGTTTCCCATGAATTGGTAGACATGGCTTGTTCGGCGCGCGCGCTCTTGAAGTCGGCGCCGCGGACTACGGGTGTGCGCGTTGCTACATAGATGCCGCCTTCGCGCGAGGTTTGCCCTGGAGACGGCGCCACGCCGATGATCTTTGTGCCGACAGGTAAGATTCCGCCATTGGCAGCTAGCGCTTCCTCGCGGCTGGAATAGGGGCCGCTTTTTACGTCGTAAAGTTCTAGGACGGCTGCAGTTTGCAAAATCTCTTTGACGTGGGCTGGGTCGTCGAGACCCGGCATCTGCACCATCAATTCGGAATCTTTGTCCTCGCGGCGCTGCTGCACTGTCGCCTCGCTCAAGCCCAGCGCATTAACCTTACGGTCCATCGTGTTCTTCGATTGCGTGAGCGTCTGCTGCCACAACGCGAGCGCGTCGGAAGGCTTCATCGTCAGCAAATAATCGGTGGAGTTAACCGTCTTTACGACATAAGATTGGAACTGGGAATCGAATATGCTGCGCAACGAGCCGGATTGCGTGGAGGGCACGCCTTTTACCGCGATAGCCACATTCATTGCATCGTCCAGGCTCTTTGCTTCCTGCACCTCAATGTCGCTGTATTGAATGCCCGCCTTCCGCGCCACTTCTTTGAGCCGGTCAGAATCGGTGCCGGCTTGTGCGTTGAACGCGTCTTGCTGCTGCACTTGAATGACCAGGTAAGTGCCCCCGCTCAAATCCAAACCCAGATGAATTCTGTTGTGCCAATTTGCAATCAGCTCATCCTTACTCTTAGGAAGCCCGATCACACCAAAGATGCAGACCAGGATCACAACCAATATAAAGATGAATTTAAAGCGCAAGTTCTGTTTCATTCCAAGCCAATTCCCAATATCGAATTCCTCGCCGCAACCAGGCTTCTTACTTCTTGCCCGCAGCGTCGTCCGCGCTCAGCACGGTGGTGACTGCGCTGCGGGCAAACTGCAATTTTAAGTTATCCGGCTTTACGCGAAGTATCAGCGTATCATCGTTCACCGCAATAATCGTCCCCACCAAGCCTCCCGACGTAACTACGGTTTGCCCGTTCTCGAGCGACTTCAGCATCTCCTTCTGCTTGCCCTGTTGCTTGCGCATGGGCATGAACACCAGAAAGTAGAAGATGGCAACCATCAGGACAATAGGAACCACCTGCTGTAATAGCGAGCTGGTAGGGTTGCTCGTGCTTGCTTGTAAAAGGATTAATATCAATGGCATCTCGTATCAGTTGTAGCGCACTTGGCTCTGACTGGCGTACGCGGGGTGCACGCCGTTAACGCTCATGCTCCTTTGCGCTGCGCTCCGAGTTCTTTAAAAACTCCGTAAACTTACCAAGTAAGATAGCCTCCCGCATCCGGCGCATAATGTCAAGAAAGTACTGAATGTTATGCAGCGTTCCCAGCGTTGAAAACAGTATTTCCGATGCTTGGAATAAATGCCGTAAGTAGGCCCGGCTGAAGTTCATGCAGGTGTAGCATTTGCACTCCGGGTCAAGCGGCGACGGATCCTCTATATACTGCGCCTGTTTGATCACTACCTTGCCCTGGGAAGTAAAAAGATAACCATTCCGGGCATTACGGCTAGGCAGTACGCAATCCATCATGTCTATGCCGTGAGCTACATAGCGCGGTAGTTCCTCCGGCATGCCTACTCCCATCACATAACGCGGCTTGGCCACTGGCAAAAGGGGCGCGGTTACTGCTGTCATTTCCTGGCTCAAAGGCCGTGGCTCGCCAACGGAAAGGCCGCCAATCGCAAAGCCGGGCGCATCGAGTTCCAACAGTGCCTCTGCGCACGCTTTGCGCAAATCCGCATACATTCCGCCCTGCACAATCGGAAACAACGCACAATGCAGGCCTTCTTCCCGCTTTTCGTAGTGCGCATATCCGGTGCGCGCCCAACGAATGGTTCGGTGCATGGATTCTAAAGTCGCTTCATGCGTTGCAGGGTAGCCTAGGCATTCATCCAGCACCATCATGATGTCGCTGCCAAACGCCAACTGAACATCCACTGTGCTCTCCGGCGAGAAAAAGTGCGCGTCGCCGTTCAAGTGCGAACGAAACAACACGCCGTCGTCCGTTACCTTGCGCAAGGAATCCAAGCTGAAAACCTGAAATCCTCCCGAATCGGTCAAAATCGCGCGCGGCCAGCTCATAAACTGGTGTAATCCGCCGAGCCGCTCAATTTGCTGGTGCCCCGGACGCAAGAAGAGGTGATAAGTGTTCGCGAGTATGATCTTGGCGTCAAGATCCTGCATGAGATCGCGCGGTGTTAAGCCCTTAACGGTGGCCTGAGTGCCCACCGGCATAAATACCGGAGTCTCAATAACGCCATGCGCTGTGTGCAATCGCCCGGCGCGCGCACCCGTATCCGGACAGGTCGCCTGAATCTCAAACCGCAATGCTAACTCGAACTAAAATCACAGATTCGCCTTGTTAAGCTTGAGACTTAACTAAGTCTCAATGGCCCTCCGCTTTTATAACACCCTCACGCAACAGATGGAACCGTTTCAGCCGCTGTCAGACAACACAGTGAGGATGTATACATGCGGGCCAACTGTATATAACTTCGTTCACATAGGCAATTTCCGCACCTTTACGTTCCAGGATTTACTGCGCCGCTGGCTGCGCTATCGAGGCTACGCGTTAAACCACGTCATGAACGTGACCGATGTCGATGACAAGATTATCCTGAACGCCGCCAAGGAGCACAAATCACTCGAAGAGTACACGGCGGTGTACACCAAGGCCTTTTTCGAGGATGCCGCGGCTCTGCGCCTGGAACAGCCCGAACATGTGGCTCCTGCCACCAAGCACATCGACGAAATGGTGAAGGCCATCGGCCAGCTGGAATCCAAGGGCGCGACTTACACGAACGATGGGTCCACCTATTTCCGTATTTCGAGTTTCCCCGGCTATGGAAAACTATCGCATAACGATTTCAGTGGTATTCGAGCCGGCGCCCGCGTCGATGTGGACGAATATGACAAAGCCGACGCGCGCGATTTCGTTCTCTGGAAGGGGCGCAAAGGCGACGAACCGTTCTGGCCCACTCCTTTTGGAGACGGTCGCCCTGGCTGGCACATTGAATGCTCCGCCATGGCGATGAGCTATCTGGGCGAGACACTGGACATCCATGCCGGTGGCGTCGATCTGGTGTTTCCTCATCACGAAAATGAAATCGCGCAATCGGAATCCATCACCGGCAAGCCCTTCGCCCGCTTTTGGCTTCATTCCGAGCACCTGCAGATCGAATCGCAGAAGATGTCCAAATCACTGGGCAATTTTTATACCCTGCGCGACCTCCTCGAAATGGAATATGCACCCGAAGCCATTCGCTATTTGCTCGCCTCGGTGCCCTATCGAAAAAAGCTCAACTTCACTTTCGAAGGGCTCAAGGCTGCACAGAAAAGCATCGAACGCATCCGCGATTTTGAATTAAGAATTTCTTCCGCCACTTTATCGCCCGGTCGCAACCAAGCTATCGTTGCGCGATCCGCCGAAGCCATCGAGCAATTCGAAGCCGCCATGGATGACGATCTCAACACTGCCGAAGCGATGGCCGCGATATTCGAATACGTACGCGCCTTAAACATCGCGCTCGATGAGAATCAGCTGCAGGAAGAGAACCGTTGGGACGTGGCCAAAGTGCTGGAAGTTTTTGACGGTGTGTTCGCTGTGTTGGAGCCCAGCGAACTTGCGAAGCCTTCCGAGCTAAGCGACGCCGACGTGGAAGCCCTGATTGCGGAAAGAAACCAGGCGAAGAAGGCGCGCAATTTTAAACGTTCGGATGAAATTCGAAACAGTCTCTTGGAAAAAGGGATCGTATTGGAAGATACCAAAGAAGGCGTTCGGTGGAAGCGAAAATGAAGTTTGAGAGCAAGGTGGTTCATTCTGGAGACCGAAAGCGAGAGCCCCAGCGCGCTACGCCTTCCACAACGCCAATCTATCTTTCGTCTACCTATTTTTATGACACTGCCGAAACGTTAGATCGTATCTTTGGTCACGAAGAGGAAGGCCAAAGCTATTCGCGTTACAACAATCCCACCAACGAAGCGTTGGAAGAATTAGCGGCCGATCTGGAGGGCGGTTTCGGTGCGCTGGCCACTTCGTCCGGCATGACGGCGTTGCAAATGGCATTCCAATCCGCGCTCATGGACAAGGCTCCGCGCATTGTTAGCGCGAGCGCCATTTACGGCGCAACCATGAAAATGCTTGATGTCGTATTTCCACCCCTCAGCATCGAAACCACATACGTTGATATCTGCGATCTAAACGCCGTTCGCTGCGCTGTAGAGAAGAGCAAACCAGGTTGTGTCTTCATGGAGAGCATCTCCAATCCCGTGCTGCGTGTGGGCGACATCAGTTCCATTGCCAAAATCGCCGCCGATAATGGCGCCACACTGATCGTTGATGCCACATTCTCAACGCCCATGCTGCAAAGGCCGCTTGATGAAGGCGCAAATATGGTTGTGCATAGCGCCACCAAGTACTTTGCCGGACACGGCGATGTATTGGGCGGTCTCATCATCAGCGACGAGCAGCACCACGAAAACGTGCGTATGCTGTCGCGGATCGTTGGCGGCACATTAGGCTCGTTCGAAAGTTACCTCACCATGCGGGGCATCAAGACCCTGGCGTTGCGATTCGAACGCCAGTGTCAAAACGCCGCCGCTCTCGCCCAATGGCTGGCCGCTCACCCCTGCGTGGACAAAGTGAACTATTGTGGCGATCCCAACCACCCCGACGCTGCCACCATCAAAAAGTCGTTTATGCCTGGCTTATATGGCGGCATTCTCAGCTTTGAAATAAAAGGTGCGGACCGTCCCGCCGTGATGCGCTTTATGAACCGGCTTAAAATGATCGTGCCAGGAACATCGCTCGGCGATGTCCATACTTTGGTGCTATACCCGGTAATCGCATCTCACCGCGATGTTGCCCCAAAGTTGCGCGAACGGCAAGGGATTCGCGATAATCTTGTTCGCATCTCTGCGGGTATCGAAGCTTTGGACGATATCAAGGCCGACTTGGATGCCGCGTTGAAATCGGCTTAAGAATGTTCGCGCACCAACGCAAAAAGATCCAACTCCTTTTCGCTTTCGCCGACATCCTGCTCACAATAGCCGCTTTTGAAATCGCCTACGCTGCCCGCACCCAGATCACTCTCGATCACGTCTTCTTCCTTCGTACCGACATGCACTTGCTGTTGCTTGGTGTCTCGGCCATCATCTGGGTATCTCTCGGCTATTTCCACCGGCTCTACGAAGTACTTTATTCATCAAACCTCTTGCGCATGCTGAGCAATACCATACGCCAGTCGATACTCGGTGTTGCTGCCATTATCCTGTTCCAATATCTTCTGCGCCTCGACCTCAGCCGCAGCTTCCTGTTCTTCTTCCTGCTCTGCAACTTAAGCCTGCTGGCGACGTTTCGCCGGGTCCTTCCCTATCTCATTGCCCATTTCCAGCGCGGCTTCGGCGCTCCTTATCACCTGGTGCTGGTAGGTAGCGAAAAAAGGACAACTGAATTCGGTTACCTCATCACCAGCGGCACACCGTTCCGAATCGAAGTAACCGCCTGCATCTCAGAAGACAATTGCACCAAAGAACTGCCGGAACTTTTAAAGCATACTGTTGTCGATGAAGTCATTTTCGCCGTCGATAGCCCGGCCCTTGCCCGCCTCGAGGATGCCTTCCTCACCTGCGATGAACAGGGTGTCCGCACCCGCATCGCCATCGATTTCTTTCCGCACGTCAACAGCGAAATCACTCTGGATCGAGTCGGCAACGCCCCGCTGCTCACTTTCTCTGCCGCGCCCTTTGACGATCTGCGCCTGCTGCTCAAGCGCTTTTTCGACATCGTAACCTCCGTCATCGCCCTGATTGTGCTGTCACCCATCCTTGCTATTGCGGCCCTGCTCATCAAACTTACATCGCCCGGGCCTATCATCTTTCGCCAATCGCGCTGCGGTTTGAACGGTCGCTACTTTACGCTTTGGAAATTTCGTTCCATGGTGGACAATGCGCATGCCATGCGCGCCGAGCTGGAACATCTAAACGAACGCGAAGTTGCCTTCAAAATCGCCAACGACCCGCGCGTCACCCGCGTGGGTCGCTGGCTGCGCAAATACTCCATCGATGAATTGCCGCAGCTAGTCAACGTTCTGCGCGGTGACATGTCCGTCGTCGGTCCCCGTCCGCCATTGCCCGAAGAAGTGGACCTCTATCAACCTTGGCAGCGCCGCCGTCTTCGCATGCGCCCCGGTCTCACCTGCCTGTGGGCCATCGCCGGACGCGACAAAATCGACTTCAACTCCTGGATGCGTCTCGACATTTCATATATTGAGAACTGGTCGCTGAGCTTGGATTGGTCCATCATCTTGAAAACCATTCCGCACGTGATCGCTGGTAAAGGCGCACACTAAAAATGCATCTCGTTCCTACCAATGACGAAGTCATTGCCCTTCTAAGGCGCACTGGGGCCCTACGTGATGGCCACTTTGAATACGCCACTGGCATGCATGCCAATGAATACTTACAGGTTGCTCTGGCCTTCCGTTATTTTGAATACGCCAAAATTCTTAGTGTTGGCCTGAGCCGCCGCCTGCGAGAAAACACCGAAATTCGCGCCATGTTGAAGGAACTTTCGCTCGTCTGCCCTGATAACACGGCCGGCCTGCCCGTCGCCTACGGCGTATCCGAAGCTTTGCGTGCCAACCAAGTCTATTGGGCTGAAAAGGACTCCGCCTCCGCTCCGCTCCGCTTCCGTCAATTCGTCGAGCCAGCCAAAGGTGAAAAGATCTTGCTTATCGACGACGTCCTTCGCACTGGCCGCCGCCTTACCGAACTCCGCAAGCTACTCGAATCCAAAGGCGCCAACATCGTGGGCATGGCTGTCGCCGTCTACCAGCCCAACCCAGACATCGCCGACTTCGGCAGTCTCCCCCTTTTCTACCTCGCAAAAATGGATGCCGTCTATTATAAGGACGCAGAAAGCTGCGAGCTCTGCAAAAAAGGCGTTCCTGTCGAAAAAGTTTGGACCTAGAAAGCCTCAGAACGACTCTTCGAATTGCTCTTACACGGGGTTCATTCTTTCTCAGTAGGCGCGTCTCAAAGGGTGTGAAGTTGGGGCCGCGATTGCGGTCCTTTAAATAAAGCAGCCAGCGTTCATTCGTTTGATTGCTATCTCCGAACAATCTCCGACTGGCAAATGGCGACTTGGGGCTCCGCGCAAAAACTAGTATGTTCTGCCGGGTGACTAACTAGAAAACCAGCTAACGCCATTTCGAGTTAGTTCCATCTGTAAGAGAGGCAACACTCGTCCTCTCTAAGTAAATATTCGGGCACTGAGTTGAGTTATGAAGCTCCTCGTGGCGAATAATTTTTTTCCGTTAGGTGTGTTATTCGGATGAGAATGCCGCTTATAGTAGACAGATACGGGATTTGCAGTTACCGAAGCGGGTCCTGAAGAACATATAAGGAGCATTCATGCGGGTAAAATCGTTTGCCCATGGTGAGACCCTATCTCTGCGGGTGTTCGCCATCGGATTGGCTTTAGCAACACAGACGCTTTTTGCGCTGGGGAGTATGCACAATGTCCTGCCGGCTGTTCAGAGTGCAAGCGATCTTGGTCGGGTCGATCCGGCTCAAGAAGTCACTGTGACGGTCTATCTGAATCTTCGCAATCAAGCCGCATTCGATGACGCGGTGGACAAACTATATGACCCTGAATCTCCGGCCTATCATCACTGGATGACAGATCAAGAGATCCAAACATTCGCGCCAGCGCCCTCTGACGTGAACGCTGTTCAACAGGAATTGCAAAAGAACGGCTTGTCTATCATTTCAAACGATCCATATGGTTTCTCGGTTCGAATACGTGGCTCAGCGGCGAATATTGAGAAGGCGTTTCAAACCGAACTACATAACTTGTCGCTGAATGGACAGACGTTTCGAGCCCACATTACGGACGCCAAACTGACGGGAAATGCGGGAAACTTAGTGGCTTCGATTGCTGGAATGGATGAGCACAAAGTCAAGTCGATGATCAAGCGGGCGGTTAACCCGCGGACAGGCTTGGGTAAGCCTCCTGTAGCTCTAAGTAAGGTCGAGGACAGCGGCGGACTTAGTAGCTTCATCACGGGTCAATGCCTTTATCCACCGGCTGAATTTACTTACACGAATCCGGGTTCTTCTCTGCCTATTGGAGTGTATTTCGGCAACGTTTATAATCCCGTCGATTCATCGGGTAATCCTCTCGTTTGCAGCTTCACTCCCGCCCAACTTCAGGCGCATTATGGACTAGGCGCCGCCTACGAGGCTGGACTGAATGGTGCGGGTCAAACAATAGTTTTGCTGGAGGCTTATGGTTATTCAACAATGCTGCAGGACGCTAATGCATTTTCTAAATTAGCGGGTTTGCCGGCATTAACCACGTCTACCTTCCAGGTGGTTTATCCAGAAGGGATACCTAATCCGGCAGCGGCGGTTCTGACGGGCTGGGATGTTGAGATTGCGCTAGACATTCAATGGGCGCACTCCATTGCACCGGCGGCGAAAACCCTGGTAGTTGCTACAAACGGTCAGGATAACGAAGACTTTCAAGCGTCGATGAGTTATATTATCGCCAAGAAACTTGGCACGGTTGTCTCCGATAGCTGGGAAGAAGATACCGATCTGATTGCCGGCCCGGCTGAGGAAGACTCATACAATTCGATACTTAAACTTGCCGCAGCCAAGGGGATCTCGTTTCAATTTTCAAGCGGAGACGGCGGGGACGAGGGTCTAGGCACCCCATTGGGCGCACCTGGAGTGCCGTCTAATTCACCATATGCAACAGCGGTGGGCGGTACGGCGATTCTGAACAACCCCAGCGGTTCCGGTTTTTCTGAAATTGGCTGGGGCGATGTCATTAGTCTTATCGAGAGCGACGGCGCTGTAGTGGATCCACCCTTCGCGCTTGGGTTCGCAGGCGGTGCGGGCGGCGGCGAGAGCGTTTATTTCGCCAAGCCAAAGTGGCAGTCCACACTACCCGGCACTGGCAGGCAGGTGCCGGATGTTTCCGCGTTAGCCGACCCATACACCGGCGTATTTTTGGTTCTGACCGAGCAGGGGACGCAGTATCTCTATGACGGTATTGGCGGCACTAGTTTGGCCAGCCCTATCGTCACGGCAATGCTTGCCTTAGCCACGCAAAAGGCAGGACATGCGCTTGGCCAGGCAGCGCCGCTCATTGCGTCTTTACCGTCAGGTGCAGTTACGGATATTCTGCCCTTAAGTAGCCCTACTAATTTGGCGGGGACAGTTTTTGACAGCAATGGTCCTACCTACTATTCACCATCGTCGCTTTTCGCGCCGTATATTTACCCCGCGCAGGTGGGCTTTATTAGTGCCAATTGGCCGAATTCGTTCGGTACTCCGGGTTTTGCAGAACCAATTGGCTTCAGCATTGATAGCTCGCTTGCAGTAACTACCGGCTGGGACAACGTCACTGGCTTTGGAGTGCCGAATGGCATGACATTCCTTGACGCCGCAGGGAAAAAGTGACGGCAAGGGACTGAGCAGCGGGATGGAGGTTTGCGGCCTCCGTCCCACGCTTGGCTCGAAACATCTGCTTTCCAAGTTCTCAGCGAATTCCGATCTCACATTACCAGAGACATCCGCCGACCCACGCCACATTATTGCCAGGAGTTCTCGCGACTTTATGCGACTTCTTGTCCTATCCCTGGCACTATCTCTGGCTACTCTCCCGGTCATAGCCGGCCACGCTGGTAGCCACGCCGAGTACATCGGTGGCACCCGCGCCGATATCCCCGAAAAGAACGACGGGTCTATCGAGATGACCGACAAAACTTACTTTATCTTCAGTTCAAAGCACACCCAGGTGCGCGTCCCTTACGAACGTATCAACCTGCTCGAATACGGTCAAAAAGTGGACCGTCGCTACCTCGCCGCTATCGTCATCAATCCCATTCTGATGTTCGCCAAAAAGCGCGACCACTTCCTTACCCTTGGCTTTCAAGATGACGACGGCCAACAGCAAGCCATGGTCTTTCGCGTGGACAAAAACGATATCCGCCTTACATTAGTAGCCCTCGAAGCCCGCACCGGTCAGCAAGTCCGCTATCAGGACGAAGAAGCCAGATTGTCAGGCAAAGGATGAAACACCTGCTCATAACCCTGCTCTTAGCGGGGCCACTCCTCCAAGCACAAAAGGCCGGCGCCGATTCCGGCATCGACAACATCGTTGAGGTGAAGCGTATCTATGTCGCCCCGCTCGATGGCGGCCCGCAAGCCACCGCCCTGCGTGACCTTATCATCACCAGCCTCATGAACACCAAGCTCTTTGTGCTGACTGATAATCCCGACCGCGCCGATGCCATCCTCAAAGGCGCAGCCGACGACAAAAGTTTTACCGACACCTTCGACTCCAACGAATCCGAAACCGCCCACGATCAAGCCAGCAAAAGCAGCAGTTCGTCCATCTGGCAGCGCGGTTCCGGCATCGCTCTTGGCAACGGAGGCTCCATTGAAGACAGCCACCACATTAAAGAACGCAAGCACGAAGCCTTTGCAACCGTCCGACTGTGCAATAAGGATGGCGACGTACTCTGGTCCACCACGCAGGAAAGCTTGGGCGCAAAATTCCGTGGAGCCAGTGCCGACGTTGCCGCCCGCATTGCCAAGCAACTCACTGTGGATTACGAAAAAGAGCAGCGCATCGCACAGACCGGTGGCACAGCCACAGCCACTAACGCCGCCACACCAACCGTTACCGTGAAGTAGCTGCCCGCGTCCGAATACGCACGCGCTTGCGTTGCGACGTCTCGCCCGTCACCAGTTCCACGGCGTCCTTGCGCACATCGAAGAAGTCGCACAAAACGCCGATCAACTCTTCATTCGCCTTGCCTTTTTCGGGCACGGCAGCCAGCTTCACTTTTAACGAGCCATCCGGCAGGAACTCCGCAATCTCGCTCTTCGAAGAGCGCGGAATCACCTTCACATCCAGCGTCAACTGCCCGTCGGCAACCAGTTTGTGCCGCAACTCCACACCGGCGCTATCCTTCAAATGTTGCACCAGTTGCCGCGACGCGTTGCCCTTCATAAACACAGCTTCCACCAGCGCGCGTTCCGGCAGCTTGTCAAATTGCTTTGGTGTCACACCTGTCAGTACGATCACGCGCACAGCTGGGTTCATCTGCTTCAAGCCACGAATCAGCTTCAGCCCGGAATCTTGCGTCGGCATGCGCAAATCCACCACGGCCACTTCCGGTATTTGTTCCGCAGCTACTTGCAGCGCGCTTTCTAAGTCGCCCGCGCTGCGCACCGCATGCCCCAACTCACTTAACATCAATGCCCGCAGTTCCAGTTGGTCTGCGTCGTCATCCACCACTAGCAGCTTCATGTCAACTTGCGAACGCAATCCTCGCAATCACCATCCGCGGCATCGCCTGGTTCCACCCGTCCGGCAACGTGTCAAACGGCAATCGAAACGCGCGCGTTTCATGTGCCGCCAACCCCCGCGCAATCGTCAGCCGTTCCCTGTAAATTTGGGCGCCATCCGCCCCGGCGAACAGGCAATACACATCCACAATCGCGAGCTTACGCGGCCCGTTGTTCGTAATCTTACCCTGAATTTCCACCACTTGCTGCTGCATGAAATTCTCTGTCGCTTGCATATTCACATCGCTCAACGCCAAATTTGGCAAATAAGCTTTAGCTTCGGCTGTCGCTTCAGCACCCTCCGAACCCGAATTCGCCGGATGGTTCAGATAAAGCAAACCGGCCACTAACGCGGCAATCGCGAGCACCCCAATCGAAATCCCCGTAATCGGAATCTTTCTAGCAGGTTTAGTCGCCCTTGCCATAGTCAATTGTCAGTCTACAGCTTGGTGTCCCACCGGCCAGAACAGAAATATCCCAATTCCCAACAACCCTGCCGCCGATATCGTAAACCCGGCCATCGCCCAATTGAACTTCGCCATTTGCATCTCATAATCAAGCTTTTGGTTGTTCATCACTCGCGTCTCTCGTTCCAACTCCGCCCGCAAACTGTCCGCCACAATCGTGCGCGAATCATCAAACGCGGTAGCCGATCGCTCCCATTCCGACTGCCTGTTTACCCACTCATCAAACGCCTTCTGTTCCTCCGTCTTCGTGCCCGCTTCCGCAAACTTGGTCAACGCGTTCCATACTGCAATTTCGCTCTCCAGAATAGAAACACTCGCTGCCGCGAACGATTTCGGAGTGAGCGAAAGCTGTCCCTCATAGGCGTTCAATCCACCTAAATCCAAATTGGCGTTGTGTATCCCCAAGGCCGCTTTTTCAAGAGCATTCTTCCGCCCGGCCTCACTTCCTGCAACGTGCTTCTGCCACTCCCGGTCCTGAAAAAACTCCGTCAGCCGGTCGCTGCTCCGTTGTCTCGCCGCCTGCGCCGCATCCAGAAACTTCGTCTCCAAATGATTCTGTTTCCCGGAATCTTCAAACCCCTGCATCACCGGGTCTTGAATCTCGCGCATTTCCTTGCGCTCATTAAAAAGCAGAAGCGCGCAAGTCGAAAGCAGCGAAATCAACGCTCCCACCACCGCGCCTATGACCGCAGTTGCCAAATTCTGGCGCAACTCTTTTATCCGGCTGGGCTTCGCGGGAACCGTCTTCGCAGGAACCGCGTCCGCCGACTTGTTGCTTTTTCCCGCGCGTTTTGCCATTTTGCAAAGACCTCCGACAAAACCAGTTTCCTCCATCTCCAGCCCAAATGAATCGCCATGCTATCCTTCCCCAGAATGCGCCTCTACCGCGCCGAAGAAACGTCCCGCATGCAAGCTCTCGACGGTGTCGAACTCGCCGACTTTTGGCAACGCGCCGGCGCATTAGTGGTGGATGTTGTCTTGGCTATCCTGGTTGCCATCACCCTCACGGCCATCTCCTTGCTAGCTTTCGGGCACGGCGATGTTGAAACGCCTTTCTTCAACATCCACATGTCCAATACCGCTAAGCCCACCGAGACTAAACCTGCTGAAACTCAACCTGGCCAGCATGTCACCGTCCGCTGGGGAGAAGCCAGCGAAATCATCGTCCGCGTCCTGCCCCTCGTCCTCTATTTCGGCCTCGCTTGCTACTGGGGCAACGGCCGTACCCCCGGCAAACGCGTCTTTCGTATCCGTGCCGTCTCCCTCGTCCACCACAACATGTCCCTCTGGCACTCCATCGAACGAGCTCTCGGCTACGGCGCTGCCGCACTCGAAGGCGGCTTCGGTTTCATTCAATTCTTTATCCACCCCTATCGCCGCACCGTCCAAGACCGCATGGCCGAAACCATCGTCGTCAAAGAAGCCTCCTACCGCGCAAAGCTTCACAGCCCCCTATAATAAAAATCCAACCCCATTTGCAGAACTCCCCCATCGTCGAGACACTACCCACGGACCTCCTCTATGGCCTCGACGATAAGCCACCGTTGCGCCGTTCCATCTTCGTCGCGCTTCAACACGTCCTAGCCGTCTTCGTCGGCATCGTTACCCCACCCGTCCTCATTGCCCGTGCACTCCGTCTGCCCGCTCAAGACGCAGCCTTCCTTGTCAGTATGTCGCTCTTCATCTCCGGCCTCGGCACTTTCCTCCAAACCAGCCGCATCGGACCCATCGGCTCCGGCCTCCTCAGCATTCAAGGCACCAGCTTCGTCTTTCTCGGCCCTATCATCGCGCTCGCAACCGCTGTCACAAAGCAGGGCGGCTCACAAAGCCAAGCCATGGGCGCAGTCTTCGGCCTATGCCTCGCCGCATCCATCGTGCCCATGCTTGTTGGACCATTTCTCCGCTTGGCCGGCAAAGCCATCACGCCCCTCGTCACCGGAACCGTCGTCACCCTCATCGGACTCACTCTCATCCAAGTCGGCATCACCAGTGCAGGCGGCGGCTTCGAAGCCAAACAGTCCGGCGCATTCGGCTCACCCTTCAACCTCGCCATCGCTGCGCTGGTAGCCCTGCTCATCCTCTTCTTTAACTCCAGCCGGGCCCCTTGGATGCGCATGAGCTCCGTCGTTGCCGGACTCGCTGCTGGCTATCTGATTGCCATCGTCTTTGGCAAAGTCGATTTTTCCCTACTACACCAGCTCAAGTGGTTTGAACTTCCAACGCCTTTTCATTACGGCCTTGGCTTTCGCTGGACCTCCGTCCCACCATTCTGCTTCCTGTACCTCATTACTGCCATCGAATCCATCGGTGACCTTACCGCCACAGCCATGCTTTCCGGTCAAAGTTTAACGGGAGAAACATATTTTCGCCGCCTTCGAGGGGGCCTTCTGGCAGATGGCCTTACCTCGATGCTCGCCGCCATATTCAACTCTTTCCCAAGCACCACCTTCGCTCAAAACAACGGAGTCATCCAGCTCACTGGCGTAGGCAGCCGCTATATTGGAAGGCTAGTGGGAGTAGCTCTGATCCTCTTCGGTCTCTTCCCATGGATTGGAGGAGTGGTGCAAGCCATGCCTCCGGCCGTCCTGGGAGGCGCAACTCTAATCTTGTTTGGAACAGTAGCTGTTGCCGGAATCAAGATCCTGGCCCAAAGTCACCTGGACCGCCGAGCCTCCACCATCGCAGCATTATCGCTAAGTCTAGGTCTCTGGAGTAACCTTCGTTCCTAATATCCTGGACGGCCTCCCGTCGCTTCTCCGAGACACGTTATCTTCCGGAATCGCTACTGGAGGAATCTCTTCTCTCCTGCTTAACGCCGTCATTCCCGTAAGTGAAATTCCTGAATAGCTTAATCAAATTCCGCTCTTGATCTTCAACCATCGGCCACAACGCTGCGCTTTTGCCAGAATGATCGGGCAAAGCCCGAGCGAATGACTGATAAACTCAGACATGCTTCTCCGGGCCGGCTTTGAACTGATCTACACTTTTCCACAGGCGACGCCCGTAATTCTGGTAGTCAATATCCATCACTCCCGGGTTCAAGATTTAGTTGTTCCCGATCGCGTCATTCTCGACCCTCCCTTGCCGATGTCCGGCTATCATGATCTGTTCGGCAACTACTGCCAGCGGCTCGTTGCGCCGCCCGGCCGGTTGCGCATTGCGGCCGATTCCGTTGTCCGCGACAGTGGATTGCCCGACGAAGCCTGCACGCAAGCTATTCAACATAACGTCCAGGACCTGACCGAAGATACATTAGTGTTTCTGCTGGGTAGCCGCTATTGCGAAACTGACTTGCTATCCGATACCGCTTGGAATCTTTTCGGTAAAACGGCGCCTGGGCATACGCGCGTGCAAGCAATATGCGACTTCGTGCACAACCACATTTTTTTCAACTACCAAAACGCGCGCCCCACCCGTACCGCCTATGAAGCTTTCAACGAAAAAACCGGTGTCTGCCGCGACTACGCTCATCTTGCCATCACCTTCTGCCGCGCCATGAACATTCCAGCCAGGTATTGCACTGGATATCTGGGCGATGTAGGAACTCCGCCGCCATATCCTCCGGGCGACTTTGCTGCTTGGTTTGAGGCCTGGATAGGCGGGCGCTGGTGTCTATTCGATCCGCGAAATAATGTTCCACGCCAAAGCCGAATCCTAATGGCCCGCGGCAGGGATGCCTGCGATGTGGCCATCACAACCACTTTTGGATCTCACTATCTGGAAGGGTTCAAAGTTTGGACAGACGAAATCAAAGAACAGGAGTCCATACCCGTTAGACAGTAATGTCAATCCTCAGGGTTTGTCACTCCACGGTCTATCGCTACCGCCAACCCGTGGGCCTTGGTGAGCATCGTATGATGTTCCGCCCGCGTGACAGTCATGATCTTAAGCTCATTCAAACCAGTCTCGCAATCAGCCCCCGTCCAGTGCAGGTTCGATGGCTGCACGACCCATTCGACAATTCGGTTGCCATTGCACGTTTTGAAGGCACCACCACAGAGCTAAGCTTCGAAAGTATTCTCACCCTGGAACACTATCCCAGCAACCTGATCGACTATCCGCTTGAAGAAGACGCGCATCACTACCCATTCCGCTATTCCGACGAGGATTTTCCAAACCTGGAGCGCGGCTTGTGGCGGCATTATCCAAGCGATATCGTGTCCAACTGGGCGCTCCAGTTCTTGGATCCTTCGGCAAGCACTCCGACGATAAAAATTCTGAGCGCCATGACTCACGGAATCAGCAACGGATTCACGTACATGACAAGGCCGGAAAAAGGCGTCCAAACCCCCGAAGAGACGCTACAGAAAGGGCGGGGCAGTTGCCGCGATTTTGCGGTTCTAATGATCGATGCTGCGCGCTCGCTGGGCATCGCTGCTCGCTTTGTAAGCGGCTACATTTTTAGTCCAGCGTACTCTGGTTTCGCAGGCGGCGGATCTACCCACGCTTGGATGCAAGCGTATTTGCCAGGAGCAGGTTGGGTGGATTTTGACCCCACAAACCGAATCGTTGGAAATCGTAATCTCATCCGCGTTGCTGTTGCCTGGTCAGCAGCTCAAGTGCTTCCATTGTGGGGAACGTATGACGGGCCGGCCGCAGCATTCGAATCCATGGATGTGAATGTCGAGGTAACCGAGACATCGGCATCATGACTTCTAGCGGGCGTTTCGTGATCTTCTGTGACCACGCGACCAATATCATTCCCGCCAATCTTCACAATCTGGGCGTCAGCGCTGCTGATCTAAGCCGCCATATCGCTTACGATATCGGAGCCGCCGAGGTCACGAAGAGAATCGCTGACCGCCTCGAGTCTCCAGCGCTATTCTCCACCGTTTCGCGATTGGTTGTTGACTGCAACCGCCACCTGGATGCGCCAGACCTGATTCCTGTTGTCAGCGACAGCGTCGTGATACCCGGCAACCAGTCTGTTTCGTCGGATGAACGCGCATACCGCATTGAACAATACTTCGTTCCTTATCACGATTCAATTGATTCGTTGATCGGCGAAGGTTCACCGATCACGCTATCTATCCATTCAATGACCGACTGCCTTGCGGGCGCGAAACGTCCGTGGCATATCGCGCTCTCCAGTTTCACTGATCGCACTCTGGCTGATCCTTTGCTGAACGCCCTGCGCCTCGATCCCGATATTTTGGTCGGCGACAATGAGCCATACGATCTTGATCCGGCGTTCGATTACAGCACCCCACGCCATGCTCTAAGCCGGAATTTGCGACATCTTCAGATTGAATTTCGTCAGGATCTAATTGCAGATGAGGACGGGCAGCGGCACTGGGCCGAGCAGTTCACCACAGCGTTATTAAAGATCGTCGATCTTTCATAGCGCGTCCTAACTCTATGTGGTGTGCCGCCCGACGTCTACCCAAAGCTGCGGCTTTAAAGCTAATCAGCTCGCAACATCGTAGCCGCATCTATTCGAATCGCGCGCACAATCGCGGGTATAGCAGCCAGAGTTGCTGCGGCAATAATGACAAGCGTAGGAAGCGTCAGGACTGCGAAGTCGAACGGTTTAACCTCATAAAGCAAGCTCCTCACATATCGTTCCAGGAACAGACCGCTCGCGGCGCCCATGCCACAGCCAACAAATACCATCAGGAAGACATCATCCGTCACTCGTCTAGCGATGTCGAGGATGGGCGCTCCGATGGCCATGCGGATCCCGAACTCGCGGCGGCGTTGCAGAACTGAATAGTCCAGGACGCCGTACAACCCGATTCCGGCAAGCAGCACCGCCACTCCGGCGAAAAACACCGCGAGCATGGCCAGCAATCGCTCGCGAACGGTTTGAGACTGATTCAGTTCTGCCTGCGTGCGAATGTTGCTCACTCGAAATTCGGGCTGGACGCGCATCATTTCACGCCGGATAGTGGCAGCCAGTGCCAAAGGATTCTGACTGCTTGTTCGAATCATGAATGTTGCACCACTCAGGGACTAAGGGGCGGGGTAGCGCAGCGGAACGTAGGCAGTGGCGGTGATCGGTTCTCGCATGTCTCGATACCGTGCATCAGCAACTAGGCCCACAATCTTGACTTGCTGTTTGCCTCTCTCAAACAACTTACCTACCGGATCGACGTCTCCAAAATACTCTTTCGCAAAGGTGCGATTTACCACTGCGGCGCCCACAATTGTCTCGCTGGTTGGCGTCAGATCTTCAGGGCGAAGATCCCTGCCATCGATAAGCGGAATTTTCATCGTGTCGAACCAACTCGGAGAGATAGGCAGAAAGTAGGCCAGCAAAGGATGCGGCGGAGCCCCATTCACGCTTACAAAACCGTTTTGACCGTTGCCACCCATAAGAGGCCATGCGGACAAACCGACATTTTCAATGCCGGAAAATCCGCGTAGCTGAGCGGCCGCTTGATACCAGACATCGGTGGGTTGCGGCTGTCGGGCTACGGCGTCTATCACTAGAAGGCGGTCCGATGAGAACCCTGTGGGTTGGTTAGCCATGTGTGAAAGCGTGGAGACGAAAGCGCCGGCGGCGAAATGCACAAGAAAGCAAAACGCAACCTGGAGAGCAATGAGGACATGCATCAATCGGTGGCGAACATGCGGATCGTCACCGCCTTTTAGTGCGCTGGCGGGCTTTACTTCGGAGGCGCGCAATGCAGGCAGCAGTCCAAACAGAACCGTAACTGCGAAACTGAGTCCGGTGGCGAATAGCACGACGCGCCAGTCAGCCGGCAGCACCAGACGCGCCGGATTGTCAGATGGATTGATTCTCGCCACGATTAAGGGCGCAGACCACCAGGCGAAGATCACTCCCATCAAGGTTGCCAAACCAGCAAGCAGCCAGCTCTCCATCAACACAAGTTGAACTAGCCTTGCCTTTCCGGCGCCAATGGATACTCGTAACGCCATTTCCCGCATTCGGCTTACGGCTTGGGCGGTCAACAGATTCGCCACATTAGCGCACGCGACCAGCAACACGAGTGTTACTATAACTGCCAAAGCGACCAGCGCCGTCCTATAGTTCTTACGCATGTCTGAAAGCCCTGCAGCAGCAGGCAAGACCAACACCCGCTGGGCTAGATACTTCTTTAGTCGCTCTGCCGGCCAGTCTGTAAAGCTCCGTGCACGCTCGCGCTGCAGTACATTCCAGATAGCCTGTAGGCGATCCCGCACTTGTTCGGTGTTACCGCCGGGCTTAAGCTGAATGAATGTTCTAAACCAACTCCAGTCGTCATGGGTCACGCCCTCATGCATCATCGTCGACAGGAAAACATCTGTGAAGGTACCTGGTTCGGTGCCGGTGAAGCCTTCCGGAGCAACGCCAATAATTTCATATTGAACATTGCCCATTAGGAATCTGCTCCCAATTACTTTGGGATCTCGGCCAAACCGGCTCGCCCAGTAGTCATAGGAGAGGACTGCATAAGCATGGGCCTTTGGCTTCGAGTCATCACTTTCGATGAACAGCCGTCCCAGAGCGGGCCTCAAGCCAAAAGCTCCGAACATCCACCCCGAGACGTATTGCCGGTGAGCTTTCTCCATATCCTGGTCTGAAGAATAAGTGAGGTCAACGCGTTCCACCTACGAGGCCGCAATCAACTCCGCCTTTTCTTTGACAGCGGCGCGCATGACCTGGAATTGTGGATACTCATTGCTCTCGCTGTCTCTGATAGTGCCATCGGGCCCGGTGCCGTGCAGAATCATGGCATACAGGCGATCCGCATGCGCCACTGGCATGGGCCGCAACAGTAATGCATCGATAAGCCGGAATGCCGAAGTACAGGCGCCTATGGCAAGCGCGAGGGACAGGACTGCGGCCGCGGAAGCAGTCGGTTTCTTGGCAAGTTGCCGCCAGCCAAAAACCAGGTCTGCGCGCAGTGAATCAAGCCAAACGATGAGCCTTAAGTCGCGGCTTTGCTCACCATGGCGCAGTCTGCTGCCCAGTGCCTGGCGAACTTCAACCGGATCGCGGCCCTGCGCGACTGCTTCTTCGATATGGGCTTGCAATTCTTCGTCGATCTCCCGGCTCAAGCTATCGCCTCGAAACGTATTTTTAAGTCGTGACCAAAGGGACATATCAAGCCATCCTTAAAACACGATTAATCGCACCCGACACATGCTGCCACCTTTCCTCCTCGGCGGCTAATTGCTTTCGGCCCGTGGCGGTGAGTTGATAAATGCGCGCGCGTCGGCCTGCTTCCCGGCTCACCCATTCCGCACGAATCCAGCCGGCTTCTTCCATGCGATGCAAAGCCGGGTAGAGTGACCCTTCCTCTACGCGCAAGACTTCCTCGGACACCTCACGAATGGCGGTCATAATCGCATACCCGTGAAGGCGCGGACGCTTCGAGAGAAGTTTTAAAACTAGCAAGTCAATTGAACCCTGAAGAGAATCCGTCTTTGCCATACTGAGACTTCTAAGTATATAGCTGTCTTAGTACAGTTTGCAACACCCTTCCGCTACCGTTGTGTCTTCTCGGTTATTCTCGGCAAGGTCGCTCTAACCTTACCGTCTCTTTTTCCCGCGATAGAGTTTGCCGACGATGCACCACTTGTCCGTCAACATTGTAGTGATCGTGGATCAAGATGCTCCGGCCCACGGGCAGGCTTGACACGCTGGTAGAAACTGTCGTTTGGTTTGGATAAGGTTACTAATGGTGGGTGTACATTCGTCAAGCGCGTATCCCACTTTCTCATTCCGCGTTCTCAAAAATTCAGCCGGCTATCTGTTTATCCATCCCTGTTCCCTTCACTACATGCGTAGGACTCGCTAACGGCAAAACCAACAACTGCCGCCCCGCCGCTTCCACAAAGCCGGCCCGCTCATACACCCTCTGCGCCGGAACATTATCGAACCCAACTTCCACCGTCAAAGCCCGTATGGCAAGGTTCTCACAAAACTTTCGAACTGCAGCCAACCCCGCCGTACTTAACCCCTTGTTTCGCCAGGCTGGACGAACATAAAGATCATCCAAACAACCCACCATCCCGCCGTACTCCATCGCATACCGCAGCGTAAGCACAGCATGTCCGACATCCTCCTGCCCATCCTGAATAATCCACACAAACCCCAACCGCTCGTCCGAAATTACCGCAGCGAAAGCCTCTGCCGCTCGCGTCGGCTCTAGTTCATAACCACCCTCGGCATAGAACTCGCGCATTAGGCCAATCAGCAAAGGAATATCTTCAGCACCGGCTTTTCTCATATCCCAAGTATGGACCGCCAAGGCGCGAGTCCAAAACAAAAGCGCCCCTTCGACTCGTGTCGAAGGGGCGCGCCTAGAGGCCAATCAAACCGAATTACTGCTCTCCCAACAGCGGGTCCCCGCCGATTACTGAACTGCCCCAGATGCTGGAACTGCCCCAAATGCTTGAGCTACCCCAGATTGATGAGTTAGCCAGAACATTCAGCAGTGAATTGCCCCAAATGCTGGAGGTACTCCAAATCGAAGATGTTGCAGACGTGCCGACAGTAGTCAAAGCCGGAACTGATGTGACGACTACATTTGCCGGACCCACCGCCGAAGTGCCCCACACATTCTGGCTTGAGTACGCTCCAGAAGTGCCTGCTGACGCCCAAACCGTACCACTCGCAAATTGCAAGTAGGGCTTGTTGGCGGAGTTTAGTTTCAAGGTTGGAGAAGTGGCCGGGCCACCTGCCAAAGTCTTATTCGCTAGTGCTGCCGCGATGTCCAGATAGCCGGCGCCGCGCGTCAGAACATCGTAGTAGTCGGTATAGGTGACTCCTGTGGTCGGATCAACTGTGACGCTCGAAGTCGGGAACGTTTTGTAAGACGTCAGCATCAGCCGCGCCTTGACTTG
Source organism: Bryobacterales bacterium (assembly GCA_963696305.1). Lineage (GTDB taxonomy): Bacteria > Acidobacteriota > Terriglobia > Bryobacterales > Bryobacteraceae > Bog-105. Next base: position 46,386 of record CAVOJX010000007.1, on the reverse strand, counting down.
GTCAGGTGTCAGGCTCGGCTGTACCTGCAGTAAATCCGCCGCCGCGCCGCTCACCACGCCCGTTGCCATGCTTGTGCCGCTCAGTGTGAAGTAATAACCAGACTCTGTGGTGCCCGAACAGCCAGAGTCATAATAAGTGCATTCGATGAAGTTCGATTGATAATTAATCCCCAGCGTTGCAGTCGCGCTGGCCAAGGTCGAAACTGACCATGTTGCCCGGTGCCACGATATCCGGCTTCGCAATGTTATCGATTAATGACGGACCCTTCGAGCTATAACTCGCCATCAAATCGTCGTTGCGCGTATAAGTCTTCAATGTCTTCATCGCGCCAACTGTGATCACGTAAGGATCGTTGCCCGGAGCGTTGATCATGCCGTAGCCTGTGTTGTTGGCGACGTTCACGCGGCCATCGTTACCCGCGGCCACCACCACAACAATGCCCGCCTTCCAGGCACTTTCAACTGCTTGGCACAGTGGGTCCTGCGTATAGCTTTCAAATACTGGGCGGCCCAGTGAAAGATTGATGACTCGAATGTTGTACGTTGACTTGAGATTAATCGCAGCTTCAATGGCCGAAATAACCATGCTGTCGCTCGATTCTCCGTTGGCATCCAATACTCGCAGATTGATCAAATTCGCTCCGGGAGCAATGCCCTTCAGGTCGCGTGTGCACACCGAACACTCAGCGTGCGCGCCGTTGCCCGCGATAATGCCGCCCACGTGTGTGCCGTGTCCATAGGCGTCCTGCCCATTGCCGCCCGTGAAGTCCTGGCTATAGACGATGCGGCTTGCGAAGTCCGGATGGGCCGACAATCCGCTATCAATGACAGCCACGCCTACTCCCACGCCGGTGGTGTTGTACGTTGCCCATGCTGTCGGCGCGTTCACGGCGGCAGCGGAATAGTCGTTTTTCGCGGAGAGTTTATGATCCACCGAAACGTGCTTTACTGTTGGATCGCTGCTGATGGCCTCCAGCGCGGAAGCCGGCAGCAAGTACGCAGCGCCGTGAACGGAGTGCAACGTGCCCTGGTGCTTTCCGCCCAGGTTCACCACCTTTTGATGGTCCGCGTCCACTGGGTCGTGGTCGTACTGAACAATGATTTTGACTTGACTTCCAGAATCTGCGTTCTGCAGCTCCGGGGCCAGTTTCGAGGTTTGCGCTAGCAGCACTCCCCCGAATATAAAAAATGGTAAAAATGTGTGTATGCGTCGCATATAACTCCCTCGCAGACGTGTGTTGCCCTTCGCTACGGCCTAATATTCCTGGTCAATAGCTCCAGCCTCTCAACAGGCTTATCGATGAGGTATCTGTAGTTAATAGCTCGAGTTTGTGCTTAGGAGGTCCTCTTTGTACCGGGATAGAGTGGCGAAGGAACAAAAGTTAAAAAATCCTGAAAATATTCTTTAACCCCAACATCCTCAATCACCTACAGCCCACCACCAGACCTAAACGATCACCAGAATAGTTCGAATTGCCCTTGGCATGATATCTAATAAACTAGCCTCGCAGCCGAGGAAACCATAGCGTTAAGATTGAATCCGCCGCCAGCTACGCGTCGCCTGAATCTGTAAATGGGCCAGCGCACTTTCCGAGCCGCGCACGCTAGGAAGCGATCTTTCGAAAACTACCATCATTTCAAGCGACAACTGCGTCCACAGAGCAACCCCAACCGCGTTCACTAAACCCCAAACTGCTCCTCAGCTTCTGAACCATCCCACTGGTCTATCTCACGCGTATTGACGCCAAACGTACTCGGCCAAACCGCACAACACACACGAAATCGTCTGCATTTTCCATTGCTTCGCCTTTCGTTTCGTGATTGGTCACCACTCCCCCTCGTAAAAGAGGAAGTCCTAGTGATGTCCATCACTGACGTGTGAATCAGGTATGTGCCTAGTACCATTTTTCGTGTAGACTAAACACCTAAACTTATTTAGTTCAGCGGCATGAAAGGAAGGTTTATGTCGTTCACCCAAGTCTGGTTGAACTATCTGGACGCGATGGGACTCCAACCCGTCCATATTGGGCACAGTGTGAATTCGACTGTGATCCACCACCCGGCCGATCCGGATGCGACGTCTGCTCACCCGGTTGCAGAGCCAATCTTATGTGAGGGCGATGACGGCCACTTAATGGTCATTGTTCCAGCTGGCTGGTGCGTGGATATTGTCCACCTCAGCGATGCAGTAAGGTCCCATCGGTTCAGAATCGTAACCGACACGGAAGTCGAACGCTTAATTGCCTCGCACCATAACGGCGATCAGAAAAGAATGATGACGCGCATGCCAGTCTATCTCGATCGCGAACTGGCGCGTCGCGACGTGATTGCGTTTGAACCCGGTTCGCAGCCTGGTTTAGTGCATGTGAAAGTGGCGGACTTCTGTCGCGCTGTGCAAGCAATCGTCGGCATGTTTAGTTGGCCCGATTATCAGGCCCAGTATCGCCACCGCCATCTCGCTGCGCGTGCCGCAGCGGCTGGCGCGTGATTGGGCGTAGTGCGTTGGCGCGAGTTTAGTAGACTTATGCGCCAATTAACGCACACGCTAGGAGAACGTGGCGAAGGCCGGTCACTGGCGGGCGCGTTTGGTTGAACTGCGCTTGGAGTTACGCTCGCGCAGTTTGCGTTCCAGTTCTTCTAATCTTTGTCGGAGATCGTCCACTGTGCTGTCTCCTTCGGGCTGTGCGTGTGTTGACTTGGCCTGTGCTGGCTCTGGTGGCTTCGGTGCCATAAAACCCAGCGGCGAGAACGCGCGATACGTGTTCTGATACATGTCCATCATCGTCTTCATGTAGGCCTCCATACCTTGCTGACTCATTCGGCCCGAAGACATAATCATTTGGCGCAACATATCCAATGGAAAGGCGGAATCGGAGGTCTTAGCGCTCTCAACAATAATCTGTGTCAGCACCAGACGCGTCAGATCTTCGCCCGACGCGGCGTCCACAACTCGCACCTCCAGTCCATCACGAACCATCTGCGCAATATCGTCCAGATTTACATAGCGGCTGTTGGTCGTGTCGTACAGTCTCCGGTTCTCGTACTTCTTAATCACAATTGGCTGAGGCATCGAAAGCTTCCATTACTCACTCTACAGGCATTGGAGTTTGCAAAGGTACGCCAATTGCAAGCTGGAGCTCCGGAAAAGATTCTCATTCCTGTAGTGGAGGATTTATGAACGGCAAGCACAATGTTGTAGTTCTCAGTGCAGTACGCACAGCCATTGGCAAATACGGCGGTGGTTTAAAAGACAAGTCTCCAGCCGATCTTGCGGCTTTAGTTACTAAGGAGGCCGTGACGCGTGCGGGCATCGCCCCGGCGGACGTGAACCACGTGGTTTTCGGGAACGTGATCCACACCGATCAACGCGACATGTATGTTTCACGCGTAGCTGCCGTGAAAGCTGGTTTGCCGGTGGAAACTCCCGCGCTTACCTTGAATCGTTTGTGCGGCAGCGGATTGCAGGCAATTGTCACAGCCGCGCAGATGATCAAGTTGGGCGATGTGCAAACAGCAGTCGCCGGCGGCGCGGAGTGCATGAGCCGGGCACTGTACTGGCTGCCCAATATGCGCTGGGGACAGCGTATCAACGATGGCGCAGTGGTTGACGCCATGGTAGCCGCGTTGACAGACCCGTTCGACAACGTGCATATGGGCGTTACGGCCGAGAATCTGGCAACGAAATACAACATCAGCCGGGAAGAACAAGACCGTTTCGCAGTGGAAAGCCACACGCGTGCCGCTGCAGCAATAAAGAACTGCCGCTTTCAGGATCAAGTTGTTCCAGTGGAACTGAAAACTAAAGAAGGCATCACAAAATTTACTACTGAAGAACATGTCCGCGCCGATGCAACGCTGGCCGGCATGGCGAAATTGAAACCGGCCTTCAATCCTGCTGGCACCGTGACAGCGGGCAATGCCTCTGGCGTCAATGATGCCGCTGCCGCCGTAGTAGTGATGGATGAGGATGAGGCGGAAAAACGCGGTTTGAAACCGATGGCCCGACTCGTGACATACGCGATTGCTGGCGTTGAGCCAAGCATTATGGGTATCGGTCCAGTTCCGGCCATTCGCGAAGTGCTGAAACGGAGCGGTTTGCGTTTGGAGGACATGGACACAATCGAGCTCAACGAAGCCTTTGCCGCACAGTCGCTTGCCGTCATCAAGGAATTGGGATTGCCGCTCGACAAGACGAATCCGAATGGAGGCGCAATCGCGCTTGGACATCCCATTGGCGCCTCGGGCTGCCTGATTACGGTGAAGGCCCTGTACGAATTGCACCGCATCGCCGGAAAGTACGCGCTGGTCTCGTTGTGCATTGGCGGCGGGCAGGGAATTGCCGCGATTTTCGAACGTGTTTAGAAATTGAGGAGAAAAGAAGATGAGTGAAAACGGTTTTACCGGTCTAACAGGAAAAACCGCGCTGGTCACCGGCGCGACACGCGGAATCGGAAATGCGATCGCTTTAAATTTAGCCAAACGAGGCGCCGATGTTGCCATCAATTACGTCGCTTCCCAAAATGAAGCCGAGGAACTGGCCAAACAGATTTGCGACCTGGGCCGGCGCGCGATTTTAGTCAAGGGAGATATAGGCGATGCTCTTCAGGCGCGCGCACTCGTGAAACAGGTCATAGACCAATGGGGCAAGCTGGACATTCTGGTGAACAACGCCGGCATTACCCGCGATCGCTCTATTCGCAAGCTGACCGATGATGACTGGCATCAAGTAATAGGAGTAAATCTCAATGGAACTTACTACATTACCTCCGCAGTCATTCCGGCGATGATTGAACAAAAGTTTGGGCGCATCATCAACATTACTTCGTTTTCGGCGCATGGCGGAAATTTCGGCCAAGCGAACTATGCGGCAACCAAAGGCGGCATCATTTCTTTCACAAAGGTATTGGCGCTTGAACTTGCAAAATTCAACATTACAGCCAATTGCGTTTCGCCCGGTTTCACCATGACCGACATGTTGAAGAAAGTTTCGGAACCCATACAGGATCAGATTAAGAGCCGAATACCGATGGGACGTTTTGCAACACCCGAAGATATCGCCAAAGCTGTTACCTTCTTAGCCGCGGATGCCGATTACATCACCGGTGAAACCATTCAGGTAAACGGTGGGATCTACGTGAATTGATCCCACCGTAACTAAAAAAGCATTTAAGCAGCTGAAGGATGCCATCCCGCGTCAGCCCAGACCTGTCCGGTGACCGCGGAATTCGTAATCATGAAGCAGATGGCATCCGCAATTTCTTCCGGCTTGATCAGACGCCCCAGTTGCGTCTCAGGCAAAATGTTTTTCTTGATGTAATCTTCGCCTAGAGCGCGCACCATCGGCGTATCTGTAAAGCCGGGATGAATTACGCTGCAACGCACACCGTAATACGTGGCTTCTTTGGTCAGCGTGTTGGCTGCGCCTTCCAATCCAGCTTTCGAAGCTGAATAAGCGATCTGACCCTTGATGCCGGAGGAAGAAATAGAACCGATAAAAACAATAACGCCTTGTATCGATTCCTCTGCAAGCCAGCGTTTCTTGCCTGCAGCGTAGCGAGATTTAGCAATACGGGCGAGTGTTTCCAGCCCCCAATAAATGGGTGCAACTAAATCGACATCAACCACTTGACGGAAGGTGTCAACTGGGTAGATGTCGGTCTCGCCCGTATCTTTGTTCACCCGAACTGCTAGAGAGTCTCGGGTGATACCAGCGGCGGGCACACAAATGCTCGGCACGCCATATTTTTCGACGACGGAATCAAAAACACAGCGACGAAATTTTTCGTCGGTAGCGTCGCCAACAAAAGTCTCCACCGCCACTTCCGGCAGGTTTTTAATCCATTTGGCGGTTTGCAAAACCTGTTCGGAACGGTCCACTAAGGCAACCATTTTCGCGCCACGGTGGGCGAGTTCAAAAGCAACCGCAGCGCCAATTCCGCTGCCTGCCCCCGTGATGACGGCTATCGAATTTCCGATTTGCATGATGTTAACTCTCCAATTTTCCCGATCTGGCACCGAGCCACGCATCTATGTGCGGCCAGGTTGTTCTAGCGGCCGCGCTGCCGGCCATAATTCCAATGTGTCCACCCGGAATGTGGTACGTTTCTTTATCCTTGCTGCCAACTTTGTCCGGAATGGTCTCCGACTGGCAAGGCGGAGTGATGTGATCGTCGGCGGCTATGACGGTCATCAGATTTGCTGTTATACGCTTTAGATCAACCCGCTCGCCGCGCAGAACCCACGTGCTCTCAGCCAAGCGATTGTTTCGATATAAATCCACAATGAGTTGGCGAAACGCGCCGCCTGCGATAGGAATAATGTCTGTAACCCACGTATTCATCGCGTGCCACGACTCGACGATTTTCGGGTCGTCCAAGTTATCCCAAAGACGCACATAGTTGCCTATATAGTTTTCGACAGGTTTCATAGCCCGTGCACCATAGTCGATCATTTCGCCGGGCATGTTGCCATACATTGCCAAGACTTTATCTATGTCGAAGTACCGTTCATCGGTCCACTTGGCCAGCGTAAGCGAGTCCTTTTGGGAGAAGTCTAGCGGACCGGTGAGCAATAGAAGGTTGCGCAGCCCATCATCCGGACGAAGCGCTGCGTAGCACGTGCTGAGAATCGCGCCAATGCACCAGCCAAGCATGCTGAATTCCTTCGCGCCCGACACGGCTTTCATTTTTCGAATCGCGCGTGTTAGATAGTCCAATACGTAATCGTCAAACTTCAGATTGCGATCTTCAAAACCGGGCGCGCCCCAATCTAGCAGATAAACGTCATAGCCTTGCTTGACCATGAATTCAACAAAACTATGACGCGGACGCAAATCCAAAATATACGGCCGGTTCATCAACGCAAAGACCAGCAGCAAAGGAACCGGATGCCGTTTGTTTTCAGGTACAACCGGAATGTATCGATAGAGCCGGGCTTTGTTTAACGCCCAAATTTGCTGTTTCGGCGTTTGCGCGATAGGCGCCTTTGTGGTCATCACCCGGCTCACCTGCCGCAAGCGTTCTTCGGCTTTCGTTAATTCATCTACTGCTGTTGCTGCAGTTACCATAAATTTATTTCGCTCCCTTGGATGATTTCGGCGCCGACGCCACGACCGGTGTCAGCTTAGTGATCACTTCGTCCAGTTTTGCGTCGAGATCATCAAGCCGCATTTCAACTTGGGTGAGACGCTCTGCCAAGCTCGTCATGTCCGCCCGTGTGGGCATATTCATTTGTTGTAAAACTTGCCCCATGGATTTTTCGAGCGTTTCACGAAGAGGGATTGAGGCGGTGAGGTAAGAGTCGAGCATCAAGCCGCTCGCCTTCGCATATTCCTCCGAATTTACCGCCTCAATCATGGCTTTTGCCCAAACATCCATGGTTGCGTTGCGAATACCGCGCCATGCCTCAAACGGGTCGTACGCGTTATTGCCGTCTTTTTTCGCTTCGCTCATTTTGATTTCTCTGGCTTAGGCCTTGGCGCTGGTGGCCGTCTTGGCAATTTTAGTTGCTGTGTCCAGAAACTCTTTTTGCGTATCGATGAAAGTTGCAACACCGCGTTGGACTGAGTCCGCAGCCGCGGCAACCGGCGAACCATTCGCGCCTAATTGCTGACGAAAAGCATCGGCAACAGCTTTATTTTGCTTTGCAGCAAAATCGAGCATTGTCTTTTGTACTGCGACCGTTCTTTCCGCTGTCTGTTGCGCAAACTCGCTGAGTTCGGCAACCGATTGTGTGGCGAACCCACCCCGTTTTCGGGTTGTTTCGACAACTTGTGCGCTCTGTTGAACAATTGTGTCCAAAACTTGTTTTTGCGTGCCTATCCAACCTTGGACACCTTGTTCGGCGACATCTAGTGTGGCTACGCTGGATGCGGTTGCGGGCTCTGTTTTCAGCGATTTGCGCATAGTTTCAGCGACGTCTGCGCTTTGCTGGCCGAAAGTATCGAGGGCGGCTTTTTGCAAGCCAACCAGGCGTTCAACATTTCTGTGCAGTAGCTGGGTGAAAGCGGTCATTGCATTTTCGGCGGCTTCCGTTGACTTGTCGGTGACATTCATAGCGTCTACTCCTGATCTGATTTGCTGCATTGCAGCATTTCAACCTTATTGTACGCTTGCCGAGGTGGTTGTCAATGGAAATCTTTATATTTCCGGTATCGTATATAAAATGCCGAGATATTTATTAGCATCTGCACTGATTCTTGCTTTCGGGGCGGGGGTATTCGGACAGGGCAGCAAAGTTGTTCTAAGCGAGCAGGAGAAGCCGATTGTCGCGCAGTTGCGCGGTTTACGCGGTTTGCCGGATGACGTCAGAGCAAAGACAACTCTAGATTTAGCTTTAGCCATTAGGCATCTTCCTGAGTCGCCGAATAGACTATCACTGGCTGTAGGTTTGGCGAACCTCTCAACGGAAGGTGATTTTGGACACCAAACTCTGCAAGAGGTGGCGAACACGTTGGCAGATGCGATACGCGAGAAGCCGCCGGCGAAGGACGGCGACAAGCCTGCGTTCGAATATATGGAGCTAGCGCAGTTGGTGAAGTATGAGCATGTGCAAACTTCAATGAATGATGCGCAATTTAGGGAGGCGTTGCAGAAACTGACGGCAGACGACGAGGCCAGGCAGCAGGCAGATTTAGTCCTGGAAGATTTGAGCGGCAAAAGTTGGAGTTTGAAAGACCTGCGCGGCAAGGTTGTGTTGGTGAATTTTTGGGCCACATGGTGTCCGCCCTGCCGCAAAGAAATGCCGGATCTAGATGCGTTGTACCAACGCTTCCGAGAGCAGGGTTTGGTGGTACTTGCGATATCGGATGAAGAACGCGCGAAGGTGACCCAATACTTGGCACAACATCCGGTTAGTTATACGATTCTGCTTGATCCGGGTCGAAATGTGAATGATGCATTCAGGATTGATGGGATTCCCAAGACATTCGTTTATGATCGCGAGGGAAAGTTGGCCGCGGAAGGGATTGATATGAGAACGCGAGAGCAGTTTCTGGGGATGTTGGAAGGGGTTGGAATTCGGTAGCGTCCCCTGGCCAGTTTCATCAGACGGTTAGAACAGCAGTTTCAACCCGAATTGAATCTGGCGCGACGTGGTGGCCGTGCTGGTAATGAGGCCCGCTGTAGAGCTGATTTGGGTGCCGGAGAAGACGATGGCGTTGGGGGTTCCGAAGTTGGCGTGATTGAGGGTGTTGAAGAATTCCGACCGGAATTGCAATTTGACGCGTTCGGAGGCGAGCGTGAAGTTTTTGAAGAGCGACAGGTCCAGATCGGCTAGGCCGGGTCCAATGAGCGTTCCCCGGCCGATATTGCCGTAGGTGCCGACTGCCGGCAGGATGAAGGCGTTGGGGTTGAACCATTGGTTGGGTGTTCCTTCAGTGACGCTGCCTGTAAAGTTTGGACTTAGCGATGGGCGGTCCGGGTTGCGCGTATCGCCGTCTCCCGAGCGGTTCGAACCAATTTGCGGAGTTATCGGGAAGCCGCTGAGCAAAGTTGTGATTCCGTTCAATTGCCAGCCGCTGATGAAGCGTCGCTTGAAGGGAAGTTCGTAGTGCGCGGAGATGCTGCCTTGCTGTGCGGCGTTCAGCGCGGAAGGCCCCCAGTCGGTGGACAGGCTGTTTCGGTTGAGAACCATTTGTGCTTCGTTGCTGGCTTGTGCTCCGGTGAGCGCCGAGTTCACATCAAGATTTTTCGACCAAGTATAGTTGGCGCGAAAATCGAGGCCGTGGCTTAGACGGTGGCGGTAGTCGGCTTGGACCGAATTGTAGCTATTATTGCCTTCCGTGTACCAGAAGAAGCCGCCGGATAAATAAGGATTGGGGCGCGTGCCAACCGGAATATACGATTGCCCCGGTGCCACTTTCGCTTTCGTGGTGCCGACTCCGCCCGCGAGACAGCCCGAGGCGCTGGCGCAGACTTGCAAAGGAATGCTGTTGGGATCGATGCTGATAAGGCCGTGATAGCCGAAGCTGCCGATGTAGGCGACCTGCAGATACGATTGCTTGCCGAGTTGGCGCTGGATGGTGAAATTCCACTGGTTGACGGTAGGGACTTTGGCGTTAGGTTGAATGCCTTCCGGTGCATAGGTGGTGCACGGAGTTGGGACGCCGGGACCGCAGGAAACTGCGGGTTGCACGCCGGAAGCAATGGGAAGGATAGAAGGCAACGACACATTGGCGTAAGAAGCCGTGCCGTTATAGGGGGGTAGGGAATTGAGCAGGAAAGCGAAATCGTCAATCAAGGAATAGTAGATTCCGTATCCGGCTCGTACGGCGGTCTTGCCATCGGAGGCCGGATCCCAGGCGAGGGCGATGCGCGGGCCTAACAAGTGAGTGGAGTTGTTGTTGGTGAAGATGTACTTGCCCACAAGCGGGTTCGTCTGAAGGATGCCCTGGCCATTTGTTATGTAGTTAGCGGCGCGATCGTGCTGTTCACTCCAACCGTTGGTAAGTTCATAGCGCATACCGGCACGAATCGTCAGGTTGGGCCGAAGCTTCATAGTGTCTTCGGCGTACCAGGCGCCAAAGGTGCTGCGCCAGCCTAATTCTGTGGGGTTTGGTACCACTTGGAACGAGCTAACGGTGCTTTGCAGAAAAGTGGTGAGACTGGTGAAAGTGGCCTGACCGAGTTGACGCGAAGCCGTATCCTCGTTGTCTTGAATCGGCTGGACCCAGATACCGAAGCTGAATTGATGAATCCCGTGGACGATTTGGAAATCGTCTTGAAAGGTAAGAAGCGTGCGGCGGTTATAGACATTGGCGGCGTTATTCGGTCCTGCGGAGGTGATAGCGGAAGCTCCGGTAGTGGTGACGCCGCCGCCGATGACAATGCCGCCCGGGCCGCCACTACCGGTGACGAAATCGAGGCTCGAAGGGAAAGAAGTGACTTCGGGCGCGTTGAAATTGAACGCGGCGCGAGAAAGGCCGATGCGCGCAGTGTTCAACGCAGTTGCCGAGAAGATATGCGTTTCCTGGAGGCTGGCGATTTGGCTTACCAAAATCAGATTCGAAGCAAAGAGCGGATCGGAAGCGGGAGAAAGATTGGTTCCGTTATCGATGGTGTAGGCAGCGGTCAGGGTATCGCGATTGCTGGAGGTATAGTCAGCGCGGGTAGTACCGAAATCCTCGCGAATATTTTGGCGCGGATTATTGTAGGAAAGCGCAATGCCTGTGGGCAGACCATTCGAATAGAGTTCGCTGCCGTTGGCTTGGGGCCAGAGCGCCATATAAGGCAGCATGGCTGGACTGAGCTTCGAGACTGGAACGTAGACGCCCGACGCATTAGGCAGCAGTCCTTCGCGAGCCTTCGCGTCGGGCACTTCGCTGACGCTGCTTTCGGCAAGCAATTGGCGGAAGCCTTCGTAGTTGCCAAACAGGAAAAGGCGATCTTTACGGATGGGGCCGCCGAGCGAGCCGCCGAATTGATTGCGACGGAAGGGTGGCACCGAATTGCGGTCAAAGAAATTGCGCGCATCAAGGTCGCTGTTGCGCAGAAACTCGAAAAGCGTTCCATGGATTGCGTTGGTGCCGGATTGCGTGACGACGCTAACCTGTGCGCCGCTGCGTTTGCCGTACTGGACCGAGTAGCTATCGCTGAGAATGTTAAACTCGCGAACCGCATCGATACCCAGCAGTTCACCGCTAGCACCGCCGGGTGTGTTGGCAAGCTGGCTGGAACCGGTATATTCGATGCCGTTCCAAAGGACCAAGTTGTCCATTGGGCGATGGCCCTCAACACTGAATGTATTGCCGTTACTGGTGCTGGTGCCTGCGCTCTTCAAGGTGTAGTTAATAGCGCCCGGGTTTAGCGTAATGAGGTTGTCGAAGCTGCGGCCATTCAGCGGCAGGTCTTTCACTTGCGTTTCGTTCACTAAGCCGGAAACAGTTTCGGTCGTGGTGTTGACAATGGGTGCTTCGTCTTGAATATTGATTGTGTCGATGATGGGACCGACGGTGAGTTCAAGATTGAGCTGTACCTTCTGATTCAGCTGCAGCGTGATACCGGTGCGATGGATGGGCTTAAAGCCAGCTTTTTCTACAGAGACTTCCATCGGTCCCAATGGCAGCGAAAGCAGCGAGAAGTGGCCGGATGCGTCAGTAAGGGTTTGCCGTTGTGCCCCGGTCTCGATGTTTCTGAATTTGACGATCGCGCCCTGAACGGGGGCTTCAGACGGGTCTTCGACGCTACCTGAAAGTGAGGCAGTTAATTGAGCCTGCAGCGCCTTTGCGAATAGTAAGAAGAGAAGGACAAGCGTATGGCGGCAGGGGAGGGTCATGCGTTAACTAAACCTTTATTGTAGGTGGCGGAATTAAGAACGCCGCCAGACGCGAACAATGGTGCGCGAGCCCATTGCATCGGGCAGATCGTAACGGGTGAGAATCTCTGCTTGCAGGTGCGGCATTTTTGTTTCGGCAATTTCTGCTTCGATTTCGGGTCCTTTATAAAGAATGAGCTCCGAACCTTGCTTTAGCGCCTTGGAAAATAGGTCCAACAGTTTGTGCAGTGGCGCCACGGCGCGGGCAGTGATGATGTCGGGCTTCTGCGATGCCGCGATGTCTTCGGCGCGGCGGGGGACAACGTGAACGTTTGGCAGGTGCAGTATTTCAACTGTTGAATCCACAAAACGCGCTTTTTTCTGAATGGATTCAGAGAGGGTGAAGCGAGTATCGGGAAGGACCAGCGATAGCGGTATGCCGGGGAATCCGGCACCCGTCCCAGCGTCTAAGACGCGCCTGCCATTTTCAAAGTAGTGCCAAGGCGCGACTGAATCGAGAACGTGTTTGATGGCGGCTTCACGGGCTGTCGTGATGCGCGTCAGGTTCATGGTTTCATTAGCTTCCAGGACCAACTGCAAGTGATGCGCGCTTTTCTCGATCAGCCGTTCACGATGAGGAATGTCTGCTGGAAGAACTCGCTGGAGCTCGTCTGCGAACTGCACGTTTTCATAATGACACCGGCGCTACTATTTCCGGTTGCGCGCTTGCACTGAACGAAGAATGCCCAGTATGGATGTCCGAGCCAGTTCGTCTTGTATGGCCAGTTCAGCGCGTTCATAAATACCGCCCAACGCGGCTTGAATATTGCGGCCGACGGGACAAGCGGAATTGGGTTGCCGGCTGTGAAATGCGAATGCCGGTCCATCGTTCACCGCTTGGCGCACACGTGCAAGAGTGATGGAATCGGGATCAACTTTAAGTTCCCAACCGCCGCCAGCGCCGCCTTGAGAAGACACAAAGCCAGCTTTTCGCAACATGCCCAGCAAGCGGCGGATGACTACCGCATTTGTGTTGACACTGCCTGCGATGTATTCAGAGGTAAGCGGTTGATCGCGATTGGACGCCAGCAGAGTCAGGACGTGGAGGGCGACAGTGAAGCGCGTGCTGACATTCATCTGTAACGAGAATAGTTACAAGACGGCATAAGCGTCAAGCGCGTCTTGTTTCCGTGCTGTGATAACTTCGCATACGGCACAAGCTCAATGAAAATTCGTTCGCAATTATTAATCAGCATCATCGGTTTTACAACCATCTGCGCGGCTGCGCATGTGGACCGCGTCAAGATTGACACGGGTGAACTGAAAGGCGTCATCAGCGGTCAGGTAGTTTCCTTCAAAGGCATTCCTTACGCTGCGCCTCCCACGGGACAGAACCGGTGGCGTGCACCGCAACCGGTCGCGCCATGGCATGGTGTGCGGGCGGCAACGGAATACTCGGCGGATTGCATGCAGTTACCGTTTCCGAGCGATGCTGCGCCTTTGGGAACCAAGCCGGCAGAAGATTGCCTCTACGCGAATGTATGGGAGCCGGTTAATCGAAAGGCTCCCTTGCCGGTGATGGTGTGGATTTATGGCGGCGGATTTGTGAACGGCGGCAGTTCGCCCGCAGTTTATGATGGTTCGCACTTTGCCGAACGCGGTGTGATGATGGTCAGCTTCAATTACCGCGTGGGCCGGTTCGGGTTCTTTGCGCATCCAGCATTGACGAAAGAGAATTCGGACGGGTTGCTTGGAAATTACGCGTTCATGGACCAGATTGCGGTGTTGCAGTGGGTGCAGAAGAATGCCGCGGCGTTTGGCGGCGATCCGCATAACGTGACGATATTTGGCGAATCTGCGGGAGGCGATTCTGTTCTGACCTTGATGACTTCGCCGATGGCGACAGGATTGTTCCAGAAGGCGATTGTTGAATCGGGCGGCGGCCGAGCGTTGCTGGGCCCAGATCGGTACGTGACGAAGAAATCTGAACAGCGCATGCCATCGGGCGAGGAGGTTGGATTAGCCTTCGCAAAAAAAGCGGGGATTACTGGCGAAGATGCGGCAGCCTTGACCGCATTGCGCGCATTGCCTGCCGAACAAGTGGTGGACGGCCTAAATATGGCGACGATGGGAACGCCCACTTATGCGGGGCCGATGATTGATGGAAAAGTTGTCGTAGAGAGCGTGGAGCGAGCGTTTTTGCAAGGGCATGAACAAAAGGTTCCCTTGTTGGATGGGGCCAACAGCTCCGATATCGGTTTCTCTTTTGCCAGAACTGTGGACGAGGTATTTGCTCCATTTGGCAGTAAGAGCGAACAAGCGGCGCAAGCTTACAATCCGAACCATTTAACCGATGCGCGCATAGTTGGCAGCATCGTGGCTGCCGACAGGATGATGGTTGAACCTGCGCGGTTTATCGTGCGTCAAATGACGGATGCCGGACAGCCTGCATATGAGTACCGTTTCTCTTACGTGGCAACCTCGATGCGCAAACAATGGCATGGCGCTCCGCATGCAACCGAGATTCCGTATGTCTTTGACACGGTCGCCGCGAAATATGAGAAGGATTTGACTCCGGAAGATGAGAACACTGCTAAGGCAGCCAACGAGTATTGGACAAATTTCGCGAAGACCGGCGACCCGAATGGTCCCGGGGTTCCGAAGTGGCAGCGCTACGACGCAAAAGTAGACGCGCTGATGAACTTCACCGAAAACGGACCAGTTTCGGAGTCTGACGCCTGGAAGCAAAGGTTGGACCTAACGGAAGCACTCGCCAGCGGCGGCAAATAGGGGCAAGTCGATTCTTCGCTGGCGTTCTGCGGTACGCGAAGATAGAAGGGCATGTTACGAGCAGGAATTGTGGGGTTGCCGAATGTTGGCAAGAGCACCCTCTTTAATGCGGTTACGCAGACGCGCAAAGCGATGGCGGCGAATTACCGGTTTTGCACCATTGAGCCCAATACCGGTGTTGTGACCGTCCCAGATGAACGATTGGAAGTCTTGTCAAAGCTGAGCGCTTCGCAAAAGGTCATTCCCGCCGTCTTCGAATTTGTCGATATTGCGGGCCTTGTGAAGGGCGCGAGTCAAGGCGAAGGATTGGGGAATCAGTTTCTGGGCCACATTCGCGAAGTGGATGCTCTCATCCAAGTGGTCCGCTGTTTTGAAGACACCAATATTGAGCACGTGATGGATACCGTTGATCCCGTGCGCGACATTGAGGTAATTAACACCGAACTGGTTCTGGCGGATTTGGAATCGGTGGAAAAGCGCAAGGCCAAGCAGCAGAAGGCAGCCAAAAGCGGCGATAAAAAATCGCTTGCTGAGGTGGAACTGCTGGAAAAATTGGAAGCGCATTTAAATACCGGCAAAACGGTCGTAACGCTGGATCTGACGCCAGAAGAAAAGCAAGCGGTGCGGTTGTTCTTTTTGCTTACTGCCAAGCCAACTCTGTTTGCTTGCAACGTCGCCGAAGGTGATTTGGCCGATGCCGATAACAACAAATTTGTGCAGCAAGTGCGGGCCTATGTGAAAGAGCATCACGACACGAGCGCAGTTGTGGTTTCGGCGGAGATTGAATCTGAGCTCGTGACGCTTTCCGAGCAGGAGCGTGCGGAGTATCTGGAAGGTTTGGGCGTGAAGGATACCGGTGCGAGCAATTTGGTTCGTGAAGCGTATCATCTGTTGGGCTTGCGGACATATCTCACCACGGGAGAGAAAGAAACTCGCGCCTGGACGATTCATGCGGGGGACAAAGCGCCGATAGCGGCGGGAGTGATTCACTCCGATTTCGAGAAGAGTTTCATCTCGGCTGAGACGGTCGCCTATACCGACTTGATTGAGGCGGGATCGTTTGCGCGAGCTCGAGAACTGGGAAAACTGCGGACAGAAGGTAAGGAATATGTCGTGCAGGACGGTGATGTGATGGAGTTCAAGACGTTTCTGTAATCGGGAGATCGCGAACCAATTTCGGAGGGCCATAGCATTGCCTCAGCAGTTGGCTCGGAACCGGTTTTCATCAATCGTGACGACACGCTTGATTGCGCGTGGGCGTGATGCCTCGCTGAATGGGCTTTCGGTGCCTGGTACTCCTTCCAAATCTAGAATACAAAGCATAGAAACCATTCGAATTCACGTATTTTGAACACCGTGTTGACAGAGAACGTACTAGCAGGGGATACTGCGTTCTTAAATCAGTCACTCTGTGCGTGGCCAAACATAAGGGGAATCTCAATGAGGTGTGAAAGCATGCGCGCGTTTGTAATCTGTTCATTGTTACTAGCTGGGGCGTCCATCAACTTATTTGGACAGGCCACCGGGAGCATCTCGGGAAATGTGACTGATGCGTCGGGGGCAGCAGTATCGGGCGCGAAGATCACGGTCAGTGGGGAAGTGACTGGATCGGTGCGCGACACCACCACAGACGCAGCGGGACATTATGTCGTACCACTGTTAAGCGTGGCCAGTTACAAGGTGCGGGCCGAGTTCACAGGATTCCAGCCGTCTGAAGCGACCGGTATCCGCTTGCAAGTGGATGAGCAGCGCGAATTGGATTTCAAATTGGCGCCCGCTAGTCTGCAACAAAGTGTGGAAGTGAACGCTACGGCGGTTCAAGTGCAAACCTCGAATCCGACTTTGGGACAAGTGATCAACAGCCAGCAGGTGGCGGAATTGCCGCTCAATGGGCGCGACTTTGTGCAACTGGCGACCCTCACGCCCGGTACAACGCAGGAAACCAACACACAAAGCTTTTTCAACGGCGGACCAAGCAGCGAGGTTTCGGCGCGCGGATCGTTTTCGTTGTCGGTAGGCGGATCGAGAGCGAATTCGACAGACTGGCTGCTAGACGGCAACGACAACAATGAATTGACGGGCGGCGGCATTGCGATTTTGCCGTCCATCGATGCCATTCAAGAGTTCAAAGTCTTAACTTACAATTATTCGGCTGAATGGGGAACGCGGGCAGGTCCCACGGTGTTGGTGACCACCAAGAACGGCACGGATTCGCTACATGGGACGCTGTTTGAGTTTTTCCGCAATACAGCCTTGGATTCGCGCAGCTTTTTTGCTTCCTACACCGAGCAATTTAATCTGAATCAGTTTGGTGGTTCGGTTGGCGGCCCGATTAAGAAGGACAAGACGTTTTTCTTTGCGGATATTCAAAACAAAATGCAGCGGCACGGCATTCCTTACACCGGCTTGGTGCCGACACAGGCTATGCGAAATGGGGATTTCACCGACAATGCGTTTGGAGTTCCCAACCCGATCGGATATCTAATCAACCCCAATGTTGGTTCGGGAAGTGGATCAGCCAGCCAGTATTTCCAGTGTGACGGGTCTGGCAACCCGATACCGGCGGCCCCTGACGGAAGCCAGGCGGATGGTGTTGCTTGCAATAAGATTCCCTCGAACCTGCTGAATCACATCGGGCAGGAGATGGTCAACCTGTATCCGGCAGTCAACGCGAATAATCAGGCGCTCGGATACAACTATGTGAACGAGCCGGTTCGAAAACTGAACGAAGGCGAGTTTGACGGGCGCATTGATCATAACTTCACGAACAACGATTACGCGTTCGCCAGATTCAGCTATGACCAGGCGACTTCGTATGTGCCGGGCGGTTCGCCAGGATTCGCGGAAGCAAGCCCATTCGCTAGCAACCAAGGCATTCTGAATCACGGACGAAACGTCGCGTTATCGGAAACCCACGTTTTTTCCGGCAATACAGTGAATCAGTTCAGCGCGGGGTATAACCGCATTTTCGATTACATTTCATCGCAAGGAACCGGCACTTGTTTAGCGCGCACTTTTGGAATTCCAGGAGCGAATTTAGGTGGCGACAGTTGCGGCTTGACCAGTACGCAATTGGATGGCGGTTACTGGTCTCTAGGTGACCGCGGATTTTCTCCCTTCCAAGGCGGAACGGACGTGTTTTCTTTTGCAGATTCGCTCGATATGGTGCGCGGTCAACATGACATCAAAGTGGGCATGAGCTTCCGGGCCAATCAGATGAATATCAATACCGAAGGCTTCCAGGACGGTTATTGGATTTACACGGGCTTCTGGTCGAATGACCCGATCGCAGATCTCGTTCTCGGCTTACCCAGCTTAGCCATTCATGACCAGACCTTCGATGGCGCCACTACAGGCAGACGCTGGAAGCTGTATCGGCCCTACTTCGAAGACGATTGGAAGGTCAGCAAGAACCTCACATTGAACTTGGGGCTGGCTTGGGCCTTCGTTACGCCGATTACTGAGGCGCACAACAGGCAGGCTAATTTTGACCCGGCCAATGGCCAATTGTTAGTGGCTGGACAGGGTTCCGACGCCGCCGTGGGCGTACAACTGGACAAGACTGCGCTTGAGCCTCGCATTGGCATTGCCTGGAAGCCGCTTGATACCGACAAGGTTGCCATTCGTGGCGGTTACGCGATTTTCCATGATTCCTCTTGGAATCAAGGTTCGCAAGGGTTGTGGCAAAATCCGCCCTATTACGCGGAGTCAGATGGATTTGCTTTCGGCGGGGCTTGTACATTTGTTACCGCTTATTGCTCCACCGTGAACGGTCTAAGCCCGTCGGCCATCAGCGCCTCAAGCGGCTTCCCCATCTTTACGACACCTCCGTCGCTGGCTGCATTTACCGGCACCATTCTTTCGCAGAACACCAACTTCAAGCAGGGACGCGTTCAGCAGTTCAACATCAACTGGGAGCAGCAAGTGCCGGGGCAAATTTTGATAACCGCTGGATACGCGGGCTCGCGCAGTTCGCACATTTTGATTGATGGCAACAATTTGAACGTCACAACGCCGAACGCATGCGGAGTAGTTGCAGGGTACAAAGAGGGATGCGGATTGAACGGAACCGCCATTGGATTGCCCTATCCGGCGTTCCCGTTTTCCGACATTGAGAACATCACAGATCAGGGAAGAGCGAATTACAATTCGGTACAGATCAAAGCCGAGACTAAGAGTTCGCACGGGTTCTACGCGCTGGTGGGTTACACGTATTCGCGCGCCTATGACAATGGCTTTAGCGACGGTTTGGGCAGCACCATCGGTGCTACTTACTATCCGCTGCCAAATTGGGAAACGCTGGATTGGGCGCTGTCTCAAATCAATTTGAATCACAATTTCACTGCCAGCATTATTTATGACTTGCCATTCGGCAAAGGTCGCAAATACGGAAGTTCGTGGCATGGACCAGTGGATGCGCTGTTAGGTGGGTGGGAGGCGACGATTATTGAGAAAGCAACTTCCGGCTTCCCGATTTTCGTTGTTGATAGCGACAACGCATCAGGCGTGAACTTCGAAAATAACGGCAACAGTTTGAACCGGCCGAATCAAACTTGCAGCAACCCGATGGCGGGAGCAGGAACATTGGCTATGTGGTTTAATACTTCGTGCTTCTCCATGCCTGCGGCGGGAATGCTGGGCAGTGCTTCACGCACGCCGGTGTCGGGTCCGGATTTCATTAATACGGATTTCTCGATGATCAAGCATTTTACGATCCGCGAAGGATTCCATGTCGATTTCCGTTCGGAGTTCTTCAACGTGTTCAACCACGCACAGTTTGCCTTGCCGGGTGCGGATATCAATTCGCCAGCCACTTTCGGCGCTATCAGTTCAACGGTGAACAACCCGCGCGTGATTCAGTTTGGATTGAAGGCGGCGTTCTAATTCGTCAATCGCCGTTCGATTTACTGTCTGAATCGTGCGCCGCTGCTTCGTCAGTCTTGCGGTTCATCCGCACTATTGCCCAAGAGGACAGTACGAATGTCAGCAGGAAGAGATAGATAGACTTAGGCTCTGGTACGGGAGTAATGTCCGGAGGAGTCGGGTTCGCGGGTGGTTGCGGCGTGCCGGGTGCCGTGGGAGAGCCAGGCGTCGCTGGCGAGCCGGGCGTTCCCCCGCCAGTGGCTAGGATGGGCCCTCCGACAGGCGCGGATGCGACGCCGCCAACAGGCAGAACCGGAGGCGGGCCGCCAACTGGTTGTTGGTACGATTTGGAAACCGTGCCCGGCTCAGGTGGCGAACCGGCTCCAGTTGTGGTGTTGAAGGGAAGGTTTTCCGGCTTTGTCAATCCGCCCAGTGGTGAGGGCCCGGGCAGAGCCGAATTCAACGGAAGTTGCGGATCGGCTGGTGGCATCGACAGCAGCTTGTCATCCGGTTCGTCGGGACTGATGGCAGCTTGGGGCTTATCAGACAAACGATTGCCGCAACGCGTACGCGCATAGTTGACGCCATCGGTAAGCAGTAGCTCGCCTTTGGGGATGCGTAGCTTTTTCTTGGTCCAAAAGACTTTGTTTTTCAGGCGATAAGAAACGTATTCATAGCGGTCAGCCGTGAGTTGTACAGGCTTCACCTTCGCCATATTGAAATCGGCGTAATGGGAGCGAACAATTGGATCCTTTCGGTCTGCAAATCGCAGTTCTCCGGGCGAATAGGCCCCCCCGGCGATCACCGAAAACGGATATACAGGACGTGTGGCGGCTGTCATCTCGCCTGGAAAATCCACTGCCGGAACCGTGTGGCCTGCAATTCCGGTTGGTTGCGATGTGTGATTAGTAGCGAAATGGATGACCCAAATCACAACTAGGACGCTCAATCCGATCGAGATCCGATAGTACTTATTCATGCCGTAGACGGCCCCATTAAACCGTCAAAAAGTCATATCGGCAACGTGGGTGGGTTCCTTAGCCTGTTTGCGTAGTCAGGGTACCGGATGAGGTGTTTTTTGACCGGATGACGCCGTAGTATATGAAGGCAAGAGGTCTTGTTATGGCATTCATCGTAAAAATCGGCCTGACTCCAAAAATAAAGAGAATTGGCCTTCGGATAAACGAAATCCGAAATCATACTCCCGTGGTGCCAGACCAGCCCGACCAGCCGTGCGCGTTGGTAAAGCTGGACATGGATGCCTACAAGTGGGAAGTGATGATGGAGCCGGAGGGTTTCCGAAAGATGTACGGCGGCGGTCCCAAAGGCAACATTGCCAGGGGATTGGGCGAAGGCGCCGACGTGACCCTGCTGCACCCTACCTCTCCAGACATCAAGCTGATGACACTGCTTTCGATGACTTTCACAGCTCGCGCCAAGGTGAAAGGCAAGGTAGTTGCCAACTTCGACCAAGGCACAGGTTATCCGGAAATTTATACGTATTTCTGGCGCGAGCTGGAATATCCGGAGATGACCTACATGGAGCGCATGCAGGAGATTATTCAAATTTGCTGCGCGAATTATTTACAAGGGACAGCAAGAGAAGAGTTCGGAAACTTGGCTAGCGGTGGGAACCTGGCTATTGCCGCCGGTACAATGCTGTTCTTTCTTGCACCGGTTGGGCTAGCGGTAAACGCTTTGCGCGCGGTGATCGGGTATGCGCTGCTGGGGTCCTCGCTTCACCTCGAATATGAGTACTACAAGGCGCGCATTACTGATATTCAATACGCGTGTACTAAACCGAACGTGACCAAGAATGAGATGAACACGGCGGGCAAATCGCTAGCTGAGATTCTCATGAAGATCCTGGACGACATCGCCATGATGAAGCTCGGGCATGTTTTGTCGAAGGGCGCCAACTGGATCATGGAGCGTGGGCGCGTCAGCCGGCTCTTTACATCGAAATCGAAGGAGGAGTGGGAGTCCGAAGGTCGTAAGCAACAGGGCAAGGGCGAAGAGAACACCAAAGGCGGAGGGGCGGTCGGCGCGGCGGTTAAGAATGAGAACTGGGTAAACGAAGTACATCCCAGCGATCTGGAAGGTATTGGCATGCTGGAGGGCGAAATGCGAGCCTTCCGCGCGCTGGCGAATCGTGGCTACTACGTGGTTTGCCGTTCTTGCAACTCCGCACGCTTGCGCTGGCTAAGAATGCGCATTCCCATTCTTGGCAAACCACTCTGGATCAAGACGAAGTCGTTGAAAGGTTTGAAGAATAAGTTTTACGAAGGCTTGACCGGAATGCGCAAGGATGGGCGCGACACCATTTATTCATTGGACCATCTGATGAAGGCCGAAAACCTGCCATCGAATTTCAAAGTGCAGTTCATGGAAAAAGGGCAATCGGCAGCCGGCAAAGTGTATCGCTTGAAGCCTGGCATGCAGATGGACGAAATTAGCGGCCATGCCAACGAGATTTATTTTGTCGATGTGGGCGAGGCGTACGTCATTACCGACAATATGGGCCGCCCGTTCATTTCAGATTTGGATGTCGCGCTCATTCAAAAGAAGCTTCCTAGTGGTGGCTATGCGCCGCCCGGAATGAATACGGCGATGAGGAAAATGCCCGAGAATTACATGGGCGGGGATAACGCGATGGTCGAGGCCGATTTCAACGCGTTCTTCAAACGCTTCGTGCAGTATCCCGACGGCTACGATCCATTCCAGCACGGCGGCAGTGCGGGCACCGCGGGTTATCTAAAAACACCGAAGTCAGGTTTAGACGGCATCAATACGAAAAAACCGGGATGGGCACCCGTTCGTCAGCAGGAGGGCGAATGCGTTATAGCTGTCCAAGGGCTACCCGGCGAAATAGGTATTGCCCGCACTTGGCATGACGTCATGGAGTTTCACACGCATAATCCATTCGGCGATTGGCGCTGGTAGCGGAGGGGTGCATGTGAGCGGTCGCGCGGTTTACCGGAGGGTGACCGCGCGATCTTTTTGTTTGGAAAGCACCAGCAAGCAGCCAATTTGTTCGCCCACGGTACTCAGCATTTCCATATCGCTGCCCGTGTGCGGATGCGCTTCCCGATGCTGCACGTTGATCACGCCCACAACTTTGCTCTGAGAAATGATCGGCACGGAAAGGAATGCCTCGAAAGTATCCTGCGGCAGGTCTTTGAAGTATTTAAATCGGCTATCGTTATAGGCTTCGCGAGAGATGGCTAGTAGCCTTCGTTCACGCGCCACCCATCCGGTTAAACCTTCATTCAAGCGCAGTCGGACTTTTCCGATGCTTGATTGATCCTGTTCGCTGGAAGCAGTCAGAACAAGCTCGTTATCCTCAACTAAATACACAAGGCAAGAGTCGCAGGTGAGAAAATCCTTGACTAACGCCACAATTTCTCTGAGGACATCGTCTAGGGTTAGGTCGCGAGTCATCAAGCGGCTGACGCGCTGGAAAAGTCTTAATTGCTGCTCGACGCGCTCCAACCGCGCTTCGATTTCACGAACTTTCGACACTTTGTGTATTATCACAGACGCTACGGTAAGGCTTAGGTTGCCCTGAAATAGTTGCGATAGTTTGTATTTAAAAATAACCGCTATTCCTTTCAGAAACGGAGGAGTAGTAACATGAATGTGAGCAATCCCGAGGAGACCCCTTTTTAATGTGGAGTAAACGAAAAGAAGACGAAATGCCCCCTCAGCGGCCAACCGACAAGCCGGCGGTAGTGCCGACATCGTCGACGCCCGTGCCGGCAGCCGAACCACCGAGGAGAGAACCAACACCAATGTCATCGCTTAGCAGGAGTTTTGAGTCGGAGTCAACCCCGACGCGCAGCAGCAGCGCCGGCGCGGGTACATCCGCCGCGCTGGGAAAGAATGTAACCGTTAAGGGCCAGATTTTTGCACGCGAAGATTTGACAATAGACGGCGAAGTCGAGGGTACGGTTGAATGCCATGAGCACCGCTTGACCATCGGGCCTAACGCTCGAGTACAAGCCGGATTGAAGGCGCGCGAGATTATCATTCAGGGCTCTATTCAGGGCAATGTGGATGCAACCGACAAGATCGACATTAAGAAGGAAGCCAAGTTGGTTGGGGATATTAAGACCAGCCGCATCGTAATAGAAGACGGAGCTTATTTCAAGGGAAGTATCGATATTTCCAGGGCAACGGCGCGAGGTGCACAGGCAGCAGCAGGCGCCGCGGCGCCAACCACGGCAGCCGCAGCTTCGGCTGCACCGTCGGCAACCGCGCCTACACCTGCACCGGCTCCGGCATCTGCGCCGGCTAGCAGCACCGGGCGATAGGTCACGTTTGAGTTAGTGGAAGGAAGCTGCTGGAAGGTATAACTTAGCGCAGACTGGACCGGCCATTGTTGATTGGCGGCTTCCTTCTCTCTCATAATTCTGCCGTAGAGAAACGATTTGTTACCCCTATGAGATTTGGAGTTACAAAACTCTCCTTCGGCAATAATCCTCACAAGGAAGCGCCGACGCAGATCCGCCAAAGCAGCGGGCTCGAGCAGTTTTTTGCCTCCTTGCAGGGGCGCGAGGACCAGTCGGTGTTGGATATGTCTGGTGCAAGCCAAGCCAACATCACATTTATTACGGGCGCCGGCCACCGTATTTCCTCAGACGACATCATCGGCACTATGCAGCAATGCTTTGGCGAGGATTTTGTGACCAGCCAAAAGGCCGCCAGTTCCGCCCAGCGGTTTACCGAGCAAACCTTAACGTTTCAGGAAGACCACTTCGATGGCGTGCTGGTTTGGGATGCGCTCCAGTTCTTAGTTTCGCCCGTCATTGAGCAGACCGTCGAACAGTTGCTGCGGGTGGTAAAACCAGGAGGCCTCATTTTGGCTTTCTTCAACGCAGATGACAAAATCACGCAGATTCCTGTCCACAACTACCGAATTCAAGATAAGAAGACGCTGGTGATGGCGCCACGTGGACCACAACAGCATTGCCAATTCTTCAATAATCGCAGCATTGAAACCCTGTTCAAAAAAGCTGATTCGGTGAAGTTCTTTCTCACGCGCGATCATTTGCGCGAAGTGCTTATCCGAAAGTAACGCCCGAAAGGGCAAATTGCTCCGTTCCACTGCGCCTCCTGCCTGCGATCAGCGTGCTTTTTGTAAGGATAACTTGCTCGCCATTCGCAAACGCCGCCCTACGGTAAGCACGATTTTGAGTTGGCTCGCCGACTCACTCCCACCGCCGTTAATCAACTTTGGGTGGCTGACATTACCCAACGAGGGCGGCAGTTTCCAGTTTCGGATAACGCCACTTTATCGGCAACTTCGATTCGCATACAGTGCGTGACATTAGGAAGAGGGCACTCCAGCCTCACGCTGAAGCATGCTGAGCGCAGGTGCGAACAGGTGGTCGAAGCCGTCATCTGCCAGGTAATGGGCGCCTCGTCTGACTCTCTCGAGTGTGCTGGGCTGAAGAAGCCAAGATCGCAGGCTCTCAGCGGCCTGCTTTGATTCTTGCCAGAATCCATGTTCGAGTGTGTGACCATCATCGAAATCGGCACCGTGCATTGTTACAAACTGGATTAGGTGTCTGTCGGCACTTTCTTGGTCCACACTGCTCAAGGCCGCGAGATACAACCTCAGGTCTTCGCCTGTTTGCGCAACGGAGTCCAGCACCTGCTCGATGTCAGCAAACGCCGGCATACTCGATTGCAGGGGGAAGCTTTTCAACGCATTACGCCATAGCGCATGGAGGTAGCTTCTAACAGCGAGAACCTCATGCGAGGGCCATGTCATCCACCTCGCATAGCGCAGTTTTCCGGACAAAACTTCAGGGTCGTAACCGAAACCCTCCTCGGTGACGCCTTCAAAAAGACGGGGTAAGAGGTACCGGAAGTCGTCCACCGTTCCCTGTGTCGTTATCGCGCTGAAGGAATAACTTGCGAGATCGTGAAGAGACAACTGCGGAAGAGTGGTAGCAACGAGCGGTTGGGTCGCGCCCGGTTCGGTGCACCCGCAAGGGCACGCCTCGATCCGTTCCGGTTGCGGGTAGGAAGCAAAGGCCTTGTAGAGGCCGGTCATGGCATCGTTCAATTCGGTCGCTATAGAAGGGAAATTCAACTTCTATCGCATCGGGCCGACCGTCTCCGAGACACGCTTGCGACAGGACAAATTCTCCCAGCAGAATATCGCCGGACTCTGGCCGACTTACCATTACGAAAAATAGTCCACTTTCGGTAGAGCTGCCACTGGGCTGGACTTAGGCCGGATATTTGGTGGAAGTTTTGTCCCGAAACCTGTCGATCATAGCCGGCCCGTGGCGCGATAGAAATTCTCAATATACTGGCCGTTGATGTCGGTAAATCCGTACTCCTTGGCAGCGTCTCCCACGAAAACCAGTTGACCAGACTTTGCAATCACATTCGGATCGGAGGCCATTGCGACGACTGCGCGGCCCGTGTATTCCGGCGACTCAGCGAGATCGTAACGGTAGAGCTTCTGAAGCGCCTCGTCCTGCATGTGGACCTCAACACGCTCGGTTTTCATGGATCCCGGCAGCAGACCCAGAAGCGTTATGCCGGCTTCGCGAGATTCGGGAGCTAGACTCACGACCAAGCGGTTAAGAGCGTAGTGCGGGAGGTGCTCGAATAGATCGAATTGCACGTTGCCACTGAGCTTGTCCGCTTCAATCATCGGTTCACTGATCGCGACAATCAATCCGGAACCCTGTTGGACCATAAGCCTTGCGGCCTCGCGGGCGGCCAGCCAGAACGCTTGCGGACCTGCGCCCATGAAGTCGTTCCAGAATTCGCCGGGCAAGTTCCAAAAGGGCTGCTTCCATATCGGATCTACGAACCGCTCGTTGCCACCCCACACTGCACAAGCGAGAATGTCGAGGCGGCCTTGTTCGGCTTGAACACGATCGAAGAGATTCTTGTTCTGTGTTGCGTCCGTGTGATCGATCTGCACTGGAATCCCAACGCCGCCCCGTCGAGTCACCTCCGCCGCAGTATCATCGATGGTGCCGGAAATTTGATCGATCGGGAGCGGACCGCCGCGGATCGAGCGCCCGGTAACGTACACCGTGGCCGACTGTTCACCAAGCGCCACAGCGATGCCACGGCCGCAACCACGGCTCGCTCCGGCCACCACCGCGATTTTACCTTTCAGCCTGTCAGGCATGAAATCACAATATACCGTCGAATTTCAGTTGACGAACGACGCAGCCAGGGGTTCCTTCCGTTTCTTCAACCGCGATTCAAATTCCCTCGAAAGCCCTGTGCGGAAGTTCACAGGATACAAGCCGACCCGTTACAGAACGGGTATTGGTGGCATCCACCGTGGGATTCCAGCACATTTCCGAAGTTATTGACGCGAACCCGCTCATCGCTGTCAGGTACTTAGTGAGGACGTCAGAGTGTCGCGGCTACAAATGCTCAATTACCGATGAGGGTGAGCGTCTTCACGCGTTGGGCTGCGAATTTCGCACCGCTTATGATATTGCCCGACAAAGGATTACATGTGCCGAAGCTGCCTGACATCATCGCTGTCATTAGTCGCGAGCACGATGGGCTCGCGGCGGAAACGCGAATCGCACAATGCCCCCCATTCGTGGCGGTTAATGATATTGACGAAGTTGCTCGCGTTCCATCGAATTTGCGGCGGGATCACAAGACGACTGTGATGCCTCTTTCTGGCGCCAAAGGACTAGCCTTTGTGATTGACTGTCCTTCGCTTGACTCAGCGGCCTTGTGGGTGGGCACCTGCAACGATCATTATCGAGAAGACTATTTGTCCTTCCTCAACTCGTACTATCAGTTGGGCCAATCGGCGATCCCTGCTCCTTATGATGTCGATCATCTGTACAATCGAAGTCGGGCGAAGATTTACGCTTTTCAGTTCATACGGACTGCCTTAGTGAGCCACGCCGCCAACCGATCCCATGGGGCAGCTTATGAGAAGGACATTACAAACAACGAAGCAACCCGGAGACCGCGATCGACGAAGCTTATGGATGAAATCACATCAAGGAAGTACTTTGGCTTTTTGTCTCCTTTAAGAAATGACCCCCGCCCCGGCGAGGTTGCAGCTTACAGCACTTTCGCAGCCGCAAAGCTGGGCCTTGATCCTAAAGAGATTCGCAAAAGCATAGAGTTACTGCGAGGAAAGGCTTCGACTCCGTGAGCACGAAAAGCCTGACGCCAATATTCAGCTGCCAAGCCGACCTCAGGGGAGGAATACTGCTAGTGTTAGAGTCAGCTTCGCTGTGCCCACTATAAGCTCATTCTATGGAATATTGATATAGGATGTTCTTTAACGATCATCCGCCGCCTCACTTCCACGCAAGATATGGCGAATTCGAAGCAACGATCATGATCGATACATTAGAAATAATCGAAGGGAGCCTGCCAACCCGTGCCCTGAACCTGGTTCGCGAGTGGGCGATTATACATAGGGAGGAACTGCGGCAAGACTGGGAGCTTTGTCGCGCTAACGCAGTCCCTGCCAAGATTCAGCCGTTGACGTGAGGACAGCAGATTTATGTATTGGGACGTTGTCGAAGTGTTACCCAAGACCGGCTACTCGTTGTTGGTTCGCTTCAAAGATGGATTGGAAGGCCTTGTCCGTTTGCAGCCGGAACAGTTGACCGGTGCCCTAGAACCACTTCGGGACGAGAAGTTTTTCAGAGAAGTTTTCATCGACGACGGCGCGGTCACTTGGCCCGGCGAAATCGATCTGGCGCCAGACGCTATGTACGCCGAAATCTTGGGCAAACAGAAGACATCTGAATTCATGGCTGACCGACGCTAGTCATCTGAAACTATCGGTCGTGTGGGCAGGACACTACTCCACGGCCGTTATCCGTGGATGCTAGCCGACTTTTCATTCCGAAGGCGTTTAACGTCACGCCAGGTGCGCGTGCATATCAAGGCGTGAACGCGCACCTAGACATGACCATTGCTTGTGGTCAAGTCCATATAGGCTAAAGCCCGTTCGTGCTTTGCCCGGCTCCAGATTCGTAGTACTGCTAAAGTCGGAGCGTGACAAAACTCTATGTGCCACCGCCGCGACTAGCCATTCGGAATTCTGTCAGGCTCACCGCGGCGCCACTCAAGCGGCACTCTTTATGGCGCTCTGGAGAGTCCTCGAGTCGAAGAATGATAAGGCGAGAGGAATTCACACACTACTGCGAGTCACAATGCGAAACACACAGATATTCTCCAAAGCTGCACTCGCGAAGAGGAAGATTGCTGGTGAGACTGAGAAGCCTTGGTGGTTCGATAATTTCATGGCCGCTGCTTGGGAGCCAGCTTCGTCTGATGATCTCAGATTTATGAAGGATGCGCTAAAGCCTCACGCGAAGTTTTTTGAAGAAGTCTACGAACCTATCAGGCACAACGTATACGGCCATCGGTTGATGAGTGATTTGCAGGCTAGCGACCAGTTGTTTCCCCAAACGAATCGTACTGCCCTTGGAGAGATAATCCTCTTTCTGCAAAACGTAGTAAGCGACCTCAAACATTTGTTTAACAATGGACGCAAACCAACTTTAAACGGTGACTTTTCTTCCAACAACCAACATATCCGTGAGAACGTGCAGGAGGCTATTAAGTGGTACTTTGCCGGGTGGCGCGCTCTAAAGTTAACGGCCCGGTAAGAACAAAACTTCCTGATCAGCGGACCCTTGCCGACATATGGGGACGAATACGCTTAGCGTCGCGCCAGAGTGGCTTTTTGCTAGGGTTGGCAGGCGCTTGATATCGATGCAATTTTGCCCGGCGAGCTACTTTCATTTGGCGCGGCGCTCTACTCTACCCTTTGCCGAATTTCACGATCTATTCGCACAAAGGCAGTGTCATAACCGCTGCGACGGCAATGAGCGTCGCAGAATGAAGTCTTTCGGACAGCTGCATCCAAGTCTCAGGCATCCGCCAAAAATCATGCACGATAGACACAGTTACCGGACAGTTTTTGGGGGAATCTGATGTCAACAAGAGTGCCTGTTGATGACTGGCGTGACCCCTTGGCGTATAAAGAAGCAGTGGAGTCAGTAAAGAATATTCAGATTCCCCGTTCAATAGCTGGCGTTGTCGGCGCAGTTGCTTCGGCAGTGATCTTGGCCGCCACACTCATAAGCTTTTTGCTGCTTGAAAGCCAGTTTTCGAAAGTGGATGATCGGCCGTTTGTTTTCGGGGCGCGCGGGTGCCTTCGTGTATCTCTTCGTGGTTGTGGCTGTACTTTCTGTAGTCACTTTCGTCCTCTCGTGCTTTGCTGATGGGAAGCGGCGGATTATAGGCCTCTGCGCTAGTGGCGCGACGATCCTCTTAGTGATGCTCATCTTCCGGACTGGCGGGTAGTCCCGGAGTTGTTGCGGCAACTTCGAAGGAAGCGGGAGGATAATTTTGGCGACACAGATGCGTCTTCATTCAAGTCGCAGCGCTGATGTGCCGAAATTGGGCGGAAGTTGGCCGCAAAACGCGGTTTAAGTGGAAACGAAAGATCACTTAGCCAATCGATGATCCTAGCTGGTCGGTAAGGGTAGAGGAAACAGTCAGTCGCGTCTCGGCTAGCAAATCGACAGACTAGGATTAGGACTGAAAAACGCCCTTGGGACAGTTTGATCGCGGGAGATCTAAGTCTACCGACAGGCGCGAAGTGGACGAAAATAGCGCTTGCATCTCGTTTCCATGGAAACTATAATGGTTTCCATGGAAACCGTGAGCCGCTTGCAAATTTCCGAGCTTGAAAGCCATATTGGCTATTGGCTCCGGAGAGTTTCGAATGCTGTTTCGAATAGTTTTGCGCGTTCCCTGCAGCAAAGGCAAACATCCGTTAGTGAGTGGGTACTCTTGCGTGAGTTGCACGACAGGGAACAAGCAAGTCCGGGAGAGTTGGCCGACGCGCTGATAATGACCCGGGGAGCAATCTCTAAGGTTGTAGACAAACTCCATTCAAAGGGATGGATCAGGACCAGAGGTAAACCCGAAGACAATCGTTCTCGACTGGTTTTGTTGACGGCAGCAGGTCGGCGCGTTGTTCCGGAACTGGCCCACCTTGCAGATCGTAACGATGATGCATTCTTCGCTTTTCTCGATGCCGCGGAACGGCGTCTGCTTCGTAGTCTCCTGATCAAGATCGCCAGTCATCATCAGATCCATGAAGTGCCAATCGAATGATACTCCCACTCCAGTAGCAGATGACGAATCTAGAAAGAGAACATCTTTATGAGCAAAGCAATTGAAAACCTGAATTTGGCTCTGGAGAGGGCGGCAGTCATCCGCCCCAAAGCGGGAGGATTCCCCTATCTAGCCGAAAGTTTACGGCGGGCCGGGATCAAGCGAAATGTCTGGTCTCTTCCGGCGTGCCAGAGCCTATTTCTGACTAACTTCGGATCGGTAGTGATGCAGGGTAAGCCACTGATAACCGGAACAGTTGATGTGCCCGCATTCGATCAGGAGGCATTGATCAAAGCCCTGCGAATCGATCAAGCAGGTGAGAGCACATTTCCTGAATTCCTAACGGCATCATGGCGCGCTGGCGTAGTTCGTTACGACATAGACTTCGCCGCCCGAACGGTTGCTTACCTTGGTTCCGAAGGCGAAGAGTACGTGGAAGCCTATCCAGCCGTCGAAATCAGCTAGTCGGCTTTAAGGCGCGCCTCGCTTTTGCTTTTTTTTTTGCGAAGGTGAGCACACGCTTAAATTACTTTGATTTGCACGTCTAGTGGATTAGTCCTGATAAACACCCTTGCGGAAACTGAAAACCAATCCGACCGTTGACCCTTTTGGGTCAAGCGGCCAGGATTCTTGCTATCTTGCGAACCCATCCTAAACTGGCAATCCCTTCTTCTGAGCCGCACTCGGCGGCGTGATTCGTTAGACGGAGATCCTGAAGGCCTAGTCTTAATCGCCCGTGAGCAACGCGAATAGAGACCTGGGAAACTCCCCAAGGATTCCGAAATTCAACAAGACGCCAATGGCACATTCTCAAGAGCCGTTCCATCCGTGTCACACGCACCGCCGGCAACTCCTGCTCAACCGCTAATGCCCGACCGAACCGCAAAGCCAAATGAAAATGCAGTCACAAAAGTTCAAAAAAACCGAAAATATTTTTTAACCCCAATCCCCTCAAGCACCTACAAGCCCCCAACTCCGTCAAACCTCACCTGACAAAGTTCGGAATTTGCCCGCGGCGTGGTAGCGTGCAAATGGGCTCGCAGGCTACGCACGTTCCATCGTGCGATCGCGGCGAGCTTTTGTATTTTCAAACCAACGCCAAGGAGCTACTAATATGTCGAAACGATCCGAACGCCGCGAAGCCGAGCGCCTCGCCCGCAAACAAGCCTACCTAGACGCGCGCAACAAAACCGCGCAATCCGCGTCCCTGCTACCGGACGCCATCCGCGATGCCATCTCGATGATCGGAGAACTCATGCCAGGAGCCATGGAAGAGCTCACGCCACCAACTCTAGAACCAACCGAACCCCCAGCACCCGCCACGCTCGAAGGTCGTGACCGCTCCGCCCGCAACGCCACAAAACACGGCTGCTGTGCCGACACCCTCATCCTCGAACACGAGTCTGTAGAAGACTACAAAGCTCTCCAAACCACTTGGTTCACCACCTACAAACCCAAAGACGAAGGCGAAAAAAACCTCATCGAAAAACTCATCAAAGCCGACTGGCTCTACCAGCGCGCCACCAACGCCCTCACCGAAGTCGAAGCCGACCTCTACGACGCCAACCCCAACGCCAGCCAATGGACCGAACTGCAACAGCGCACCTTCGGCCGCTTCCAGCGCTATCAAACCGCCAAAGCCAACTTATTCAATCAAGCCAAGAAAGCCGTCGAAGACCACCGCAAAGCCCGTCAAGCCGAACTCGACCGAGCCGCCAAACTAGCTCTTCTCGAAGAACGCCTCAAAGCTTTCAAAAAGAAAAACAACCAAAAAGAACCAACCTGGCAAGAGCATCTAGACGACATGAAGAAACAAGCCATCTCGTTAGGCTTCACGCCACCCACAGAAGACGAACTCTAACTCGTCCCTCTAATTCAGGCTGACCCCACTGACACCACAACTCCGTCCCAACTCCAACAAAAACCTCGTTCGCACCTCCGAGTTTGCTATTTCAGCTACCAATTAACCTCCCCAACCATTGCTCTTTGGCAGGTGACACCTGAAACCTGCTCTCTGAGCCCTGCCTTAGCTACCCATCAACGATCAATTCCTAATCTCTACACCTCAACAGATCTCACTTCGCCACGCCTTCGCCGTTCGTTCCGTAACCACCGACTAACGTGACAGCGTA
This sequence comes from Bryobacterales bacterium, assembly GCA_963696305.1. Lineage (GTDB taxonomy): Bacteria > Acidobacteriota > Terriglobia > Bryobacterales > Bryobacteraceae > Bog-105. The sequence goes on along the minus strand of CAVOJX010000007.1, from coordinate 13,192 downwards.
TAGTTGACTATAATCGCAGTCACAACCGACACGGGTTTCCCATTCAAAAGTGTCGGACGATATTGCCATTGAATAACCGCATCGCGCGCCGAATCATAGAGCAAGAACGGCCCGGAGACCAGATCTAAAGAGCGAATTTTTCCATCTTCGCCGATCATGGCCACGAACTCTACTGTGCCTTGAACTCGACGATCTTTCGCAGTCTGAGGGTATTCCGGCGAAACCTTTCTGATCAAGTTCGCTTCGGCCACATTCCCGCCAACCCGCACAATCCGCGGGGCAGAGTTCTCGCGAGGAGACGGCCGGTCGCCGGTGCAAGACAGTGATGTTGCTGGATAAAGTTCACGCGCGTGTTTTACCAATGCCTCGCAGTATTCTGCATATCCGGCGGGCGAGGCGCTGCGACCAGCCAAGTCATGCTCCAGATCGATCGTGCTCGCCACACCGCTCAAGACAACCTTCAGATCGGCGGAGCTGAGTAGAATCTGACGCGCTCGGGCAGCAAATGGATCTTCCGGGAGCTTAGTATCCGAGCTGGACAGCGCACCGCCATTCTCCAGCGCGACTGCATTTACGCCCAAACCGCCATATGCGAAAATGCTCCCCAGCCAGTTACTGCGATGACTCCAATCTTTATAGGAACTCATAATCTTCCATGCTTCCTCAGGATCAGTCACCCGCAAGAACGCCGCCGCACCAGCCGCCACCTCGGTATCATCCGGGTGCTTTTGCACCGCGTCCAGCCATTCCTTTTTAAGCGCAGCGTTGCCTTCTTTGTCCGCTAATGGCTCGCCAGAAGCGTTGATCATGGCGTATGGAGTCGTCAGAATCTTGTCTTGCGGAAACGTGCGAATCAGCCAGGTAACTAAATCCAGCCGATTTTTGCGCGCCGTCTCTCCGGTCGTTGCTCCGTTCAACGCGTAGTAGACGAGCAGTTTGGTTCGCAAATTTGCTTTCTGCTCATCGTCCGACAATTGGGACGATAGGAGTTCCGCGCCTTTGGCGTCGAGTTTTGCACCATCGCTGATGGCTCCCCTCAGTGCGGGAGCCGATGTCGAGGGCATCTGCGACCAATCCGAATATATATCCAGCGGCGTACGAACGGGAACTCTAACAGACACAGAAAACGCGTTGGTTCTGGGTCTAAAACGCCACTGCATTAGCGCGTGAGCTGCCGGGTCCGGCAAACTGCCTTTTGCCTTGACCGAGTATGGCTCGCCGGACGGCAGAACAGTCAACTCGACTTCGATTGCGTCAGAAAGATAGCCGGATGTTAGTGACCCCCAGTCGGCCTCCACCCTCTTCTCCAACACCACCTCGTTTTTGTCCGCCGCCCACGCTCCGAGGCAGCAGATTGCTAGAAGTAAATGTCCCCGTTTCATCTCTCGGATTGTAAATCATCGAGCGGTTAAGTTCATTCAAATCCATCCTTCCTTCTACAATGAAAGATTCACCCATTGTTTTGAGGAGCTTCGTTGGCTTTAGAAGATGACATGTTGCAGCAGCGCCATGCGCGCCTGGCACAGATACGTGATTTAGGTTTTGATCCCTACGGGCAGGCCTACGAGTTTTCCCACAACATCCCGCAAATAATCGCTGCATACGGCCAGCGCACCGCCGAGGAATTGGCCGACCGTGTCCAAGTTAAAATCGCGGGACGGATTCAAACGGTTCGTCGTATGGGCAAGGCAGGTTTTATGCACTTGGCTCAAAACGGCGAACGTCTGCAAGTCTACGTCCGCAAAGACGCAGTCAGCGAAACCGCGTACAAACTCTATGAATTGCTCGATCTGGGCGACATTATCGGCGTTAGCGGCTATCTCTTTCGCACCAAAACCGGCGAGCTAAGCATCCACGTGGAGGATCTGACATTCCTTTCCAAGATCATGCTCTCCATGCCTGAAAAGTGGCACGGCCTGGAAGATGTGGAGACTCGCTATCGCCAGCGCTATTTGGATCTAATTGCGAATCCCGATGTACGCAAAGTCTTTGTCACCCGAACGAAGATCATCAAAGCCCTGCGTCGCGAGCTCGACGCCCGAGGTTTTCTGGAAGTGGAAACGCCCATGATGCAGTCGCTCTACGGCGGCGCAACGGCCCGGCCCTTCGTGACGCATCACAACGCGCTCGATATCGATCTGTATCTCCGTATCGCCCCCGAACTGTACTTGAAGCGACTGGTCGTCGGCGGCATCGAACGCGTCTATGAAATTAACCGGAATTTCCGAAATGAAGGCATTTCTACCCGTCACAATCCTGAGTTCACTATGCTTGAGTTCTATCAGGCATTCACCGATTATCGTGGCATGATTGCTCTGACCAAAGACTTGCTGAAGACGGTCGCCATCGAAGCCACCGGTTCGACAAAAATCACCTATCAAGGTCACGAAATCGATTTCGAAAACATTCGCGAGTTCTCTATGCGTGAAGCCCTGGTCGAATTCTGGAAAGGCGATGGAAAGCCCAGTCTCGATGATGTCAAGAATCCAGACTGGCTGATGGCTCACGGCCGCGAACAATCGCCTGGCGCTGCCCTGGTTGCACTATTTGAACGCCACGCCGAAGAGGAATTAATTCAACCTACTATCATTTATGATTTTCCCGTGGAGGTTTCGCCGCTCTCCAAGAACAAACGCGATGAGCCTGACTTCGTCGAACGCTTTGAGTTCTACGCTGCCGGTATGGAAATCGCCAATGCCTTCACGGAATTGAATGATCCGCAAGAACAGCGTCGCCGATTCGAACAGCAGTTGGCGCGAAAAGAAGGAGGCGACGAAGAAGCGCATCTTATGGACGAAGACTACATCCGCGCCCTTTGTTACGGCATGCCCCCAGCCGGCGGCGAGGGCATTGGCATCGACCGTCTTACCATGTTAATGACTGACCTGAAGAGTATTCGCGACGTCATCCTGTTTCCGCTGCTGCGTCCCGAAGGCGAAATTGGTTTGGTTGCGAAACTGAAAGAGTTGCAGCCCTAGCGCTGGAAGAACTCGCCTATATGAAGTTGGCTTCTTTGAATGTGGGCCAGCCGCGCGTCGTTGAAATGCCGCGTGGGAACGTGCTGACTTCCATCTTCAAAGAACCTGTCGAAGGTCGCCGTCGTGTTGTTCCCCACAATATCGAGGGTGACCGGCAATCCGATCTGAAAGTCCATGGTGGACCAAGCAAGGCTGTTTACGCCTACGCTCTGGAACATTACGCATATTGGCAAGACGAATTGCACGAACCCGCCCTCAGCCTAGGTTCGTTTGGCGAAAACCTGACCGTGGAAGGACTGCTGGAAACCGAGATCTTTATTGGCGATATTCTTCAAGCCGGTACCGCCAAATTACGCGTCACACAACCGCGCATGCCATGCTTCAAACTGGCCTTACGTTTTGACCGGCCGGATATGGTCAAGCGCTTCTGGCAGAGCGGACGCAGCGGCATTTATTTCGCCGTCGAAGAATCCGGCGAACTGAGCGCCGGTGATGAGATCCTTGTTTTGCACCGGCATCCATTGCAGGTGTCGGTCGACGACGTGGTTCGCTTATACAAGCGGGAAAGCCAGGATCAGGCCTTATTTGAGCGCGTCATGGCAGCGCCGGTTAGCGGAAGTTGGAAGGAAGAAATTACAGAACGATGGACCGAATCATCTTAGAAAGAGCCGAACCTGATCCAACAACCGGTTTGCCTATCGGAGTACGTGTCACATCCGCTCAGGCGCGTTTTCCCGATGCAACTGCACTAAGCGGAGACAGCGTCCGACTGGAGCCCTTTGATTCGCAAACACATGGCGACGCTCTCTGGCAGGTCTCGGGCGGCGCGCAGCACGCGGAGCTTTGGCAATACATGTCGGAGGGTCCGTTCGCCGATCGAGCGAGTTTCGACACAGCTCTGAAGCGTCACTCCGGTTCCGATCCTGTCTTCTACGCCATTGTCGATCAGAAAACAGATCTGACGGTCGGCCGCGCGGCTTATCTAAATGTTCGACCCGATCAAGGCGTCATTGAAGTGGGACATCTGCTGTTTTCTCCGGCGCTGCAGCGGACTCGCGGAGCAACGGAAGCGCTATTCCTCCTCGCGCGCCATGCGTTTGAAGTGCTGGGCTACCGAAGATATGAATGGAAGTGCAACGCCCTGAATGCCAAATCCCGCCAAGCGGCCGAACGCACTGGATTTCGGTTCGAGGGCATCTTCCGCCAGCACCTCATCGTCAAAGGCCGTAATCGTGATACCGCCTGGTTCTCAATTCTAGATTCCGAATGGCCGATCGTCCGAAGTGCTTTTGATCGCTGGCTTGCGCCAGGCAACTTCGATTCCTCGGGCAAGCAACAAGCCAGCCTTAGAGAGTTAATGGCAAAAGAATAAGGCCAAACAATGGCGGCTAACCGTCCAGCGCGTCTAATCCGCCCCCGCCACAATCCTATTCTGAGACAGCCAAAAACTCAATTTATCGTGCAACTCCGCTTCGCTGACAGGCTTAGACAGAAAATCGTTCATTCCAGCCGCTAGACAAGCCACTCTATCGTCATCAAACGCACTTGCAGTCATGGCGATTACCGGTACTGTGCCACTGTGGCCGCCCATCTCTCGTAGCCGTTTCGTCGCTTCGAATCCATTCATTTCGGGCATCATGCAGTCCATCAGCACAACGTCGTAATGGGCACAATCCATTGCCAGCAAAGCTTCCGAGCCATTGTTGACCACATCTGTTGTGTACCCCAGGTTCTTTAACATCAATTGGGCCACTTTTTGGTTAATCTTGTTGTCTTCCACCAAGAGAATTCGAGCCAGTTTCCGGTCACCTTCGGCTTCCAGAGCCTGCGCCGCCGGTTGATGCACGTTGACCGGTCCCGCAATTGCCTCCACCCTTACTGAAAACCAGAAAAGCGAACCTTCACCGTAACGGCTGCTGACGCCAATTTGTCCGCCCATCAATTCGGCCAGGCGCTTGCAAATGGCTAAACCCAGACCCGTTCCACCATATTTGCGGGCGGTTGAGTCGTCTGCTTGATTAAACGGTTTGAACAGGCGCCGTTGCTGTTCGTCGGTGATACCAATGCCTTCGTCTTTGACCGAAAAAAAAGTTCGCATTCTTCCTGATCCAAGAACTGAACTCGTGTTCGAATCTCAATCGTCCCCGCATCAGTAAACTTGATAGCGTTACTCAAAAGGTTTAGCAGAATTTGCCGGATTCGCGTCATATCCCCGCGTATCCATTTAGGCAATCGTGGATCGTGCTTGATTACAAACTTTAGGGGCTTTTGTGCCGCCACACCTTGAACAATTTGTAAGGTGTCTGTTACCAACCTCGCCAATTCGAAATTCACCCTTTCCAGGCGCAGTTTCCCTGCTTCGATCTTTGAAAGATCCAGCACGTCGTCCACAATCGCACGCAATGCTTCTCCCGCCTGCCGAATCGTCTCTACGTAGTCGCGTTCTAAATCGCCCAACTGACGGAAAGCAGGACAGCCGTCATGCCGATAATGCCGTTCAGCGGCGTGCGCATTTCATGACTCATGGTGGCCAGGAAATCGCTCTTTATGCGGGCTGTCGCTTCCGCCTCCAAACGCGCCTTTGAGTTTTGCTGGACCACTGTGTCCAGGTAGCGAGTGTAAGTTTCCATTTCCTGGCGCGAGGATTCAACTGCAAGGAAAAATTGAAGTAAATCTTCTTCTGATGTAGGCTGTTCCTCAATTCTCTGGTTGCTGAGCGAATCTTGCAGAGACGCTTCGACTTTGACAAAACGCTGAACGTACACAGGTTCCACCAAGCCCACTGACTGGCGGGGTGTGGCCGAATGGAACCTGGCAGGCCCCGTTTCGTTTGGCGAGTCTTCCAGAGTGGCCGGAGTGCGACTTTGATCTTTCATAGGTACAGCTACATTCACCTCTTGATTGCCTTGAGCCGGATAGACAAATGCTTTTCTATCTTCTATTCGGCTACTGCTCGATCTTGCTGTAGGCCAATGCGGATGGTTTTGCCAACCTCGCTGCCGTATTCCGTTTGTTTGCAGTCGCAATAGTGGCTCCAGCTTGTCCTCCAGAATTCTCCGCATGCTAGGGTTCTGCCTGATGAAAATACTATGTATTTAGCCGCTGCTCACGCCGAAGAGTCTCTTGTTAGCGGAAGCAAAGAATAAGGGAGCGCATACTCTGTGGGCGTAATAACGTTGGATGGAATTCGCGGTGAGTCGTCGGGCAAATTGCCTGCTTCTGAAAACTTATTGGCCGTTTTAATGGAAGGCATCAGCAAGCACGCAATTGACGACAGTGCTGATGAACTAGTGCGCTTCCAGTCCAGAATCAGCCATGAAATCGATCGTCTGAAAACCACCACCGATGCCCGCGCCGTCGTAGACGCCGTCATCGAGACTGTGGCGGAACATAATAGTGGTATACAGGCTGACTATCGCGCTCATGCGACAGAACTTTCGCAAGCGATGCGCATGATGGTGGAGACCATCAGCCACGTCAGCAAATCAAGCACGGCTGCCGTTCACCAACTCGGTGTTATCGAGAAGAATCTGGAAGAAGTGACCGCCAGTACAGATGCCACCAAGCTGCGGTCAAAGCTTGGCGTTTGTTTGAAAATGATCCGTGAGCAAAGTGAAACTTTGCAGGCGCACACGGAAGAGCATTTGAGCTATTTGAAGTCATTCGTTGCTTCATCTCCAGTCGGCCAGCAGCAGGTAGCGATGCTCGAAAAGCCTTTAGATAAAGTAACCGGCCTGCCTAATCGCGCCTATGCTGAAAAACTGCTGGACGAGCGAATCTCCACCAAAACCCCGTGCATGGTGGGAATGGTAAGCGTGACCAGGTTCGGCGGCCTGAAAGGCCGCTTTGGTCAGGCAGTGGTAGACGCTCTCATCCAGTCCGTCGCTCAACAGTTGGCCCAAAGACTACCGGAAGCAACTACGCTTTGCCGCTGGTCATCCAACTCCTTTGTCGCCATCACTGAAATCGTCTCCAGCTATGCCGAGGCCTCCCAACAGTGGCGAAAAGTCAACGGCCTGAAGGTCGAAAAGCATATCGACGATTCCAGCCGGACAGCCATGGTTGTTCTCAACACAACAACGATGGTGGAACACCTGCACGCCCTGTCATCCAAGCGGACTTTAGTCCAAAGTCTGGAACGCTTCGCAGACCTGCACTCTGGTGATTCGGCCTCTCGCTAAACATTCACTTGTGCCTAAGCGGCAAATCAATTAGGGCTCTCTTCCGCCAAACCGTTCCCAACCCTTTGGGCAAGTAACAGCAGAAGACGATACTTCCAGAAGTTTCTTGCAATTGTCATCATCGTAGGTAATGCAGCCGCAGAAATAGTCCGACTAGAAGGCAGAGCATAAACGTGCTCTGCCTTCTAGCCGTGAGCGAGCGGATTTACAAACTTCAGCCCAATCGATCCATGTACTTGCGTGGCTTCAGTGGTATCGACTCGCCCGCATCCATGCATTCGGCATCTGCGACAGGCTTCACAATATCGGGAGTATTTCGCGATCCTGCTGCTTTTTGGGTGCTTGTGCTGTTTGATGTCGACGACTTCTATAATCACCCTCGTATCAAGCCTTTGCCTGATGGCAATCTGAAAGGTCTGGTATTGGACTTCGATGTTCAGTTCACTGGCTTGGCCGCGCTAGATACTCCGAAGTATCCAGCAATCGATTTCCCGTTTCTGAATTTCATTCGCATGGACGGTACCGCCGGACGCGTCGATATTTCGTACGCGAATACTCAGACGGCGATAGGCGGGACCAGCACAAATACTTTGGCCAACGCTATTCCTACGAGTGTCAGAAGTGGTTCGCATACGGCTGCATCCGCGACGATCAGTGTGGCGACAAACGGTCCGATCGCGGGCGACGTACTAACGCTCTGGTGGGAAAACTATGCCTATAGCTACACGATGAGAGGAGACGATAGCGCACCGACGGTGGCGGCAGCACTCGCGGCAATATCAACGCCTGCTCCTACAGCAGCAACGTATATGGACTCAGCGCGACGTCGAGTGGAGCGAACATTAAAATCACCGCGTCGCGGCCAGGATCCGACGGCAATATGCTTCGCTTCTATTGGGTGGCGACGAATACCAGGCGAGAGAACATTCAGGTAAGTGGAGCGATTCAAAATCCGATTCGGCTCTCTGGTGGAAATTCCGATGTGACGTTTCATGTCAATGTGGACTTCACCGCATTGGGGATTGACCAACTGCGTCAGGCTTGGCTAACCTTTGCACCGAAACTGACAGACTCTGCCGCATATTCAGACACGCAGGCAGACGCAGTTTTCACAAACTGGACCATCTCGGCGGATCCAAACAGAGTCAGCCCGTTGCATGTTGCTGGACCAGGTAGCGTGCGCGTCGAAGAATCGGATGCGCGAGTCGTTTTTCAAGGGAGCGGTTGGAGTTTGACCGACGCTGGCTGGTTCTCGAAAGGATTTGCGCAAGTGAGCAGGCAGGTTGGCGACATGATTACCGTGCAATATTCGTGCTCGCAGGAACATGATCTTTGGCTGGGAACCTCGCTCCACTCAGATCGGGGCATTTTCGGCATAAGCGTTGATGGAGCCGCGCAGCCCGATCTCAACACCATGTTGGTTTCCTTTCCAACCGGCGTTGCCACTGTTCCCGTATCCATTCCAGAAGCAATCTCCACCAGACGCAAAATCGCCAGCCGAATTGCCGCTGGAAATCATACGGTTGTTCTAACTGTGAAAGTTGGTGATGCTCCGCCTGCCGGAATTGTCGAATATGGATACTGTTACTTCGATTTCCTCGAAGCCGTGATTCCTTCCGATGTTCCGGTTGCGCCCGGTCCTCGGGGTATCTACGCTCCCGCCATCGACTACGATACTAATCACGGCTATCAACTGGCTCCGGCGCGGCTGATGTGGATGTATGAAAAGCTTGGTTTCGCCGGCAATTCAATTAATCAGTACGTCGGGACGTTCTGGTGGAACCAACGCAGAGTCTACGGGCAAACGCTCGCCTCCGCTTCTGTCGATCTTTCGTCTTGTGCGCCAGCGGCCGGTGATGGAATCTTCGTTGTCATCGGAGGAACAACTATCGGCACGGCAATACGTATTTCATCTACGACTTTCGCCCACGGCGATAGGTCCACCGAATACGCGCGAGGTCGAACGCCGCACGCACGACGTCACGCGCCTTTCGCTTTGACCCCGTGATGTCGCGCCATTCGAGCAGCGGGTGCTCGTACACGACATCCTCCAGGCCCAGCGGATCCTGTGACGATCCGGCCGCGCCAAATCGCGCGATGATCTCCACGTCGAGTATCCAGCGCGACAAAAACGGCTGTCGAACACGCCGCGCAAGCGTGGCGATACCCGAAAGAGCTTTGCGCCACACTGCGTGTCGTACACAGGCAGGTTGAGCACCAGCGAGGCAGCGGTCGCGAACACTCGGCCCGAGTAATGGCGCCCTGCGTTGCGCTCGATCACGCGACCGAGGAGTCGCACGCGGGATCCAAAGACCATGGCGAGCGCGGGGTGACGATCCAATCGCTCGACGAACGCTGAGAACTCCTCCAGCGGCGTCGCCAAGTCCGCGTCCCAAAATCCCACGTACTCGACGTCGCCCGTTAGAGCGCTGAGCATGCCGCGCCGCACCGCCTCCGCTTTTCCAACGTTGGCGTGCAGATCGATGACCTCAACGCGGTCGGGAGCCAAGGCTTGTGTCCGCTGCAGTACGGCAAGCGTCTCGTCTCTGCTTCCGTCGTTCACAAAGATCAACCGCACGCCCGGGTGCGAGCGGACGAACGCCACGAACGTGTCGACGTCGAACCGCACGGCTTCGTTGTAACACGGGACCACCAGCACGGCCCGCTCACTCATCGAGCGTGCTCAGCATCACGAGGTCGTTGGTGCAGAGTCCGTCGACGCCGAGACCCACCAGTCGGCCGAGCCGCTCGAATGCCGTTCACGGTCCAGGCGATCACGCGCCCACCTTCGTCATGTACCGCGCTCACGAGGTCGGTGTCGATCAGGCGCCAGGCGGGCCATATGTCTCGCGCTTGGGCGGCCCGCATCATCTTCACCGTGTCCTTGGGATCGCGATTGACCAGAATGCCGCGCGGAATGTCTGGGGCGATCGCCGCCAACCGTTGAATTGCCTCATGATCGAAGCTGTGCACGGCGCAGACGGCGGCCGAGGCGCGGATGACAGCCGCAACGCGTTCCTCCGCGCCCGACTTGATCTCCACGTACACACGGGCGCGCGACCCGATCGCCGCCAGCACACGGTCGAGCGTCGGGGGCGCAATGCCCTCACCGAGATCGACGCCCGCGATTTCCGCCGCCGTCGACTCACGTATCGCGCGCCCGCGCATCGCGCGCGGTTGTATGCGGCGCCCCAGCGTAGGATCGTGGTGTACAACTGGCACCCCATCACTGGTCACGTGAACGTCCAGTTCCACAGCGTCGGCGCCCAGCTCGATGGCGCGCTCGAACGATGGAATCGTGTTCTCGATCCGGTCGCGCGGAGCGCCGCGATGCCCGATGTGCTCCACTCTGCGCACGTCGGTGTGCTGGGGCAGGGACCTGCCTGCCGGTGACGTGCTCATTTGCCCACCCCGAGGCGGTCGAGGGCTTGCCGCGCGGGCGCATAACTCGGCGCCAGAACCAGCGCTCGCCGCAGCAGCGCGATGGCCTCGTCGCGCTTGCCGAGCGCCGCCTTGGCCTCGCCAAGCTCGCTCATGATCTCCGGATCTTGCGCGTCCATCGCGGCGCCCTGCGTCAAGTATTGCTCCGCCTCCGCGGGCCGGTGCGCTTCCAGCATCGCCCGGCCCGCAAAGAGATAGACGCGCACGTCGCCGGTGGCGTGCGCGGCTGCCACATGCGCCGCCTCAGCCGCATCTTGCGGCCGCCCGCTCTCGGCGTCGGCCAAGCTCTAACAACGCCGACCCCAAGCCAGATCGGGCTGCTGGCGCGCAGCGTCCTGGAGGTACGGGATCGCCGCGGCCGGCTGACCGCGTTCGGTGAGCAGGGCGCCGAGGTAGTCCAGCACGTCGACGCGGTTGGGATTGAGGCGCAGGGCACGGCCGAAATTCGCAATCGCGCTGTCGACGTCGCCGGTGGTCATGTATGCGGTTGCCAGGTCGACGAAATACTGGTCGTCGGCGCCCTCACGCCCGGTTTCGGCGATGGCGCGCTGGTAGTAGGGAATTGCCGCCGCGGCGTTGCCGGCCGTCATGAGCAGGGTCCCCATCCCTTGGAGCGTGCGCGGATAGTTGGGCTGGATCGTGAGCGAATGGTCGAGGAGCGCCTTGGCCTCTTGGAGGCGACCTTGGCGCACGTCGATCGCGGCCAGCCGATCCCACGTGTTGGGATACATGAGTCCAGGGCGATCGACTGCCGAAGCAGCGTCGCCGCCTCTTGCTCCTGGGGCGGCCGCTGATCCAGCAACTGCACCGCGAGGTTCTCGTAGCCTCTGGGATCGTCCGGTTGCTTGGCGACGACGTCGCGCCAGATCGACATCTTGTCATGATAGGTCTGTCCGCGGGCGTAGGTCGCCCCCACAAGACATAACCCCAACGCCGATGCCGCGGCGGCCTTCCAGGCGACCGAACGGACGGGCGGCCCCGTTCGGCTGCGCGATAGGCGCCGCCAGAGCAGGTCCCCTCCAACGACCGTGAGCAATGATGACCGACACCAACGCCAGATAAATCCGACGCTCGGCTGCGATCTCCGTGACGATGGGGACCACGCTCGACGACGGCGCCAGCAGCATGAAAAACCACGTGCCCACAAACGCAAACCACCCCCATCGCGCCATCCGCGTCCACGCCCACACGGTCGCAGTCCCAAACGCGACGAGGAGCACGAGTCCGGGCACCCACGCAGGCCGGTGATCGGCGCGCGCCCGTAGTCCAGACTCAGCCGGTTGGGCCAAAAGAAGAGTCGAATGTAATGCGCGATCGCCCATGCTTGACTGTACAAGTACGCATACCAAGGCAGTCCCAGGCCGAAGCCGACGGTCGCGTTACGCGGCCCTCCCCAATCAACGCAATCAGCCACGCCGTCGTGGCGCATAGGACGAGGTAGAACCACGCGCGGCCCCCGGTGATGATCTGCTTCCAGGACGTCCATCGAAAGGCCCGGTCGTAGAGCACGACGGCCAGCGGCGCGGAAATCATGACCTCCTTGCTGCCCATCCCCAGCAGGCAGGCCAGCACCGAGGCCGCGTACCAGCCGCGGCGACCGCGTGCGCTGCCCGCATCCCAGGCGCGAATCGACGCGTATAATGTCGCCACGTAGCACGCGGACACGATGATCTCCGTGCGCTGCACCACGTACAGAATCGCCTCGCTCTGAATGGGATGCAGCAGCCAGATGCCCGCAACGAGCAGCGACGCCGGGTCTGCGATCGAGGCCCAGTGCTCGTCGAACCGCTGGCTCCGGAGCGTCCGCCGCAGCACCCAAAACAGGAGGCCGGCGCATGCCAAGTGGAGCAGCAGGTTCAACACGTGGTAGCCCACGGTCTCGTGCGGGTCGTTGGCGTCGAGCCGCTGCGAAACCCCCAACGCTCGATTGATCGCGTAGTTGATCGCCAACGTGTAATTCACCACGGGCCGCCCGAGATCGGCCGTTGCGGGGCCGGGTGCAGCGCGACCGTCGGCGGCCACAGACGTCGGATGGTCGTGTCGCGAATCGCGCCGTAGTCGTCGAATTGAAAGGGAGAGCTCAGCGCCGGCCCGTATGCCGCGCAGAGTCCTACAACCAGCGCGACCCAAGTCCAGGCGATCCACCGTCGCATGCCCTACGAACCTCCCCGTCCGCGCGCGCCACTCTCACCACCGGTGGCTCCTGTCGCGTGGTCCAAGGCCTGCCGCGCGGCGCCGAAGTTGGGACTGATCACCAGGGCCTGTCGATACAGGGCAATCGCGTCCGCCCGCCGACCCAGCGCGAGCTTCGCGTCGCCCAGCAACTTCATGCTCCGCGGATCGTTCGGTGACAACTCGATCGCTCTCGTCAGGTAGGTGTCCGCGTCCGCGGCCTGACCGGCCTGCAGCATTGCCTGGCCGGCGATCATGAACACCAACGGTTTGCCCTCGGCTTTGGCAGCCGAGACCCGCGCGGTGCCTACGGCGTCAGGGACACGGTCCGTGAGCGCGTAGGCCCACGCCAAGGCCGCGAGGGTCAGGCCGGCATCTGGGTCCGCGCGTGCCGCGGCCTCGAGATACGGAAAACAATGC